>PMSQ01000089.1 GCA_003168355.1 Acidobacteriaceae bacterium | reverse complement strand
AGCCGCGGCAGCATGTATTGCAACTGCGCCAGTTCTACTTGTAACTGACCTTCGCGCGTGCGCGCGTGCCGCGCAAAAATGTCGAGGATCAACTGAGTGCGGTCGATGACCCGCCGCTTGACGATTTTTTCGATATTGCGCTGCTGCGAAGCGGTGAGATCGTGATCGAAGAGAAGCAGGTCGGCATTCACCGATGCGGCCGCGCCGGCAATTTCCTCGAGCTTGCCTGCGCCGATCAAAGTGGCGGGATCGGGCCGGTCGCGCCGCTGCAGAATTTCGCCGACAACTTTCGCGCCCGCGCTCCCCGCCAGCGTGCGCAATTCCGCCAACGACTCGTCCGCGTCAAACTCTGGAATGCTCGGCTTGTTATTGGACTTTCCCGGGGCATGGGCCGGCACCCCGGCCTTGCCGTTCGCTGCGGGCGCAGCGGACGCCGCATCCCGTGCCGCTTGCGCCTGCGCGGTCACCGTGCCTTTGGCGCCGCGGCCGCGTGTGCGCACATCAATCCCCACCAGAAACGCGCGTTCCTGCGAATCCTCTGGGCGCACCGGCTCCGCGCCGAGGGGCACACGTCTGCTTACGAACGCACGAACACGGGTCTTCTTGGGATGAGAACTACGCAATCCGAAAACGCCTTACCCTTCGGTGCCCGAAGCGCTTGCCGCCGAAGCCGTTGCGGGCGACGAAGATGCCGACGACGAGGCGGCTCCGGTTGCTGCCGCAACCTTCGCCTCCGGATGCGCCACGTGCGCGACGTGCGGCACGGTTCGGCCCATCACGATGGTCGAGATGGCGTGCTTGAAGATCAATTGCTCTTGTCCGTTGGCCTCCAGCACCACGGAATACTTGTCAAACGAACGAATCCGGCCCGTCAACTTCACCCCGCTCAGCAGATAAATTGTGATGCTCAGTCTTTCCTTGCGGGCCGTGTTGAGAAAGGAATCCTGGATGTTCTGCGCCGGCTTGCTGCTTTCCATAGCCGATCTCCTTAAGTTCTTTGAACTGCGAGCAACCAACCTGCACCTATCGGCATTCGCCGCAGGGCAAGCTCAAAACAACAGCACGTTCCTCACGGCTTTCCGCCTAAGGAACACGGGGGGACAAATCCTGCCTTCTCGCCGCCACGTTTCCGAGGCAGCGCCGCCCAGCAGGTAGCTGCGAGTACCATACGGCGTCGCCCTGCGCTTTTCAACCCGGAAGTTGCGAAAGCCAGATTTCCTGCACGGTGTGAAGATTTGCGAAGGCATCCCCTGCCCCATCCTCCCGAGCTGTTGTGTACAATCCCCGGCGTGGGCAATTCTGCCCCTGCATAGCCCACAGCGCCCGTTCTTCGCCGTGCCTTATGCAGTATGCGAAGATACCGGGTGAAATCCTAGGAGGCATCATGGCAAGCGTTGCTCTCGCAACTTTCTTTGGACCCCAAATCAACTTCCCCCCCGACCTTAAGACCAATATCGAGATGCTGCTGCGCTGGATTCACTTCCTCGCCGGCATCACCTGGATCGGCCTGCTCTATTTCTTCAATCTGGTGAATTCTCCGTTAATGAAGGAACTCGACGCTGGCACCAGGGGCAGAGTCCTACCCGCGCTTATGACGAGGGCGCTATGGTGGTTTCGAATGTCGGCGGCGCTCACGGTTCTTGTCGGAATCGGCTACTGGGAAATGATTGTGACTTCCGATGTCCACAACGGCCAGATTCTGGGATTGAACCCTTCGCACGGGGCGGTGATGGGCAGCTTCTTTCTGATCTGGACAATCGTCTGGGGAGTGCTCTACGCCTGCCTTATCCCCAGCAAAGGCGTCTTCGACAAAGGCGCATTCATCGGAGTGGTCTATGCCGTAGTGGTCGCGGCCGCAGCATGGCTCTTCCTGAGCTTAAACAGCCACGGCTGGGAGAGCAGCCGGCTGCTTTCGATCGGCATTGGCGGCGGCATCGGCTGGGTCATGCTGCTCAACGTCTGGGGAGTAATCTGGCGCATCCAAAAGCGCCTTATTCAATGGACCCGCGACAACGCCACCAACGGCACTCCCATGCCAGACAGAGCCAAGGCAATGGCGCGCCAAGCTTTCCTGGTATCGCGAGCCAATGCGTTCCTTTCTGTCGTGATGCTGTTCTTCATGGGCGCGGCGAGTCACTACCCGATGTTTGGGAAGTGAGATTGGGAAACGGATGTCTGGAAAAAAACAGGCCGACCTCTCGGCCGGTCTGAATTCAAAAACGAGGCTGATTAAACGAAGCTAATTAGAAGATGAACTTCAAGCCGAAAAACAGCCGCCGCTGTCCGATGCCATCGGTGATGATGTTGCCAGCAAACGTGCCTCCACCATTTACGTTGAAGTTGGTGTTCTGGAACGCGCCGGAGGCCACGTCGTCCAGAATGGGATCCGGAACACCGCGGAACTGTGTATTCATAACGTTATACGCAGTTGCCTGGAATTGAGCGGTAACCCGCTCGGTCATCTTAATGTTCTTGAACACAGAGAGATTGGCGGTGCTGATGGGCGTCCCGCGCAGTGTATTGCGTCCCACTCCGGCAAACGGCGTGCCTACGACTTGGGCGGCAATCGGATCGTTATGGATCCAATGAGCCCCAGCAATCGGCGTGACCGCACACGGCGAAGCTCCCGCACTACTTCCAAAACACGGGTCCGTAAAGTTGACCAGAGTGCCCAGAGGCAGCGCGGCGAGAGCGGGACTTAGGCACGTTGCGGTTGTTCCGTCGCAATATTGCCCGACGGAAGTAAGGGGCAGAGCGGCGTTGCTCAGGATGGGGCGGCAGGTATCGTAGTTTCCGCCAAAATCCTCTCCCGGATCGCAAAAGCTGCCGTTGCCCGGGTATCTTTGAATTGTGGTGTAAGGCTGTCCACTGGTGAAACGGTAGGTCGTGTTCACCTGCCATCCGCCCAGCACGTGCCCCGCCGCTCCATGTTGTCCCTTATAGAACGGAAGATCGTAGACGAGGGCCACGCCGAGGATATTCGGGAAATCCGTTCCCGAGTTAGCTCGTTCCGGTCCGCCAATCGCGAACGGATCCTGCGCTTGCGCCAGAGTGTTGCCACCAGCAATCGTGCTGAAAATCTCGCTGGCGTTGTCGATTGTCTTGCTGTAGGTGTAGGACGCGGTACCGCTCACGCCGTGAAAGTTGGCAATTCGCAGTTCAGTCTGCAGGCCGTTGTAGTTGGAATTTGCCGTGTTGGCATCCGTAATTACATTGGTGAAGTTGCAGTTAACATTCCCGGCTGCAAAACCGGGCGCGCCTGCTGTGGCGCAGGGCGTCAAGCCCGCCGGAATCACGTTTGAGAACCCGCCGGCGATGAGCGGACCCAACTCCGGATTTCCGTTCCGCGTCTGGAAAAGCCCAACTCCATGGTTGCCCACGTAGCGTACCTCGCCCACAATCCTGCTGGTGAAGGAGCGCTGAAATCCGAAGTTCCACTGTTCCGAGTAGGGGTTCCGGAAGTTGGGACTCACCTGCACCTGGTCAGCAAAGCCAGGGTTCCCGGCTGGCGCCAGCGGCTGTAAGTAGGGAATCACCTGCGTTCCGAAGAAACCCGTCGTAGGCAGGCCGGTGCCGAATAACGTGGCAAGATTCACCGCGGGAGCGGACGTGCCCACGTTCAGGAACATATTGTAGAACTGAGGATCGTAGGCAATCCGGAAGCCGCCGCGAACGACAGTCTTTTCATCGCCGGCAATATTCGGGGTC
Source organism: Acidobacteriaceae bacterium (assembly GCA_003168355.1). Lineage (GTDB taxonomy): Bacteria > Acidobacteriota > Terriglobia > Terriglobales > Acidobacteriaceae > Sulfotelmatobacter. The sequence continues at coordinate 22,226 of PMSQ01000089.1, read as the reverse complement.
CAGGCAAAACCTAGCACAGGGGCAAAGTTGTGCAACTGCTCGGGGACGGTCGGCACGGTGGTGGTACTCAGGGGAAGACTGGTGGACCACAAGGGGAGCGAGCCCGTCTGCTGTTCCGTCGATTTTTGATGCAACAAATTGATGGCCTGCTGGTACCAATCCCAGCGCATGCCCAGGTTCAGGGTCAGATTGCTCTTAACTCTCCAGTCGTCCTGCACATAGAGGCCCAAGTCCCACTCCGTGAAAGGGAGAATGGGGCTGCCCAGCGCGACTTGCGTTAGCTCGGGATTGTTAGCAACGACGTCGTTGAAGGAGCCGAAGACGAACACGCCATTGTTTTCAGGAAGAAAAACGTTGGGCGAACGCTGCTGGTCGACTTCGGCACCGAACTTAATGGTGTGATGGCCCTTCAGCATTGAGGCATTGTCCTGCAACTGGTACACGTTGATGATACGTCCTTGTGGAAAGCCAGCCGCCACGCCAAAGCTTACGATATCTTGCGCCGCCGAACCGGCCAGAATCATATCCGTCGGGCACGCTGTGGGGCTGACGGAATTGCAAGTCGCAAAGGATTGCTCCTGGAAGAATATGCTGGCCCGCGAGAAGCTGAAGCGGACCTGATTGACGAAAGCGTTGCTGAAGTTGCGCGCCCAGTCCAAGCCAATCTGCTGGCTCAGGGAGGGGACATCCTGATAGTCGCCGATGTCGATGCCATTGCCGAAGCCGATGCCGCCTTCGAACTGCTTCTGATAGACGTAACGGGCAAAAAGGTTATCTTTATTCGTCAATTTGAAGTCGACCCGACCCGTGGCCTCCTCGTCGTTAAATGGGCTGGGCACGAAGCGCGAGATGACGCCAAACTGAATCGGCGTGCAGCCGTCGGTGCCCGCCACAGTGCATGTCGTGTTGGGCTGGTTGGTCACGAGTACATTCTGCAGATTTGTGAAGGTCGGATTACCCGCCGTAATCACATTGGGACCAATCGTGGTTTCGATCAAGCCGATGGGGCTGGATGGAAAAGCAGCTTGCAACTGGGTGACCCCTGTGGGCGTTGGCACGATACCCGATCCCGAAGAACTGGGTTGGCCGGCAGAGCGCTGTCGATCTATGTTCGTGGAGCCGAAAAACCAAACCTTATCTTTCTTAATCGGCCCTCCAACGGCGCCACCAAACCGGTTCTCCACAAACCGAGAGACCACAGGCGCAGTGCAGCCAGTCGACGGGGACACACCGGGCGGGCAAAAGCCAAACACCGGATTCTTTTCCTCGTTGGTCAGCGAATCAAAGGTTGAACCATCCCAGATCTCGTACGCAGCCCCGTGCAATTGGTTGGTGCCAGACTTGGTGACATAGTTCACCACCGCGCCAGTGTTTCGGCCGAACTCGGCGTCGTAGTTGGTGACCACCTGAATCTCGGCGATGGCGTCCTGGTTGCCGAAGAATATGTCCGGGCCACCGATGGAGTTGTCGTTGTTGCTCTGTCCGTCAATCTGGAAATTATTGGAGCGGGCGCGCTGACCGTTCACGGAAAGCTCGGCGCCATTGTTATTGCTGAAGCTGGCATCGCCAGCGGTTGCGACGCCCGGAACGAATAGGGCCAGTGAGTCGAATGTGTTGCCCATCGGCAAGTCGGCTACTTTTTCCGAACTGAAGGTGTCCGTAATCTGGTCCGTCGTAGCCTCGATCAGCGGGGCGGTACCCTCCACCGTGACCGTCTCGGAAGAGGACCCCACTTCAAGCTTGATGATACCCAGCGACGTATCCTGACCCACATTCACTACAACGCCATTGGCGAGATACCCGCGAAAGTTGCTCGCTTCAACGCGCAAATTGTACGCGCCCCGCGGTAAATCACGCAGTTCCACAACTCCCGTGGAGTTCGTTTTGGCTTTGAACTCCCGATTCGTGTCAAGATGCTTGGCAGTGACGTTCGCGCCCGCGACCACCGCGCCCTGTGGATCCTGCACGACTCCCGAAATAGACCCCGTAACAATTCCTTGGGCTAGGGCGAACGTGGCGCCGAAGACTATCGTTCCGAAAACCATCAGCGAAACAAATCCGGATCGGAAGAGGCATTTCACGTGGATTCTCCTTGCAGAACACTGAGACATTATGGTTCCAACAGGCCGACAAGATATCGAACTGGTGGCGCTAAAGAAAGCTAAGCAGCTTATGTTCCAAAACATAACAGCCGTAAGCCGTTTGCTATCTTAAATATGCATGCAAGACTTCGGTGGGTATCAGGCGCAGATACACGGGTTTACGGAAGCAAGCTATGGAAATTGGTATGTCCGCTCTGGCAGTCAATGCTCCACAGATCCTGGCGGCGTAGACTTCTGCTGCTACAATCTCCTTTTCCGTGACCCAGTCTTCCACCACACCCGAATCCTCCAAACTAGATTCGGCGGGTTCGCCCACATCTGGCGCGAGGCCGCTCGACGCCGTGCCGATGCTCGATTTGCAGCGGCAGTATGAGCAGATTCGTGCCGACGTGCTGGCGGCCGTGGGGCGGGTGTGCGCTTCGCAGCATTACATTCTGGGGCCCGAGGTGGAGGCGCTGGAGGGCGAGGTTGCGGACTTCTGCGGAGCGGGCGACGCCGTCGGTTGCGCTTCCGGCACCGACGCCCTGTGGCTGGCTCTGGCAGCCGCTGGGGTGCAGCCTGGAGATCAGGTTCTTACCACGCCTTTCAGCTTTTTCGCCTCGGCCAGCGCCATTGTGCGCGCCGGCGCGCGGCCGGTGTTTGCCGATATCGATCCTCGCACCTTCAACCTCGATCCGGCGCAGGTCGAGTGTTTTCTGCGTGGCGGCCAGCATGGCAAACTCCGGGCGTTGCTCCCGGTACATCTCTATGGACAATGCGTGGACATGGACTGGTTGCAGCGGCTGGCGGACGAATTCCATTTGTCCGTGATCGAAGATGCCGCGCAGGCTATCGGCGCGCGCCTGGGAGGTGAGCGGAGTAAAGCCCGCGGTGCAGGATCAATGGGCGTCTCCGCGGCGTTCAGCTTCTATCCCACCAAGAATCTCAGCGCCTACGGCGAGGCCGGTTTGGTGACGACCAGCGACCCTGCGATGGCTGCGCACATGCGCCTTCTGCGCAATCACGGCAGCTCGCGCCGTTACGTCCATGAAGAGTTGGGATGGAATAGCCGCCTCGACGCGATGCAGGCTGCCATCCTGCGCGTGAAGTTGAAATACGTAAAAGGATGGAACGACGCCCGCCGCGAGCGCGCCGCGCGCTACGATCAGCTCTTTGCTGCCGCTGGCCTGGCATCAGCGGCCGGGGAGCCTGCGGCCGAGCGAACGGAGAATGCGGCGCCCATTCAACTTCCGTCGACTTCGGCGCATGCTCACCACGTTTTTCATCAGTATGTCGTCCGCGCCTACCGCCGCGACGAGCTGCGCGAGTTCCTCACTGCCCGCAAGATCGGGACGGAAATCTACTATCCCATCCCGCTGCACCTGCAGCCGTGCTTCGTGTATCTCGGCTACCGCGAAGGCGACTTCCCCGAAGCCGAGCGCGCAGCAAAAGAAGTGCTCGCCCTGCCGATGTTCCCCGAACTCACGGAAGAAGAACAGCGGTGGGTGGTGAAGAGTATCGCGGACTTCTACTGCTAGCGTCGACGGCGTTTCCCCGCCGGCTTCGGCGCTTCCTTCTGTTCCCCTGGGGCCAGCACCCTGTGCACAATCGGCGAGTTCATCTTGTACTTGCGTTGGCTGATGTTGCCGCTATCGTTTTTCACGCGCAGGATAAAGACTGGCAGCACGCCTTCCTTGTCGAAATTCTCACTCGTCACCGTCACCGGCAGCACGCCGTTCAGGCCATGTTCGCGGTAAGCGGTTTCGTAGCGATGCTTTCGGACATTCCAGGTGAAGACTCGGATCTGATCGAAGTCGTAGGGCAGGCCGTCATGCGGCTCGGTGATGACGCAGAGGTACTGTGAAACTTTCTTGTCAGCGCCCTCTTTGCCCGGGTCCTCCACCTGGTTCAGCACGAAGAATGCGACGAAGCGCTGGCCCTCGGCATACTGCGCCACGTCGAGCGGAACGTCGAGGTCTACCATGCGCGCCAGCACCCAGCCCACGCGGTTCTGTGCATCACGCACCAGCCACCAGTCCTCCAGCATGGGGCCGGAAGATGCTTTCGCGGACTTGGCCGGAGCGGGAGCCGCTCCCGGCTGTTTTTCCACCGTGGCGCGTTTCAATACGGAAACCTTTGCTCCCACCACGAGCTGATACAGATGCTCGGTCTCGCGCCCGGGGGTTAAGTGCAGGTTCGAGTCGTTGCGCAGCACACCTGCCGCCTGCACCGGATCGCGGAGGTTCTCTTGCGTGAGCTTCTGCAGGCCGTCGTAGGTCTGCTGGTCGACCAAGTAGCGTTGCTCGATCCAGCCCTCGATGCCAGTCGCGGTGCGCACGCGGGAAAAACGCTTCTCGCGCTCCAGCACCTCCACGCGCTCGCCGTTCTTCACCGTACCGACGCGGTTGTACATGGTGGCTACCTGGTCGCGCAGCGTAGCCTGGACCGCCGAGACGTAATTCACCTCCAGCACACGGTGGCCTTTGCGGGTGCAGGCGGCGAGTCCGAGCAAAAGGGCCGCCGCTAGCGCGAAAGCCAAGGCGAGCCGATAAGGATGCATTGGAGAGGACGGTCTCACGATCTTAACAGGTTGATCTTAACGAGCTTAAAGTCCGCGAGCTAACTTAAGAAGAGGTCAACTTTTTACTATAGCGCGTCGGGGTGACGGTTTGGGATACGGAGGTCTATATGGCTGCATCTCCGGGAAGAAACTGGATCTCTCCCGTAACCTGACATCGTGAAGGCGCTTCGGTTACCATGAAGGCAGGCCACGTATCGGCCAACCAGCGATGCAAGATATATTCAAGAATCGTTTCGGTCTTCTTCTGCCGATTGCCTTAGTGCTCGCCGCCGGGTTGTGGGCGGCGGCGAATGACACGGTGAATCCGGTGCTGCGTCCGCCCAAAGGCGCGCAGGTGGCTATCGTGGTCTTCGAGGATCTGCAGTGCCCGCAGTGCCGGCGTGTGGCGCCCATTCTCGAGCAGGCCGCGAAGACCTATAAGATTCCCCTGGTGCGTCATGACTTTCCTCTTCCCATGCACAATTGGTCGTATGAGGCGGCCGTAATGGCGCGCTACTTCGACGCGACTTCGAAAGCGCTGGGCAACGATTTTCGCGATTATATTTTCTCGAACCAGCTTGAGATCAATCCGCAAAACCTGCGCGGCTACGCGGAAAAGTTCGCCGGCGAACACAAAGTGGATTTCCCTTTCGTGGTCGATCCGCAGGGCAAGTACGCGGCCGAGGTAAACGCCGACCGTGACATCGGCAAGGCCATTAAACTCGAACATACACCCACGGTGTACATCGTCAGCAGCCGGCATCCGGATAAGCCCTACGTGGAAATGCACGACAGCAGCCAACTCTACGTGCTGATTGACGCCATGATGAAGGAGTAGTTCTCAGTTCTCAGTTCTCAGTTCTTAGTTCTCAGTTTCCGGTTCGGACGGCTAGGACCTCATCGTTGCTCGTCGTGTTCCCGCTTCGCGGTTGAGGGCGAAAACTGGAAACTTGAAACCGGCCGACATGTGATTTAATCGCCGAAGCCAATGCCAATTGCGCGGGCGGCGCGCACCAGTTCGCCTTGCGGATCTACAGACTTGAGGTGACCAATGGCGTGGGCCACGTCCACCGAAACGATGGAATCACCGTGCAAGGCGACCATCATGCCGAAACCTCCGGCTGCGATCAGGTCGACAGCGGCCACGCCGAAGCGCGTCGCCAGAATGCGGTCGAAGGGCGATGGGGTGCCGCCGCGCTGAATGTGTCCCAGCACGCTGATCCGCACCTCTTTGCCCGATCCGATAGCGATGGCGTTGCCGATCAAGTTGCCGACTGCGCTGGCGCGCCGGTTCTCTTTCAACTCCGGCGGCAACTTCACCCCCTCCGCCACCACAACGATGGTGAAGTACTTGCCAGTTCTTTCGCGCTCCGCGATATCCTGGCAGATGTGATCGACGGTGAACGGGATTTCCGGGATGAGGATCACGTGAGCGCCGCCGGCGATGCCGGCCTCAAGCGCGATCCAGCCGCAGTCGCGGCCCATCACCTCAACCACCATCACGCGGTGATGCGACGCCGCAGTCGTGTGAATCTTGTCGATGGCGTCGGTGACGGTGTGCAGCGCGGTGTCGAAGCCGAAAGTAACCTGAGTGGCGGAAAGGTCGTTGTCGATGGTCTTGGGCACGCCAACGATCTTCATCCCCTTGAGAAAAAGTTCGTGGCCGATCTTCTGCGATCCGTCGCCCCCAATGGTAATGATGGCGTCAATACCGAGCTTGGCGGCATTGGCGATCACCTGGGCTGAAATGTCGCGGGAGACTTCCTGGCCGTTCTCAACGCTCTTGTAGTGGAAGGGATCGCCGCGGTTGGTGGTGCCGAGAATGGTTCCGCCGCGGGGCAAAATGCCGGAGACTTCCTTGAGTGTGAGCTCGAACGATTTCTCGGGCCAGATAAGGCCGTCGAAGCCATCCGGGATGCCGATGACTTTCCATCCGTACTTGATGATGGCAGCTTTGGTGGCGGCGCGAATGACCGCGTTGAGGCCGGGCGCATCCCCGCCTCCGGTACCGATACCGATGCAGCGAATGTCAGACATAGGGAATCGTTCGTTCGTCCTTGGTTGTTAGTCGATGGTCCGCGGGCAAGTTTCGTGGGGGTGACTCGCCTTTTCGATAATACTGTGCCTTCCGGCGATGGCAACTTACGAGTGGGCATGGGGCTTCCGTCAGCGGCGCTTGAGTCTACGGGTCTGTTACGGAGAAATGGGATGCCCGCAGATGCAAGGAATTCCTGCATCGTGCCGACTACAGGACAAGATTGAGCTGCGCCGCATCTGCGAATGCGCGGAAATCCTGATCGCGCGTGAGGAGAGCAATACCACGGTCGATGCAGGTTTGAGCGATCAGCGCATCGCCGAGTCGAGCCTTGCGGCGCATCGACAATACTTTCGCCCCTAGCAGACCGGCGCGCTGCCAGTAGCCCAGTTCGACTTCAATCATGGGAATGTCCGAAAGTGTTTCCGCAGCTTCGGAGCAAAGCAGCGGACCACTTAACAATTCAGTCAACACCACTGGGATCATCAGCACCTGGCCATCTTTTAGCGCCCGCTCCAGCAGTTGCACATCCTGGCCTGGAGCGCCTTCGAGAAACGCGATCCACGTGCTGCTGTCGGCTGCGATCATGGGTTCGATTGAGCCGTTAACGATCTTCCTTCAATTCCTCGAACGTGCGACCGAAGCGGACCTTACCCCGCATTTGCAACAAGCGATCATAGACTTCCGATGCTGCCAGCAGCTGCAGCCCAGTTCGGACGGTCTGCGTGATACCCGCACCGCTGGCCTGCTGCGCCTTTTCGAGGAGACCTTGGGGAATCTCCACAGTGATCTTGCGCGTTTGCATGACAGCTATTTTACCATAGTTGATACCAGTATTTAATATGGTAATTTGGCGGTTGCTTTTCAGAATGATCTAGCTTAAGCTAGCTTAAATGAAAAACGAGATCCCAACTATCCTGCAAGTGGGTGCTTTTGAAGCCAAGAATACGCTCGGGACCTTGCTCGACCGGGTCGAGCGAGGAGAGGAAATCGTCATTACGCGCCACGGCAAGCCTGTAGCCCGGCTGGTCCCCAACACTGGATACCCCAATCAAGATCAAGTGCAGGCGGCATTCGAGCGTCTGCGCGAACGCGCTCGACAGTTGGCCAGGGAGAATCCGGGGCGACCTGCCTTCGACTGGGAAGAGATGAAGAAGCTGCGCGACGAGGGGCGTCGGTGATCACAACTGCGGGAGTCTGGTTGCGGGAATTACGGAGCCGCCGGCATGAGCCTGGTTCTTGATAGTTCGGTTGCACTCGCATGGATCTATGCCGATGAAACGACCGACGCCGTTCTGCGTTTGTTCGACAACATAAGACTTGGTGGCGCATGGGTTCCGGGGCTATGGCGATGGGAAATTGCGAATGTTTTGCAATTGAATGTCCGGCGCGGACGCCACGCCGGAGATTTTCGCGATGGCGCCTTAGCCAGTCTTGCGCTGCTTCCGGTGAAGGTAGATGCTGAAGCCGACCGGCAAGCCTGGACTGCCGCTCTACATCTCGCCGAGCGCCATGGACTTACGGTTTACGACGCTGCTTACCTGGAAATCGCTGCTCGTCGGAAAATTCCGCTCGCTACGCTGGACCGGCAACTGCGGGCCGCCGCCGCGAACGAGGGGGTCCAACTGCTGGGCGCTTGAGAAGCACTTCTTTATTTCTTCTGCGCGGGAAATGGGGCACCTTGATTTCATAATCACACCTCAGAAGCGGGCAACCTGTCCGCGCCGGGCCCTACGTTGCCGCTACGGTGACGGTCAGATTGCTCTGGAAGTTGGTGGCCACGCCGTTGCAGGTGTAGGTTCCGAAAATTGTCACCGTGCCGGAAGTTGTGACGCCAGTCAAATCCACGCTCGCAGGATCCCCCGCGGTAATCGAAACTGCAGTATTGCTCGCAGACCACGTAACGCCGGCAGTGACATCTTGAGGGCCCGAGATTCCCGAAACGTCGGCGGTCACGCCGATCGTTACCGCAGTGTCCGAATCGACGTTGTTGCCGGGGGTGAACTTCATAGTAAAGTTCGTTCCGTTCTCGACGCAGACGGTCGCCGACGCTGTTGCCGTAATCCCTTGATCCTCCGCTGTGATTGTAGCCGCGGTTGAGCTAAGGTCAGTCCCGGTCAGCAGTCCCCCTCCGCCGACGGTGATACCAGCGCCGCTGCCCGACCACGTGACCTTGCCCGTAACATTGCCAGCCGATGAACTGTCGGTATTGGTGCCGAAGGCTTCGAGTTGCACGGTGCCTCCGAGGGGCACGGTTGGGGCGGATGGTGAAATGGTGATCGAGGCCAACTGTTCCGGGACGAAAAAGCCTTTGCAGCTTACGGCTAGGGCCAACATTGCGAGCGCGGCGAAGGCGCCAGCGAGGCTGAATTTCCGCTTCTTGGATGACATAGTTGTGCGAGACTCCTTGGGCGCGCCTGCTCGGCCTGAAACTTTCCTCGCCCGACTGCCTGACTCCGAAACTTACTCTGAAAACCTGCCTTCCTCTAAACCGGCCGTCACGCGGGAGAGGTAGCCAGCTGCGTCTCTTTCCTTGACTTCTACATCCCCCTCTTCTACGCCCCACTACAAGATACGATCTCTGCGCAACGACGGTTGTAAAAAATTGTAGCAGAGAAGATTCCGGGCCGAGCACGCACTTGTACCTTCGTGCCAATACGGAACCAACGCGGCTAACGTGCGCTTGGGGTAAGAACGCTCAATGGCCGAAGACCTTGCACAGAAAATGGCCAGTGCCGGACGGAGCACTGGCCAATGGAATCATCTAACACAAAGCAGTTTACCGTCCCTTGGGCTCCTCTTTCGGGGGATTGGCCTGCTTAGGCGGAGCAGCCGGCTTTTGCGGCTTCGGCGCAGCACTCGGTTTGGGACTGGCCTTCGGTGCGCTCTCCTTCGGCGCGCTCGGCTTCGGTGCACTCTCCTTCGGTGCACTTGGTTTGGGTGCGCTTTCTCGCGCCTTCGGTGCGGGATGCGGCGCACTCTCAGCCCGTGGTTTGCTTGCCGGTTTAGTTGCGGGATGAGCGTTCTCGGCTCCTGGCTCGCTTTCCTTGGGAGGCTCGCTCACGTGCGATTTCGGGGTAGGGGTGGGTTTCGCCGCGTGGCTTTCAGCCGGATGAGGCGCAGTTGGATGAGCCTCGTTCTCGCGGGCGGTGTTCTCCTTGGGAGAGTTTTCCGGCCGGGTCGCGCTTTCTGGCCGCTTGGCCATACTGCTCTTGCTCGACGGAGTGCTTGGGCTCGTTTCCGCCTTAGCGCTATTCGACGGCGCACGTTTCTCCGCAGGTCGGGTTTCCGCAGGGCGATTCTCGGCACCTCGATTCGCCGCAGGGGCCGATGCGCGCGCTTCCTTTGGCGACATGGCCGGAGCATGATACGGGGCACCGGCAGCCTTGGCCGCTACCACCCCGCGTCCGCTGAATTCGCCTGGCTTTGCGGTCGCGGCTACTGCCGGGCGGCCGTGATTTGTCGATGCGAACAAGGCGCGGTTCTGGCTGGCCGCATGTTCCTGCTGAACCTGCGCCGCCACCGGGGGAGTATGAGTTTGATGCGCATAGGCTTCTTCCTGCGCAGTTGCGCGGGCAGTCACGCCGCCTTGTCCGCCGTTAAAAGCAACGTGCGACTCGTTATTAACGATGACCGTGCGGTTGACATAGACATTGGTGATGTTGACGGTGTTCACATGCATCACAGCGGTGTTGTAGAAGAAAGCGCCTCCGCGCCATTCACCGCCGCCGAAGCCGACGCCACCATATCCAAAGCCGTAGTTAATGCCGCCATAGAATCCAACCTGTGAACCCCAATATCCGCCGTTCCAAGCGTAGGCGCCATCGTTCCAGCCCCAGTAACCGGGCGTCCACAGTAAGCCGGGTTCTGGCGCTTCCACCCAGGTCCCGGGGACCCAATAGTAGCCATCGTCGTCGCCCCAAGCCCAGTAGCCGGGAGTCCACATGTAGCCGGCACTGGGGCAGATGGGCTGCTCGTAAACCGGCAGCGCGGGCGGCCCGGTGCGCACCGAGATGCCAATCGCGATTTGCGCCGCCGATGGGGAGGAGAGGACTGCTGGAATAACCAGCAGCAGAACTCCGAACGCCAGAAAGCGAACTGCGTGGTGAAGCTTCATTTGTTTCCTCGTGCCCGCTGGACTTGCCGTAAAAGCGGCAGCGCCAGGATCGGGCAAATTTGGCTCAAGAATCCTGGCGCAGAACGATCCGCACCGGAAGTTTTGCCCTAACGATCTCTCTTTCCACTAAACACCGCAGGTTGGAGTACGTTCCAGGGCAAGAAGTTGTTCGGAATGTCAACTTTTGTCAGTTCTCAGTTCTCAGTTCTCAGTTCTCAGTTCTCAGTTCTCAGTTCTCAGTTCTCAGTTCTCAGTTAAGCGAAACCCGAGAATGCATGCGGGATTCTTAATTCTTTTCGAGTTTTCTTTGGTGGCTTAGGGGAACGTACTAATGCTGGAATGGGAGAATGTTTGCGGACGACCGGGCGCGTTTTGCTGAGGACTGAGAACCAGCTAGTTGGCTCTCTTCGACCGGGCGATGCGCTCGTCGATGCGCTTGCGGCCGGCAAAACCTTCGTCCGTACCGTGCCAGTGGGTGATCGAGTCCTCACCCATCTTCCAGCAGAGCAGGACGACGCGGCCTTCCAACTCGCAAGGAAAATCGAGCAGGCCGATATCGATATCCTTGACCTGCACACCGATGGAATCGATTTCGGCGAGGGCGTCTTTGGCGCGTTGCTCGGCCTTGGCGCGCTCCGCCTTACGGCGGGCGACCGGGACAATATCGACGTGCGTGCCCCCGTTGAGGAAGATGCGGTGTTGGAGCGCCTGCATCTCAGCCTCGACTTCTTCCATGAGCTTCTTGCCGCTGATGGCGGCGCGCAGAAGAGATTCGAGCACAGGGAGCAGCGACTGCGCTTCGTCGAGAGTGAAGGTTCGGTCTGACATGGGGATGGGCTTATTCTACCGCATGCTGGTAGGCAGCAGTTGGCAATTAGCGATTATCCTATCCTCGCAGGGTGGGCCTTAAAGCTAGTTGCTAATGGCTAACTGCCAATTGCTTCGCTTGCTTCTACTTTGGCACTTGTTTCGTCATCTCAATATCAAGCGTGATGGTGATGTCGTCGCCGACCACGGCGGGAGCGCCAGCTACGCCGAAATCCATGCGGTTGATCTTGGTGGTCGCAGACGCGCCCATGCGCTGGTTGCCCCACGGATCTTTCATGGGGGCGGACGGCCCGTCCACGTCGAGAACAACTTCCTTGGTGACGCCGTGAATGGTGAGATCGCCGGTGACCTTCAGCTTGCCCGCTCCGGCGGACTCGATTTTCTTCGACTGGAAGGTGATGGTGGGATATTTCTTCACGTCGAGATAGTTCGGACTGCGCAGGTCGTTGTCGCGCATGTCGACGCGGGTATCCACGGAAGCGGCGTCGATGGTGGTTTGAATCGAGGACTTGGCGAGGTTGGCAGGGTCGTACTGCACGGTGCCGCTTACCTTGGTGAATGCGCCGCGAACGGTGGAAACCCCCAGATGACGAACGGAGAACTGCGCCGAGGAGTGCGGTGGATCAAGCTGCCAGGTATCTTGCGCGGCGGCGGATAGGGTGAGGAACAGAGCGATGGCGAGAGCGGAGAGGGCGCGGGACATGAAGTGTGCGTTCTCCTGGAGTGAATTCGTAGGGAGCGGTTACAGTTTAGCAAAGTAACAGCGCGGTCGGCACGGGCCGAGCTTCGCTCGGCGGACAGCCGGGGGGCGGCTGTCCCCACATGGGGCCGTGCACAGGTCAGCGCGATCTGCCGTTTGAGGGATCGGGCGAGGTGGCCAAGTTCAGATCGAGAGGCAGGTCCTGCACGCCCTGCCGGTCCGGGTAGCAACTGCCGTCGCGCGCATAGTTCGAGCAGCGGCCGGCGATATCTTTGCGCTGTGGGGATTGCGCATATTGCCAGACCTTCGCAAAGCCGATGCCGCTCTGTGCAGGACTGGCGGTGCGCGCGGGAAAAGCGCAGCCGGGCGCGGGCGGGCAAGCATCGTTGCTAACCCAATATGTAATATCGCGACCGAAGGCGTTGGCGCGGATGTCTTCAGCAGTAACGATGTTGCCGCCATCTTTGGCGGCGATGCCGGAGCAGTAGATGCCGGCGCGGAATCCGGCGGCGCTGACGCCGTCGACCCAGGCGTAGATGTAGGCTTTCTGCTCGGGCAACATGCGTCCGCCTTGCTCCTGGTCGAGGAAGATGATGGTGTGCGCGGGAAAGCCTTCGCGGCGCTCGGCAGCGACGGCGGCTTGCGCGTCGGAGTTGCCAAGCTTGGTTGCGTGGGCAACGGATTTCAGTTCGGCGTATAGGCGTCCGTTGAAGAGCACGAGGAATCCGAACCCGGCGGATTCGACGGCGGCGCGATGGCCGGTCCAGGTGTTCGTTTTTTCTCCCGGAGGATTGTTGAGCCAGTAGCCGGTGTAGGAGAACGTTTGGTGCAGGGCTTTCAAGTTAGTGTCGCCGGGGTAGGTGTTGCGGTCGAAGCCGAGGTAGGCAGCGGTTTGCGCCACGGCGAGGCTTGTCTGCAAACAAAGAATTACGAAGAGTTTGACTTTTCGTGAACGCATGTTCCCCGAAGATACCGCAATTCTAACTAAGGTAACTGGTAAATTAGCCGCAAGCGATTAGCATAAACTGCGCGAGTCTCTACCATGCGCTTCGCCCGGCCCTCATCTGCCTCACTTCAGTGGCTGCTTTTACTCGCCTGCCTTTTTCTTGCCTTTTCAATGCCAGCACAAGAACAGTCGGAACAAGGGGATCAGGAAACCCAGGACGAACTTCAGGGGGCGTTGCGGCAAGCCCGAGACGCGGTGGTTCGTCTGGCCGCAGAAGAAGACAGCAGCTACGACGGATCGATCTCCAAAAAGGTGAATCAACTCGTAGAGTCTCTTCACTACGCTGGCGATCGCGATGATATCCGGTATTTGCAGCATCACCTGAAAAAGGCTTACGCGGACGAGATTCGTTCCGCCTTGGAACCTTCTGCTACTCTGCAGGATTTCGCCTCCCGCGTGTCGAAGGCAGATGGCGTGAAGGACATTTTTGAACACGATGAGGACCTGAAAACAGTCGTCAGTCAGGAGATCGAGCGGGGATTTCTCGAAGACGCCGTAAATGCGGCGCGAGGGATCCGTTTGCCCGGGTCACGGAGTGACGCGTTCATCGAGATCGCCATCGCGCAGCATGAAAAGGGGAATGATCCGGCGGCTGCCGAGGCGGTAAACGCTGCGTTGCGCGCGTGCTTTCAGTCAGGAAAAAACTTACCTCTTGTTATCGAATCGCCGGAACACCAACTCGGTGGGGTTGCCGCCGCGCTCGGCGCCAGATATCCGGAGGGAGCACAACGAGCCCTCGAAGAAGCGGAGAAAGCCGTCGAAGCCAAAGCGAAACCCGATTATTTAGACTGGTCAAACCTATCGCGGGCAGCGATCGCGGTCGGCGACTTGCCATCGGCAACGCGCTTTCTGCATAAAGTGGAAGTCAAAGATGAGCGGGTAGACCTGCAAACGCAGATCGCTGTTGCCCAAGCGCAGCAAGAGGGCCCGGACGCAGTGGTGCGAACGGCGCTGAAGATCAGCGATCCCTGGGTGAAAATAAGAGTCCTGCGGGATACCGCAAACCAGCAGTCAGAAGCAGGCGACAGCAACGGCGCGATAACAACTCTTCGACTCGCGATCGAGGCTGCGAATCGGGCCCACGAGCGCACCGTCCTTCTTCTGCACGACATGGCTTGGGCTCAGATAGACACCGGAGATCGCATCGGCGCGGAGCACACACTTGATTTGGCGCTGCAAGAAAACGAAAGGCCTGCCTACGGGCAGGACCAGGTCGACGCCTGGGCGTTGTTGGCCGATACGTTTGCCTTCCTTGGGCATTTCGACCGAGCGCACAAAATAGCGTCCAGGATTAACGACCATTTCTTCCGGGGCCGTGCGCTCGGTTTCATCGCGGAACGCGAAGTGGAAGCCGGTCGTTCGGAGGAAGCTCTGGCTTGGGCGAAACAACTAAAGGACCCCGACGAACGCGCCAGCGTCTATCTATCCATTGCCGAAACCACAATCGAGAAGCTCAAGGACGAGTCGACCCAGTGATTGGTTTAACTGGGCACACGTCATCCCCCGATATGCACCATCGTCCTCGACGCCGGCACAAAATCCGGCTCGCCGATGTGGTGGCGCTCTTCTTTTTTCTGTACGACTTCACAGATGAAATCGGCTAACTCTTTGTCGCTGTCGCCACGGAGCATTTGGGCATGGAGGTCGTGGTCCCACACCGAGAACAGGCAGGTGCGGATTTTGCCGTCGCTGGTGATGCGGATGCGGCTGCAGTGTCCGCAGAAGGGATGGGAGACGGGGGCGATGATGCCGATTTCGCCGACGCCGTCGTCGAAGCGATAGCGGCGGGCGGTTTCCGAGCGGGCGTGCGGGATTTCGACCAGCGGCCGGTACTCTGCCATGCGGGCCAGGATTTCGTCGAGCATGACCACCGTCGTGGGCGACCAGGTGCGGCCTTCTTCAAGCGGCATGAATTCGATAAAGCGCACGGTCACGCCTTCTTCGCGCGCGAACATGCCGAACGGGATGATTTGATCTTCGTTGAAGCCGCGCATCAGAACGCAATTCACTTTCAGCGGCCACAATCCGGCGCGGCGGGCGGCGCGAATGCCGGCGAGGACGTGATCGTATCCGTTGGGCACGCGCGTGATGCGGGCGAAGCGGTCGGGATCGACGGCGTCCATGGAGACAGTGACGCGGGTGAGGCCGGCAGCTTTGAGCGGCTGCGCAAGATCGGCGAGAAGATGGCCGTTGGTGGTGAGCGCGATGTCGAGGGGCTCGCCACCGTTTTGGTTGGGAACGCGGAGCTTCCCCAGGTCGCGGACAAATTCGACCACGCCTTTGCGCAGCAAGGGCTCGCCGCCGGTAAGACGAATTTTTGTCACGCCCATCCCGACCAGCACGCGCGTCATGCGCAAATAGTCCTCAAATGGCAGGTCGCCGTACAGTGCGCCTTCATTCCCCGTGCGGCAGTAGACACACTTGTAGTTGCAGCGGTCGGTGATGGAGATCCGCAGGTCGGTGATGGCGCGCCCGAATTTGTCGGTGAGGGGCACAGTCGTTGGTTGCTGGTCGTTAGTCGTTGGCCGTCAAGAAACTGGCTAACGACCTCTTGAGGCACATTATAGGCCGTGTGGGCGACAAAGGGCTTTATCGGTGCTGAGTTCCGAGGGCTGTTTCGATCGCTGCCTCGGCCAGCGGCACCATAATTTTGTATCCCGCGGCGTTGGGATGCAGGCCGTCTTCGGCTAGGTCACGTTTGAGCAGACCTTTGTCGTCGACCATGGCGGCGAAGTAGTCGAGATAGAGGCAGTCGGTGTGCGCGGCAACGTAGTTTTGCAGCCAGCGGTTCAGTTCGAGAATCTTCGTCGGAGAGCGTTGCGCAAACATATCCTGTGACCGGGGAGTGTAGTTGTGTACCGGCAGCACTGAGGAGTAGATCACTTTGATATCGTGTGCGCGCGCGAGTTCGGCAAGAGAGGCGTAGTTGGCCTCGATATCTTCGAGCCGCATGGGGCCGGTATTGCCCGCGATGTCGTTGGTACCGGCGAGAATGACAACTACTTTGGGATGAAGATCGATCACGTCCTGGCGAAAACGGATCAGCATCTGGGGCGTGGTCTGGCCTCCGATGCCGCGGTTGATGTAGGACTTGCCGGGAAAATATTCGTCGAGATGCCACAGGTCGGTGATGGAGTCACCGAAAAAGACGACGAGGCTCTCGCTGGGCGCGGACGGCTTGAGCACGGCGTTGGCCTCGCGATAGCGGACCAGTTGGCCGAAGTCGTCGGTGAAGATCGCGATGCGCGAGGCGCGGTATTGATCAAGGCCGGGGTAACCGGTGGACGGGATGCTGGGCTGCTGCGCCAAGGCGGCAAGAGTAAGGACTACTGGAACAGCACAAATGATCAGGCGACATCGCATGGCGGAAATGCTACCACGGGCTGATAAATGAAGGCACCACGAGCAACAGCGTTCGCTTGACGCGGGCACTGCCGCTCCACACCTGCGCTCCGCTCTCGTCGGCTGAACGGGCGAGGCGCCCGTTCCCACAAGAGCCTTGCCGCTCCACGCAGCCTCACATGCCGTCGTAATTCGGCCCGCCGCCACCTTCCGGGGGCACCCAGGTGATGATCTGGTATGGGTCGGCGATGTCGCAGGTTTTGCAGTGGACGCAATTGGACGGGTTCAGGCTAATGCGTTTGCCGTTGGGCTGGCTCGCGTCGTCGACCATTTCGTAGACGCTGGCGGGACAGAAATTCTGGCAGGGGCTGCCGAATTCTTTCACGCAGCGTGTGTTGCAAATGTTGGTGTCGTCGATGACCAGGTGCGCGGGCTGATCTTCTTCGTGCTTGGTGCCGGAGTGGTAGAGGTCGGTGAGCTTGTCGAAGGTGAGCTTGCCGTCGCCTTTGGCCGGGCCCAGCAGGTGAGCTTCAGCGCCTCCGTCGGCGGGCAAGTCGGCGAGCTTGCGCATGTGCTCGTAGCCGGCCGTCGCGGGATAGCGGTTACGCAGGCCGCGTCCGCCGGTGATCATTTGCAGGCCAGTGTGAAACATGCCGGCGTAGAATCCGCGCTCGAAACCCTGGTGCATGTTGCGGACTTTCCAGAGCTCATCTTTGATCCAGCTGGATTCCACTTTCTTTTGGAACTCGCCGAGCGTGGCAGCTGACGAATCGTCTTTTTTTAGCGCTTCGAAAGCCGTTTCGGCGGCCAGCATTCCGCTCTTGATGGCGAGATGAATGCCCTTGAGCCGCGCGGAGTTGACGAAGCCGGCGGAGTCGCCGAGGATCATCCAGCCATTGCCGGCCACGGGTGGAACCGCCCACCAGCCGCCGTAAGGCATGGACTTGGCGCCGTAGCGGATCATCTTGCCGCCTTCGAGCAGCTTCGCGACGAAGGGATGCTGTTTGAAATCCTGCAGCACGCGTTGCGGGTCGAGGCGCGGGTCGGCATAATCGAGCCCGGTGACGAAGCCGAGCGAGACAACGTTGTCTTTGCCGCCATACATCCACGCGCCACCGTATTCTTTGGTGGTGAGCGGCCAGCCCATGGTGTAGATAACCTCGCCTGCGGCGATGCGTCCTGAAGGAACCTCCCAGAGTTCCTTCACGCCGACACCGTAGGTTTGCGGGTTGGCGTTACGCGCGAGATCGAATTTATTGATGAGCTGTTTTGTCAGCGAACCGCGCGGGCCTTCGGCGAGGATCACGACTTTGGCGTTGAGGTCGTAGCCTGGCTCGAAGTTGGATTTCTGATGGCCTTCTTTGTCGACGCCCTTGTCGTCGGTGCGAACACCGGTAACGCGGGCTTCTTTCTGATCGTCGCTAAAGATTAGTTCGGAGCCGGCGAAGCCGGTGAAGATGGTGATGCCCGTCTCTTCCACCTTGCCGCCCAGCCACTTGACGAAGCGATTCAGCGAGATCACGTAGTTGCCGTGATCGCGCAGAGGAGGGGGCGTGATAGGAAGCTTGAATTTGCTCTTCTCAGTGAGGAAGTAAACGGCTTCTTTGATGACTTCGGCATCGAGCGGAGCCTCTTTTTCGAAGCCAGGAAGCAGTTCGCGCATGGAGCGCGGATCGAGCAATGCGCCGGAAAGGCAATGCTGGCCGACCTCACGAGCCTTTTCGAGGACGTAGATATTTTCTTTGCTGAGCTGCGAGTCGGGATGCGTAGCGTTGTGTTGATCGATGAGTTGCGATAAGCGGAGTGCGCACGCCATACCCGCCGGGCCGCCACCGACGATAACAACGTCGGCGGGCATTTGCGGGCGTTCGATACCTTCGATGGGTTTGCGGAAGATCAGCATTTAGCAATTAACGATTTGCCAGACTGGCTATTTCGCCGAGGCCGAGTAACCTCTGGTCCGCAGTCACCAGAGTCAACTTCAGCACTTTGGCGGTCGCGGCCAGAAATCGATCCGCCGGATCTGCATGCGGCAGAGACAGCGAGAAACCGGTGCGAACGATCTCCTGAGTCAGCGGCGCCTCACGCAGTTGATCGGCTGCTCGCTCGACCCATGCCAAAGGATCCTCCACGCGAATGCGGCCTTTCTGCATGAGCGCGAGAGCTTCCCAAACGCTGACTGGAGACAGCCAAAGCTCATTGCCGCTCTTCGACAGCTCTTCCGCCGCGCGCTTTCCGATGCGCTTCGGATCCAACTTGCTCCAAATCCAGATATGCGTATCGAGCAGTAGGTTCAATCGCGATAGGCCTCAATGTCTTCCAGATCGATAACTGGCGAGACGATATCGCCGACAATTTCAGCGGTACCAATCATGTCTCCCAAGAACTTTCGCTTGCGATCGGGGCCGGCGGGAATTACCTCCGCCACAGGACGACCGTGACGCGTGATCCGCAGCGGCTGACGCGTCCTGCGGACTTGTTCAATCAGCCCTAGACACTTGGCCTTGAATTCGGAAATCGAAATATCGTTCATGACCACTATTCTATCTATAGTCAATAAAATGGTCAAATATTCGAATTTAGCTGCCCGCCTTTGCCTTCTTCACTTCCTCGATCAGCGGCGGAACGATGTCGAACAAATTCCCTACAATCGCATAGTCGGCGATCTCGAAAATCGGCGCTTCGGAGTCTTTGTTCACGGCGATGATGGCGCGCGAGCCTTTCATCCCGACGATGTGTTGAATCGCGCCGCTGATGCCAAGAGCCAGATAAAGCTTGGGCGCGACCGTCTGCCCTGAAGACCCAATCTGGCGGTCCATGGGGAGCCAGCCGTTGTCGCAGATGGGTCGCGAAGCAGCAAGATCTCCGCCCAGAGCGTCGGCCAGTTGTTTAGCGATTTCGATATTCTTCTGCTCCTTGATGCCGCGGCCGACCGAAACAATGATTTCAGCTTGCGTCAGGTCGACGGCTTGCTTCGCCTCTTTGAACACCTCCTGCGGCTTGTTGCGCACGACTCCATCGGCGATGTCAACACTTACGGTTTCGACCGGGGCCGCGCTCGCGCCGGCTTCGGCTTTGTCTCCGCGGAAGGCGCCGTTCTGGAAAGTGGCAAACCATGGAGCGTCGCTGCTGAAGCTGACATCGGCGGCAAATTTGCCCTGGAACATCTGCCGGGTGAAGACCAGCTTGCCATTTTCATGTTTGAAGCCAATGCAGTCGCTGATGACGGTACGTCCCATCGCAGTGGCGAGCTTGGGGACAAAATCGCGCACCTGGTAGGTGTGCGGCATCAACACCAGCTTGGGCTGCTTCGCTGTGAGGAGTTGCTGGAGCGCCGCAGCGAGAGCGTCGGGCGTGTAAGGATCGAGCTTCGGGGATTCGACGGCGTAGACCTTTGCCATTTTCTTGGTGGCAACTTCCGCGGCAAAGATAGACGCGCTGCCTCCGACGACGGCAGCTTCGAGATTCCAGCCGGTGGCCGCGGCTATTGCCTGGCCGGCAGTGATGGTCTCCCAGGAGACGCGGTTCAGTTTGCCTTCGCGTTGTTCGACGACTACGAGGATTGTGTCAGCCATTTGATCCCTCAAGAGCTGCATTTTCTGGTACCGTCCTTGTGGGACGATGCCTGAGATCCGTTGATCGCTGGTGTTGCCGGCTTTGCGACGAGATCCGCCCGCGCCTCAGGTCTTGATAGCTGCAAAGCGAAGGCGCATATAGTCTGCGGTCCAGCGCCCCTGAGAATCACACAGAACAGGTTTGAGTATAGCCGTGACTTCGTCAAGAAAATCGTCCCGCTCATTCTGCGCAAGCGCGGCGCAGAACGGATTGGCGAATGTCTCTAACCACCCGCGCATTCCGGTTGGCAGCAGCGTGGGACGGGGGAGCAATTGCACACTCTGCGGCACAAACCCGGCCCGCCGCAGACGCGTTTCGTACTCGTCGACAGTCGGAAAATACCACGGAATCCACGAAGCGGCGTCCGGGATGCCTCGGCGCTCAAGTGTGGTCATCAGCGCGACGGCAATTGCGCTGACGCAGCCGTGGCCGCCTAATTCCCCTACAAACCTTCCGCCGGCCACCAGGGCGCGAAACGCGCCGACGACCGGCGCGTCCGGATCGTCCTTCACCCAGTGCAACGCGGCATTGGAAAAGACCGCGTCGAACTCGTTCTCAAACGTTAGCGACCTGGCGTCCATCATTCTCGCATCAATCTCGCGCAGGCGTGCGGCGGCGATCATGTCTGGAGAATTGTCGATGCCGACCACCTTGACACCGAGCGCGACCAGTTTCTCAGCGAGGATTCCATCTCCGCAACCCAGATCGAGAATGCGCTCACCGGGCTGCGGCTGGAGCAAATCCAACACAGGCTGCCCGAGTGCCGGCACGAAGTGAGCGTTGGCCGCATAGTCAGCCGCACTCCAACTGTGGGAGGACGGGGATTGGGACGAAAGGGTCATGTCACGAAATCCTTAGGCCGAAAATAATCCGATCTTCGCTCAGCCCACACGATCATTTACAGCACGCGCAGTTCGTTGCGCAGTTTATCCACCAGCTTTTTCGCGATCTCGACCGGCGTGCCTTCTATGTGTTCGGTCTTCTTGGTTTTCTGCGGCACGTAGAGGCGTTCGATCTTCTGCAGGTTCTCGCCGATGGCGGACTGCACTTCGGCGAGCGTCACTTTTCGCAGTGGCTTGTTCTTGGCCTGCTTGATGCCGATCAGCGTGGCATAGCGCAGCTTGTTGATGCCGGACTGAATGGTAAGCACGGCAGGCAGCGGCATATCGACGAACTGGAAGAATCCGGCCTCGAGTTCCCGCTTTACGCGGATGCCGGAGTCATTTTTTTCAATCTGCATGATGATGGTGGCGTGGGGCCAGCCCAGCAATTCGGCAAGGATGACACCGGTTTGCGCGTAGCCGTAGTCGTCCGATTGCAACCCGGTGAAGACTAAGTCGAAGGTTTCGTCTTTGATGGCAGCTGCGAACGCTTTCGCCGTGTTGAAAGCATCGAGTCCGACGAAGGCATTGTCTTCGAGATGGATGGCGCGGTCAGCGCCTTTGGCCAACGCCTCGCGCAACACCTGCTGGGCGCGGGCCGGGCCGGAGGTGATGACTACCACTTCTCCGCCGTGCTTCTCCTTCTGGCGCAAGGCTTCTTCGAGCGCATAGGCATCCGGCTCGTTCACTTCGTACGAGACGTCTTCACGGATCCAGGCGGCGGTTTCGTTGAGCTTGAGCGGTGCATCTTTCTGCGGCACCTGCTTCATGCAAACCAGGATTTTCAAAACATGACTCCTTACTGGCGGCTTCCGAGGACGGTGGGAAACTTGTCAGTATAAATGAGGAATTGGCAATTAGCACTTCGCATTTAGCCAACTCGGGGCTGGATCGGACAGAGAAGAAAAAGCAGAAGCGGCGCTTATCTCCGCAGGAACGAAATGCCAATTGCCAACTGCTAAGTGAGTGGACGCCCTAGATCACTCCGTGAAAACCACCGACTGCACGCCGGAGATTTCGAACCGTTTGCGGCAGCGCATGTTCTTGCAGGCCATCAGGTC
>PMSQ01000093.1 GCA_003168355.1 Acidobacteriaceae bacterium | reverse complement strand
CATCAGAATTTCTCCGGCCGCAGCATGGCGTAGACGAGGTACACCAGCAACCCCGCGCAAATAATCAACATGATGATCGGTTCAGCGTTCATATTCGTCTCAACGTACGCGCTCGCAGAAGACCACGTAAGCGAGCGACACCGCAAAAAACAGAGTCGTCACCGCTAGAAAGATCGCATCCAGCATCACAAGTCCTTTCGGCCCTAGAACTTGACCGGTGCGGTCAGTTTCGCCGCCTGCACACTCGCCTGATCTTGACTCTGCGCATATCCTCGCGTCGCTTCGGTTCCCCCTAGAAGCAACACAAATACAAGGACAAAGACGACCGCCTCCGCATCACGCTGCCAGGCCTGCTTTCGCCTCACGCCATCTCTCCCTTATTCGAACGGACCGCTCGCGCCCCTGCTTCCCAAGGATTCATCACGCGCCAGCCCTCAAATCCTGTATTTGCATGTGAGGACGTGAAATTCCGAGTCTCGAACCCAAAATCAACTTCGGTATCCGCCCACGCCGTTTCCTCGTTATCTCCAGCCGCTGAAGGAATCACCCAGTAGCACACCGAAGGCGCACCCTCCCGAAGCAGAGCAATCAGAAAACGGATCATAAACACGGTTCCCGCAAACGTAATGGCTACAAGCACAACTGCCAGCCACATCGCGCTGCTCCATCTGCTGCGCTGTTGTTAATCTCTTAGTTCACCACCGCGGGAGTAAGAGAGAGTTAAAGAATTCCTAAAGATTTCGTAAAGGCGTGGATAGCTTTACTGCTTTTCCGGCCGATGCGCTTCGCCGAATCGCGCCTAGCAGCCCCATTCCGCTTCACCCGGCTGGGCAAAATACTGCCGCGAGTTTGCGTGATCTTCGGTCGTCGATTCCAGTTCGAGCAGCGCCAGCCGCGCCGCCACCACCAGTCGGCTCTTCTCTTGTGGCGGGACTTCCTTCCACGAGTTCCTCTCCGCGCCGCGATCGCCGGGCCTCTCCGGAATCAGCGCCTCGTGATAATGGTGAAAAAGCTCTGCCAACCGTTCTGGCGCCACTTCGTGAATCCACATATTGTTCCTCTCCATGAACTTGCCGGTCATTCGCGCCGAGCTTCTCGGCTGCTATGAACCATTGGACGCGCGAACGCGGCAAGCCCGAATAAAGGCTCCATAAAATGTTCGTTAAGGATAGTCGGACGGGAAGATCAACAAAACGGCAGGACTTACGACCCGGGATCGAAGCGGTACCCAACCCAGGGTTCGGTCAGCAGATATTTCGGTGAGGAGGGATCAATCTCAATTTTCTTGCGCAGTTGCCCAACAAAAACGCGCAGGTATTCCGGCTGCTCGGTGCTATTGGGACCCCAGATGGCGGCCAACAACGTGCGGTGCGTCACGACTTTGCCCGGACGCCGCGCCAGATACACCAGCAAGTCAAATTCTTTCGGGGTTAAACGAACTTCGTCTCCTGCAACCTTGACCGAGCGCGCATCCAGATCGATGGAGAAATCTCCAGTAGTGATCGTGCTGGGCTGTTCCTCCGCTTCGGGCGTGCGCCGCAATTGCGCGCGAATTCGCGCCAGCAATTCGTTCATGCTGAACGGTTTGGTGACGTAGTCATCGGCGCCGGCGTCCAGAGCCTCCACCTTAGAGCGATCCTGCCCGCGTACCGAGAGCACGATAATCGGCACCTGCGACATCGTTCGTACCTGCCGGCACAGGGCTACTCCATCGAGATTCGGCATGGCCAAATCCGTGATCACCACATGCGGCGTCCAGTTCTTCATCAACTCCAGCGCCATCTCGCCGTCGTTCGCTACACGAATGTCATACCCCTGCGCCGAAAGCGTCGTGCGCAACACACGCGTGATCTGTGGTTCGTCGTCCACCACCAGGATTCGCCTGTGCTCGTCCGTCATCGCCTCTACCGCATTTCCTGGGTCACAATATGGACATCGACCGCGGGCGTATCGCGCAGAAACTTGTGAATCGCGGAAAGATAGAAATATCGCTTCCAACCCTTCGTGGCCGACCGTCCGAATACCACCTGTGTGACGTGATTCTCTCGCACGAACTCCGCAACCGATTCCGCGACCACCTTGCCTTCGGCCTTCACCGCCTTCGCACCCACACTTTCAGCGAAGCGTATGTTGTCGGCGAGGGTCCGCTGGTTCTCGTCGCTCTCGTCCGCGCCCGTGTCTACATAAAGCACGATCAGATCGCCATCCAACGCTTGTGCCATACGCGCCCCGCGAGCAATCAAATACTGCGCCGCGGGATTCGAACTGATGCACACGGCAATCCGCTCGCGCACCTGCAACAGATGCCCGTCTTGCGTCTTCAATTCGGAAAGCGTCCGGTCAACGGCCTGAGTCACTTGCCGCAGCGCCAACTCGCGCAACGCAACCAGGTTTGTGTTCCGGAAGAAATTCGCCAGCGCCCGCTCCACCCGCTCCAGCGGATAAATATCTCCACGCTTCATGCGGGTCTGCAGCGCCTGCGGCGTCAGGTCCGCCATCACAATCTCGCCGGCGCGCCGGATCACCCAGTCCGGCACCGTCTCCCGCACCTGAACGCCGGTCAGGCCTCGAATTGTCGGCGCCAGGCTCTCGATGTGCTGCACATTCAACGTGGAAAGAACATCGATTCCCGCATCCAGCAACTCGAACACATCTTCATAGCGCTTCGGGTGCTTGCTGCCTTCAATGTTGGTATGGGCCAGCTCATCCACCAGCACAACATGCGGCTTGCGGGCCAGGATAGCGTCCACATCCATCTCTTCAAAGATGGTCGATTTGTATTCCAGCTTCCTGCGAGGAACGGATTCCAGTCGCGAAGAAAGCTCCACAATCGGTTTGCGTCCGTGCGTCTCCACCACCCCGATGACTACTTCTTCGCCTCGGCTCGCCCGCCGCACGCCTTCACTCAGCATGGCATAAGTTTTCCCCACGCCCGGGGCATAACCCAGAAACAACTTGAACACCGCCGGACGTTGGGCCGTGTCCACTTCCTTGAGCCATTCCTCAGGAGTCTTAGTCATCGCCGCTATTCTCCACGCCGGAGCGGAAATTGTCGAATCGATTCACCACGGAGACACAGAGCCACAGAAAGACAAAAGTAAAACAAGAATAGTTAAAGATTTTCTCTGTGTCTCTGTGCCTCCGTGGTGAAAAGCCTTTTTTGCTTCGCTTCCGTTACAATCGTGCCCGTGAAAGCTCGCTGGCCACAACACTTGTTTCGCTACGCCGCCTGCCTCGCGGCCGCCGAAGCGGTGATGCAAGTTTATCGGCGTGTCCTCCACGTGAACCCCACCACCGTGGCACTTACATTCCTGCTGATGGTCCTCTGGGTAGCGGCGTACTGGGGATTTCGTTTCTCGGTTTTTCTCGCGGTCCTGGCTACGCTCGCCTTCAACTATTATTTTCTTCCTCCCATTGGAACCTTCACCGTCGCCGACCCGCAAAACTGGGTGGCGCTGTTCGCTTTCCTAGTGACCGCCGGCATTGCCAGCCAACTCGCCGACCGCGCTCGCCGGCAAACCGCCGACGCCGTTCAGCGCCGCCGCGATGTGGAACGGCTCTATGCTTTCAGCCAGCGCCTGCTCGCCACTGACAATGTGGCCGAACTACTGAATGCGATTCCCGCCTACGTGTGTGACGGATTCGGCGCCAAAGCCGCTGCCATCTATTTGCTGAGTTCTCAGCAGGTTTACCGCACCGACCCCAAAGCAACCTGGCTCGCTCTGCAGGATCTTCAGATGGTAAGTTCTCGCGGTGAACCGGTCATTGATTCGCAGCGTGGAATTTCTCTCACGCCTCTGCATCTGGGCACGCGTACTACCGGAGCCGTCGGCATCGCGGGTCCAGCACTCTCGCGCGCCACTCTGGAGGCCCTGGGCAGCATGATCGGCATCGCCATTGAGCGCGCTGGAGCCATCGAAAAGCTCTCTCAAACCGAAGCGGCTCATCAGAGCGAAAATCTGCGCGCCGTCCTGCTCGATTCCGTCACCCACGAACTGCGCACCCCACTCACCGGCATCAAGGCAGCAGTCACCGGCTTGCTCTCGGACTACAACCTCGACGAAGCCCAACGGAAGGAGCTGCTGACCGTAATTAACGAAGAAACCGATCGCCTCGACCGATTGGTGGGCGAAGCCACAGAAATGGCTCAACTCGATGCCCACAAGGTCGAACTGCACTTCGCTCCCGTGGATATCGCCACAGTGATCGAGTCGGCGGTGGAAGAATCCAGAGTAGTTCTTGGCCAGCATCCACTCGAAATCCGCGTGCCCGCATCGCCGCCCAAGGTGCGGGTGGATTCCGCTCGCATCGCGGAAGTACTCAGGCAGTTGCTGGAAAACGCAGCCAAATACTCTCCCTCCACTTCGCCCATTACTATTACCGCCGAACTGCGGGCGAATCGCATCGTCACCAGCGTCACCGATCACGGGCCCGGCATCGACGACTTCGAGCAATCGCTGGTCTTTGATAAATTCTACCGCGGCCGCGACCAACGTTATAGCGTGCAAGGCACTGGCATGGGATTGGCCATCGCCAAGGCCATAATAGAAGCCCACAACGGGGTGGTCAGCGTCACCAGCCAGGTCGGCCGTGGTTCGGTGTTTTCTTTCGAGCTGCCGATCGCATGAAGACCAATGCCCAGAACACCAATTAGTACCGTGCTCTCCGCACGTTTCGCATTGCCGAAGGGAACATCAACACAGTACATTTGCTGTTCAGACCTATTCCGTCTCCGATGACTCTCGCCACGTTGAACGACGTCTTCTTTGCCGCTGCCGGGCGCAACCTCGACCGCGCCATGCTGCATCGCCAAGAAGGAAACTGGCTGTGCATCTCTTCGTCGGATTTCCGTCGCAACGTTGCTGGAACCGCTCATGCGCTGCAGGAATGGGGTGTCCACAAAGGCGACCGGGTCGCCATTCTCAGCGAGAATCGCCCCGAGTGGTCCACCGCCGATTTCGCCATCTTGCTGCTAGGCGCTGTCACCGTTCCTGTATACGCCACGCTAACACCTGAACAAACCGCTCACACCCTGCACGACTCCGGCGCCAGCGTCGTTTTCGTTTCCACGGAGCATCAACTGCGCAAGGTCCAAACCATTCTTTCCCGGACGCGAGTTCAGAAAATCGTGGCCATGGATCACGTCCAAATCCCAGGCTATCAGCTTGCAAACTACGCGCTCATGGATGAGTTCATGACGCAGGGCCCACTCACGCTCGACCACCAGGCCGAATCTTTGGCTCGATCCATACAGCCCGACGATCTGGCCACCATCATCTATACCTCCGGCACCACAGGAACATCCAAGGGCGCGATGCTGACTCACGGCAACATGGCGTCCAATATCGCTTGTTCTCTGCTCGGCTTCGACGTCCATCCCGGGCTGAGCAGCGTTTCGTTTCTTCCCCTTTCGCACGTCACTGCTCGCCACGTAGATCTCTCCATGCTGTATCACGGCGTAACACTCGCCTACTGTCCCTTCATGGAGAATCTCCCCGAAACCTTGCTGGAAGTGCGCCCTTCGCTGTGCGTCTCCGTGCCCAGAGTCTACGAAAAAATCTACGCCAAGACCGAGTCTTCAGCCCGCGGCTTCCCCAAACGCGCCATCTACCGCTGGGCGCTCTCCGTCGGCCGGGCCAACAGGCCGGCAATTCTTGCAGGAGAAACTCCCACCTCAACTAGCTGGAGACTCGCCAACAAACTGGTCTTCTCGAAGATCCGCACTGGCATGGGCGGCAACGTTGAAACTTTCATTTCCGGTGGCGCGCCCCTCGGCCGCGAACTTGCGGAATGGTTCGCCACCGTCGGCATCCGCATTCATGAAGGCTACGGCTTGACCGAAACCTCTCCCGTGATCGCCGTCAACACGCCGGTCAACCATCGCATCGGTACCGTTGGCAAGATTCTCACCAACCTCGAAGTCCGCATTGCCGAGGACGGCGAAATTCTGGTGCGCGGCCCCTCCGTTTTCAAGGGCTACTGGAACCGCCCCGAAGAAACCCACAACGCATTCCAGGACGGCTGGTTCAAGACCGGAGACATCGGCCACCTCGACGCCGACGGATATCTCTCGGTCACCGACCGCAAGAAAGAGCTCATCAAAACCTCGGGTGGCAAGTTCATCGCCCCGCAACCCATCGAGAACTCTCTGAAACTAAACCCGTTCATCGGCACCGCTGCCGTCCTCGGCGACAAGCGCAAGTTCGCCTTTGTCATCATCTCGCCCAACTTTGCGCTGCTTGAAGACTGGGCCCGCACCAATGGCATTGCCTTTTCCTCGCGCGCCGAGCTGGTCGCCAAGCCTAAGATCCAAACGCTCTACGAAGGAATTGTGGAAGAAGTGAACCAGAATCTCGCAAGATTCGAAAAGCTGAAACGGGTCCTACTGGTCCCCGACGAATTCACCGCCGACAACGGCGCTCTCACACCCACGTTGAAACTGCGCCGGCGAGTGGTCGAGGAACGCTATCGCAAGCAGATCGAAGAACTGTACGCCCAGGCGGAAGCGACAATACTTCCATGATCTTGTCATTCCGAAGCGGCTTCAGCCGCTGAGGAATCTGCTTTTGTTTCCGCCAGGACGTCCTACCCCACCATCGATGTCCCTTACCGGTTATTTTCATTACAATATACCCATGACCGACCCACTCCTCATTGCCGGCCGTTCCTTCCGCTCCCGCCTGATCGTCGGCACGGGAAAATATAAGTCTTTCCAGGAAACTGCACGCGCACTCGAAGCCAGCGGCGCCGAGATGGTCACAGTAGCCGTTCGCCGCATTAACCTTGACCGCAGCAAGGAATCGCTGCTTGACTATATCGATACGAAGAAATATTTTCTCTTGCCCAACACCGCCGGTTGTTACACCGCCGACGAAGCCATTCGCGCGGCACGCCTCGGGCGCGAGGTCGGTCTTTCCGACTGGGTGAAGATCGAGGTGATCGGCGACCAGGCCACGCTTTACCCGGACGTGCAGGCCACGCTCGAAGCCACGCGTGTTCTGGTCAGTGAAGGCTTCACCGTTTTGCCGTACACCTCCGACGACATCGTCTTCGCTAAGCGTCTGGTGGAGGCCGGCGCGGCCGCGGTTATGCCGCTCGGCGCGCCCATCGGCAGCGGCATGGGCATCCAGAACCAGGCCCACATTCGTATCCTGCGCGAAATAATTAGCGGCGTGCCGCTCATCGTGGACGCGGGAGTCGGCACCGCTTCCGACGCTGCCATTGCGATGGAACTCGGCGCCGATGCAGTCCTGATGAACACCGGCATCGCCAACGCACAGGATCCGGTTTTGATGGCCGAAGCCATGCACCACGCCGTGCTCGCCGGACGCCAAGCCTATCTAGCCGGACGCATGCCGAAGAAGCTTTACGCCACGGCGAGTTCGCCGCTCGAAGGCGTGGTGCGGTAAAGTAGCCCCCGCAGATCTTCGACGCCGAGAGAAGTGTCCGCCAAAAATAAAAGGGCGGCCGCAGCCGCCCTCGTTTAACCCCATTCGTCGACGCTCAGAGCATCTTCGCGCTTTCCACGTGGATGGAATCGCCCATGACGTGTCCGGTAACTGCGACGTGATGTCCCACATGTGCCGCCAGTGCATCAGGATTATCCACGGTCAGAACCGTCTGATCCTTGTCGGTCACAACCACCATCTTCGCGCCCGCGGCCAGGCATTTCTTGGTACACGCCTCAGCCTTATCGTTGGCGCCCTTAGCGCCGCATTTGTCGTCACTCACCCACCCGTTGACAGTCGTGCTCTTCCCCATATTGTCAAACGCCATCGCCGTAAGGGCAAACACGAAACATATCGCAAGACAAAGAACTAACACTTTTCTCATGGCCGGTTTTCTCCTTTTTTAATCATCGCGGCGCCACGCCGCCAAGTTATGGCAGGAATTTTAATCGTATACGGCAGCAACTCAACACCACCGATCACCGACTAACGTCCGGAACTATACCACAGAGGAACTTTCCGAATGTCACACGCTTGCATGTCCTTCCACCATGGGATCGGCAGAGAATTCTTTATGGGGACTAGCTTATTTTTTCGCCGAGTGGTTGGCAGGCGGCCGCAGATTCGCCGGAACCGGCGGGACGTATACGTACTCCCCGGGACGCACGTAACGCAGTTGTTCGCGGGCTTCTTTCTCGATTGCTTTTTCGTCCGTCTTTAATCCCTGAATCTGCTGGGTGTAGAGTTCGTTTTCCTTCTGTTCCTGTACGATCCGCTTTTGCAGCGAGTCATACTCTGCCCGTTTTTGCTTGTAGACGATCATCCCGTTCGCGCCGAACATCACGTGCACAAACAGCAAGCCGGCGAGCACCGCAACCGTGATCGTCGCAATGCGTCGTCTTAAGGCATATACTCGCGCCGCCAACGGGCGCACACTCAATATCCACGACGCGGCCAGGGCTTCCGCCTGCGGCGCCTTCTCCGCCATCGCGCGCAACCCGTCCTGCCGACTGGGAAAGCGCCGAATTCTTGAAATATTCTTCACTCGAAAATCCATTGCCTGGCTGCCGTGCTCAACTTCTCCAGACCACGCTCACTCCGCGCCTCTGAGTACACTCGAACCACCGGCTCCGTCCCCGAGAGCCGGTAGCATACCCACGAACCGTCCTCGAAAACCAGCTTTAATCCGTCCGTGCGTACCACTTCGCTGACCGTGCGCCCACAGAACTCCTGCGGATCAAACTTCAACTTCTCAGTGAACTTCTCCTTCACCTCGGGCGTCAAGCGGAAGTTCTCCCGCCGCGGATGATAGGAACCAACTTGGTTACATAATGCCTTCAATTGCTCACCCAGAGACTTCCCTCGCTTTGCCACCATCTCGCAACACAGCAACCCCGCCAGCAACCCGTCTTTCTCCGGCACGTGATGGCGGATCGAAAGCCCGGCGCTTTCTTCGCCGCCGATTGCGATCTTATCCTGCATGATCAGTTCGCCAATGTACTTGAACCCCACCGGCGTCTCGTACAGTTCCACGCCACGCGCCTTGGCGATCGCATTGATCAAGTTCGTGGTCGCAACCGATTTCGCCACGCCGTTCTTCCATCCCCGGCTCTCCACCAGATAGTCAAAGAGCAGCGCAATCACATAGTTCGGCTGAAGAAATGTTCCATCCGCATCGACAATTCCGAAGCGATCCGCGTCGCCATCGGTCGCAATGCCAATCTGTGCCCTAGTCGCCCGCATCTTTTCCCGCAGATCATCCAACAGGTGATCGTCCGGCTCCGGCGCGTGCCCGCCAAACAGCACATCCCGGTAGTCGTGGACGGTAACAACCTTTACCCCCGCGTCCCGCAGAAGCGCGTCTGAATATCCCCTTGCCGCTCCCCACATGGGATCGAAACAAACCTGCAGGTTCGCTTTGCGGATCACGTCCAGATCAACAACCTCGCCAAGCCGCTTCAAATAACCTGGTTTCGCATCGAGCGATTCCTTGGCGGTTCCATTACTGCCATTACCCCTTGCACTTGATGCCGAGTCCGCGCCGTCTCCCACCTCAATTTCACTCTCGATCTTCTTCGTGACTTCAGGCAGCGCCGGGCAACCATCCGGCGTCGAGAACTTGATCCCGTTGTATTCCGGCGGATTATGCGATGCCGTGAAGTTGATCACACCGTCTGCCTTGGTTTGCACGACGGCATAAGCAAATGCGGGAGTGGGAGCAGGTTCTGTAACCACCACCGGAGTGATGCCATGCGTCGTCAGAATTTCCGCTGCCATGGCACAGAAAGTCTCGCCCAGAAATCGCGGGTCTCGCCCCACAATCACTCGCGCGCCTTGCGGCTTCTGCGCAGCCACGTAGCGCGCAATTCCGCCCACCGCGCGCCGCACGTTCGCAAACGTAAACTCCTCCGCCACTACTGCGCGCCAACCCGATGTGCCAAACTTGATTTGCGTTAGCATGTTCCGCCCTTTGACTTTAAAGTGCTACCCTCTCTATCGGCGATTGGCTCATAGCTGACAGCCGATTTTATATGACCGACAAACGAATCGTCCTCAGCACCGCCGGCTCGGAAGAAGAAGCCAGCAGAATCGGCCGCGCTCTGCTAGAGCGTCACATCGCCGCCTGCGTTAATATCGTCCCCCAGATCAAATCCATCTATCGCTGGCAAGGCAAAGTAGAAGAAGCTCGCGAATGGCTTTTGATCGTCAAGACAACGGCCGCGGCCTTTGCCCAGGTGCGCCAGACAATTGCCGAACTCCACTCCTACGATCTCCCAGAATGCATCTCCCTGACGATTGAAGACGGATCGCCTAGCTACCTGCGGTGGATCGCTGAATCCGTCACCGCTCGGGAATCGACCAAATGACGTTACTAACATCCGCTGAGAGTTAATACTTTGGGTGGAGCAGCGCTGCCGCGATAGAGGACCGCCATCTCTGAGGGTTTTCAGCCCCGAAGGTACCAAGCCGGTTCGGGGACCAAAGAGTCTGCGCCTAAGAATAACAATCAAAAAGTTTCGGCTCTATGCGTGCAAATCCGTAGCAAGGAAGTTCTTATATAGCTCCCAGCCCCACTTCCAGATCGTCAAGAATGTCCTCGATATCCTCGATCCCCACCGAGATGCGAACCATGCCGTCGGTAATTCCAATGGCCTTCCGTCCTTTTTCGCCAAGGCCCGCGTGCGTCATCGTCGCCGGATGCGAGATGAGAGTCTCCACTCCTCCCAATGACTCTCCAAGCGAGCAAACCCGCAGTTTCTTCAGCATTTTGTTGGCGTTCTTCAGCGATCCGGTCTCAAATGTGATCATCGAGCCGAAGCCGCTCATCTGCCGCTTCGCCAACTCGTGCTGTGGATGATCGGGAAGCCCGGGATAGAAAACCTTGCCAACCTTTTTATGCTCGGCCAGAAACCCCGCCACCATCCGCCCGTTGCGGTCGTGGATCTCCATGCGCGCCGCCAGAGTCTTCACGCCGCGCAGCACCAGCCAACACTCAAACGGAGAAAGTATTGCTCCGGCGGCCTTCTGCAGAAAGGCCAGCTTTTCCGCCTGCTTTGGAGTGCTGCATACCACCACGCCACCCAGCCCATCGCTGTGTCCGTTAAGAAACTTCGTCGTCGAATGCACCACCATATCCGCACCCAACGCGAGTGGCTGTTGAAAGTAGGGCGACATGAACGTATTGTCCACTACCAACTGAACTTTCTTGCGCCGGCAAATCTGGCTGATGGCGGCCAGATCGCTTAACCGCATGAGCGGATTCGTCGGCGTCTCCACGTACACCATGCGTGTATTCCTTCGAATCGCGCGCTCAACGTTCTCCGCCTCCGACGTGTCCACATACGAAAACTCCAGCCCGAAGCAGGTCAGCACCTGGTTAAACAGCCGCGGCGTTCCTCCGTACAAATCGTTCCCGCAAACCACGTGATCGCCGGACTTCAGCATGCATGCGACTGCATTAATCGCCGCCATCCCGCTGGCAAACACCGGCGCCGCCATCCCGCCTTCGAGTGACGCCAGGTTCTCCTCCAGCCGCGTCCGCGTGGGGTTCGACACCCGCGAATATTCGTAACCTTTGTTCTCGCCGATTCCCTGCTGCACGTAGGTCGAAGTCGGATAAATGGGCACGGTAACCGCGCCAGTTAAGGGATCGGGCTCCTGCCCATCGTGAATGGCGCGAGTAGCAAAACCTGTTTGTTTATTTTTCTTCATCAGGACTTTCTACAATCTGCCTAAATCCCGCCCTCAAAAATCTTCTTCGACAAATACCGCTCCGCCGAATCCGGAATGATCGTGGCCACTCGTTTCCCAACACCCAGCTGTCGCGCCACTCGCAGAGCCCCGAACACCGCCGCTCCCCCACTCGAACCCGCCAGCACGCCTTCCTGAGCCGCCAACTGCTTCACAGTTCCAAAGGCCTCGTCGTCAGTCACCATAATCACTTCATCGCACACTGAAGCATCAAACGTCTTGGGGATGAAACTCACCCCGATCCCTTCAACTTTGTGCGGCCCAGCCCGCCCACCGGCGAGGATCGAACCCTGAGTTTCCACTGCGAACGCCAGCACTCCGGGCACATGTTCCTTCATGTAGCGTGCGACGCCGGTGAAAGTTCCGCAGGTGCCACAGCCCAAAACTACTGCATCCACCTTGCCGCCCATCTGTTCGAAGAGTTCCACGGCTGTAGTTTCATAGTGGTAATCGGGATTGGCCTGATTCTCAAACTGTCCGGCCATAAATGCGGTGCGGTCACTCGCCACCAGTTCCTTGGCGCGCCGGATAGCCCCCTGCATACCTTCCTCGTCCGGGGTGCGCTCAACTTCCGCCCCCAGAGCGCGCATGATGATCACTTTTTCCTGTGAGAAGTTTTCCGGCACAAACAGTCTCACCTTGTAGCCGCGATTCACTCCGATCAGCGCCAACCCAATCCCGGTATTCCCCGCTGTCGCTTCCACAATCGTCCCGCCGGGCGCGAGCTTCCCTTCCCGCTCCGCTCTGCGGATTATCCCGATGGCGGCGCGGTCCTTAACGCTTCCACCGGGATTCAAGTATTCAAGTTTGGCGAAGATATCGGCCGACCCGGCCGGAACCAGCCGTCTCAATCGAAGCACCGGCGTCCCGCCGACGAGATCCATAATGTCGTCGGCGACCCCCAGATGGGAGACTTCAGAGTTCTTCAAGTGCACGTTACAGGGTAAGGGCCAGCCTTCAAGGTCGTCAATCGCCTCGGTCCCGAAATCATCGGTCGGGAGTTACCGTCGTCATCTTCAATTATTTCTATTAATTCTCCTTGCCTTGTCGCACCAGCACTCAAGCTTTCCTCAACCTACCCGATACTTCAGAGTAGCTGCCAAATTGTCGGGGGAGACCTATGCATCGACCAACGCTCGGATTGGCCTTTCTCTGTGTTTTTCTCCGCACAGACCAACTCGCGCTCCAGGCCCAGGAATTCAAGCTCTTCGACCGCACGGTGCAGGTCCATGGCTTCGCGTCGCAGGGCTTCATTTACACCGATGACAACAATTGGCTGACTATGAACACCAGCCAGGGAAGCGGCGCCTTCACCGACTTCGGTCTCAATCTTACGAGCCGAGTGACCGACAGGCTTCTCGTGGGCGCGCAGGGTTACGATCGCAACCTCGGCCAGATCGGCCAATACCATCCCTCGTTGGACTGGGCTGTCGCCGATTACCGCTTTAGAGATTGGTTTGGTGTTCGCGGCGGCAAGGTCAAAACCAGACTCGGGCTATATAACGATACCCAAGATCTCGATTTCCTCCGGCCTTTTGCCCTGCTGCCGCAGAGCGTTTACCCCACCGATATTCGCGACGCTACCATCGCTCATGTGGGGGGCGATATTTACGGCACCCTTTCCCTCAAGCAAGGCCTCGGCGATCTTTCCTATACTGTCTATGCTGGCCATCGCAGCGACAGCATCTATAGCGGCTATCCCTATCTCTTGACGCAGTTCGGAACCCATTTCACGAGCTTTGGCGGTTTGCAGTACGGCGGCGATCTCCGCTGGAACACTCCGGCCAAGGGCTTGCTGATTGGAGCTTCGCGCTTGGATCAGGACACCACGGGCAAAGGCACGAGCGTGAGTCCCTTTAACCCAACGGCTGGCATCATTCCCTACTCTGAGTCTTCTAAAGCCGACTGGACCAACCAGTTCTATAGCCAGTATGCGCGCGGCAAATTGCACATCGATTCCGAGTGCCGACGCTACGTGCGCGACCAACTGATCTTCGGCGGCACCTCGGAGAACCTGGACGACGTGCGCGGCTGGTACGTCGCGGGCGCTTACCGGATTATCAAACGGCTTGAGCTCGGCAGTTATTATTCCCGTTACTCCATAACCACGCTGGACTTCGGCGCACTCGCCGGAATACCCCCAAACCAAACTGACACCGGCCTGCCCGCCAATCACGTCTATGACAAGGTCATCACGGGGCGGGTCGACCTCAACAAGTTTTGGAACGTGAAGGTGGAAGGCCACTTCATGAACGGCTACGGGAGCAGCACATACCCGGACGGGTTTTACCCCCAAGTGAACCCCGAGGGCTTCAAGCCCAACACCAATGCTTTGGTCCTTAAGACCGGGGTTTATTTCTAGGCCGGAGACGAGAAGGAGAATGCGATGAAACGTCGAAAAATACTCCTCGTAGCCGCTGGATTGATGGGCTTCGCTTCCCCAGGCACTTTCGCGAGCGACATTAGGGTGATTGGCAATCCCAGCATCAAAGCCGACACGATTTCCGCCACTGAACTCAAGAGCGTATTCCTCGAGGAGAAGCTCTCGCTCGCCGACGGAACCCACGTTGAACCCGTCGTCGAAAAGGGCGGGGCTGTCCACAAAGCCTTCCTGCTGGAGTACCTTGGCAAAACCGACGACGATCTTCGAACCTATTACAGCACCCTCGTGTTCTCGGGGAGAGGCTCCATGCCCAAGCGACTCGGCTCCGATGCTGAAGTTGTCGCGTATATAGCAAAAACGCGGGGGGCCATTGGCTACATAAGTTCAGAAACCACGGCGGAGGGGGTGAAGAC
The DNA here is from genome assembly GCA_003168355.1 of Acidobacteriaceae bacterium. GTDB lineage: Bacteria > Acidobacteriota > Terriglobia > Terriglobales > Acidobacteriaceae > Sulfotelmatobacter. The sequence continues at coordinate 42,151 of PMSQ01000093.1, read as the reverse complement.
TCTGGCCATCATTCACTCGGGAAATAGCGCCGAAAGGAAACTCATGACCCGCGTCGAGCCGGCGTACCCGGAGACTCTGAAGCGTCTCGGCATTGGCGGCGTAGTGCGCTTGCTGGTGACGATTTCTCCGAAGGGCAACGTCGAGAATGTCGCCCTGCTGGGAGGCAATCCAATTCTAGGCGAGTCTGCTATATCCGCCGTGAAGCAATGGGTATATTCCACTAGCCATTCGCGCACCGTTGCCGAAGTTAGCATCGCCTTCGATTCCCCCCGTTAAGCTCCCATGGCAGACTCTGTTTGACTAATCCCCCGGTCTTGCTTACCTGGTTCCAGCCGCGGGCTGCACGCCCGCATAGTAGCCGCTCTTGGTCCGGACCAGGAGCTTGCCGTGTCCCTTCGCTTTCGCCTCCACGCGGATCGACCGGAAACCGCCGCTCGCCCTCGGAGTCGTGGGCTTGTAGCCGATCGTGTACTGATTGCGGATATCGTGCGCCACTTGCCGGCTGATCTCATCCACCTCGTCCAGGGTCCTCGGGAAAAACGCCAATCCCCCGGTCCGTTGGGCGATAATCTCCAACGCTCGCCTGGCTCGCTTGGGGTGGTCCTCATCTCCAAGTATTCCGATCGCATACACCGACGGACCATTTTCCTGCTGCAATTGCTTCACCGCTTGTTCCAAAGTTTCCCGGCTGGCATTGTCTTCTCCGTCGGTTACCACGAACAACACTTTTCGCTCCAGCTTGGCATTCTTAAAGTTGTCCGCCGAAGCGACTACGGCTTCATAGAGCGCCGTTCCACCCTTGGCGTCAATCTTCTCCAGCGCCTCTTTCAATTTCAGCAGGTCGTTGGTGAAATCCTGATCGAGATAATATTCGTCGTTGAAATTCACCACAAACACTTCGTCCTGCGGATTGCTCGACCGCACCAGGTTCAACGCTGCCTGGTTCACCTTGGCTCGCTTTTCCCGCATCGAGCCGGAATTGTCGATCACGATCCCCATGGCCACGGGTATGTCTTCATGCCGGAACGAAACAATATTCTGCGGTTTGCCGTCTTCCAAGACGGTAAACGCATTCCGGTCAAGGTTGGTCACAATGTGCTGCCTGTCGTCCACCACCGTGGCGTGGAGCAAAACCTCATCCACATCCTTGCGGAGAACAAATACACCGTTCTGGTCGGGAGCTTGCTGCTGGGTGGAACTGGCAGACGGCTCCGATTTCGAGCCTGACTGGGACTGGGACGGAAGAGGTTGCGAAGCGGCAGCCTGCGGCTGAACTGATTCAGGCTGGAAAGAATAATACTGAGGGTGCGAAGTATTCCACTCCGCGCGCCCTCCAAAAGGCAACGCCAATATTGCGACCGCAGCTCCGGCCCAGATCGCGCACCTTAGAAAGAGAAAAACACTTGCAGGCCGCTTATTCTTCAGGCGCGTAATATCCGGTCCTGGCATACACTCGGAGTGGCGGCAGTCCTTTCGGTGGCAGTAACTTCACTTTGATCTTACGCCATTTGCCGTCCCGCTCGATTTTGCTGGGACGATAACCCAGCACATACTGGTTGCGCAGCTCGACCCCGATCTTGGTTGCTACATCGGCCAAGTCGTTGGGATTCTCCACGGTAAACGCCCGCCCGCCCGTCAGTTCCGCGATCTCCCCCAGCAAGGCCGGACCCAGCCGCTCTTCCTCGGTGGGAAAATAGCGGTCGTAAATGCCGATGGCATACACCATCACGTCAGCTTCTTTCACCAGAGCCTTGATCTCATTCTCCGTGTAGCGGCTATGATTGTCGCCTCCATCGGAGATGATCAGCAGCGCTTTCTTGGGATATTTTGCCTGCCTCATCTTGCTGACGCCCATGTAGATCGCATCCAGCAGCGCCGTCATCCTTCGCGGCACGGTATAGATCAGCTTGCCTTGAATCTCGTCCACTGAACTGGTGAAGTCGTTGACCACCTCGGGCTGGTCCGAGAACGTGATCATGAAGAATTCATCCTGGGGATTGGCGGTCTTGAAGAACTCCATCACCGCATCCTTCGCGCGATCCATTTTGCTGCTCATGCTTCGGCTGGAATCGAAGATCACGCCCAGGGAAACCGGTGCGTCCTCGCTCGAGAAACTCTTGATCTCTTGCGCTGCGCTGCCTTCAAAAAGCTGGAAGTTCCCCTTCTCCAGCCCGGTCACCAGGCGGTTCATTGGATCGGTGATGGTCACCGGCACCAACACCAAGTCCACACCCACTTTCAACGGACGCACGTGCGTATTCACGGACGGGGAGACGATGCTCTGGGTCGCGACTTCCTCTGTCTTCGGTTTTTCCGCTTCGCGGGGCTGGATGTGAATATCATTCACGTCCGTTTGCCCCACCGCAGGAACCGCCAAGCCACAGGCTCCGCCCAGTGCCAGCAGCAACATCAACAGGGAGGGCCACGCCGCGATCCTATGCCGACGGACGAGATTCAGGTTCCAGGGTCGAACCACGGGAAACTTCCAATCCAAGACCGGTGGGAGAGATAACCTGCGCCCAGCTAGGAGGGCCATAATCACCTCGATTGGCCGCGATAGTATCACAGCTTTCCTCAACCAGTTCCGGTTTTTTTGTCAAATATTAGAGACAATCCGAGAATGGGCATCTCTGATTGCCCGCGATTTTTCCAGTCCAGCGAGCTTCAAACCAACCGCACATGCCCATCTTGTTACAATCAAAGCTCTCCATGGCTGATATTTATCCCTTTCGCGCATTTCGCTACGATCCTCGGCAGGTCACCGCTGCCCAGGTCGTGACCCAACCTTACGATAAGATCACTCCCGCTCTGCAGGATCGTTATTATGCAGCCAGTCCATACAACCTCGTGCGCATCATCCTTGGCCGCCGCGAAGAAAGTGACAATCCAGCAAACAATGTATATTCCCGCGCCGCAGCGGACTTCCGCGACTGGCGCCAGCAAGGCATCCTTCGCCAGGACTCCCTTCCATCTTTATACGTTTATTCTCAGCGATTTACCCTCCCCACCGGTTCAACGAAAGAAGGTTCAACCACGGAACTCGAGCGCCGTGGCTTCATCGCCCTCGGCCGCCTCGAGAGCTACACCGCTGGCGTCGTCTTCCGCCACGAGCAAACCCTGGCCAAGCCCAAAGCCGACCGCCTTGATCTACTCCGCGCCACCCGCGCCCATTTCGGCCAGATTTTCATGCTCTATGAAGATTCTGGCCATATCGAATCCCTCCTTGCCGATTCGACGGCTGATCCGGCCGTTGAAGATGTTCCGATAAAAGACGAACATGGTGTAGTTCATCGCGTGTGGCAAGTCTCCGATCCAAAACTGATCGATTCCCTCCGTGCCGCCATGAGCGACAAGAAACTCATCATCGCCGACGGCCACCACCGCTATGAAACCGCCCTTACCTACCGCAACGAACGCCGCGCCTCCGATTCTTCCAACGCTCAGTCCGCCTCGGATCCCGCCGGATCTCCGCACGAATTCGTCATGATGACTTTCGTCAACATGAACAGCCCCGCTCTGCGCATCCTGCCCACGCACCGGGTGGTTCAGGAGCTGGCCTCTTTCTCAGAAGACAACTTCCGTAACTCTGCCCGCGCCCACTTCGACATTGACGAAGTCGATCCCTCCCTCGACGCGCCGCGCGCCACCGCGATCCTGCGCGAGTCCGGACGGTGTGGCACCTCGATCCTCGCAGTCACCGCCAATCGCGCCTTTCTCCTGCATCACCCAAATCCCAACACGCCGGAAGTGTTTACAGGACTATCCATCCGCCAGCAAGCGCTCGACGTAGTGCAACTGCATAAGTGTTTACTGGAAAAGGTACTGAACCTTTCGGAAGAATCCATTCGCAACCAGCAAAACATTTCCTACATTCGCGACGCTGCTGGAGCTTTATCGCTGGTGCGCGGCACAAGCGGCACGCGCGCCAATATCGCTTTCTTGCTGAATCCCTGCCGCATGGCGCAGATCCGTGACGTTGCCTTCGCCGGCGAAGTCATGCCCCAGAAATCAACCGACTTCTACCCCAAGCTCCTAAGCGGGTTGACCATCTATGCGCTCGATTAGCGCGACCGCGGATCGAGTGGGCACAGCCGCCCCTTCGACAGGCTCAGGGCGGGCTCTCGGCTGCACGGACGGGCGCAGCCCGGCGGCCCGCCACCGGTCTTCCAAAACCTTGGGGATCTTGCCCCTCTGCATCCTCATGCTCTTCGCGGTCCTGCTAGTCTCGGCCGCAGCTCCCGAGAAGCATCTCTCCATCTACTCCACCGCTGCCAGCTATTCCCTGCCTATCGTGCAGCGCGAAGGGCGCGATTATATCGGCTTGCTGGAACTGCTTGATCCTCTCGGGACGGTCAGCGCAAAATCCGATCCTCCGCGCTGGCGCCTGCACTACAACAATATCCTGGGAGACTTTACCGTCGGCAAGAACCGCGCCCGCATTCAGGGCCGCGACACCGACCTCTCCGGAAAATTTCTTGTGGAGAACGGACGCGGCCTGGTCCCGGTGGCTTCTCTCAGCTCGCTTCTGCCCCGCTTCCTGGGTGGCCCCGCAACTCTGCACGAAGGGTCCGGACGTCTCTTCATCGGCAGCGTCTCCACCCATTTCACCGCCTCGGTTGTTCCGGAGGATCCTTCGCATCTCGTCTTTCACTTCACCAGCCCCGTCAATCCCTCCGTTGCCGCCGAACCCGGGCAGCTGCGCATGACCTTCAACCGCGAACCACTCACCGCGCCAGCGTCTCCCATACTCACCTTCGGCAGCAAAGCCATTCCATCCGCCACTTATTCCGAAAGCAATGGCGCAGCCCAGATTACAGTCAGCAGCACCATCCCGCTCATGGCCAGCTTCAGCAATGACGGCCGCACGATCACTCTCGCTCCCGCGAAATCGCAAAGCGCAGCCTCTGCGCCTCCAACCGCGCCGCCGCAAAACAACTCTGCAACCCAGGCGCCGGTAGCGAACCCATCGGCATCGGCATCGGCTTCTGCATCGACATCGGCTTCTATCCCCCGCCGTTACTTCGCCATTGTCGATGCAAGCCACGGCGGCAACGACCGCGGCGAAGCTCTCAGCAACACGCTCGCCGAGAAAGACGTCACCGTCGCCTTCGCACGTCGTCTGCGCCAGGAATTGGAGAATCGCGGGATCACGACCCTCGTCCTACGCGACTCTGACGCCAGCCTCTCGCTCGACGAACGCGCCTTCTTCACCAATACGGCTCACGCTGCCGTCTACGTGGCGCTACATGCCGCATCCAACGGCCACGGCGTTCGCCTGTACACCGCGCTGCTTCCCTACAGTAGTGAGGACGACCGCGGTCCGTTCCGCTCCTGGACCACCGCCCAGCAGTCCTCCATCCCCCTCAGTCAAACTGCCGCGGCCAGCGTAGCAGCGGAATTGAGAAAACAGCAGGTCGCCGTCCGCACTCTCACTGCGCCACTCCGCCCGTTGAATAACATCATCACCGCGGCGATCGCAGTCGAAGTTGCCCCGCCCGCCGCCGATCTCTCTCAACTCACTTCGCCGGACTATCAGCAACTTATCGCCAGTGCTGTGGCCAACGGAATCGTCGCCATCCGTACCCAACTTGGAGCAGCCCCGTGAAATCGGTCAATTTTGTGATCGGGTCATCTGGCGATTTGATAACTTAAGATCGTAGGCTTTTCAATCGCCCGGTCGCCTGATCACAAAATCACCCGGTTACTTATGATTCCCCGCCATCTCTTCATCGCGGTCTCGGTTCTATTGCTGGCTGTGTTGGGCATGAGCCTCTACGCCTGGCACATGCGCGGACGCGCTGCCGCCGATCCCGTCACTTCTATCGACACCCGTCCCGTCGTGCCTCCGGCGGCCGGACCCACTGAGCAAGTCACCTTGTTCGTCGCTTATGACGATGTCGGCGTGCTCCACGCCCAAGCCGCCCAGATTCCGCTGCCCTCGGTTCGCCAACAGCGCGCAGAAGAATTGCTCCGTTCCCTCATCGCCCTATACTTGGACAAGTCTTCGCCCCACCCGTTACCGCCCGGCGCCGACATCCGCAGCGTCTACCTTGTCGACCCCGGTCTCGCCGTTATCGACCTCAACGCCGCCTTCGCCGACGGTCATCGCTCGGGCGTTCTGGCCGAAGAACTCACCGTGGCGTCCATGATCCAGACGCTCTCCGCCAACATCCCCGGCATTCTTAAAGTGAAGATATTGGTGGAAGGCAAGCAGCGCGAGACTCTGGCCGGGCACGCCGATTTATCCTCATTCTTCGACGTTTCCGCTGTTAATCGCCTGACCTCGCAACTGCAGTCGAGCCAGTAGCCGTCACCGCTCTGTAAGAGGGAAGGAGCAGAAAATGCGAAAATCGTTTTCAGGACTCGGCAAGGCCGTTCTAGTTCTTGCATCGCTTTGCCTGCAGCCGCCTTTTGGCACTGCGCAGGGCAAGGGCGCCGTCATCGCAGGCGGACCTGACGCCGAAGTGAAGGAGTTCCGATTCGATGACCTGGAAGCAAGTCTGCGCACAATGGAAGCGGGGCCGGAACACGACTACTTCGCCGGAGTGTTGGCTAACCGCGTGAACCACATCGCGGAATCCATCCCTCTGTTGAACGGTGCTCTCCCCAGCCTAAGGATACTGCACCCAGGCCGGGCCGCAGTTGCGCTACAGGCTTTGGCGGATGACTATATCAAGAGTTTTCAATATGCCAATGCGGCGCAAGCTTACGACGACTTAGTGACCAATTTTTCGAATCAACTCAATCCCGAACAACTGCAGGGCACGAAGGATGACGCGGGCGTGGCCCAGATTCTGCGTCAGGCACCAGCACAGACCATCACATGGGACGGAGCTGTAAGGCTAAAGACCGAGCGCAATCCTTTGAATTCTGTGAACCTCGAATTGACGGTCAACGGAGTCCGGGGGCCGTGGCTGCTGGATACGGGCGCTAATCTCTCGGTGGTCAGCAAGAGTTTTGCAGATCGGCTTGGGCTGAAGTCTCTTCCAGGCGTTGGTCAGACGCAGGCAGGGTTGACTGGGATTGAAAACCCTTTGCGTGTCGCGTTGCTTCCCATGCTACAGATGGGAGGCGCCACGCTGCGCAATGTGGTTGTGATGGTGCTGGACGATGCAAGTCTAAAAGTGGGTTTGGGAAAGCACTCATATCAGATCGACGGCATCATCGGCTACCCAGTGTTTCAGGCGCTCGGAACCATTACTTTTCTGAGCGATGAAGAGTTTGAGGCGGGAGACAAAACCCGGCAGAGCGCGACGGGAGCGCGCATGTATATGAAGATGCTGTCACCGGTGATCGAGTGCGGCGTCGAAGGCAAGGATCTGCCCTTCAGCTTTGATACCGGGGCTTCCTCAACTAACCTCTTCGTTCGCTACTACGATCGGTTTCGCAGTGAGTCCAGAAATTGGAAGAAAGGTGAAAACAAGAGCTTTGGCGCCGGAGGCCTCGTGAAGCGAATCATTTACATTCAGCCGCAAGTCAATCTCAACATTGGCGATAAGACTGTGACTCTGAAGAGATTACCGATTTATACCTCGGGAACGGGATCAGACACGGACGACCTGTACGGAAATCTCGGCCAGGATGTGGTGAGCAAGTTCGACAGCTTTACACTAGATTTCACAAGGATGGTCTTCAGCTTGGGGCAGCCGTTGTCTCCAGACCCGTCGCATTAGAAAATTCGGAGCCGCGCGGTTTTCGCCGGTCCTGTGCCAGGCGGAGTGCTTATGTGCTGCTACTACTCCACCTTCTCCGCCACCCACCGCGACACTGCGGTCACCCATTTTCGCGGTGCGAATCTTACCGACTCCGCCACCAGCCAATTCTGCACGCCAGATATAACGATCGTTCGCCCCGCCATCAACCCCCGGTATCCATCTCGCGCCACATCTTCCACATTCATCGGCCGGAGTTTCTTGAACAACCGCGAGTCCTCCGTGCCCGCCCGCTTGGCAAAGCCAGTTGCCGTAGCACCCGGGCAAAAGCAGCTCACCATCACGCCCGATCCCGCGACTTCATTCGCCAGCGCCTGGGAGAACGACAGCACATAGGCCTTGGTCGCGTAGTAGACCGCCATCAGCGGCCCAGGCTGAAAAGCGGCGGTGGAAGCCACATTCATGACCTTGCCGCCACGTCGCGCCAGCATCGGCGGCAGAAATAGCCGGGTCAGGTGAGTCAGCGCCGTAACGTTGAGATGAATCTGCCCCAGGACTTCTTCCTCCGGCATCCCGGCGAACTCGCCAAACCCGCCGAACCCGGCGTTGTTCACGAGAACATCAACCACAATTCCTTCGCGCTGCAATTGATCGAACAGAAACTTCGCAGCCGGTGTCGTAGTCAGATCCAGCGCCATCACTTTCACTGCAACCCCGAACTGACCCTGTAGCTCGGCAGCCACATCGTTCAGTTTGTCGGTGCTGCGAGCGACCAGCACAAGGTTGTAGTGGTCCCTCGCAAACAACCTAGCCAGTTCGTATCCAATGCCTCCGGAAGCGCCTGTAATAAGAGCGGTCTGAGTCTTAAAGTCCATGAGTTCCCCTTTGCGCAGATCCTAATCCCACCGGGCGTGGAGGTCACGACCGAACTCCGACCGACCACGAAACATGAGCTGGCTCGCTTCTCTACCAGAGCGACCCCTTTGCTCTTGCAGTTCCACCCCTATAGTCCTTAACCGAACGTCCCAAGCCGGCTCGAGTTCCAAATCGATTGTCCGGGTCGCTTGCATGTCCTAAAGATTTCAGTTGGACGCTCGATCGACTACAGGAAGGCCTACTGGTTGCCGATAGAAGTCTACGGCGGTGGAGCAATGTCCAAGAATTTTCGCTCAGGTCTGCGACTCAACAACACAGGGAAGTGGCTCGGCATCCTGGTTTCCGTCTCAGCTTTTCTTCACGCTAACGCCTTAGCCCAGAACTCCTTGCAAAATGCTCATATTGGAGTGCCGACTCAGTTGTTGGCCGAGGCCGAGCCCCGTGGCGCGGCATACCCCGCTTCCGGGGATGTCCACCCCGTCATCAAAACGAGCGTTGACCTCGTGCTCGTGCCTGTAACCGTTACCGATCCCATGCTGCGACTGGTCACGGGTTTGAGCCAGGATAATTTTCAGGTCTTCGAAAATAAAAAGCCACAGCAGATTAAGCACTTCTCCAGCGAGGACGTTCCCGTTTCCCTGGGCATCATCGTCGACACCAGCGGCAGTATGGCCAGCAAGATGGTACGCGTGCGCGAGGCGGTCAAGCAGTTTTGCGACTCCGCCAATCCTCAGGACGAATTCTTCGTCATTACATTTTCCGAGACGGCCCATCTTGTCCATGACTTCACAGATTCTGCCCAAGATATTGAAGAGAAGCTCGTTTTCGCCATCCCTAAGGGGCGCACCGCGTTGCTCGATGCCATCTATATGGGACTCCGTAAGATGCGGGAGGCCAAGTACAGCAAGAAAGCGCTGCTGATTATCTCCGACGGCGGCGATAACCATAGCCGCTACAGTGAACGTGAAGTGAAGTCCGCAGTGAAGGAATCAGACGTAATGATCTACGCCATCGGAACCTTCGACCGCTACGTTCCTACGGAAGAGGAAATGTTAGGACCGCAATTGCTCTCCGACATAACCGAGACTACTGGCGGGCGCGCCTTCATTCTGGACAATTTGATCGAGATGCCAGCCCTGGCTCGCAGAATTGGGATCGAACTGCGAACCCAGTACATCCTCGGCTACCATCCGGAGAAACCACCCCACGACGGGAAGTGGCACAAAATCAGCGTCAAGCTCAAGCTGCCCAAAAAATTAGCCTACTTGCAAGCGCGGGCGAAGACTGGCTACTACGCCGGCGATGAATAACACAGACTGAGACTAACCACCAGGCACACTTTACAACCGCCTCTCAACTGATTGCCTGTGACCTAGGCCCCGACCAGCGCCGGCTCAACTCCGTAAATCGAGTGCCACGAGGTCGCGGCCTTCAGCTTACCGTTGACGTTGTTGATGTTCTTTACCCCTTCGGTCTCCAGCCACTTGCGGAACGCCGCAGCGCCCTGCTTGGCATAGATCGGGATGCCATCCTTCCACGTCGCGCGCCCGCACAGCACGCCGTTGAACTTCACCCCGGATTCTCCCGCCAACTCCAGCGTCTCGCTGAATTCCGCATTGCTCACGCCCGCCGAAAGATAAATGAACGGCCTGGTCGCAACGTTTGCCGCTTTGTGGAACAGATCGATGGCTTCCTTCTTGGTGTAAGCCTTCTGCCCGCCGAAGCACTTCATGCCCTCGACGAACTTCATGTTCACCGGCACCTCCACCTTCAGCACATCCACGCCGTACCGGTCTTTGCTGAACTCCCGCATGCTCTCGGTGACGATGTGCGGCTTCTTCTTCGCGTATTCCAATCCCTTCTCGTCCGCGCCCTCGTCATAACCAACAAACTCCAGGAAGTACGGGATGTCATTCGCGCGGCATTCGTCGCCGATGCGCTCCACCCACGCATGCTTTTTGTCGTTCACGTCCTTGGGGTCAAAGGGCGAGTAGTAAAGCAGAATCTTCACGCAGTCCGCGCCTGCTTCTTTCAACCGCCGCGCCGACCAGTGATCCAGCAAATCTCCCAACCGTCCCGGACCAGTCTTGTCGTAACCAGTCTTCTCATAAGCCAGCAGCAGCCCGGCATTCTTGGCCCGCCGCTTCGAGGCTGGCAGTCCCCACTCCGGGTCAAGCAGGATGGCGCTGGCATGAGGCGTCAACACTTCCGTGACCAGCGACTTGAATTCCTCCATCATGGCATCACTGATTTCGCCGCCCTTTTCTTTGCCCAGCGATTTCTGCAGCGACCCACGCTGGTCCATCGCGGCAGCAGCGATCACGCCGCGTTCGTTCGAGACTTTTCTGAGACCCGCAAGTTTGCCAGGGGTAAGCTTCATAGATTCCTCCAATCAGTGCTGAGAAGATGAATGATTGAAACAACTAATTGTAAACCAAGCAGAGATGCAAAGCGGCGTGGGGATTGGCGCGTCGAACTGCGGGATTCCGTCTTTCGGAATTAAGGCCCGCGGGATGCTTCAGGTTTGAGTTCGGCAGCGATCGGCCAAAGAAATTCACTTCCCAGCCCAGTTCTGCACCTTCAATCCACGCACCCGCCGGAACTCCCTCTCATTGTTGGTCACTAACGTCAACCCTGCCGCCAACGCGTGCGCTGCGATCCATAGATCGTTGTTGCCGATCATCTCTCCCTTCGACTCCAGTTCTGCGCGCATCGCTCCGTACGCGTCGGCCGCGCTTTCCGGCAGCGCCAGTGCAGGCAGTAAACGGACCAACTCCCGCAACCGCTCCAGCGCCGCGATCCGTTGCTCACTCTTCGCCGCGCCATAGAGCAACTCACCAAATGTGATTACTGAAAGAGCTGCTTCACCTGGGCGGAGCCTGCGGAATCGCCGCAAAACTTCTTCCGGCCTTCTCTGACGGATGTAGATACAGATGTTCGTGTCCAACAAGTATCGAGGCTCCATCACAGCCCTCTGCGCTTCTGCGGACGATCCTTATCCCGCCCAGCGAGTTCAAGATCGTCGGGTAGCCCAGCCAGCAGATCGAATGCCCGCACCATATTTCCATTTTTCTCCCGCAACACGATCTCATCCCCCCGCCGAAAGATCTCGACTTCCTCACTCTTCAGTCGAAATTGCTTCGGCAGGCGGACTGCCTGGCTGTTTCCCGACCGGAATACGCGCGCTGTGCCCATGTATCAACCTCCGTTGTATATACGTTAAGTATATACAACATCATTTTGGATCACAAGGAGATCGGCCTCAAAGCGCCAATGGTATAGTGGTGTGACCTTCTCCGCTCTTTTAGGAACACCCGCAAGGCAGACAATTAGAACGCTGGTTTTCTAAAACTTTCTAGATTGAAGGAACACCCATCATGCCCATTGCCACCACGAATCCCGCGACTGGCGAAGTAATTCAGACCTTTGAAGCCCTTTCCGACGCCCAAATCGAGCAAAAGCTCCAGCTAGCAGTCGCCGCCTTCCAAGCTGAGCGCGAGACTCCTTTCGCTGAGCGCGCCCGCCGGATGATGAAGGCCGCCGAGATCCTCGAGCGCGACAAAGAAAAGTTTGCCCACTTGATGACCCTCGAAATGGGCAAGCCCTACAAAGCCGCCATAGCCGAGGCTGTGAAGTCCGCCTCGGGCTGCCGCTACTATGCCGACAACGCCGAGCGCTTTCTTACCGATGAAGTAATCGAGACCGGTGCCAAGAAGAGTTTCATCCGGTACCGTCCCATCGGACCCATTCTGGCTGTGATGCCCTGGAATTTCCCCTTCTGGCAGGTATTTCGCTTCGCCGCTCCGGCGCTCATGGCGGGCAACGTCGGCCTACTGAAACACGCCTCGAACGTGCCCCAATGCGCGCTGGCGATTGAAAAGATTTTTCTCGATGCCGGATTTCCCCAAGGTGCGTTTCAGACCCTGCTCATCGGGTCGCAGCAGGTGGATGCGATTTTGAACGATCCGCGCGTAGTGGCGGCCACGCTCACCGGCAGCGAGCAGGCCGGAATCCAAGTCGGAATTGCAGCTGCGAAACGAATCAAGAAAGTCGTGCTCGAGCTCGGCGGCAGCGATCCTTTCATTGTTATGCCCAGTGCCGATCTCGACGCTGCCGTGGCCACGGCTGTTGAGGCTCGTGTCATCAACAATGGCCAGTCCTGCATTGCCGCCAAGCGCTTCATCGTCGCCGCACCCATTGCGGCCGAGTTCGAACGCAAGTTCGTCACCCGCATGCAGAATCTGCGCGTAGGCGATCCCTTCGACGAAAAAACTGAACTAGGTCCGCTGGCGACCGCCGACGCCGTCACGTCGCTCGATGCCGACGTTCAGACAACCTTAAAAGCCGGCGCCAAACTTCTAACCGGTGGCCATCCCTTGAAACTGCCAGGTAATTACTATGCGCCGACCGTTTTGACCGACATTCCAAAAGAATCGCCGGCTTACCGCGAAGAATTCTTTGGCCCGGTCGCCTCGCTGTTTCGGGTCAAAGATATCGACGAAGCCATCCACCTCGCCAACGACAGCCGCTTCGGCCTGGGCGCCAGCGCCTGGACCAACGATGACCGCGAGCGTGAACGCTTCATCAACGAACTCGAATCCGGTATGGTGTTCATCAATAAAATGGTCGCCTCCGACCCCCGCATTCCTTTCGGCGGCGTCAAGCAGTCCGGCCACGGCCGCGAATTGGCGGCTAACGGGATACGGGAGTTCATGAATATAAAGACGGTTTCGATCGCGTAGGAAAATCTGTGGGTTGTCGTCGGCCATGGTCATAACTTGTCGAATCTCTTGCACCCATGTGTTTTCCGGCGCCCTCACTGCCTCAGCGTCAGTCCGCTCAACACCCCTTGCTGCTTGGCAATCAACGACTGCACGCCCTGCCGCGCGAACCCCATCATCTTCGCAAACTGCGCTTCATCAAACGCCTGCCGTTCCGCGGTCGCTTGAACCTCCACCATTTTGTGGCCGGCCGTCATCACAAAATTCATGTCCACGTCGGCGCGGGAGTCTTCTTCGTAACAAAGGTCGAGCAGGATTTCTCCGTCCACCATACCCACGCTCACCGCGGCCACAAAATCTCTCAGCGGAACCGACGTTAGAGTTCCGGCGTCCACCAATTTCTCTAGTGCCAGCCCCAGCGCAACGAACGCGCCCGTGATCGAAGCGGTGCGAGTGCCGCCATCGGCCTGAATCACGTCGCAATCAATCCAGATGGTGCGCTCGCCGAGGCGCGCCAAGTCGGTCACCGCACGCAGCGAGCGCCCAATCAAGCGCTGAATCTCATGCGTCCGCCCGCTTTGCCTCCCCTTCGCCACTTCCCGCGGCGTGCGCGTCAAAGTGGCGCGCGGAATCATCGCATATTCGCTCGAGATCCATCCCTTGCCCGAGTTCCGCATAAACTGCGGCACCGTCTCTTCAATCGACGCGGTACAAATCACCCGCGTATTCCCCACCTCAATCAGCACCGACCCTTCCGCGGTGGCAATAAAATCCGGAGTGATCAGAACGGGCCGCAACTGGTCGACAGCACGATTATCCGAGCGATAGAACATAAGCGAAGATTGTAAACGATGCGATTCTGCGATGCTCAATGTGGGGACAGCCGCCTCGGCTGTCCGGCCGAGCGGAGCGAGGCATTCTAGAGCGCGGCGCCCAGCGCACCTCGCCGCAACAGTCACGGAAAACTAACGTGATTCCAATTATCACGCTGACCCAGCTTTACAAAACTCTTCTCACCTTTTCAATTCTTCACTAATCTCTATATGACTTCTTCGCCGCATAGCAGTCTACTCAACCAGGCCGTGCACTTTAACTCCTCAAAGGTCACCCGAGTCAAAGGCTTCGGCCTTCAACGGACTGTAACAGGAGGTACGACATGGCTAACGATCGCTGTCTTCGTGCAGTATCGAACTTGGTCGCCTTCCTGTCTCTGGCCAAAACAAGAACCAAACAAACCTTCGTCTTAACCACCATTCTGTTCGTTTCCTTGTCTTCTGTTGCGCAGCAGCAAACTGCCTCGCAATCGGATTCGTCAACCACTCCACCCGATGGGCTCGCATCCGCAAAACCCGCGCCCGGAACCTCGATCACCGTTCCCGCCGGAACCAGCATTGCTCTCGTGCTGACGCATCCGATCCAGAGCCGATACATTCATCGCGGAGATGACATCTACGCCCAAGTCATTTCTCCCATCGCCTCCGGCAACGAAGTCGTCATTCCTGCCGGCACCCTGGTTGAAGGCAAAGTCGGTAAGCTCGGCCGCAACGGTGGCCGCGGAGAACTGTATCTGCAGTCCATGTCGATATCCTATCCCGACGGTTACGTAGCTCCCGTCTCCGGCCCCATCACTCTAGAAAGCGATGAGGGCTATGCCCTCAAAGACCCCGGCAATGGCCACATTGCGGGTGCCTTGGCGCTGCCCGCAGGAGGCGCAGGCGCCGGTGCTCTAATCGGACACTTCACCGCCAGTTCACAACCGAACACCATCACCAGCACCCTCCCGCCCGGCTGCACCGGGCCGCCGCCAGGATGTCTTTCGTCAAGCGTAACTGCCCCCGGCAGCACGGCGAAGAACACCGTAATCGGCGCCATGGTCGGTGGGGCCATCGGCGGCGTGGCCTCTCTCGTACTGCTCACTCGAACTCACAATTTCTTCCTTGACGTTGGCTCTCCCGTAGAGATGGTCTTGCAGCATCCTTTAACTCTGGAGGGAGATCAGGTCGCCGACGCAATCCGCGACTCCGCACAACACCCGGCGCCCGAGCAGCGCATCGCCCAGCGTCCACAACCAATGCCACCGCCTTATACGGATCCCGGCACCTGCTACACACCAGGAACCCCAGGCACGCCCGATATAGACATTCCTGGAACTCCCGCCATCGCCAATTCGCCCGGAACTCCGGCCATACACATCCCGGGCATCCCGGCAACTCCACCCACTCCCCATCCATGCCCATGATTGGCAATCGGCTGAATTAGGACAAGGGTTGGATCCGTTCAGGAAAGCGCGGGACAACCCGCGCCCTGGTGCACGGTATGTTCATCGTGCTCTCCATACTGTAGACTTCAGGGCTGAAAGAAGTTACCTCAAACAGTTGAACAACGAGATGCTGACCAGCAGTGATCTTTGGAGGAGAACATGCGACAAGCTACTTTGCGCTTCATCACTGCAAGTGTCCTGTGTTGTCTGACTATGCCCGGTGCGCAAGCCCAGTCGGACGCCGCAAAGGTCTACAAGGCGAACTGCGATCTATGCCATGGGGCCGATGGCAGCGGAGACACGGGGCCCGGCAAGGCATTCCACGCGAAGGATCTGCGATCCGAAGAAGTTCAAAAGCAAAGTGACGCGGCGCTTAACGAGGTAATCACCAAGGGCAGAGGGAAAATGCCGGCGTTTGGCGGGAAGATCCATCCGGATGGGGTAACACAATTAGTCGCGTACATCCGAAGCCTGCCGCCCAAGAAATGAGATCGCGCAAGGCTAGCGGCACCGCACGAGGCTTCAGGTTTCGCGATGGCTTAGATCATGGCAACTGAGGAATCGCATGCACGAAAGAACGCGAGATCAAGAAAATACCTCTCCTGACCCTTCACTATCTGGATCGGGGCTTGGAAGCAGGCGATCTTTTCTCGGAGTGCTGCTGGGACTCGGCTCATTCTTCATAGGCGCACTGCTTTCAGTGCCGCTCATTCGTTTTGCGCTCTTTCCTTTGCTACGAAGAACCACTGAACTTAAGAGCTCACCTGTTGGAGATCTAAGCACGTTTTCGTCCCTGGCTGAGCCGGTGATATGCACTATTCGAATTGAGCAAGTCGACGGCTGGCGCAAAGCGATATCGGAAAAGGCGGTCTACGTGACAAAAGACAGTCAGGGCCATCTTAGCGTGCTTAGCTCGATCTGTCCTCACCTGGGTTGCACCGTGCCGTGGAACAACGACAAGAAGGAATTTATCTGCCCTTGCCACGGCGCGATTTACGCCGCGGATGGAAGTCGCATCGGCGGCCCATCGCTGCGAGGCATGGATACACTGGAAACGTCGGTTCGGGACGGGCAACTGCTGGTGCGATTCCAATATTTCCGGCAGCTCGTCTCAGACAAGGAAGTCATAGGTTAGGAAGGAATGCACTCGACGCATGCCAGCGAAAGCGGCTCTTCTCCACAGCGGGAGTCAGGGCTGTGGGAATGGCTGAACCGCCGCACCGGCCTGGATGATTTGCTGCGGAGTGCTCTCGATGAACCTATCCCTGGCGGGGCGCGCTTCGCTTATATATTTGGCTCCGGGCTGCTCTTCATTTTCATTTCGCAAGTGATCACCGGAATATTTCTCGCGCTGTACTATGTCCCATCCGCCGACCACGCGCACACTACGGTGGCTTACATTGCGAAAGCGGTCACTGCTGGATCGTTTCTTCGTAGCCTCCATGCCTACGGCGCCAGCGCGATGATCGTCGTGTTGTTCCTGCACCTGTCACAAACGTATATCTACGGATCATATAAAGGATCTCGCGAGCTTCTGTGGCTCTCCGGATGTATCCTCTTCGGTCTAGTGCTGGCAATGGCTTTCACCGGGTACCTGCTCCCCTGGGACCAAAGAGCTTATTTTGCAACCGCGGTAGGAACCAACGCCGTCAGCGAAGTCCCTTGGATGGGGGAGAGCATTAAGCGCCTCATGCGAGGTGGCACGGAGATGGGTACGCTCACGATCTCTCGGTTTTTCGTGGCTCATGTTTTCTTCATTCCAGCATGCATCTTCGCCCTTGTGGCCTGCCATATTTTTCTGTTCCGCAAAGCTGGGGCCGCCGGACCGGTCAACGAAGATCCTTACCATCCAAAACAGCAAGCGGAACTCTTCTATCCCCGCCAAGTACTCATGGATCTCTCGCTGACAGCGCTGCTGATTGTGGGACTAGGATTGCTATGCTTTTTCGTCCCCATGCAACTGGGACCGCCAGCCAATCCCGCGGATGCGCAGTACGTACCGCGGCCGGAGTGGTATTACTTGCCCATATTTCAATGGCTGAAATATTGGCATGGGTCGGCCGCGATCATAGGCGTGCTTGTAATTCCAACACTTATCGTCTTGGCCGTTATGGCGCTTCCCTTTCTCGATCGCAGCGTCGAGCGACGTCCGTGGAAACGGCCTGCAGCCATGGGAGCGTACGCGTTCGTGCTATTTTCGCTGGTGAGCCTTGGTCTGCGCAGCCAGTACTTGGACCGGCACAACCCTGGAGTAGCCCAGCAACTGGCGAAGCAGGTGGCCGAAGAAGACGAATACATGCGCAAGCCATTCGAGCCAGAACTTTCTTCCGCGTCGCTTGCTGCCGCGAATGTGGCGCTCGCCGACCCACTGGCCGCGAAAGGCAAAACCATTTTCGAGGGTCAATCCTGCAATGCGTGCCACGGCGATGGAGGTGTGGGTACGGCGGCCGCTCCCGCGCTCATCGGTATCGGAACAACGTTTCCGCCTGACAAACTTGTAGAACTCTTCAAACATCCCACCACGAAAATGACCGCTGGCGGCATGCCTCCCATCGATCTTCCTCCAGACGATTTGAAAGCGTTGATCGCTTACGTGGAGAGTCTTAAGTAAGTACTTTGCGGAATCATTCCCGACTTGTCTCTCTGGCTTCGGTGTCCGTGGGCTCGAAGCGGAAGAAGCGAACCAATCCGCGTCTGTCGATTTAGCTCATCAAACATCAAACTGTCTTGCGCTGCTCGATTTCCAAACGCGTTTTTGTTTCCTGCAGCCACTCTGCAAAGTGCTCGCCAAAGCAATAAGGCCCGCAGTCTCTGGTGTATTCGGCGCTTAGATGGAACTTCGGCAAATTACGGGCAGAGATGGCCGCAGGACCGGGTTTTGACTTAGACTCACTCTTCAGTGTTTTTTCTGGAGGCTTCTTTGGTCGGTGTTCCGAAAATCTCTCCCGCGCTCAAAAAACGAGCCGCGCGAATCAAACTGCTCCTCATGGACGTGGACGGCACGATGACGGAC
Source organism: Acidobacteriaceae bacterium (assembly GCA_003168355.1). Classification (GTDB taxonomy): domain Bacteria; phylum Acidobacteriota; class Terriglobia; order Terriglobales; family Acidobacteriaceae; genus Sulfotelmatobacter. The sequence continues at coordinate 23,628 of PMSQ01000093.1, read as the reverse complement.
GGCAGCGTCACCTTGCTCTCGCAAAGCGACGGCACCGCCCTCGAAATCAAGACTTTTGATGCGCACGACGGCCAGGGGCTAACCCTCGCGCAGACCGCCGGCCTGCGTACGGGCTGCATTACCGGTCGCGAAAGCGCCGCGCTCCTTCGCCGCGCCCACGAAATGAGGATGGAATTTATCTACATGAAGCGGCCAGTGAAGATGCCGGCCTATGAAGAAATCCTGCAAAAAGCGGGCGTCTCCGATTCTGTTGTTGCCTACATCGGCGATGACCTTCCGGACATTCCCTTGATGCGCCGTGCTGGCCTCGCCATTGCCGTGGGCGACGCGGTCCCTGAAGTAAAACGGGCCGCGCACTACACGACGAAAGCCCTCGCCGGGCACGGCGCAATCCGCGAAGCCGTTGAACTCGTTCTCAAATCCAAAGGCATGTGGGAAGCGATGATCGACAAAGCACGCGCGTGATGCAGCTTCTCAGCTGCATCGGGAAACGGGACATAGGATCAAGTTCCTTCGGAGCGGGAGCCTTGCCTTCTTAAGTTACAGGTGACCGGCAGAGTGCGGCACCTCCAGCAATGCCGGCATCGGCGCCATAGTGGGCCGTCACCAAAGGGATTTCCTGGCAATGCGAATTGACACACCAACTGGGAAGGCCGTTCCGTATTTCTTCGAAGAATGGCTGCAGCATACAGGCTACGCCCCCACCAATAATCATGACGTCAGGTTCAAGCAAGTCCACGATATTTCCCAGCCACACGGTCAGAAATAGGGCAGTTTCCTGCAAGACTTCTTTAGCAAGCAAGTCACCTGAACCATAAGCCCGGCCCACCATTTCACCGGTGATCCGGTCGAGGCGGCCTCCAGCCTGCTCCATGATGGCAGAAGAGCGCCCCGCCGCAATTTTTTCGGAGGCTCTTCGGGCGATGCTGGGACCAGAGGCCAGAACCTCGATGCAACCGAACTTGCCGCATCCGCAGCGTGGGCCGCGATAATCGATGGTCATGTGTCCCCCCTCCGCCGCGGCGCCGGTGCGGCCATGATAAATGTGGCGATCAAACACAATGCCGGTTCCAATGCCGGTGCCGATCGTGGCGCAAAAGACGTTTCGATAGTCACGCCCGGCACCCCACAGAGCTTCAGCCAAAGCAGCGGCGTTGCCGTCGTTGTCGACCCGAACCGGCAGGCGATAGGTCTTTGAGATCTCGCTTGCCAGCGGGAAATTGCGCCAGCCCGGAAGATTCGGAGGGTTAATGACAATGCCCGTCCGGGGATCGAGCGGCCCGGGAGCGCAGATTCCGATGCCGGAAATCGGAATGTCTAACTCGGCCTCAAGCTTGGCTGCGGCCCGCACCGAGTCGATCGATGAGATCACGGCGGCCAAACCGGCGATTGCGTCATTTGCCACCATGGGCGTTCGCGCTTGGTGGGTGATGCCTCCGGCAGCGGTCACCAGACCAGCGGCCACTTTTGTACCGCCGATATCCACACCGATGAGGTACTCGTCTCCTGCGGTTTGCGTCATGCGATGCGCACCGAGCCTCGGCTACGGCTGCGTCGCCGGCCTCGCTGGCGGCCTGTCTCTGGGTCGACTTGCAGTGGATTTCCTTCCTCTCTCATCATGGAGCGAGAAGTCTGACGCAGGAGCAATGGTAAACTATTTGGATTAAGGATGGGCGCGTAGCTCAGTTGGTAGAGCAATGCCCTTTTAAGGCATGGGTCGCAGGTTCGAATCCTGCCGCGCTCACCATGGCATCAAAATTTGCAGACGGTCCAGTTCAGAACCGTCCATCTGCACCGAGTTTTTCTTCTGGGCATAGCCATCGAGGATTTGCTGCGCTCGCTGCGTGGCGTTTCTTTGTATTTCCTCCGGCCAACCTGACGGCAACCTTCCGTATCTCACTACTACCGGCTGTTCCTAGTGTTACGAACGATCCTGGGAGTGGCCGAGCTGAAACCTGGTTCGCGCAGGCCGTCGGAGCGCGAAACGGTGTACAATTTTTTTCTTTCCGTTTCTCAAGTCAAAAGCAAAATCTCCGCTTCATCGCGGTCATGGTGGGATCAACATGTTGAAAGGAAGGTCTTCGATGTTGTCGGTTAGCGGCTTCCTGCGTGGAAAGCCATGGAATTGTCTTGCGTCCGTCTCTCTGTTAAGTGTTCTCCTCTCTTCTTTGGCGTTACTGGCGCAGACAACCATTTCTACCGGCAGTATTCAGGGCCTGGTCACGGATCCCTCCGGAGCGGTAGTGAGCGGCGCGAAGATATCAATTAGCAATAAAGCTACGGGTCGCCTGATTACAGCCAGGACTACGTCCGCGGGAGCCTATACCTCGGGTGCGTTGACTCCTGGCGATTACACGTTGCGAGTCGAAGCTGAAGGATTCAAGACATCGGAGGTTGCGCTAACCGTACAAGTGGGTGTGACCGCGCCAGGGAACATCAAGTTGCAGGTTGGGCTAACCACCCAAGTGGTCGAGGTGCAGGGTACCCAGGTTGCGGTGAACACCCAGCAGGCGACTGTGCAAGGAGTCCTGACCACGGAGCAGATCGAAAATCTGCCCATCAACGGCCGCAACTTTCTGGATCTGGCACAATTGGAACCGGGAGTGCAGATCCAGGACGGCGGGAACTTCGATCCTACCAAGAATGGTTTCTCTTCCATTTCATTCGGCGGCCGCTTCGGGCGTACGGCCCGCATTGAAGTGGACGGGTTGGATATCAGCGACGAGACGGTGGGCACCACCACGCAAAACGTGCCCGCGAGCGACATCCAGGAATTTCAAATTCAGCAGTCCTCGCTGGATCTTTCCACCGAACTCACTTCTTCCGGCTCGGTGAACGTGACGACCAAGTCGGGCACGAACAAGTATCATGGCGAGGGCTACTACTTTTTTCGGGATCAATCCCTGGATGCCAACCTGCCCGGCGCCAGCGACAATCCTTTCCAGCGCAACCAATACGGCGGCAACTTTGGCGGACCGATTCTCAAGGACAAGCTGTTTTTCTTTCTCGATGCCGAGCGGACGAAACAAGATCTGCTCAATCCGGTTCTGTCCAGCGGCAACTTCGCCGGAATAACCGGCAGCTACAGCTCGCCCTTCCGCGAAGTGGAAGGCGTGGGACGCATCGACTGGCAGATCAACGACAAATACAAGTTTTTCTATCGTTTCTCCTACGACCAAAACCACAGCGTGCTTGCCATCATTCCCAATAGCTTCCAGCCCTTTGGCAACGTGAATCACACACCCGTCCATGCCATCGGCCTGGACTTCAACACTGGCCCGTACACGCACAGCATTCGCGTCGGATACATGAAATTCCGCAATGGAATTGTGGACGCAACCGCGGGAAGCAGCATTTACGACCCACTGCCAGGAATTGAGTTGGCCATTGGCGGCGATCCGGATTGCCTTGCCGCTGGCGCCGATGATTTCTGTTCTGGTCCAAGTTTTCTGGCGCCGCAACAGACTTATCAATCCAACCGCCAGATCAAGTATGACGGCAGCCGGGCACTCGGCGCGCACATTCTCCGCTACGGCGGCGGGTTTAACCACATTTTCGGTGGAGGGTTTGCCAGCTTTCTTAAACTCGCGCCTGCGGTTGGCGCGGCCCTAACGGATTGCACCGGGGTCTGCCTGACCCTCCCCGGAGGCGCGAGCAACCCGCTGAACTATCCAGCAAGCAGCGTGTCCCTGGGCAACGGACAAGGGTACGACTCCGAGATCCCAGCATTTGGGTTTCCCGCGGGAGGCAGCGGCCCGGACAACCGGATTTCTCTCTACGTCGGGGACGCCTGGAAACTCAGACCAAACTTCACCCTTACGTACGGTTTGCGGTACGTTCGGGATTCGGGCCGCACTGATAGCGACCTCGCCGCGATCCCTGCCCTGGAACAGTTCGACAATCAGTACTATTCGAGCTTGGGCAATCGGGTACGTCAACCCAACCTCAACTTCGCGCCGCAAGTGGGCATCGCCTGGGATCCTTCCAACAAGGGTAAAACAGTGCTGCGCGGCGGCATCGGCCTTTTCTATGAGAACTCGATCTGGAACAACATCGAATTCGACCGGCCAGCGCGGCTGCAGAAGGGTTTGTTTCTGGCGGATACCACGGTTTGCTCTAACGGCCTTGCTCAAGCGCTGTCCTTGCCCAGCGGCGGCTCGGTCACGCCTACGTTTTGTGGCCAGCCGATTGGAAGCGTAGCCAGTCAGATCTCCGCTCTCCAGTCTCAGTATCAATCTTCCACACTCGCTGCGGGGCCGGCGTTTAACCCATCGTTTATCGGCACGCAATTGGCGGACGGTCTGGATGCGACCGGCACCGATCTGTTGGCACCGAACTACGTGAGCCCGCGATCGCTGCAAATGAATCTCGGCCTGCAGCATGAGTTAAGACCGGGAATGGTGCTTACTGCCGACTATCTGCGCAATATTGAGACCCACACGCTGATCGCAATTGATACCAACCACGTCGGCGATGCGCGCTTTTTCAATTTGACAAACGCACTCGCGGCCATTAACGCAACCTATGCCGCTTGCGGCAATGGCGTCGACTCGATTCAGACGGCGATAACCAGATGTCCGGGCCTTCACCCCACGGGGGGTGGTGCGACAATCTCCGATTTTGCCTCGAACGGTCTCGATTCCGGTTATTCACTCTGCGGAGGGTTTCCGTGCCCCAACGCTACCTTCCCCGGTATTAACCAGAATCTCGGCGCCAACCAGATGCTGTTCCCCATCGGTTACGCCAAGAACACAGCCGTGCAAGTATCACTGAAACAGCACTTGGAACATCCCTATCCTGGGATTCGGAACTTTGATCTGCAAGTGTCGTATCAGTTGGAACGTTATATCGCATCGGCGACTGACAATGATTTCATCACTATCGCCACGGACTTCAACAACCCGCAGCGCTATCTGGGGCCGAACGGGCTCGACCGCAAACACCAGATTTCTTTCGGCGGCACCATGGACCTGCCCTTTCACTTCCGTCTGGGCGCGATCGGACACTTCTACAGCCCACTGCCGGTCACCCTCACCCTTAGCCCGACCGGAAACGCGGGCGGCATCTTCGTGACCGATGTCACAGGCGACGGCACAGGGGATGGCAGTTTTGCTTCGAACGGCTCATCGGGAGATGTGCTTCCGGGCACCAACGTTGGCTCATTCGGACATGGAGTTAGCACCAGCAATCTCAACAATGTGATTAGCAACTACAACCACACTGCTGCGGGTCAGGTCACCCCTGCCGGGCAGGCTCTGATTACCAATAATTTGTTCACTCTCTCGCAACTACAGTCCCTGGGCGGAGTACAGGAGATCATACCTACCGCTCCCTTCGACGAAGCCAGCATGCAATGGTTGCGCGCCTTCGACGTCAGTTTAAACTGGGTCTACAAGTTCAAGGAGAGATTTCAGGTACAGCCTGGGGTTTCATTCTTCAATGTGATGAACTTCTCGAATTTTGACGGACCTGCGAACCCGCTGAGTGGCGCTCTAAGCGGGACCTCAGGATCGCTCAATGGCACTTCGGGCGAGCAACCCAGCAGCAATCGGCTGGGCCTGGGGTCTGGGGTGTTTGCGCTCGGTTCTCCACGTGCCCTCGAGTTCTCGTTGAAGCTGAGCTTTTGATGCTGAACTTCTGATCTAAGGCAGGGGGCGAGAAGTCTGCTGCCAGAAGTATCCGGCGCATCAGGTTCCCTTTGCAAATTTGGTCGGGCCATGGAAAGCAATGCGGAAAGGAATCGTCACTATGAAAAACCTACTCAAGGGTTTCTTATGTCTGGCGCTCGCCGTCTCATCGCTCGCAGCGCAAAATACCAATACTAAAGACACGAAAGCCTCCTCCGGCGGTCTGCCGCCGCTGATTGACCGCGAACTGATCTTCGGAAATCCCGAGATCGCCGCTGCGCAGCTGTCTCCGGACGGAAAGTATTTGGCTTTTCAAAAACCGTGGAAGGACACGCGCAACATCTATGTCAAAAGCGTGGACGAACCCTTCAGCGCGGCGCGGTTGCTCACTGCTGAAGCCAAGCGGCCGATCCCCGGTTATTTCTGGAGCCGCGACAGCAAATACATTCTCTACGTGAAAGACAACGACGGCGATGAAAACTTTAACGTCTACGCAGTCGACCCGGCGGCGAAGCCGGCGGCGGGCGCGGACGCTCCCGCCTCGCGTGACCTGACCGGCCTCAAAGGCATCCGCGTGATGCTTGTGGATGTGCCCAAGAACGATCCTGACACGATTTACATCGGCCTGAACGATCGCGACAAGGCCTGGCATGACCTCTACAAGTTGAAGCTCTCCACCGGCGAGAAGACACTGGTACGCAAGAACACTGAGCGGATCACCGGCTGGGAGTTCGATCTTCAAGGCAATCTGCGCCTGGCCACTCGCTCCGCGGAGAACGGCGACACGGAAATCCTTCGTGTCGACTCCGACAAGTTCACCAAGATCTATTCCTGCAACGTCTTTGAATCTTGCAACACCATCCGCTTCCAGAAGGACGGCAAGCGGGCATACATGGACACCAATAAGGGCGCCGATGTGGACCTGAGCGCCCTGGTGCTGTTCGATCCGGAAACTGGAAAGACCGAGATGGTAGAATCCGACCCGCTCAAGAAGGTGGATTTCGGCGGAGCCGTCTTCTCTGAGGCTACGAACGACTTGGCGATTACTTCGTACCAGGACGACCATCTGCGCCGCTATTTCAAGGACAAAGGCTTTGAGACCGATTTCAAATGGCTCGAGGGCAAGTTTCCCGGCAAGGAAGTCAGCCGCGCCTCGTCCACGCTGGACGAACAAGTCTGGCTGGTAAGCGCCTTTGCCGACACCGAGCCGGGTGAGACCTATCTCTTCGACCGCAAGACCCACAATCTCACGCTGCAGTACAAGGTGCGGGAAAAGCTGCCACGCGAGGCCCTCGCGGAAATGCAGTCGATCCGCTATAAGTCATCGGACGGACTGGAGATCCCGGCTTATCTCACCCTGCCCAAAGGCATTCCCGGCAAGAATCTACCCGCCATCATCTTTCCGCACGGCGGGCCGTGGGCCCGTGATGTCTGGGGCTACAACGGATTTGCCCAGTTCCTTGCCAACCGCGGTTACGCCGTGCTGAGCATGAATTTCCGCGGTTCCACCGGATATGGCAAGAAATTCCTTGACGCCGGCAACGACGAATGGGGCCGGAAGATGCAGGATGACGTCACCTGGGGCGTGAAGTACCTGGTCGATCAGGGGATTGCCGATCCGAAGCGCGTGGGCATCTTCGGTGGTTCCTACGGAGGATATGCCACGCTGGCTGGAGTGACGTTCACTCCGGATCTTTACGCGGCGGCCGTGGACCTGTTCGGTCCGTCCAATCTGATCACGTTGCTCGAGTCGATCCCTCCCTACTGGGAGTCCATTCGCGTCATGTTCTACCAGCGCATGGGCAATCCTACGACGCCGGAAGGCAAAGCGCTGCTGGTGGAACGCTCTCCACTCACCTCTGCCGGCAAAATCAAAACACCCCTGATGATCGCGCAAGGCGCCAACGATCCCCGGGTCAACCACGCCGAGTCTGAGCAAATTGTGGCCGCATTACGCGACCGCGGCTACCCCGTGGAATATCTCCTGATTCCCGATGAAGGCCACGGCTTTGCGCGTCCGGTTAACAACATGGCCTCAGTCATGGCCACGGAGAAGTTCTTCGCCAAGTATTTGGGTGGTCGCTACCAGGAAGGCGGAACGCCGGAAGTCACGGCGCGGTTGAAGGAGGTCACGGTCGATCCCACGACTGTAGTACTTGCCAAGAAAGTGGACGCGAGTTCAGTCAGCGTCCCCAAGCTGGCTATGGACCTGCAGCCCGGCACGTACAAGTATCAGGCCAAGATCGAGGCCGGCGGACAGCAGATCGCGCTTACCATCTCAACTACTATCGCAGAGGACGCCGGCGCCTGGACTGCCACAGACGTGATGGACACACCCAATGGAGCGGTGACCCAAGTATCAATGCTTGAAAAAGGAACGTTGATCGCGCGCAAACTCACCCTGAAACAGGGACCGGTAACGGTCGACCTCAACTTCAGTGGCGATAAGGCTTCCGGCAACATGAACATGAACGGACAGGACCGGCCCATCTCAGTCGACCTGGGTGGACCACTGTTCGCTGATGCTGCCGGCGCGAAACAGTCTATCTCGTGCCTGCCCTTGGCCGAGGGGTATAGCACCACGTTCCGGAACTTTGACGTCCAAAAACAGAAAGTGAAGCTGATGCAGCTAAAGGTTTCCGGCGTCGACAGCGTCAGCGTGCCTGCCGGTACTTTTGAAGCGTACAAAGTAGAAATCTCTTCCGCCGACGGCGGCGCTGACAAGGAAACGCTTTGGGTGGCCCGGGATTCTCACAAAGCTGTCAAGGAAACTGCAGTGATTGCGTCCATGGGCGGAGCCGTGTTGACACAGGAGCTGGTACCGTAAGGATCGCCGCTCCAATGCGTTTGCCACGGGTGGCTGCTGAAAATGGGGGCCCCGGGCGGAGTCGAACCGCCGACCAACGGTTTAGGAAACCGCTGCTCTATCCAACTGAGCTACGGGGCCGTGCGAGTACGCCCATTATCTCATGGCAATTTGAGGGAGTGATCTGTCAAACAGCATGGTTCTGAAGCATACTACGCGTCCTTCGGCTCGAAACCGACTGAGAGATCCTGCACCGGTTTGCCCGAGGCGCGGCAAATGATTTACTCTCGCCGCAGTCGATCATGAATCCAACCAACGCCAACTCTAACAATGCAATGAAGGGCTTTTCGCATGCGATGCGCCGGGAAATCTACGAACAGCCCCAGGCCATCGCGAAAACCGTCGATCTGCACTTGAAAAACGACATTCTTTTCCCCGGCGCGCTGCATGCTATTGAGAGCGCTCTGCTCACCTTCGAGAAGCTGATCATCGCCGCCAGCGGGTCGAGCCGCCACGCGGGCCTGGCAGGCGAAATCATGATCGAAGATCTTTCCGGCGTCGCCGTGGACGTGGAGTACGCCAGCGAATATTGCTATCGCTCCACCCACGCCGCCGTGGATCCCATCGTGATGGTGGTCACGCAATCCGGCGAAACTGCCGATACCATTGCCGCGCAACGCGAAGCGCTCACCCGTGGCGTCAAGACCATCGCGGTCTCTAATGTGGCTGAGGCCACCATTCCCCGTGAAGCCAGCGCAGCCCTGATCACGGGGGCTGGTCCGGAACTCGCCGTGCCCGCAACCAAGAGCTTCACTACTCAGGTAACCGTTCTCTATCTGATGGCATTATTCCTGGCGCGCAAGCGAGGCCGCATGACCTCGGAGGTCACGCGGTCTTATCTGCTGCGGCTCTTGCAACTTCCCGACGCCATCGAAAATAATCTTCGCGTCTGGGACGATCTCGCCGAGGAATTCGCGCAGAAGCAGTTTCATGCGGAAAAGTTTTTGTACCTGGGACGTGGTGTACACTACGCGATTGCGCGCGAGGGCGCGCTCAAGCTCAAGGAAACCTCCTACGCGCATGCGGAAGGCTATCCCGCCGGAGAACTGAAACACGGACCGAATGCACTGGTCGACGAAAAACTTCCAGTGGTGGTGCTGGCGACCTGCGACCACCACGATCCGGACTCCGTCTTGCGCTACCGCCGCACCCTCGATGTCATGAAGGAAGTTAGATCAAGGCGCGGCCGCCTGGTGGCGGTCGCGACTGAGGCTGATCACGAGATTACCAGCATCGCCGACGATGTATTCTTTGTTCCCGCCGCGCCCGAACTGCTGCTGCCCATCGTTGAAGTGATTCCGCTGCAACTGTTCGCCTATCACGTGGCGACGAAAAAGGGCTACAACGTGGACCGCCCGCGAAATCTGGTGAAGGCGGTCGTCACCGAGTGAATTCAAAGCTTTTCACCACAGAGACACAGAGACACGGAGAAAACAAGTCAAGAACTGAACAATTGGAAATCCGGAAGATTTTTCTCTGTGCCTCTGCGCCTCCGTGGATTTTAGCGGACTTCATAACACGACCACGAGTTCATGCCTAACACCAGCCCTTCTCATATCGATCTGCAGACAACCGCAAAAGAAATCATGCGGCAACACGGATTCGAACCCGACTTCCTGCCCGCCGTTGAGCAGCAACTGGCAGCCTTGCGAGCTCAGCCGCCGGCAATCGCTGCCGGAGGCAACATACGCGACCTGCGGGATCTCTTATGGTCGTCGATCGACAACGACACCTCCCGCGATCTGGATCAGATCGAAGTTGCAGAGCAGTTGCCGAATGGCGATGTAAAGATTCTGGTCGGCATTGCCGATGTGGACGCCTTCGTTCCCAAGCAAAGCGCAATCGATCAACATGCCTCTCGCGAAACCACAACCGTGTATGCTGGAATCCGAATCTTCCCCATGCTGCCGGAAGAGCTTTCCACGGGTCAGACTTCCCTGCTGGAAAATCAGGACCGGTTGAGCGTCGTCATAGAATTCGTGGTGGACGCCGGCGGCCACGTAACTTCCAGCAACGTTTATCGAGCAGTGGTTCGGAACCGAACGCAACTCCAGTACAACTCATTGGGAGCCTGGCTGGAAGGCAGGGCGGCAGCCCCGGCCAAGGTAGCCGCTTCTGCCGACCTTCAGGCGCAACTCCACTGGCAGGACGAAGTGGCGCAGAAGCTGAAAAACCATCGGCAAGAGAATGGAGCGCTCAGCCTCCAGACCGACGAAATTCTCCCGCTGCTGCAAAATGACCAGGTGGTCGACGTTGTACAGCAGCAGAAAAATCACGCCACCGAGTTGATTGAAGACTTCATGATTGCGGCCAACGGCGTGGTAGCACGAATGCTCGAGAAAGTTTCGTCCTTGCGCCGCATCGTAAAGCAACCCGAGCGCTGGGACCGCATCGTTCAGCTGGCGGCGGCCTACGGCGAGAAACTTCCAACGAACCCTGACTCCAAGGCACTCAACGATTTTCTGGTGAAGCGTAAGGCCGCCGACCCCGATCATTTTGCCGACCTTTCGCTCGCCGTCATCAAATTGATCGGCCCCGGAGAATACGTTCTCGAGCGACCCGGCGATCCCTCACCCGGACACTTCGGCCTTGCGGTTCAGGATTACACCCACTCCACCGCCCCCAACCGCCGCTTTCCTGACATCGTGACCCAGAGGCTAATTAAGGCCATGCTCGCGGCAAAGCCAAATCCTTACTCGGATGACGAACTCACGGCGATTGCCGACAACTGCACCCAGAAAGAAGACGCGGCGCGAAAGGTAGAACGGGAAATGTCCAAGCGCCTTGCTGCCGTCGCCATGCAGCACCAAATCGGCGCCATCTTCGATGCCATAGTTACCGGGGCAACTCCACACGGAACGTTCGTGCGGGTGCTGCAACCCCACATCGAAGGATTGCTTGCGCAAGGAGCTCAAGGAGCCGATGTAGGAGACAAGCTCCGCGTCAAACTGATTCGCACCGACATCCAGCACGGCTACATCGACTTCGCTCGCGTTTAGTCATCACAGCTGCTTGCGCTCTCCTTCCGCTACGGTCATCACGCAAGCCAATACCCGCCAGGAACCCCGCACACTATCCTTAGCTAGGCAGGTTGTGCGGAACAAAGGCGGGATTCTGTTTGCTCGGGTGGCGCAAACTCGTTTGCGGCGTGATGATCGTCATTGTCCCTGGATCGCTGGTCGCCCAGGGCACTGACCGTGCCCTGCTCCACAGCGATGGAGGAACCTGGCTGAATGGCAATCCGGCACCTGAATCCTCCGCAATTTTCCCGGACGCCCTGATACAAACCCCGAAGGACCACAGCGCGAGACTCGATGCGGACGGGTCCACCGTCACCGTGCAACCCGACACCATTGTGCAATTCGAGGGCGACGAACTCGTCCTCGACCATGGCGGCCTGCAACTAAACACGGCGCGGCAAATGAGAGTGCGCGTGAACTGCATCACCATCATTCCCGTAACGGCAGAGTGGACTCAGTACGATGTGAGCGATGTTGATGGCAAGGTAAAAGTGGTCGCTTATAAGAATGACGTCAAAATTCACTCCAAGAATGGAGTCGCGCGGAAAGCAAAACAGGGGGAGTGGTCTGACACCATCGTACGAGAAGGTGAGCAGGCCACTCGAGACGAACGATGCGGGGCGCTGATCAAGCCTGCAGATGGAATAGACGCAAACGGAGCGATACTGAACAGCCTGTCGGCCAAGATGGCCGGAGTCGTGCTGGTCGGCGTCCTCGCATGCTTGGGCCTATGTCACGGGGACGATCCCATCAGCCCTGCCAAACCCTAAACTCATCAGGGCCGATTGTTCTCTAGCTGGTGCTGTGCAGGCGATCGATGTCGGCGTTGGTATAGATGTGAGTCGCGTGCCCGGTGTGCGCTTTCTCGTACGCTGCGGCTTCCACCAGCGTGACCCCGTAGCCGCGATCGTGCAACGCCTGCGCCGTGGTCATCTCCCAAACCCCAGCCTCCACAATGCTCGGTGGAATTCCGCTGAGTGACGAGGATCCACCCGAGGCTTCGGGAAAACTGATCTCGATCACGCTCACCCGAGGCGCGCCGTAGTAGATGGAAAAGAAATCCACCTTGGGTAGCGCGTCCGGCTGGAACAGTGAGGCGCCCCGATTTTCCGCGCCGGCGCTGAGGCCTTCGGTAGCGTTGCTGGCGCCCACTTCAAGCGCCGGTCCAGACAAGGATAGAGAGGGCGTGGAAATAGAACGCGCGAAAAACGGCGATCCCTGACTCAATAGATACTGGGGGCCGGTAGCAAAGTTTGTGTCCTGGGCAAAGGATACTCCCAGAGCCGATAGCACGAGGAGCGTGCAACCAACGCAGACGCGCATAATCCCCTCCACAATTGCAGCAAGCAGTCCGGTCGATTATGCAGCAAAGGCATCGCGTGTGGCCAGAGTCGATGGACTCTACTTGCCGCTTCCGACACGGGTTTCGGTGTTACCAGCAGAACACCCGGACCCCAGACGGCCTCCCGTGCGCAACAGATACAACATGTAGAAAACGATAATGAGATTGCCCAGAAACACCGCGGAGCGCAGCACCGTGATGCCACGCATAAGTCCCCGGATCTCAAGCGGGAGAAACAAAGTTCCGGACACGAAGGCAACCCATTCCGCCCACGTACGCTGCTTCCACAGTCCGTACGCCTCCGCAAAGCGCAAGGCGGAATAGGTAAATGCCAGTTGCGCGGCCATCCACAGACGGGAATCGGTCAGGCGGTCGGCAAAATCGAGAAAAAGCTGCGCCCAATGCCGGTCGGTATTGATGTGCAACAGCGCCAACAGGCTCTCGGCAATCACCCATGCATCTTTGTGGACGAGCAGGAGGGCGCTCAGGCCAATCAGCAAAACAAGAATGCCTTTGGCAAATTCGAAGGTGGCAACCACCCGCAGCAGATCTCTCCGCGCGGGATGGAACACGATTTTCCTGGCAGGCGAGAGCATGCAGCGGTGCAACCAGCGGTCAGAATATCACGGCCACATCGCTCACACTTTCCGCAGCGACGCCTTCCCGACGGCTCTCACCTCTTTTGCGTGCGCACTGCGGCGCGTAGTTCGCTTACGATTTCCCGGGAAGCCTTAATCGCCGCCGCATGCTGATTTACATTGAAGGAGATGGCCCCCACGCGCGCGTGCCCGCCGCCGCCGTAGCGTTCACAAATCTTGGCCAAATTGACCGCCGGCTCTACCGGGGCCCAGGGGTTCGATCCCACCGAAACCTTCACGCGGAAGCTGCTCTTGCTCAGCCCTACGCTATAGATCGATTCGGGATGCAGAAAGTAGGGAACGAATTTGTTGTAACCCTCGAGATCTTGATCGGTGATGTCGAAAAAAATTGTCCCGTCTTTGCACTCTGCACGCTGCCTAAGTATCTCGATAGAGATTTCGTGGCGCCTCAACAACGGGGGCAAGAGAGGAGCCACAAAAGGCTCTTCCAGAATTGCGGCCAAGGGTTTGACTGCCAGCAGAGGAATCAGGTTTGGGACAAATCCCTGATCCGGCGCGGATTCGATGACCATGGTCAGCTTCATGGCGGGGGCTTGCATTTCCACCGCCGTATTCGCATCCGCGTACAGAGCGCCGTCAATCACGTCGGCCCACTGCACCAGATCAGCCACGGGAGCGGGATCGAATCCAAAACGCTGCTGCGCGATCATCGCAATGAAACCGGTGCACGACTTGAAGGCCGGATCGTAGAACTTCTTGTTACTCTGGTCCCGCTCAAAATGCGCGGCGTCGGCAGTGGAGAGAAACGCACTCTCATGGTGGTCGAACCACCAGGTGATCCTGGGCGAACTGGAGTACTTGAAGTCGACGATGGCATTTTCATCACCATCGAAATGGGATTCGTCAAACAGCGCTCCAGCGCGATGCAGCAGGCCGGAAAAAACAAAGTCCGCATCGCCGCGGATGCGATCGCGGTAAAAACGGGAGAAGAGCGCAGCGGAGCAGGCTCCGTCAAAGCACTTGTCGTGGTAAAAGACTCGGACTTTCAATCGATTCCCCAGTTTGCCCAGAATTCCCGCACCCCGCGGGTCGCACCCGGTGCTTTTCGGAGAGCAGGTAAAAGCTAATAGGATTGCCAGCTTAGAGGAAGAAAGTCAAGAGCGACGCGCCGAATTCATTTCCGACGCGCGTGCGCCTTACCGACCGCGGCTAGCCTTGCTCCAACCCAGGTTCGAACGGTTTCGCTTCTCCGCCGACCTCAGGGCCTATCCAGCCTGTTTCTCCGCCAGATCGCCGATCACCGGCAGCTTGAACATCAGTCCCTGGTTTGCCTTCAGCAGCAGGATGATCCAGATCACCAGACCTGCCAACCCGACCAGCGGCCAAATCAGAATCGTAAGAAATCCGAGGAACGGGATGTGAGCCACTATGTTCAGCACGATCCACAGAGCAGTCCAGGCAACGCCAAAAAAAATGGACTGGAACGAGTGAAATCGTACGAACCGGCTCTTGTTGTAGGGCTCCACTACAAGAAAAACGATGGCCGGGATGATGGTCACATAAGCCAGCATTCCCGCCACGTTATCCGCGAGCCCCGTGCCCGTGCCGGCGGGTGCGACTACGACTGCGGGCCGGCCGCTGCTGCAGGCCGCGCATGTGGTCGCGCCATCGGCAATCTGAGCGCCACACTGGTTACAAAACGCCATTGGAGTTTCCCCCGTTTCTTGCTTCAACATCTCTGATTTTACGCAGTCGAACGAGTTCGGACCCGAGCGACGTTGCGGAAAGGTACCAGAAAGCGGAATCCGAATCAATCGGCGATTCAAGCTAACATTTCCGGGCTCAGCCCGAAATAGTTTGCCGTTCCGCAAACTCACCCACGAAAGGGAGCTTGAACATCTCGCCCTGCAGGGCTTTTACAATGAGCACTGCCCAGACTACGAAAAAAGCCAACCCGGCAAGCACGGAAACCAGCAGTATGAAGAGGCGACCGAGCAGCGGAATGAAAAACAGCACGAAGCCCGCAACCCGCAGCCCCGCACCAATCACCACAGCGGCCAGGCACAACCCGAGGCACTGGAAAGAATGGAAACGCACGAAGAGATTTTTTTTATAAGGCTCCACGAGAAGAAAAACAATCGCCGGGACGATGCAATAAGCCAGTGCGCCCGCAATCGTCTCAGGCAGCGCTCCCACGGTTCCTCGAACGCGAACCACCGGGCGCATGGCCTGTCCACAGCCAGGACAGAAAGCGGCAGTGTCGGGCATGGAGGCCGCACATTGGGGGCAGGAGATGGACATGAATCAGCGCAACCGCTGCCGCGCACCTTATCAGAGTGTGGTGCGGCAAGGCAAACTGCGCTGTGCAACCCGGGTTGTCTCCGGCTCCAATTCCGTCTTAGCTTGTAGCAGCTCCAGATTCGCGGGGAATAGTTGCAGTCCTCGATCGATAGTGTCTTCGGCCGCCTTCCACTGCTTCATCTGAGCGCGAATGCTGGCCGCGCGCAGAATGGTGGTGGGATTCCGGTACCCCATGGCCAGACGCTCCGCGGCTTCGGCGGCCTGCGGCATCATGTTCATCAGAAGGTAGGCCTTGATCATACGGTCGTGCATCTCGATTACGTCAGGACTAGCCCTCAGCGCCCTGATAAGCCGGGCGAGACCATTCTTCTTCATTCCCAGCCGAACCTCGGTCAAGCCTAACTTGCTGGCTATCCGCGTGTCCTCTGAAAGGATGCCCAGCGCGCGAATGTAAGCGGATCGGGCTTCTTTCAAACGCCCCAAATTATAGAGTGCATCTCCGCAAATATGTTCTTTCGCTCCGGCCGATCTTCCCTTCATCTCGACTCTGGAGAGTAGTTCAAGAGCCTCGGCGTTGGAGCCGATGTCGATGTAGAGATTGGCCAGCGAAAGGGAGGGAACGGAAGAGTAACCCGGGTTGAGGGCCAAGGCTTTCTTGAAACACTCAATCCCGGCAGCGTAGTTCTTAAACTGCTCGTATTCCTGCAGCCCGAGCTCCACCCAGGCTTCCGGATCGTTGGGTGCATCTTTAACTTTGAGCCGGCCCAGTTTTCGGTAAAACTCGTTTTTGGACTGGAGCTCAGCGGGAGAACAGAGATGGCCGAAATGATGGATGATGAGACTCGAGGATCGCAGCTCCAGACCCAGCGCATGGATCCGCGGTTCCACATGTTCATGCACTCTGCCGACGTAATATATTTCAGGATGGCGGCGGAACAGGCGGCAGATCGCGAAGTCCGCATAAGCCCGAGCCCGGTCGGCTCTTGGCATGGTGGAATCGTTCGCCTTGATGGATGGCGCATGTCCGCCCGAGCCAAACCTGACGGGAATATGGTTTCTCAGGGTAACCAGATAGCCGCTAACCGTAGCATCGTTTAGCAGGGGTGGAATTTGATCGCGCGCCTGTGGATCGAGATCTTCGTCATCGTCCATTACCAGGACCCAGTCGGTTGTCAGAGCCTTCACGACGGCGTTGCGAGCCTGGGCAAAATGGTCCCCCCAAGGGAAGTCGAATACTTCGGCCCCTAAATCGCGCGCCAACTGGGGGCTCCCGTCTGTCGATCCCGTGTCGGCTATAATGATCTGGTTCGCGACTCCGGCAACGCTGGCAAGGCAGTCTCGCAGCGTGGTTGCCCCGTTCTTCACGATCATCGCCAAGCCAAGGGAAGGCATTGGGGCTTTCAGTCTCCGGAATTACGCCCGTCGGAAAGCATGTCACATACTAGGATCGGCTTGCCGGCCAGATGGTTTAGTGGGTAGCCATATTTAGGTTACCCTAGTGTCCCATTCGAACGAGAACGCCTCTCAGGAACACAGCATTTCGTGTCTCAAGCTGGGCCGCAACTGTTCAGCCGCGAAGTCCGCTATAATCTTCGACTAACCCATGGATTTCGATCAGCTCATTACATTTCTCGAGGTTGCCCGTCAAGGCAGCTTCTCTCGTGCCGGAGAGAAGGTTTTCCGCTCCCAGTCAGCGGTCAGCGCGCAGATCCGCCAACTCGAGCAGGAGTACGGGGACCGCCTGTTGGATCGGTCGGGCAAAACCGTCAAGCTCACTCCGGCCGGTCAAATCTTCTACGAATATGCTTTGCGCTTGAAGAGTCTGCGGGACGAATCGCTGGTGGCCGTCGCTGACCACGGTCAGACCCCCCGTGGCACACTCATGGTTGGCGCCAATGAAGCCACTTGCCTGTACGTTTTGCCCGAGGTCTTTGCCGAATACTGCCACCGCTATCCCGACGTGCAAATCAGCATCTATCGCAACTTCACTTACAAGATTGTCGAGAAACTGGAAAATGGCTCTCTGGATGTGGGCATCCTCAGCCTGCCGGTGCAGTCTCCCAGCCTGAAGATTCAGCCCATCTTCCGCGACCGGCTGATGCTCATGGTGAGCCCGCAGAACCCGCTGGCTAAGCTGAAATCGGCGCCCGTCAGCGAACTCGTGAAGTACCCTCTGCTTCTGCCCAAGACCGGCCACACGCGCCGGTTGCTGGATAAACTTTTCCGCGAGTACAACACCGAACTCAAAGTCCGAATGGAATTACCCAGCATCGGGATGATCAAGAGTTTCGTCGCAGCAGATCTAGGGGTTTCGCTCATCAGCGCATCCTTTGCGCGAGATGAAGTGGCTACGGGCCGCGTAAAACTGATTGAACTGGAAGGTGCCGAACTCTGGCGCGAACTCGGCCTCGCCTACCGTCGCGATCGCACTCTCTCCGTCGCCAACAAGGCGTTCATTACCGTTTCGCGGCAACTCTCAAGCTACGTTAAGAAGACGGAAGTCCAGGCGCACTCATAACATTCTTCCTAGCAGGCTGCTGATAAACTCCGGCTGCGACTCTGTTTTGAAGCGTGCTAAGCATCCGCACCCGACGGATTGATCGGCGGCTGGGGCTGAATAATGTGCAGTCCGCACTCGGTCTTCGAAGACCCGGCCCACCGCCCTGCCCGCGGGTCTTCTCCCGGATGCACGGCCCGTGTGCAGTGCGTGCAACCGATGCTGGGATAATCCTGGTCGTGCAGCGCGTTGTAGGGCACGTCATGCTCGCGGATGTATCGCCATATCTGCTTCGAGGTCCAGTCGGCGACCGGATTGATCTTCACCAGTCCAAATTTTTCGTCCCACTCGATTTTTCCGGCGCTCGCGCGCGCCGCCGTCTGATCACGCCGGATGCTCGTGATCCACGCTTGCAACTCGCCCAGCTTGCGCCGCAGCGGCTCAACCTTACGCAGATTGCAGCATTGATCGGAGTTCCGTTGCCACAGCGCCGCACCATGAACTCGCTCCTGCTCCTCTGGCGAGGCCAGCGGAAGAACTCTTTCAATCACGATTCCATACTTCTCTTCCACTTGGTCCATCAAGGTATACGTCTCGGGAAACAGAAATTCGGTATCCAGCGTGAACAGGCGAAAATTCTGGCGCACCCGCGAAGCAATGTCGATGAGGACCATGCCTTCAGCACCGAATGCTGAGGAGATCGCCACGCCCTCTCCAAAGGTCTCGAATGCCCATTCGAGAACCCGCTCGGGGCTCCATGATTCCGCGGCAATCTGCAGTTTTCTAACTTCTTCTTTCATGCCAAAGGCTCCTCATCTGCTTTCAAACTCTCAACCGCCAAAGCAGCACTTCGCGCTAAGGCGGTTGCCAATCCAGCTTCCAGCTCGGGGAGGCTAGCCGCTTCCTCGACTGACCCACGATCGGCAAATCTCACTACGTCGCCGACAACCAGCAGGGTTGGAGACGCGAGCTCCGGCGCCCGCTCGAGGTCCGAAACCGTCGTACGGTATATCCGCTGCTGGGGAGTTGTCGCCCGTGAAATAATCGCGCAAGGAGTTTCTCCCGCGAATCCGGCGCCCGTGAGCCTGCTGGAAATCTCGTCATAGTTGTGCCCCGGCATGTAGACAACCAGCGTCGATTCGGTTCCAGCAAAGCTGCTCCAGTCCGCATCGGAACTCACGGACGCGCGATGACCGGCCGTTAGAACGAGGGTGGAGGAGCTTTTGCGATGCGTCAGCGGAATTCCGGCCGCTGCCGCGGCTCCCAGGGCCGACGTGACGCCGGGAACAATCTCGTATTCGATGTTTGATCGTCGCAGCTCTTCAATCTCTTCCCCCGCCCGTCCAAAGATCAGCGGGTCTCCGCTCTTCAGCCGCACTACCTGCAATCCCGCAGCAGCCCGCGACACCAGCAGAAAATTGATCTCCTCCTGCCGCATGGTCTTGCTTCCACAACGTTTACCCACGTTCTGCACTTGAGTAGTTAGCGGAATCAGTTTCAAAATCTCGGGCGTGACCAAGTCGTCGTGAAACACCACGTCGGCCGTTCGCAACAGCCGCAGTGCCTTCACCGTAAGCAACTCCGGATCACCCGGCCCCGCGCCCACCAGATACACCTTGCCCTTCATGCCGTTACCCTCCTGTCGTTCGCGGTAACTCTTTTCGCCGACTCTTCCGCCAATGCCGCCTTCAGAGCCTCGCGGCTCGCCAGCGAAAGCAACAACTCGCGCTTGCGTTGCGGGTCAAGAGCGCTGGCCAGCACAAGCTTTCGCGTTTCACCCAGCTCCGCGACCCATCGCGCGTATCCCGGACTAAACTGCCGTTCCAGCTGTTTTCGAAGCTTTTGCGATAGAGCCGGACTCTGTCCGTTCGTAGAAATTGCAATCTGAAGATCGCCCCGCCGCACAACCGCGGGATAGTAAAAGTCGCAATACTCCGGGTCATCCACCGCGTTGCACAAAACTCCACGCCGCTGCGCTTCGCGATAAATCGATCCGTTGAGGGCGCGCGACGCCGTGGCGATCACGGCCAGAAATGTTCCTTCGAGGTCTCCGTCGTCAAAAGCGCGGAGTTCGAGCGTAATCTTTGCCGTGCTCGCCCACTCGTGCACCGCCTCGCTCGCTTCCAGCGCAATCACATGAACGCGGGCACCCGTGTCGATGAGCCCACCGATCTTGGGTTCGCCAACCTTGCCGGCGCCGACTACAAGGCACCTTTTGCCTTCCAGTTTCAGAAACATGGGAAACAAGCTGCTCATCGCATTAACCTTCCACTCCACTCGGCACCCGTCCCTCAGGCAGATCGCGTGCGACTGCTTCCACGAATTCTCCTGCCAGGAAGTTGCGCAGGTCCGTGTCGCTGTGACGGGCAAAAAAGCGCCGTAGATTCTCACCCGGCGTGCCATCCGCGAGGTACCTGCGCAGAAGTCGTTCGATGGCGTCCGGGACCTCAGTCGCGACGCAGCGATATCCCACTGGCCTCGCGATGCCCTGATGCAGACCAAGCGCCCCGCCCAGACAAAAGTAATAGGCATCCACCATCGATCCGTTGACCTTCAGCTTCTTGCCCTCGATTCCGATGTCGGCAATCCAATGTTGTCCGCAACTGTTCGGGCAGCCGGTGACGTGCAGCTTCAGGTGCTGATCAAAACCGGGCAAGCGCTCTTCCAATTCCTCCACCAGCCAGCGGGAGAAGCTCTTCGTCTCCGTGATAGCCAGCTTGCAAAACTCCGTGCCACTGCACGCGATGGCTCCTCGCCAAAACGGAGACCCGCTGACCGGCAACCCAATTTCGCCTAACTCCCTGGCCAACTCATCCGCCTGCAGTTGGGGCACATTGACGATCAGCAGGTTCTGCATGTTCGTGGTGCGCAATTCGCCGCTGGCAAATCGGTCAGCCAGATTGGCCGCTGCCTCCATTTGTTCGGGCGTGATCCTGCCTCGCAAAACCGTTGCTCCCACATAGCAGAGACCCGCCTGCTTCTGCGCATGGATGCCGATGTGATCGCGGTAGACATCTGCCGGCGCCTGCTCGGGCACGGCAGGATCGAGTTGAAATCCGATTCGCCGCTCCAGTTCTTCTTGAAAATCCTGTGCCGTCCAGCCGTGCCGCAGGAAAAGAAACTTCAGCCGCGCCCGCTCGCGATGTTCGCGCAGTTGATCGGAATCACGAAACAGCTCAGCCACGCCCTTGATCACCGGTATCACCTGGTTCCAGCGCACAAAAGCATTCAGCGGCGCGCCCAGATAAGGCTCGGTCGAGAGTCCGCCGCCCACGCGCAATCCAAAGCCGATCTCGGATTTTCCTTGAACTACACGCTCGGTTGCAGTCAGCCCGACGTCGTTGATCTCCGGGTACGGGCACCAGACGCGGCATCCTGTGATGGAAATCTTGAACTTGCGCGGCAGGTTGTAGAACTCGGCATTCCCCGCCAGCATGCGATCGGCTTCCAGTGCGAGTGACGATGCATCGAAGATCTCGTCCGCGTCCACGCCAGCCACAGGGCAACCTGTAATGTTGCGAGTCACGTCACCGCAAGCACCGATCACGTTCAGGTCGACGCGCCAGAGTTGCTCCAGGACTTCCGGCAGGTCTTCGATCGTGATCCAGTGCAACTGAATGTTTTGCCGCACTGTGAGATCGGCGCTCCCGCGCGCATAGAGGCGACTGAGCCTGGCAATGGCTCGCATCTGGTCGGATCGCAACAGGCCGTTGGGAATTCGAATCCGCAACATGAAGAACGGCAACGCCACTCCCTGGCCGTCCTTGCCGCCAACCACTCCCGCCCCGTCGCCCTGCGTATAGACTCCCCACCATCGAAAATACGTCCCAATCCACTCCACGGGAATCGAGGCGAAACCTTCCCGCGCAAAACGGCGAATCTCCGCCAGACCCTCCCAGGGATTCATAGCCCGCTTCAACCGTTCGACCTTCTGTGCTTTAGTCTCTTTGACCGTATTTGACATAACTTGATTTGCCGTCGAACTGATTTGGCCCCAAAAAGCGAAAACCCACCGCCAGAGGCTTTCTGGCGGTGGGTGATAAGTGCTGATGATGCTTATGAAATTTCTAAGTCAGCAGCCCTCCCGCGCCAGAACACACGCATGCACAACAACAACATGCACACATACAGATCTGGCGAAGATTGCTAACATTGGTCATGCTAGTGAGCATGATAGGCTGCCCTGACGAACGCGTCAAGTTACCACCAGCTTCCTTTAATGAATAATTTCGATCCAAGGCATCAGACTTTCCGGATCACTCACTCAAAACTGCAAAAATGCTCTTACCCCGGGCTTCGCGCTCAGGCGGCTTTAATGCCTTGCCCCTTTACCCTTTGAAGAACCGTGGCCGGAAGCTGCAGCACGCGAATCCTCGAGTTATTCTTCGTTTTCACGCGAACCGCAATGCCATCGGCTTCTGGGAACGGATCGGAAAGCACTTCGAACTCCTCCCCGTAAAGCCGGATCAGTCCGGAGGTGGCATAGCCAAGATGCTTAACTTGAGCGCACATTTCAGAAACGGAGGGAGATTCAAGAGTGCGACCGATCATGATGTTCCCATTATAGTCCTCGGCGGGCCGGGCGTCCCTACGCGGCTGCCGAGGCCAGCCGGGCTTCAATCTGATGCCGCTCAATGTTCTCTACACCGAGAAAGATGTGGCCCAATTGCTTTGCCGTAGTATTCTCGCCGAGGAATAAGCTTCTCGATTCTCCACTCCCGAAAGGACCACCGTGGCCCACGACGAAAAGTCCGGTTACAACCGCTTCCTCCTACTGGTAGCAGGACTGGGCGGCTTGTTGTACGGGGTGGATGTCGGCATCATTGCTGGCGCTCTGCCGTACCTCGAGGCCACTTCCGGTTTGAATGCGGGACAGCTTTCGAACGTGGTCGCAGCCGTGCTCCTCGGCAGCGTCATCTCCACTCTGTTTGCCGGCGCACTGGCAGACTGGATGGGGCGCAAGCTCCTGATGACCCTCAGCGGTGTCATGTTTGTCGTCAGCATTCCAGTGATTGCGCTTTCACATGGTTATGAACCTCTGATTCTTGGCCGCCTTTTTCAAGGCATCAGCGCCGGCTTGATCGGTGTAGTCATCCCGCTATATCTGGCGGAGTCTCTGGCGGCATCGAATCGCGGCAGAGGCACCGGCATATTCCAGTGGCTGCTGACTCTCGGGATCACCACCGCCGCCATGGTCGGCATGTATTTCAGCATTCGTGTCGAAGAGGTGGCCAAACTCGGCGACCCCACCCGGCTCATCGCCTTCAAAGACACGGCTTGGCGCAGCATCTTCTGGGTTTCGCTCCCCCCTGGCCTCCTGTTCGTGATCGGCAGCCTCATGGTGTCAGAGTCCCCGCGCTGGCTGTTTCGCCGCGG
>PMSQ01000040.1 GCA_003168355.1 Acidobacteriaceae bacterium | reverse complement strand
CTCTAAAGGCTGGTGACAGCATGTACTTTGATGGTGACTGCATGCACGGATTTCGAAACCCCAGTCGCGTTCCCTGCGTGTACTACCTGGCAATGGACGTCTCGGGTGACGCCGCCGGAACCAACCATCGTCCAGCTCCGCCAGAGGTTGAGTCCGCGAGTGAGATGCATCCGAGTAAGCGCGAAGTGGGTTCTGCGAGCACCAAAATGCCACGCCGTCGCCAAGTGCAGGAGGCGGTCNNTCTTCAAGCACGCGACTGTCCTAGCTCGCTCAGCCTCAGGGGCCTCCGCGGGCACAAGCCTTTTGCGACACTTAACTGCGTCGCCTCCACTTTTGTCGTTGTGTTCTATAATGGAAATATGGCACTATGATGACAACTCAACGAAAGGTGGTTGAGTGAAAGATGTCTGCATTCGGCGTTACGAGCAGTACGAGTTGTTCAGATTGACGTAAAGGAGTTTCACATGAAGAAGATTCTGACTCGTTACGGAGCGTATGTATTGGCGATCGCTCTGATGGTGCCATTGGCGCAGGCGCAGCCGGCGAAATTCCAGGCCGCCTTCGGAGAAGATGCCGGAACGCTTTCCAAAAAATTCACCGGACTCGCGCAAGTTATGGCAGGCAAGTACGAGTGGAAGCCCGGCCAGGGCGTTCGCTCCGTCGGCGACGTGTTCAACCTGATCGTTGAGGAGAACGGCCTGCTCGCCGACGCGCTCACGGGTAAAACGAATACGGGGGCAGAGCCCGCGCCCATTACCGATCCGGGGAAAATGCAAGACGCTCTGAAGGCTTCTTACGCCAATCTACAAAAAGCGATTAGGGGACTTTCCGACAACGACCTGCAGACACACGTGAAACTGTTCGGAGAAGACATGACGAAGCAGGACGCGCTGATGCTGATTCTCGAAGATCAACACGAGCATCTGGGGCAGTCGATCGCGTACGCGCGCAGCAACGGCGTGGTTCCGCCCTGGTCTAAGTAGGAGAGCCGCGCGCGGTCTGGCCCGGTTCTCATCGCATAGGGCACCGGTTGACTTAATAAACCAAGGAGATGATCTCATGATTCGTAGCTGCAATCTTATATTGTGTTGTTTTCTTCTGGGACTGACGCTCAATGCGAGCGCACAGCAGTCTACTCCTGCCGCATCTGCGCCGCCTCCGCCAGTGGGGACACTCGCAGGGCATCCTGACTGGCCTGCGGCAAAGAACCCCGGCGACGTGGACACTGTGGACCACCTCATCGCTTCACTCTATGACGTGGTTTCCGGCCCAGCTGGCCAGCGCGATTGGGACCGCTTCCGCTCGCTGTTTGTGCCCGACGGGCGGATCGTCTCAATTGTTCCGGAGTCTGCGGCCACGAAGAATGCACCGGCACGCAAGGGCGATGCCGTTTTCCTGACTCCCGACATGTTCGCGCAGCAG
This sequence comes from Acidobacteriaceae bacterium, assembly GCA_003168355.1. Lineage (GTDB taxonomy): Bacteria > Acidobacteriota > Terriglobia > Terriglobales > Acidobacteriaceae > Sulfotelmatobacter. The sequence continues at coordinate 1,658 of PMSQ01000040.1, read as the reverse complement.
AACGATCCCTACTTCAAGGCGCACGGTTTCTTCGAGCGCAGCATCGCCAACCGCCTCGAGGAGTTTGGCAATCTTATCGAGGGGTGGAGCACGTCCGAAATCCGGGATGCGAAGGACGACGCCCAGCCATTCTCGCGAGGCATCGATTCGTTCCAGATTGTGCATGCTCACGGACGCTTCTGGATCGCCAGCCTTCTCTTTGATCATGAGCGACCAGGGGTGACGCTGCCCGAGAAATACCTGAAAACGCCCGGGCTATGACGAGAGCGCTTACCAGAGTCCCGCAACAGCGACCGTTATCGATCTTCCTGTTTTTTCTTTGTGTCTTTAGCGGCTGCACATATGCCCTTGCGGTTCACAGCCATCACGAATCCGATGCACTCAGCCAGTTCACCGTGTGGTGTCCTGGTTTCGCTGCGCTGTGCACCTGCCTGCTGCTCCGCATCCCACTTGGAACATTGGGCTGGGGTTGGCCGGGTCGCCGCTTTCTCAGGCTCGCGTATTTCCTGCCGCTGATCTATGCCGCGCCGGTTTACCTGCTCACCTGGCTGGTCATTCGCGGTGCATTCTCCCTCAACAGCTTCGAAGCCGCGATGGCAGATACTTATGGATTGGGACGCTGGCCCGCCTTAGGGACGTTTGGCGTGGCTCTGCCGCTGTTGTTTACCGTCACGGTTATCGGCGAAACTGTATGGGGGCTTGGCGAGGAACTTGGATGGCGCGGGTTCCTGTTTCCCAGGCTTCAGCAGCGGTTCGGCTTCCACGGCGCCTGTCTGATCTCAGGATCGATTTGGGCAGTGTGGCACTATCCGGAGATCCTCTGGACCGACTTTAACGCGGGCACGAACGCCGTCTTTGCCCTCGCTTGCTTCACGGTAATGGTGGTCGCGCTGGCCTACATCATGGGCTACCTTAGAGTGCGCTCGGGCAGCATATGGCCCTGTGTTCTTCTGCACGCCACCCACAACACTTTTGTTCAGGGCATATTTGATCCGCTGACGGCTCCTGTCGGTTGGGCAAAGTACATCACCACAGAATTTGGGGCCGGATTAGCGGTCGCCATCGTCGTAGCAGGAACAGTCATTGTTTCGACTGGCTGTCCCCGTAAAGGCTTTTCCCTTGCCTCGACAGATGAGCCTCGATAGTTAGAGGGAAGTGCAGGAATCGTTTGGTGCCAAGACCTCGGCAACAACTGGGACTTAACCCGAAATCAAGATGTGAAAGGAAAATGCCAGATGAACAATCAGATGAACAAAAAGAAAGCGGTCGTAGCCTTCATTGCGCTCCTTACGTGTGCCTTGGCTGGTCAAGCACTGGCGCAGGGCCAGGAGATCGAATTCAAATCGAATGCCGACGACCTCACGAAAATTCGCAGCGTGTTGGAGGAGTTCCGTCAGGATATTATTCACAAGGACGGGTATGCCTTAACGAAGCTCGTGCTGAACCCCGATGTGCTCTTTCATCACATCAACAACCAGGAAGAAGTTGATAGCGCCCGCAAATATAACGCTCAGTTCGATGGGATTGGCCCGAGCCAGCTAGATGGATTTGCGAAATTACTCGCTACGTCGAAGGACAAACTCGAAGAGAAATTTCGCAATATCGAGATTCGCCAGGACGGTGATCTAGGGCTGGCGACATTTAATTACGATTTTGTC
>PMSQ01000164.1 GCA_003168355.1 Acidobacteriaceae bacterium | reverse complement strand
CACTCAAGACCTATATCTGGCGACTCTGGCGTGGAAGCTCGGAACACTGAATCCGTGCCGCAGTTCTTGCAGTGAATTAGATCGCAGTACATTGGGTGTCTCCCTTGCGCCAGAATAAAATTGTCAAGAACAATTTAAGCGGATGGGATGGGGCGATCTCGTTTACGAAAGAGAAGATTAAGAAGCTGGAGGCGGCGATTGAGGGGTTTAAGGCCGCAAAAAAAAGAGGTGATCCTTGGCCCGGAGCGCAATCAGTGGACCACTCACAAGAGCACCGCAGTCCTGCTTCTCACGCAGCCGACAGCCATCACCGGGCCATCCACCATCAGTCCCTACAACTGCACTTTCACCGCGACCTTCGCTAATTCCCATGTGAATCCAGGGTTTGGCGTCAGCCCGGGGGACTCGATCCACTCTCCGGAGTTCTGATTTCTTCGGGTCAATTTCCAGCTAGTTCTCAGTCAGTCACAACTCTCACCACAATTCCATCGGAGGCAATACCATGAAGTCGCGTTCCATCACGATTTTCACCACCGCAGTCCTGCTTCTCGCGACCGCCGCGGCTTTCGGCCAGGCGCTCTCGAATCCCAAATTCCCCGCCAACGCCAACGGGCGTGTCATGGCGGATGAATTCGGCAGGTGGTTTCTGCAATCGCAAACCGGGATCTCGTCCGGGGCGCAGACCGTCACCTTGAATGCCTGTTACGTCAAGGTCGGCACGGCCTACGAAGAGGTTTATCCCATTGCGATCAACACTCCTCTCCTCATCACCGACGGCACCAATACCGAGACGGTCACGCCGACTGCGGTCACGCAGCCGACAGCCATCACCGGGCCATCCACCATCAGTCCCTACAACTGCACTTTCACCGCGACCTTCGCTAATTCCCATGTGAATCCAGGGTTTGGCGTCAGCCCGGGGGACGGAGGCTTGGGAGCGGCGGTCAACTACGCCTTAACCAAAGGCATCGGCGTAGTCACGGTGGACCAGAGTTCGCAGATCACCAACGCCAACCTGAGTGCGAACCTGGTCTATCAGAATGTGCAGATTGAGGATTTGCGTTCGGGCCAATTACAGTACTGGAATCCGGCGCCGCTCGCCTCGACCGTTCTGGCCACCCCGACCACGCTCACCTCGAGCACGGTGACGCGGCTTGCCCAGTGACCAACGCCACTTACGGACAGACGGGCCAGAATGCCACCTTCACCAGCTACCCAGTCAACACCTCACCCCTGGCCATGCTTGAGACCGTGGCCTCGACCGCGGGGGGCCCCTATGTGGGCAATCCAGGCGGACGAACCACTTACGGCTATGTTCCGAGCAGCCACCCGGCGCCGTCTGGCATGTTGAGTTCCTACCCGGCCTACACCATCACCGCCGCAGCGACCTCAACCGTGCCGGAAGTTCTGGGATCGATCAGTGTTCCCTCGAGCCTTCTCAATTATCCCCAGAAGACCGTCCGTATCTGTGGAGACGCGACCGAAGCCACGGGGGGTTCCACGTCGACCATCACCCAGTTCCAGTTGCTTTGGGACGCGCCAGGGTCGAACGTAGCCGACTTGCCGCTCGTCATCGGCGGCCCGCAAGTCACCTCGACGCTGATCACCTCGAACGCCGACTTCTGGCACTTCTGCCAGGACTTGACGACCACCGTAGCGAGTGCCAGCGCTACTGGAGCCACCCTGCAGGCGACCGATGGAATTCTGAGTGAATCCTACGGCGCGGGCGTAGCGGGAGTGGGCTCGACTGGGCCAACCTTGTCGCCGGCCGCGGTGGGATCGGCGAACCTGGCTGGAACCGCGGGCTACACCAACCGCATCCACGTCGTCTACCTGCATACCACCGGCACCGACGCGCACGGCGTCACGCTCGGCAACCTCACCGTACAAATCTTCTAACGCGGTCTCTCCGATGGCCATGTGGAACGACATGACTCCGGGCGGACCCGCCTCTGCCGCAACCTCGGCAGCCGGACTTCCCCCTCCGTCCGGAGTCTCTCCTGATCAAAACGACGGGGCTAAAATCCCCGAGGCGCAAGCCGGCTACATGGAACTGGCCGGAGCGCAGAAGGATGGCGCCTGCTCGAAAGTGGACGCGCAGGGTGGAGTCGCTTGATAGTCTCCATCCCCGATCAGCGCCGTAGGGCCGGGCGAAGAATCCAGCCCGGTCCACGCCTGGTTTGAAAAGCGCAGCCTGAAGGCGGATGAGGATTTCGTCTGCATGCTGGCCAAGGCGCAGATGTCGGAGCCGGTGCGGTTGGGGGGAAGAAGAACGACCGATGCCCTGCCGCCGAACACCGCCTTCTTTGTTCCGCCGCTCTATGGCTTCACCTTCCAGGTGGAACAGAACGCAGCCTTACCCACTCCGGCGAATTACGTGTTGCGCATCTTTGCGAGCGACGGCACCGAAGTCAGTTCCGGAACCTATGCGCAGAACGACACCAGCGGGATGACTCAACAAGAACAACCGAACGCCGAGCATCCCTTGCAACAGTTAAGGGCGAAGCCACGTAGGATGGGGGCATGAAGCAGGCGGTTACCCTAAACGCAGGCGGGGGCGGTTGGACCTCTGCGCTGTATGCGGAAATACTTTCATCCCTTGACCAGTCATCGAATGAGGTCGACGCAGCGGCCTGGATAAAGCAGTGAGTCGGATTGCTTAAGGGCAGCCATGTCATCGCTTCCCCTTCCTATCGCTGCATTCGCCGCGGGGCTAGTTTCATTCCTGACGCCGTGCGTCTTGCCGCTGGTTCCCGGGTATATCTCGCTCATATCCGGCGCGGGTTTGGATGAGCTTAAGCAGCAGCTAGTTTCTTGCTTTAGGAGCTGCGGATTGGACGAATGCGTTTGGAAGTCGCGAGTTAATGAAAGCAACCGCTACCATGGCTTCCGCGGTTGATATGGCTTTAAACTATCAAAAGCCATCATTTGTTGAGAATCAAGCTATCTCACAAACCATACAGCTTAACGGCTTGGCTGGTTCGGCGTTCCCGGCAACGTACAACCTCACTTCGGCTCGCCTTTATCCCTCTCATGCAACTCCTTCTCCAATGCCGCCAGTCTGTGCTCCACATCGGTTGCCTTGATCGCTTGCAACTGCAGGTTCAGCAGGGGCGCCATTCCCGCCGCTACTCGGGGCTGGAGTTTGCCAGCATAGACATCGGCCACCAAACGAGAGACCACCTGTCGCACTGCCATCGCGGTTTCCAGCTTGGGCAACTGATCAACACCTCCGGCGGTGGAACGGCGCTTGCTCCTGCCCCCGATTCGACCCAGCTCGGCGGCCTTGTTGGGATTCGCATGAAAGAAACACCGGCCGCCCGCCATGGCCGCTGCTTGACAGGGCTTGCCTGATTTTGTCTTCGCCTTACACCGATGCCCGCGGCTCTTGGTTGCCATGTTTCCTCGCTCGTTTCCATTGCAGATTCACAAGTTCTTCTGTGCCGGTGACGCCTTCCATCGGTTCTGCTCGATCCATCGCTGGCAAGCTTGAAGTACTTTGCGACCGTAGCAGTGGTAAGCTGACTCTCCTCTGTGGCATCAAAGTGATCGACCAAGGGTAGCGCATTTCCCGGTGTTGCGCTCGGGCAGATCATCATGAAGGACCACATTGAGGAGAGATTTGTCTACAAGGATCCGACCGTTGTAGTCAATAAAGCCCAATTTCCGAAAGCGGTTCATGAAGAAGCTCACTTTTGATCGGGTCGCGCCAATCATGTTGGCGAGCGTCTCTTGAGAGATCTTGGGGATAAGCTTGTGAGGTTCGCCGGGCTTCCCGAACTCTGCCATCAACAGGAGAATCCTAGCCAGCCGCTTCTCGCTCGAGTTGAAGAGTTGATCGACGAGATCGGCCTGAGTTCGCATGCTGCGCGCCAGCAGGAATGCCAAGAAGAGATCGGAGAAGGCCTGCTCGTCGTGAATCACACGAATCATCTCCTTTCTCTCGATTCTCAGCGCCGTACAAGCTGTAACGGCCGTTGCTGTTGCCAGCCTCTGTCCAACGACTGCCGCAATCGCCTCCTCGCCTATAAACTCACCCTGAGATAGGAGCGCGATGGTGGCCTCTTTGCCTGACTTGGAGACAACGGTGATCTTGGCACTACCTTTCTGAAGATAAAAAACAGAATCGGCTTTTTCCCCTTGCGAAAAGAAGGCTTCTTTCTGTTTAAGCTGGAGCATCGTCCGCCCTATGCCTGCTTTGGACAGAAACTCAAT
>PMSQ01000195.1 GCA_003168355.1 Acidobacteriaceae bacterium | reverse complement strand
GAAGTCGACTTCCACTTGTACTGAGGAACCGTTTCTCGCTTCTCATTCCCGGTTAAGCCGAATCCTTCCGCAGCACCGCAAAGTGCAAGAGCACCCGTCGGCTAAACCCCAGCCTGTGATACAGCTCTATCGCATGCACATTATCTTCCCGGACGTGCAGAAACGGCGTCTCCCCCCGACCGCGGATCCGCCTCATAATCTCGGTCATCAGGATGCGGGCATAACCGCGTCCAGTATGCTCAGGATGCGTGCACACGGCGCTCACTTCCGTGTAGCCCGGAATCTTCAGCCGCTCGCCGGCCATGGCGAGCAGTTTTCCCTCGCGGCGAATTCCCAGGTAAGTGCCCAATTCGTGAGTGCGTTTGTTGAAGGGACCAGGTTTGGTGAGCACCGTAAGTTCCATCATGTCAGGCGAGTCCGCATCGCCGAGTTCGACGATCTCCGCGTCTGGCTTATGTGGGGACAGCCGCTCCCGGCCGTCCGCAGGGCGCAGCCAGGCGTTGGAGGACTGAGAGATCGGGGCGTTGGCCCTCTCATAAACCATCTCTGGCATCGGTGCGCCGATCACGAGACTCCAGCCGGCGCGCGGCTGGTAAGGCTTGTCCAGGAACAGCCCAATCGTCGCACCCGTGCCCAGCAACCCCGCCAGCGATTCGTAGCCCTCCTGCGTGGGCTCTGCAAATGCCCCCAGAGGCGATACCTCCGGCAAAAACCTGCGCGCCTGACCGCAAGACTCGGCGAACTCTCCCTGCCGTGTGGTCAGGGCGTTCCAGATCACGTTGTCGAGCGGATGCATTGTGCTTAGATTGAACCTGCCATTTTTGATTTGAGTGGTCGGGAGATCGCTCGGACACACTAAATTCTGTTATGCCAAACGCGCTATCCGAACCTTGCGCGCAAACCACAATCGCCAGAACCGTCCTGTTCCATGTGCGAGCTATGAGGGCCACGGCTTCAGCCGTGCCGTACAGAGTGATTCGGGAAGGTGCACAGCTTCACAGCTTGCAGAAAACTCAATGCTGCACTTGATTTTTGAACGTTGCTCTTGATTTTGGGTGGCGCAGCGCTTTAGCGCTGCGATGACTGCCCTATTTCCAACACGGGCTTTAGCCCCCGCGAGCCCGTTCTCTGTCGCCTATTCCTTCAAATCCACATGCTGCACATCCTCGATCGGATGGCCCAGAAAGCGCGGGCCAAGGCGCCGGAATTTCTCCACCGAGTCTGTCGCGAAAAACTTGAGACGCGGAAGAGCGCGACGTTCTTCCTGAATGGCCTCTGTAGGCGGCAAAAGCTTCTGTAAATGTCGGACGACGGCACGGGCGGTAGATTCGGCGGAGTCCACGATGCTCACATGCGACGGCGCCACGCGATGCAGCAGCGCCTTGAGCAGCGGATAGTGAGTGCATCCAAGGACCAGAGCGTCGGCTTCGCGGAATCCGTCGGCGAAAGCCTCATCGAGATAAATCCGCGCGATCTGCTCGGTGACCGGGTGCTCAACCCATCCCTCTTCAACCAGTGGCACCAGCAGCGGGCAAGCCTTCTCTCGCGAGTCGATTCCCCGAGCCTCCAGCGCCTTGCGATAAGCGTGGCTGCTGACCGTTGCCTCGGTCCCCAGGACAACGACTTTCCTATTCTTGCTGACAGAAGCCGCAGCCTCGGCGCCGGGCTCCACGACGCCCACCACGGGAACCTGGGCTGCCGCGGTGATTCGGTCAAGAGCCAGTGCCGTCGCGGTGTTGCAGGCGATAACCAGCAACCCCGCCCCATGCGCTTCGAGATAATGAGCCGCCTCCACCGCATACCGCGCGACGGTTTCTACCGACTTGGAGCCATAAGGAAGCCGGGCAGTATCGCCAAAGTAAAGATAATCAGCGCTGGGGACGAGTTCAAGTAAAGCTTTAAGTACGGTCAAGCCACCGAAGCCGGAGTCGAATACGCCGATGGTAGGACGCCGGGAGGTCATAGTCGCTGGATTTACCCCGATGATAGCAGTGTGTGACGGTTGAAACCGATGACCAGAGTTGTTCCTCTAAAGGCGTTAGGAGTGTTCGCGGGACGTCGAGCTTGAAACGGCGCCGGGAATAAATTCAGACCTTCTCCCGCAGCACCCTCCCGGCGGAATCGGCGCTCCATGCGGACAAGTTCGCGGATGTCCAAGAAAGGTGCAGATCTTGTCGGTAGCTTCGGGCGAGAGGATATGCTCAAACTTGCAGGCCTGTTGCTCGATTTCCGATTCGCTGTCCATGGCCAGGCTGTCAGTAAAGAGACGCTCGGCCAAACGATGCCGGCGGATGATGCTGCCCGCTCGCTCGCGCCCGCGCGGCGTGAATTCCACGATCAGAGTGCCGTCGCCCATCGAGGCAGCTACCGGCTTAAGCGCATCGTGGCACGGGTTGATGAAAGGCTTGTGTCCATGGGCCAGCGGCGGATGCGGCGCTGAAACCACCAGACCCATCTGAATCATCTTCTCAATCGCCAGGCTCACTGGCAAAGCGCCGTGGACCTCCATGCGTTCGACTTCAGCAATCTCGCCATGTTCGGCCAGTACCCAGAGTTCTTCGAGTACCTCGTCGAATTGCTCTTCGTCGGCCATCGCAAAAACTTCCTGCGACTCGATCTTGCCGTGATGGAACTCGATGCGGCGATCGGCAAGCCGCGCCACCACCGGATCGTGCGTGACCATCACAATCGTCCGCCCTTGCTGGTGAAACTCGCGCAGCAGGCGCAGCACGATCTCTTCGTTCTGCGCGTCGAGATTGCCGGTAGGCTCATCGGCCAGAATTATCTTCGGGTCATTGATCAAAGCCCGCGCGATGCAGACGCGCTGCTGCTCGCCACCCGAAAGCTGTGATGGCAAGTGATGCGCACGGTCACCCAGGCCGATGCGGGTAAGAGCTTCAATCGCCTCTTTCTCATCCGTCATGCTGTGAAAGTACTGCGCCAGCATAACGTTCTCCACCGCGGTAAGAAACGGAATCAGATGAAACTGCTGGAAGATGAATCCAATTTTTTCCGCGCGCACGCGATTCAATTCGGCCGAGCTGATGCCGGCCACGTTCTGCCCATCAAGCCAAATCTCGCCGGACGTCGGGCGATCAAGGCAGCCGATCAAGTTCACCAGCGTCGACTTGCCCGATCCCGAAGGCCCCATGATGGAGAGCCACTCGCCTTGCGCCACGTGCAGGGAAATATGGTTCAGCGCATGAATGGCACCGGCCTGATCTCCCTTGCTGTCTGCGTTTTCGGCTCCCGCGCCCTGGGAGGGGTAGAGTTTGGTGACATCGTTAATCTGAATCATTTCACTCTCCCCTCAGGATCACCGCTGGTTGCACACGCCGCACCAGCGAGATCGGAAGGATCGCCGAAAGCAACGTTATCACGATGCTGCCAGCCAGAACAAAGGGCAGGACACTGAAACGTGGAACCACGGGAGCATGGAAGTTAACCCGCCCGATCCAGGCCGCGATGCCGATGCCCAGAATAAATCCGATCACTGCGCCGGCCGCGCCCAAAGCTGCGGCTTCGGCCGCGAAAAATCCGTTCAGCAATCGGTCCGAAGCCCCCAGTGCCTTCATGATCGCGAAATCTCGCCGCCGGTCGAAGACCCATCCCATCAGCGTGGCGAGCACGCACAGCGCAGCGGTCACAATGATGAGCCCGGCGGCGGCCAGCACCGTGGCGCGAGTCTTGCCCAGCACGCGCGCTTCGCCCTCCATGATCTGCCGTACCGGGCGCACGTCTGCTGCTGGGATCGTCTGCTCAAGCTGGTGCATGATGGCGGCAATCTCTTCCGGCGAACCAGTAGCGGCAACCTCAAGGATAGAGGGCTGAACTCCTGTCCAGGAAACGAAATCCGGCAGCGAAAGATAGATGCGGCTGTCTTCGGCGGCGCCGGTCTGCACCGTGCCGCCTGCCGTGAGGTGAATTGTGTGTCCCTGAAAGCTCAGGTCGAAGGGCTGGTTTGTCGGCGAGATGGAAGGCAGAGCACGCACTCCGATCAACGCCTGTCGCGGAGCCGAAGGCCAATTGCTCACCGACCACCAGTGATCAAGTTGTCGAACCCGCTCGAAATCCGCACCCACAACTACAATAGCCTGATCGTTGCTGGTCCGCGCTACGACCAGCGCAAAAGGCGCAACCAGACCGCGGCCGGCAAGAACAGATTCCGCGTGCGAGAGCGCGTCAGCAGGAAGGGAAGCGCCGTCCCTCCCTACGAGGACAATGTTCGCGCCGTAATTGCGGAACTCGCGCCGCAGCTTGGCCTGCACGTCGACGTAGAGATTCAGCATGGCAGTGGTAACCGCGGCGGCCACGATCATGGCAAACAGTGCCGAAGCAGCCCGTCCGCGACGCAGCACGGCGGCCCGTACCAGCATCCGAAGAAACATGGACGTATGTGAAGACTGCGCTCGGCTGGCAGCGACTTTCTGCGCGGACTGCGACTGCCCTGAATGCGAAGATCCCGCCGTCACAGTTCACCTCGCAGGGCAAACACAGGATCAAGACGCACCGCATTCCGGATGGCGGCGGCACTTCCCGCAAAAGTAACCATCACCGCAATTGCCAGAATCACCGGCAACAGTACAGGCGATATTGTGATCTGCGAATTAAAGATGGAGCGGCCGATCTGGCGAGCGAGCAAACCTCCGGCAGCAAAACCCACCAAGCCTCCAATCAATGCGAGCAGCGTGGCTTCGGCAAAAAAGATGGATGCGACCGCGACCTTTCCCGCTCCCAGCGCCTTCATCAAACCTACTTCCGCGCGCCGCTCAAAGATGGCAGTTACCATCGCGGCAGACACGGCCAATGCCGAGGCAAACAGCGCCGCCAGCGTGACAAGAAAAATCAGCCCCTCAATGCGAGTCAGCACCACGCCTTCATTCTGTGCGACCTGTCGAATCTGCTCGGCATGCGAGTGCGGAATCGCCTCCTGCAACTGAAAGGCAATCGACTGCGGATAAGGCGAGCAGTACCATCGGTCATAAACCGCCCCGGACATGCTTTTTGGGTCGCGCCGTGCGAAAGCATCTTCGGGCTTGGTAAGCGCACTCACATAGACGCGGCGAACCGCGCCCGGTCTGCCCAGAATTTCCTGAGCCAGCGCGATTGGCGCTACGATCTGATCGTCTTCGCCGCCGCCGGTCGAAAGAATTCCGCTGACGTGCAACGGACGCCCGGAAACCGTAATTTCATCGCCAGGCTTCGCAGACAAGCGCGATGCCAGTCGCTCTCCCAGCAAAACATCGCGAGAACTGTCGTCCGGCCACGCGCCCGAGACCTTCCACCACGGATGAGTCGACCGCACTCCCGTAGCAAACTCTTCTTTGCCGAAGGAAACCTTCTTGGCGAAATACGTGCCGAGCAAGGTGAGATTTTCCGCCTTATCGTTCCGCTGCAGGGTAACGTTCACCGGCAGCATCGGCGCAAACCCGGTGATGTTATTGTGCCAGAAAGTACCCTTGATCCTGGGCAGGTCCGCTTCGCTCAGGAAAGCGCCGTCGCTCGGCGGCTTCAGGTTGATGCCGCCAATTTCCACGTCCAGCGTATCTTCCTGGGGAGTAACCAGCAGGTTGGCGCCAATGGTACGCAGTTCGCGATTAATCTTGTCGCCAATATCGGTCGCGACCGCGATCATCGCCGTGGCCACGGTAACGCCCAAGGTAATAGCTGCACCGGCCAGCAACTTGCGCCGCTTCTGTCGCCGAAAAGATTCGTAGACGAGCCGGACGAACATCCCTTACTGTTTCTCGAACACGCGGCTACCGGCCGCGATGTCCGCCTCTTGAATGATGACCGCATCGGCGGTCTGTGTCGCTTTAAGCGGAATCGGATTGCACCCGCCCGCCGCGCCCACGGACTGCGGATTAATAGGAGCCGCGCAGTTTTTGCAAACCACACCGTTGCCCGATTTGTAGAAACCCACAGCCCCGCAAATCTGGCACGCGTCGAAAACCGTGGCGATCTTCCCATCGGGTTTTTGATAGAGCCAGAAGCGAATCGACGTGCCATTCTCCTGCGCCTGGAAGCGGTGCAAGTCGCCATCGGAAACCTGGGCCAGCGGAATCCTCACCTGACCGTTCAGGAAGCTGACTTCCGTCGAGGGCGAGAGAGCGCTCTGGCTCTTGGCATAGACAAATTCTGCAGTCAGCATGGCAATAAAGAGGAACGAAAAGATGTACACCGATGCCATCCAAAGCCGTTCCTTGCGCGCCGTCCAAACCGCCTTGCGTCGCTGGGCCGCCGAAGTCGCTTCAGCCACCGGCTCGCGCCGCTTGGCATCGAACAACACCATCAGCGCCGCCAATGCGATAATCGTCACAAAGAAGAACAGATCGTTGCGCACGATCGGCCCAATGATTGCCATTTCGCGCTTGGACGAGGCAATCACTCCGCTTTCCGACAATTCATGCAGCCCGGCAACCACCAGCTGCAACGCCACCAGAAACAGAATCGCCGTCGTAACCCGAAAGAACTTCTGCAAGTTAATCCGCACGCTTCCCTTGACGAACATCACGCCGAACGCAATCGCCGCCAGCACGCCCAGAAGCGTGCCCAGAAAGCTCATTAGTTCGGTGGAGTTCAGCGAGACAGCAGAAAGGATCAACACGGTCTCCGCACCCTCGCGTAGCACCATCAGAAACACAAAGAAGAACAGCCCAATCCATGCGTCTTTCCCGGCGAGCAGACTGACCTTGCCCTCGATCTCGCCTTTCAGCTTGCGTCCCGTCTTCATCATGAAAATAACCATGGTGACGACAAAGAAAGCCGCAACCAGCATGACCCAGCCTTCGAACACGTCCTCGTTCCAGTTCAGCCGCGAAATCACAATCGCGATCCCAATGCTGCCAACAAACGCAGCGCCCAGCGCCGCATACACGGCCTTGCGCAGATCATCGCGTCCAATCTTAGCCAGATAGGCCAGCGTAATCCCCACGATCAGGGCCGCCTCGACTCCCTCGCGCAGCGTAATGATGAAAGCCTGAAGCATTTGTGAATTGCCTATGGTTTCAAATCGGTAACCAATGCAGTCCGAATGTCGTTTCTACCATTTCTCCGGCGTCATCCTGAGCGCAGCCGTACTTCAGGCGGTGCGAAGGATCTCCCGCACGCTGTACTATCGCGATATTACGCTCTGCCGAAATCTCATAGTGAAGCCGCGCAGTCAACGATCTTGAAAATGAATTTCAATTTCAACTTCAAGGATATGCCGTTGGCGGCGGAGGCGTCAATCCGCTCCGTCACAAACGCGCGTGATCGGCATCACGCGGGGAAATCTGGGATTAAACGGGTTTCGCGATGCCGTCAGTGTGCGCGTATTGGCGATGCCACAACGGTGAATGTGGCAGCAAGTAGTGTTGTTTGATTTCACTCATAACCGCTTCAAGAACGCATTCGCCTGCTCCAGCTGCGGGAACAATTTCTCCTCCGCCTGAAACTCCGCCGAATGCACGCACCTCCGGCTCCCGCGCAACCTGACCGGATGCTTCAAGTGCAGCATCTCGTGGTAGACGATGTATTCCACCGCATAGCGCGGAACCGAGAACTGGTCAAAGATACGGCTGATGACAATCGCATTATGTGCCGGATCGTAATGGCCGAGAATCCGCCGCGTCTTCGTCGGGCTCCAGCTCATGCGCGGCCGTCCCAGCAGCCCATGGAAGAAGCGCCGGTTCAGATCCTCAAAAACAGCGTCGAGATCGTAAACGTGCCCCTGAGGAGAGTGCAGCCGTTTGCGTCCGCGCATCTGCCGCACCAGGTGCGCCTTATTCACCACTTCATGGCTGCCCACGTATTTTCGATAACGCGCCGCGTGTCCCCGATCGATGGGCTTGCGATACATCTTCGCCAGCAAAATGTGAGCGATGGCTCGCACCACCCCCTCCGGCGCGCCTTCCAGTAGATCGGAAAGCCTCACCAGAAGCCGGCCCTCGCGCAGTCGAATCGTGTTGTTGATGTTAGCGAAGGCAAAGAATTCGATCTTCAGCTCAGGCGGCGCGGCGCCGGGACGCAATTCGCGGTGTTCATCCTGGAAGATTTCGAGCAGTCCCTCACGCACAAGCCTAGATTAGCACGAGCCAATATTAATAAAGGGAAGCTTGGCTCAGCCAATGCTCATGTGGGGACAGCCGCCCTCGGCTGTCCAGTCGAGCGCAGCTCGACGGCTTCTCCGTCGATGGAATATTTACTCCGGCCTGCCCCCGGCTTGCTTAGTGTCACTTTTCTTCCTATGCTTGGCCGCCTCTTCTTGCTCCGCCAGAAGCTTGCGATGGTCGTCCGCCGAGCTATCGATCGTGTCGAGGGTGTTGGTAAGAGCAAATTCGTATTGCTTTACTTCTTCCGCGGGCACGTCGGCCGCATCCTTCAAGGCGCGCAGCTTGGCCTGAAATTCAGTATCGGCATCGATGATCCTCTTCAGCGGCTTGCGAATGTCGTTCTTGCGATCGACGTAAGTATCGATGTTGTCGTTCAATTCGTCGTAGATAAGCAAAAAATCATCCAGCTTGTCATGCGTCTGTTGCGCCCGGTCTTTCGTTTTGGGATCGTTCCGCATCTGCTCCAGACCAACCAGCCGGTCCCGCGCAAACTTCACATAAAGAGAGAGCCGCTGCTCGGGCTCCCAACTGGCGTCGCGGATCTGGTCAATCTCCGGCTGGGTGAAAGGATCTCGATGGCGCTGGGCCGTACCCGTCGCCGCGGCAGTCAAAGCTAGCAGCCCCACGCAGGCGCACCTTCGCAGAGTCTTCATTTCTTATCACCTTTGCGAAACATGGCCGCCAGCAGATCGTCACGAATTCGCTCCAGCCGGTCGATGGTGTCCTGGATCTGTTTCTGGTCGTCGTGCGCGACGGTATGCTTGAGGTCGGCCAACTTACGCGTCATCTTACGAATCGCAATCTCGCTCTGTTTCTCGTGCTTGTGCGACTGAATCGCATAGTCGCGGGCCAACTCGGCGAAAGCGGCCACCTCAACCAGCGCCGCCTGCGATTTCACGACGTCACCGGCGACATACAGTCTGTTCGCGGTATCAAGTTGCCGCTCGCATATGTGAATGCACAAGGGAGGGCGATCATCGATGCTGGCCTTGGCGACGCGGTCCTTCAGTTCCTCGATGGAAGCTTCCCTGCCGCTGGCCAGCGCGGAAGGCGCGACCAGCACTGAGAGCACTAGGCCCGCTGCCGCAATCCGCCGCAATCGTGAACGTTCCATCCGGCACCGTCGTTCCGTCGTAGTTACTTCTTCGGCTCGATGGCAATGAGCCGATGTTTCGCCTGCCACTCCTGATTAGGATACTTCCCGTTGGCAATGTTGAGGAAGAGGTGAAAGTTGGCGGCGGCGTTCTTGAAGTCGCGCAGGTGGTCGTAGGCCGACGCCCGCAGAAAATAAGTCATCGGAGTTTCTGGCAGCAGGAGCTTGGCACGGATATCCAGCGCATGAACCATGACCGGGTAATCCTTATTGTCGTTGGCGGCGAATGCAAGATCGTAATACGCTCCTTCTAGCCCGGGCTTGAGCTTCACCGCGAGGATGATCTCCCGCTGCGCTTCCGGAGATTTCTTCTGCCAGAGCAGCGCCTTGCCGAGGCCGTAATGAAGTTCCGCCTCGTTTGGATGCGCAGCAAGCAGCCCACGGAAGGCGGCCTCGGCCAGGTCATTCTTTCCGGCGGTCAAATACAAATCCGCGAGATCACGCTGTGCCCCTTCGTCCCCCGGCGCCATCTTGATTCCCGCCTGCAACTCGCCGATGGCGGCGTCCGTCTTGCCCTCCGCAGCCAGCACCCGCCCCAACTGGATGTGGACGGGGGCAGAGTCCGCGTGTGCCACAGCCAACTTGCGCAGATAATCTTCCGCCTCAGGAAAACGCCGTCCCCGCATGTAAACGTTAGCCAGACCGATGACAGCGTCAGAGGATCCCTGGTCGAGCGCAAGCGCCTGCTTGTATTCCTGCTCGGCGTCGGCGAACTTGTTTTCCTGCTCCAGAAGTTGCCCGGCAGAAAAATGGGGCTCGGCTTCTTTGGGTTGGAGAGTCGCCGCGCGCTGGTAATCGGCAAGTGCTTCTTCCGGCTTCGATTTTTCGATCGTGTGGGCAAGCGCAAGCCAGGCCCGGTATTGGCCCTCGGCGGCATGAGCGGTAGGTTTCAACTGGGTAGCAGCCCGCAAAAATTCCTCCGCGTCAGGCTCGCCGGTCTTCGCGAGTTGCAGCCCCAGATTCAAACTCGATTCGAAAACATCCGGCTTCGCCGCAACCGATTTGCGATAAGCCGCAATGGATGCGTCCAGGTTGCCCAGTGCATTTTCCACGAATCCCAGATCAAACCACCCCTCGTAGCTCGAGGGATCACGCTCAACCAGCTTGCGAAGCAGAGGCTCGGCGGCAGAGTAATCTTTTTTTTGAATCGCCGCTTCTGCCGCCGTAAGTTCGGCCGGTTGCGCCGGAGCATCCTCCACCGGAACCTGAATGTGATGAACCTGCCGGTGACCCGGTTGTGACGACGACTGGCCCGCAGGCGGACTCGCGTCCTGCGCGGCTGTGCCGATAGCCGCCACCAGAGCCAGCATCGAACCCGCGAGAAGTTTACTTGCTCCCATTGGAACGCGGCGCTCCGTTACGATTGCCCGTGCTATGGCCATTCAGCAGACGAGCCAGATACTTGCCCGTGTAAGAGCCCGGCAGCTTGGCGATGGCCTCCGGCGGCCCTGCACCCACGATCCTTCCGCCGCGCGCTCCACCTTCCGGTCCCAGGTCAATCACCCAGTCAGCCGTCTTGATCACTTCCAGATTGTGTTCGATCACAAGGATGGATCCCCCTGCATCAATAAGACGGCGGAAGGCAGCCAATAGTTTGCTGACATCGTCAAAATGCAGTCCCGTCGTCGGCTCATCGAAGATGTAAAGCAACCGCCGCCTCCGGCGCCCTTCATCCGCCCGCGCCGCACTCGGCCGACCAATCTCACGCGCAGCAGGCTGCAGATGCGCTGCCAGCTTCATACGCTGCGCTTCTCCTCCGGATAAAGTTGTCGCCGATTGCCCCAGCCGCAGGTATCCCAGCCCAACCTCATCGAGCACGCGTAGCTTCTCGGTCAACTTGGGCACTTCCGCAAAAAATTTCAGCGCTTCTTTCACGGTGAGGTTCAACACCTCATGAATGTTCTTTCCCCGGTAACGAACTTCGAGCACCTGCGCCTTATAGCGCGCACCTTTGCACTCTTCGCAGATGAGTTCCACGTCGGCCAGGAACTGCATCTCCACCGTGACCGTGCCATCGCCCTGGCAAGTCTCGCACCGTCCGCCCGGAATGTTGAAGGAAAAATGCCCCGACGCAAAGCCCCGTTTCTTAGCCTCGGGCAGCGATGCAAATAGTTCGCGGATGACATCGAACGCCTTGATGTAAGTCACCGGATTCGACCGCGGCGTCCGCCCGATCGGAGACTGATCGACCAGCACCACTTCGTCAATAAACTGGTCGCCCTCCAGGCTTTGCCAAGTCGCCGGCCCGCGCTCCACACCGACTGTTGGCTGCTTCTTGGCTTCTCCCAGAGCGTGATAAAGAACTTGATGCAGCAACGTGGACTTACCCGAGCCCGAAACTCCCGTGATCGCCACCAGCATCCCCAGCGGAATACAGATGTCGAAGCCGTTCAGGTTGTTGGCCCGCACGCCGCCAATTCTGATCTGCTGCGTACCCGGCTGCCGCCGCACCGCCGGAATTTGAATGCGCAAGTCTTCCGCCAGATAGCGGCCCGTCAGTGAAGCGGGATTCCGCAGAATCTCCTCGTAGGTTCCCGCCGCCACCAGCTTGCCGCCGTTTTCTCCCGCCCCAGGACCGAGGTCAAGAATCCGGTCCGCCGTGCGCATGATGTCGGGATCGTGCTCCACCACCAGAATCGTGTTCCCCAAGTCGCGCAAATCCTGCAGGATCTTGATCAGCCGGTGCGTGTCGCGGCTATGCAGCCCGATCGAAGGCTCGTCGAGCACATACAGCGTGCCCACCAGCCGCGATCCCAGCGATGTCGCCAGTTGAATCCGCTGGGCTTCGCCTCCGGAAAGCGTGGACGCCAACCGGTCCAGCGTCAGGTATTCCAAACCAACGTTGTTGAGGAAGCGCAGCCGCTCCCTGATTTCCTGCAGAAGCCGGTCCGCAATCTCGGCTTCTTCAACACTCAACTGCACCCCGGCGAAGAATGTCGAAACCTCCTCCACCGTCATGGCGCAGACTTCACAAATGTTGCGGTCCCCGATCTTGACCTGACGCGCCTCCAGACGCAACCGCGTGCCCCGGCACTCGGAACAAGTCGAATATCCGCGATAGCGGCTCAGGAAAACCCGTATGTGCAGCTTGTACTTCTTCCGCTCCAGATACTGAAAGAATCCGCGCACGCCCAGGAACTGGTCTTCTCCATTCAGCACAAGTTCCTGCTGTTCCGGCTCCAGTTCGCCCCACGCTACGTCGAGCGGAATCCCAGCTTGCTTGGCAAATCGCTTCATCTCCGTGAACAGCGGCCGGTATTTAGGCTTGTTCCACGGATCGATCGCGCCTTCGCCGAGCGATTTTGTTTTATCCGGAATAACTAGATCGAGGTCGAAATCAATTGTGTTCCCGAACCCCTGGCACCGCGGGCAAGCTCCGTAAGGATTGTTGAACGAAAACAGACGCGGCTCCGGCTCTTCGTAACGCAGATTGCAGTTCTTGCATTCAAAGCGCTGGGAAAATCGTAATTGGCGAGCCGGCCGGTCGTCATGCTGCGGCAGATCGAAAATCACTTCGCCCGCTTCCCGGTACGCCGTCTCCACCGCATCCACAATGCGGGTGCGCGATTCCGCGGAAACTGTAAGCCGGTCCACCAGCATGAACACCGGCTGGTCGAAATGAATATCCAGCAGCGACTCCGGAGTGGAAAACTCAAATACTTGTCCCGATTGATACAACCGATTGAAGCCCGCCTTGCGCAAGTCGAACAGCCGAGTCTTGATCTGGTCCGTCAGTCCCGAGTGCGGCGCAGGTGTCTTCTTGCTCGATTTGCGCGTACGCGCGGCCTTTTTCTCCAGTTCCTGCGGCGCGGCAACCGCCGGCTGCAAAGGAAAAACAACCTGCACCCTCGTTCCCGGGTCCAGCGCCAGCACCGCGTCCGCAACCTCGTCAACCGTGTCCTTCTTAACCTCGCTGCCACAGTTCGCGCAATAGGTACGGCCCACGCGGGCAAACAACAGCCGGAGATAATCGTAAATCTCGGTCGCCGTCGCCACCGTCGACCTCGGATTGCGCGTCGTGTTCTTTTGCCGGATCGCCACCGCCGGTGCGATGCCATCGATCAGGTCCACATCCGGCTTCTCGATCCGCTCCA
>PMSQ01000037.1 GCA_003168355.1 Acidobacteriaceae bacterium | reverse complement strand
AAATGATCCGCAAATGATGCTGGTACCGATGGTGATTGAGCAGACCGGGCGGGGCGAACGCGCCTACGATATTTATTCCCGGCTGCTCCGCGATAACATTATTTTTATCGGCACGCCGATTGACGACAACATCGCCAACCTGGTGATTGCACAAATGCTGTTTCTGGCCCAGGAAGATCCGGAGAAAGACATTCAGCTCTATATCAACTCGCCGGGAGGTTCGATCACGGCGGGCATGGCGATTTACGACACCATGCAGTACGTAAAGAATAATGTGATGACGTTGTGCGTGGGCCAGGCTGCTTCGATGGCGGCTTTGCTCTTGGCGGCCGGGGAGCCCAAGAAACGGAATGCTTTGCCCAATTCGCGCATCCTGATCCACCAGCCCTCCATGGGAGGATTGTCGGGTCAGGCTACGGACATTGACATCCACGCCCGGGAAATTCTGCGCATGCGGGAGATTACTAATCAGTTACTCTCCAAGCACAGCGGCCAGAAGCTCGATAAGGTGGAAAAGGACGTGGAGCGCGACTTCATCATGAATGCGCAACAGGCGAAGGAGTATGGAATCATAGACGATATCATCTACAAGACCGGAAAAGCTGTATGATCTGCCTTCGCGCTTGAACCCGGCACCGCAGCGACGACTGGAGAAGCGTAAAATCAGTAACAGGGACGGTACAGGGGTCGAACGCTCCACTCTTGAAGGGGCAGGCGTCTAGTTTAGATCGCACGAATGTTAAAGGAGTAGAGCCGAGTGAAAACTAAGTCAGGCTCCGACGAGATCCTGCGCTGTTCGTTCTGCCACAAGTCGCAGGATGCCGTAGCCAAACTCATATCGTCGCCCAGCGATTACCCCCGCGCCTATATTTGCGATGAGTGCGTGGCGGTGTGCAACTCGATCCTGGAAGACGACCGCACGGCCACTCCTCAAACCGCCGCGCCGAATCAACTGCCCAAGCCGCAGGAAGTCAAGACCTTCCTTGATGAATATGTGATTGGGCAGGAGCAGACCAAGAAGAAGCTGGCGGTGGCGGTTTACAACCACTACAAACGCATCTTCATGAACCGGCAGAAGACCAACGACGGCATCGAACTGAGCAAGTCGAACATCATGCTCATCGGTCCGACGGGCACTGGGAAGACGCTGCTGGCGCAGACCCTGGCCCGCATGCTGGATGTGCCTTTCGCCATCGTCGACGCCACCACGCTCACAGAAGCCGGGTATGTGGGCGAGGATGTGGAGAATATCATCCTCAAACTCTTGCAGGCCGCCGAGGGCGATGTGAGCCGAGCCCAGACCGGCATCATCTACATCGATGAAATCGATAAGATCGGGCGCAAGGATGAGAATCCTTCCATTACTCGCGATGTCTCCGGCGAAGGGGTGCAGCAGGCGCTGCTGAAGATTCTGGAAGGGACCATTGCCAATGTTCCGCCGCAGGGCGGGCGCAAGCATCCCCACCAAGAATTTACTCCGGTCGACACCACCAACATTCTCTTTATTTGCGGCGGGGCGTTCGTGGGCCTGGAAAAGATCATCGGAAGGCGCGTGGGGAAGAAGTCGCTTGGCTTCCGGGCCGGCGCAGAGGATGAGAAGGAAGACGGCACGTCGCGCAAGCGCAACTTCGAACTACTGAGCGAAATCCAGCCGGAAGACTTAATTAAGTTTGGCCTGATTCCTGAATTCGTTGGACGCCTGCCGGTCGTGGGCATGCTGGAAGATCTGGATGAATTTGCGCTGATCGAGATCCTCACCCGGCCCAAGAATGCCATCGTCAAGCAGTACCAACGTCTGTTCGAGTTCGAGAATGTGCGCCTGAAGTTCAGCGACGAGGCTCTGCGGGCCGTCGCCCGCCAGGCCATGGCACGCAAAGTGGGCGCCCGTGGACTGCGCATGATTCTGGAAGAGCTCATGCTCGACCTGATGTTCCACCTGCCCAGCCAGAAGAAACTAAAGGAGTTCGAGGTCACGCGGGAGATGGTGGAGAAACGCAGCGCTTCCGTAACTTTGGAGAAGGCTGGATAGTGAAAGGGTAGTAAACTGTTCATGGACGGTTCGGTGGTGGGAGCACGGGCACCGCGATTGTCATTCGGTACAGGTCCGGCGGCACAAGTCCAGCAGACAAGTCGGGGAGATTGAGTGACCACATCCAAGGAAAAATTCGAGACCAGGAAGCTACCCATGATGCCCATCCGGGACGTGGTCATCTTTCCTTACATGATGACGCCGTTCGTGGTGGGCCGAGAGTCGAGCGTGCGTGCCCTGGAAGAGGCGCTGGCCGCGGACAAGAAAATCTTCCTGGCGACCCAGCACGACGCCTCCATCGACGAACCCAAGTCCAATGAGATTTACCAGGTCGGCACCATCGTCAACATCGTGCAAAGCCTCAAGCTGCCCGATGGCAACATCAAGGTCCTGGTGGAAGGCATTGAGCGAGGCCGGTTGCTCCAGGCCACCGACGCAGACGGTTACATGCAGGCCTCGGTGCGGGTGGCTCGCTATCCCGCCGAGATGAATGCGCAGATTGAAGCGGGCATGCAGCGCGTGACCACGCTGTTTGAGCAGTATGTAAAGCTTTGCCAGGCGCTGAACTACGAGACCATGATCTCGGCCGTGCGCATGGAAGATCCGGCCAAGCTTACCGACATTATTGCCGCCAACCTGCAGCTTTCCATCGAAGA
>PMSQ01000034.1 GCA_003168355.1 Acidobacteriaceae bacterium | reverse complement strand
TTCGGCAACAAGATGTCCGTTGGCGCGCAGATGGTCGTTGTACTCAAAGCAATCGTCGAGCATTGCGTCTCGCTCGTCCTCGGTCATCCCTTCGAATTTTCCGGGCTCGATGTAGCCCAAACAGATGTATTTCATTGTTCCTCTCCTCGTCTTCTCCCCTCGGTGGGAGCCGGCGGCACAGCCTTGCGCGCTGGATCATTCATCCTATAGTCGTCGCGCACAGGGAAAATCGACAGCCGAGGCGAACTATCTTTGTTCCAATTCCTGGGAGTGGTTCAGTTTTAACTTTCTGCGTTCATACACGGCGTCATCCCGAACGCCCGCGTTTTCACCAACGGGTGGAGGGATCTCGCGTGGACAAAACTCTGAGGTGGGGGAGATCCCTTCGCCATGCGGCTCAGGGCAGGCTCTTCGCCATGCGGCTCAGGGCAGGCTCTTCGCTCCGCCTGAAGAACGGCTGCGCTCAGGACGACGCCAGATTTTGCACAAGTCATAAAATTAGGCAAGGTCGGGTGGTTCGCGGCCTACCATTTGAACGGAGAAACCTGATGTCCAACAGTTTGGGGAAAAACTGGGGACAGACCGGACGTTCGCCAAATCTCCATTCGCTCGAAAAACTGGGGAGCGTTCCGTCTGTCCCCAGTTTTCCATGACATCCCGTGATTGCTAGCCTGACCGAGAGGTTCGCGTGGGTGCCACAGAAGTAGCTAACCCTTACCATACTGAGACGTCTCATCAACGGCAGTAGTATGCCCTTCATTACATTGTACGAGTTGCGCTAACATGAGCCGAGTTTCGCTGCTTTTAGTTGTGCTTGCGTGCTTATTCGCCGTCCAACCTTCATGGGCCAGCCAGCTCGACTTCCGTCTGCAGGTCGTTCCGGCAGTTGTCTACAAAGTAGACGATCCAGGAAATGCCGGAACGTCATCCTTCGTGTTCGATATTGCTGTCATTTGTTCCACCGATTGCGCGCTCACCCCGATCTCCGCCAGCGTGGAACTCTCAAGTGCCGGATCTACCGTCGAGCGGCAGGATTGGACGACTGAGATGCTGGCAAAGATCAAAAACATAAGGTATCGGATCGAGCCGAACACCCCGCTCGCGTCGCCGACGCGTGCGTTTACGCTGCCCGAAGCATTTGACGTTCGCTTTTACTTTCGCCATCCCCAGGCATTGGCGATTGATTCCGCAGCTGTCCGGTTAACAGTCGCCGATGCGAAGGGCCATCGCGCGGAACAGATGTTGAGGATCCCCATTCAGTACTATCAACAGAAGACAGCGCTCATCGTTCCCTTTCGTGGTCATGGAATTGTCGGGCAGGACTGGATCACGAGCGGCGGCCACGGCGGCTTTTGGAATGCCTTTGCCATAGACTTGGACGGCTTGGATCAGAACGATGGGGAGATAAGCGACGCCAACGAGAATGCGGCGGATGCGGGCTATGGCCGCGAGATCCTTGCGCCGGCGGCTGGAACCGTGGTCTACGCCCGCAACGACGTACCCACTAACCCGCACCCGGGAGAGGAGCCTGACTCCAATTGGTACAGGACACTCCATGACCCGGTTATGGCGTATGCCGGAAATTGCGTGATCATCGACCATGGCAACTCGGAGTACAGCGTCATGATGCACATGCAACCAGGCTCCGTCACTGTCACAGTAGGGGACCGGGTCGCCACGGGCCAAGTAATTGGACGGTTGGGGAACTCGGGAGACGCAACCGGTCCACACGTGCATTATGAACTTCAGTCAGGCCCACGGCTTTGGCAGTACCAGTCGCTGCCGTTCAGGTTTCAAAACATCGATGCTCCACTTCACCGGGGTGAGTACTTCGTCGCCAAATAGATTGGCGATTTCTTCCACTTCCCACGGGAGCTAACAGCGGGGCACCTACTTCGCTGGTAATGCCCGCAAGATCAAAAGCCCTGTCACTGTTTCAAGTAACAAAGCGCAACACATCCTGATTTAAAAGTCTTTGACTCAACAAGTTTTAATTGCCATTTCTCCGGCAGGTTGACACCTTCAAACAACCGTCTCCCTTCCCCAGCAATGATTGGCATAACGACAAAACGATATTCATCAATCAGGCCAAGCTCCATCAGTTGTGAAGGAACATCTACACCGCCGACCAAAATATTTTTGCCTGGTTCTTGCTTCAGTTTAAGTATTTCGTCGCGAAGGTTCGTACGAACAATTCTCGTATTTCCATCTTCAGCGCTGGCCAACGATCGTGAAAAAACAATCTTCTTCTTGGAGACAAAGGTTTGAGCAAATTCGATATCCGCTTTTGTCTCGGACTGGCTTTTTGCGATATCAGGCCAATACGGAACCATCAATTGATAGGTTTTACGCCCATAGACGAGCACGCCAGCATCATCTAGCAAGAGGCGCGTGTAATGGTCAAGTACTTCGTCATCGGGACCCTTGAATTTGGTATGGTCGCAGCAGCCATCCAGGGTAATGTTGATTGCGAAGATTACATTTCTCATTTGATCCCCTTTAAATTTTGTCGGCCACCCGCCATTACTTGGGGGCTGGCCCAGCTTTGCTTTTTGTGTGGCTCAGCTATGAAAAAGGCTGCCCCAGCTTTCCTTCTGTTGGAAAGCTGGGCACCACGGACTTCGCCCTCTGTGTTGACGGGTCGAAATCGCCGGGGTGGTGAATAGCAACCAAATACTGGCTCGTGAGTTCTCCATTCTCCGCTGACGGCTACATAGACGTCGTACGAGGCGTCGCGAAATCGACAAAGCGCGGAGAGTTTTTTACTACTCGCGCATCTCAGCGGCCACGTCGTCGCCGAACTTCTTTTGGATATACTTTTGGGTCTCGGGATCGAAGTCGGTCATGTCAAACATCCGGCGTACTTCGACCATTTCGTTATCCTTTCCGGGGATGCGCGAGGCCCATTCGAGCGCCTCTTCGCGCGACTTCACCTGGATGATCCAGTAGCCGCCGACCACTTCCTTCGCTTCGGTAAACGGACCGTCGGTCACTTTCGATTTTCCGCTTTTGAAGGTGACGCGCGCGCTCATCGTCGCGGGCGGGGTCAGCCCGTCGAGCGCGAGCAGCACGCCGGCTTTCCCTAGTTCCTCGTTGTACTTGCCCATCGCCTCCATGTCTTTGAGGTCAGGCGCCCAGCCGGGTTTTGCGTTTTCGTAGTCTTTCGGAAACATGATCATCATGAAGCGCATTGTGTTCTCCTTGTGATTGGTTTTTCGTTATTGGTTCTTCGTTATTAGCTTTTCAGCGGCCCAACAGGCTTGTAGGAATTGACAACGATGCCTGTAGCCGTAGCCGTCGTGCTGCCGAGCTCGAATGCGCGTGCCGGAGTCCCCTCTGCAAAAAGGCGCTTCCCCGTGCCCAACAGGACTGGATCGACGAGCAGCACGACCTCATCCGCAAGGCCGTGTTCGAGCACCGTAGATGTCAGCGTTGAACTGCCCATGAGGAGCAGGTCAGTGCCGTCCTGCGACTTGATGCGGCGAATGTTCTCAACGGTGTCCGGGACAACGCCCTCGAACGGGCCCCATTCCAGGCTCTCCGGCCGATGGGTCACGACGTATTTCTTCGCGGCGTTAAGGCGGTCCGCCATAGGACTGCTCGGCGCCTTCGGCCAGAAGCTCGAAAAACCATCGTAGGTGCGCCGGCCCAGCAGCAGATCGAACTTCTAACCATACCTCGCAAGCAGCATCTCTCTGCCAGCCGGGGTGCGATATGGCGCCGACCAGTCACTGTAGGGAAAATCGTTCTCATCGGCGGAGGCCTGGATCACGCCGTCCAGCGAGATGTGTTCGAAAATTCTGAGCTTTCTCATAGTGTCTCCTTATTTCATTTCGTGAGAGTTTTGCGGCCTTGCGCGTCCGGATCGTCCACCCTTCGACTGTTCATCCTATAGTCGTCGCGCAGAGAAAAAATCGACAACAGGAAAGAATTATTTATATTTCAATTCTCGACAGACGGGGCGTTCACCAATTTCCATCTGCCGAAAAATTGGGAACGTTCCGTCTGTTCCCGGTTATCCCCCGTGCCGGGTTTTGCATTTTCGTAGCTTTTCGGAAACATGATCATCATGAAGCGCATCGTTTTCTCCTTGAGTGTTGAGCGGACACCATATCAGGGCCGCTGCTTTTATATAGGAGCTTGGACCGCGCTGGGCCTCGAAAGTTGCCAGGCGCCGGGTGCGCAGTGCGGCTCCACTTACTAGTCGAACGGGAGGGCGGGGAATCGACACGCGATTTGCAGATTTTTGGCGTAGCCTATCGCCCCGGAAACACTTTCTGGCGGGCCGGTTGCCCGGCCTTCACCACATAGTCGAACGGCCGGACCGAATTCGACAAATCGTCCAAGAAATTTTGGGGCTGGCCGAGCCGACGCCCCCCCACCCGCCAAGGGCGTCAGAAATGGCGGCCTCCCGGTTGGCTTCCTACTTTGTCTTTATTTGTCGGACAGCTTAACCCGGCCGGCCTCATCGCGTACGGCTCTCAAGCCGAGCTTCTGCAGCGCCTCATCTGTGGGTGGTTGGAACCTATAAAATTTGACCCTGTCGTCACCGTGCTCGGACATATGAACCAGATAAATCCCTGGGTTGCCGACTAGCTGGATGTTGTGCGAATTGAGAAGGTGCATAATACGAGTGCGCCATTTTGGGAGCATCTTCGCGTAGTACCCGTAATCGATGCCCTCGCGGTATGGGTTAGCGGCGTGTGCCATGACTCCGCACCGCCCATAAACCTCCTCGAATTCCTCCTCGTCGAGATAGTCGCCAACTCTTTTCTGGTGACGCGTCGCTACGCCCGGAATGCCGGACGGCAGCTCGATGACCGGAACTGGGTAGAAGTTGGGGTTCACTTTCTTGAGCTCTTGTAGGATGTCGCTTGCATTCCACGCTTTCGAGATCTTTGTGTAAACCGTCGTGTAGACCTCCCTGTTTGCCACCAGCGAGCCGAAAGCGACCAGCTCTAGAATTTTCCTGATCTGAAGGCAGGCCGACTCCAGTGTCGTCGGCTGATACAGCGCGTGCCCTCCGCCTGACAGGAAATACGTGATCACCTCGATTCGCCGCTTGATCTCCTCCATCAGGTCGCAGTACTTGCCCCCGTCAACATCGGTCTGTATTCGCATTCGTCCTCCTCGGGACCTATGGCGGGTAGCCCACATCTCCATTCGCGACCAATCCCTCAAATAGGCTGGGTGCCCCATTTCTCGCGTTCTTTGCGAGAAGTGGGGCTTTCGGCCTATAGCTCATGATAAGCCGGGTTCCGTGCCAATGTTCATCAGTCACAGACGCGACCTTGCAATTGTGCGTAGGGTTTCTTCATGCCCTGGGCTTAAAGCGTTATTACGGCACAGGAAGCCTCCATTTCATCACTTGGAGTTGCTACCGGCGCAAGCCGCTGCTCGGCAATCCCGCGCGCCGCGATCTGGTTCTTACCGTTCTGGAACTGATGCGCAATCGCTATCGTTTTGCCGTGATGGGATACATGGTCATGCCCGAGCACGTGCATCTGCTGATCTCGGAACCTTTGATTGGCAATCCGTCGAAGGTAATTCAGGCCGTGAAGCTGAGCGTCTCCCGGCGGCTGGCCATTGGGGGCGAATTCTCCGGTCAGTTTTGGCAGCGTCGTTTCTATGATTTCAATCTGTGGGGCCAACGGAAAGAGGTTGAGAAGCTGAAGTACATGCATCGCAATCCGGTGGTGCGCGGACTGGTGGCGAGTCCGGAGGATTGGCGGTGGAGCAGCTACCGCTCTTATGCCTACGGAGAGCCGGGATTGGTTCGGATCAACGACTGGACTTGGTGGGAGGAGAAAATTCGACAGAGCGCTGGTTGAGGGTTGGGAGGGCGTCGGCGAAAAGCCCCACTTCTCGCAAAGAACGCGAGAAATGGGGCACCCGACCTGGTCATCTCAAATGTCCGCATCGGCTTCTGATGAGTCTTTTTTTACTTCAACTGCCGAATCCGCTCTTGCAGGAATTGCCGCTCTGGCTCCTGTTGGGTCAGCGCCAGCGTCTTCTCAGTAAGAAGCGCGGTGAAATGCGGGGGACGGGGAAATGCGGGGACAGACGGGTCTGCCACCATTTTCAATTTCCACGCGCAATCGTACCCAGTCGCGAGAGGTGCAAGCAAGTTCTCCACAGCCTCCTTGTGACATCTGACCTTGCGCTCGTTTCCGATTCCTCTCATAATCGTTCAAGCAGTAGCAGCGCGATCTAGATGGAGAAACTCGGAAGAGTAAGCGAGAGATCGCCCGCAACTCCTTTGCTTTCTAAATTTTGACCTGTAAGTTCTTTGACATCTAGATTTTACAAGCCAAACCATGCCTAACCCCGTGATTCTAAAGATTGAGGGGGGTGGGGGGGAGGGGGGGTACCCTGTAACCAAATAGTACACTCAGGCACCCAACCCAAAACTCCTGCCGCAAGTTTATTTTCGAGGTGAATGCGGGACAGACGGGACGCACTCCGATTTTCGCCAGCGACGGCGCGACCGGACATTTTTTTATTTCAACTGCCGAATCCGCTCTTGCAGGAATTGCCGCTCTGGTTCCTGTTGGGTCAGNNCGGGCGGAATGCGCCAGGTAATAATTGGCCAGGTCGCCTTGTTTTCCAGAAGAATCCGCCAACACCGCGTCGATATGCGCCAGACCGGCCTCTGGACCATCGCGCATGGCAAGGGCCACGGCACGATTCAGCTGTACAACTGGTGAAGGCTGAATTTGTAGCAATCGGTCGTAAAGCGCAACAATCTGCCGCCAGTCGGTCCGAGCGACCGATTCCGCCTCCGCATGAACGGCCGCAATCGCAGCCTGCAGCGTGTAAGCGCCGAAGCGGCGGGACTTCTGCTGGGACTTCAGGGCTTTCTCCAGCAATGCCACTCCCTCCGCGATCTGCTCCTTGTTCCAGAGCGCGCGGTCTTGATTCTCCAGCAAAATCAGCTCTCCGGTCGGCGACGTTCTGGCCGCGTGACGGGATTCCTGCAGCAACATCAGGG
>PMSQ01000018.1 GCA_003168355.1 Acidobacteriaceae bacterium | reverse complement strand
GTCCGACCCATGCATCTCTTCGATCTTTAACTGCGATCATGATTATACTTCGAACTCCTCCGTAAAGAGGAGCGGGATACCCGATCAGTTACTCGGTGTTCTACTCCACACCATGGCGATTTCCGGGCTGTCCCGCCGAGTCGACTTTCTTGTTCCGCATCCGGAGATCGCTCGAGCCGCCCCCTCCTGGAATAGCTTCCAGATTGCCGACCCTCCGGGAACGGGCTCGCTTGCTGATCACAAGGGCGTTTGAACTAAGCCGCTAGCGCGGCGGATGCTACCGCGTGGTCGTCGCCAGCATTGTTGCCGTGTAAGGTTTTGGGTCACAAGGAGGTTACTGTGACCCGACTCAGGAAGCTGATGCTGGACGAACTCCAGCGTCGCAACTACGCTCAGAACACTGTCCGTGCCTATATCCACGCCATAGAGGATTTCGCGAAGTACTTCCACCGTTCGCCAGATCGCCTCGGCCCAGAACATATTCGCGAGTACCAGGTTCACCTGTTTCGCGACTGCAAACTCTCAGCGGGAACCATCGAAGGTCGTACCGCTGCTCTGCGTTTTCTCTTCGTCAAGACACTCAGGCGACCGTATCTTTCCCGATCACATTCCGTTTCCCAAGCGTCAGCGGCGGATGCCCACAGTACTGAGTCAGGAGGAAGTGGCGCGGCTCATCGCTTCCGCGCAGAACCTGATGCACCGCACCATGCTGATGATGCTGTATGCGACCGGCCTGCGGCGAACTGACCCGAAACATCTGGGTGCCGACATCGGGTTTCTTGGCGTGCTCCACACTTGGGGACAGAACCTTCACCATCATCCGCACATACACTACGTGGTTCCTGCTGGCGGTCTGGCACCCGACGGTTCCCGATGGATCCCCTCCTCGAGACGATTCTTCCTGCCCGTCGCCGCGTTGAGTCGCGCCTTCCGGGGCAAGTTCGCAGCCGGACTGAAGCAACTCTTCCTTCAGCACAAACTCCAGTTTCACGGCTCACTCCAGAGTCTTGCTGAGCCAGGTCGCTTTCGCCAGTTTCTCCGACAGCTCTTCCACCAAGACTGGGTCGTCTATGCCAAGCCACCCTTCGGCGGTCCCGAGCATGTTCTGAACTATCTCGCTCGCTATACGCACCGCGTCGCCATCTCCAACCATCGGCTGGTCGCGTTCCAGAATGATCGAGTCTCGTTCCGCTGGAAAGACTATGCGCACGGCGGCAAGCAGAAAATCATGACGGTCTCCGCGGATGAGTTCCTGCGCCGCTTCCTGGTCCACGTTCTGCCCAAGGGCTTGGTCCGCATCCGCCACTTCGGCTTTTTCGCCAACCGCAGGCGTGGCAGTATGCTCGTACGCTGCCGCGCTCTGCTTGGCGCAAACGACTGTGCAACTGATCCCGAGATCACCGCCCAGCTGCGCTGTCCGGTTTGCTCCGGTCCCATGCTCGTCGTCGAACGGATGACCAGTAGCCAGCTTCATTTCCGCTCAGGCCTGATCCTGCCTGATCCACAGAGGCGCAGCCTTGATTCCTCCTGAGATATCGAGGACGCAACTTGCTTCGATCATCGTCGGTCGCAGGTGTGTTCCAACACGCCACGCCCTCGTGTGCTCAACCGGCTGGTTTTACCCACCGATACGAACTCTTCTTCCGCAGTCTGAGACTCCACGGCCGCTTACAAAAACAGGTCCACGACTCTCTTCGTTCCGGTTTTTGCTGCAAAGACGATTGGTAACCCGCACAGCCCAATCGAAATCCCATAGATCCCACCGCATCCGCCGCAAACGCTAGCGGCTCAGTTCAAACGACCCTATCGAAACTGCCCCGACCACACTAATCTGGGCATCCCGCATTTCTTTCGGGTCAGTCCCGATAGGGATCTATCGTTTCTCAGTACTGATCCGACTGCCAACATTCATGTTCAAGACGAAGCACTCCGGCCTGATTTATCGGAATGGCTAAGGTGGATCTGTCTGGATGTTTCGCACCACCTGCTCGAAGGGTTGCCGTCCCTTGAACTTCTTTCAGCAACACATACAACCCGTCTCTTCCTATCACCTTTACCTGATCTTCCTGTTTCATGGTCAATTCCTTCGGCCTCTTATTGAACACTATTCTGAACACAAATTGTCCGGTCTAGGAGTTGGGTCGATTAATGCCCGGTCGTTACTTTTTCCCTATTTGATTGTGATGCGCCCTGACTGAGAGGATTTTTCCGTTGCAGTCCGTTCGTATGGCCCTGAGATCGACATCAGTTGCATGTATGTCTCGTGCTGTATGCTACGGCTCTGATATAGGAGTTGACTGGCAGCAGCGTGCTCAAGCGGCAGGTCAACCGCGGCCGACTGGCAGGGAGCCGGAAGCAAAAAAGCCCGTCCGCCCGACCAGGAAGTGCCTTAAGCGGCGCGCTTATAGTTTCCACAGGTTGCAGCAGTTCATGCGTCACTGACGGCATGCCCTTGACAGTGAGACAAAAGCGTAGAGACTGACCAGAGAGAATACAGGTCGTACGAGGCCACACACTTCAAAGTGTGCAATTGTTACCAGTCGACGTTATGCACAGGTTCTTATCTTAAGCTTAAACAGAAAGGCGAATGGCAAATGATCAAGAACACAGCTTTCCTCACTATTTTGGTTCTGGCTCTTCCGTTTGCGGCCTTCGCTGACGGCAGCGTTGACTTCACTAACGGCGGCGGCACACTCTCGGGCAGCAGTAGCGGCTTGACCCTGTCCGGGTCAACGCTTATTGCCGTGAATGGTATCGGCGGCGGACTGATTACCGGCAACAATCTCGGAACGTTGGACTTCAGTACGGGCGCCCTTACCAGCGGCAGTTTGCAAATGGGCGGCACATTTGCCGCGGGCAGCACGTTTGAAATTACAGGCAGTGGTACGGACGGGATCCCTAGCGGTGTCATCCTGAACGGCTCGTTCACCGGACCGGTGACTTGGACTCTGGTGACTCTCGCCAACGGGACTCACAACTACACTTTGACCGGTACTTTGACAGGAACGTGGTATGACGGTACCACGGTCTATGGCGCTACTGTCCAGCTGACCGTTAACACAGGGAAGGGTTTCTTCAACGGCCAGACCACTGTTTCGACTGGTGACACCAACATCACGACCACGACAAGCCTTCCAGAACCCGGCACTCTGGGTCTCCTGGGCGCGGGCTTAATCGGTGTTGCAGGCATCGTCCGGCGCAATCTGAGGCGGCGATTGCGAGGCTAGTCCCGAGTTTTCGAGGTGCGATTGTAATCTTCAAGAAAGCTGCATCGAAAATCAGGCCCGCGGGGGGCGCGCCGCCGTCCTGGCCGTTGAAGCTATGCGGAGTGTTCTCGGCTCAGTCATCATCGGTTTTTGGCGTCAACTCGAACACCGTGCCGTAGGTAGATTCACCGGGATCCGTGGGCGTCGTGCGGTATGGGTTGCCTGAGGTATCGATGACGATGACTATGCAGTTGACACAGAGGCACACAAGGCGAAACCCAAGAACCGGCCTCTTTCTGGGGGAACGGAGAAGCCGGGTGGCGAGGGAGTGCCAGTGAGAGAACTTATTTTGGGACGAAGTAAATCTGTGCGACTTTCGGGAAGCGCGGATCGGCTATCAGTTCGCCAATATGTTTCGCGCGCTCGCTGTACTTCGGATCATTTTCCGAGTCGGCGAGTAGTAGAGCAAATTCTGTCCATAGTCTGGGCCACCAAGGAGCGCGGTCTAGATTCTCAAGAACCATCTGGGGTGCGGACATTTATTCATTTGCCTCCATCGGCGTATCGGACCAAAGAGAGCCTTATCCAGTTGGTCTGGGATTTCTTTATGAAACCTATCTCGGATACCTCGCTGTTTGCAGAAAGACGCAAGAGTCCGCCGCTGCCAGCCCCAAGTTGAGAAGTTTGCGCGGGCAATACGGGAACCAGCATTGCCGCGAGGACGAGAACTGAGACGAACCGACGCATGAATGACATGAGTGATCTCCTTTGTCAGATTTGTCTAGAGGGAGCCTACACCAAGCGAAGGGGCCGAAAAACAGCGCGGAGTATACGCCTGTCTTGCACACAAAACAAAAAGCCCGGCTCCTTCTGGGGGATGGATGAGCCGGGGGAGAGAAAGCGCCACTGAGAGATTATTTCGGAACGAAGTAAATCTGTTCGACTCTCGGGAATCGCGGATCGTCCAGCAAGCTGCTGATATGCTTTACGCGCTCGCCATATTTTGGGTCGTTCCACA
This sequence comes from Acidobacteriaceae bacterium, assembly GCA_003168355.1. Lineage (GTDB taxonomy): Bacteria > Acidobacteriota > Terriglobia > Terriglobales > Acidobacteriaceae > Sulfotelmatobacter. Next base: position 13,875 of record PMSQ01000018.1, on the reverse strand, counting down.
AGTCAACGAGTAGCAACGCAACTTCGCTATGTAATGTGGGCCATGAGGGAGCGCGATTTATATTCTCAAGAACCATGTCGCGTGCGGACATTTCAGTTTCTCGCATTTGTAAAGGGAAACAAGAGAGGCAGTGGTCCTTCCCAAAGCAATCGCGGCCCTTTTGTTTGGTTTCCCCGCGCGCTGAGTAACCGTATCAGGGATCTTGTGCATAGTCAGTGACGAACAAACCCATGCGATCTGTGGGAAAACAAAAAGCCCGGCTCCCAACCTTCCCGATCTCATTCTGCTGTATATGATGTTGCCCAAAGTGTCAGGACTCGATGTCCTTCGGGCTCTCAAGGGCGACGTACTTGTTGGACACATTCCCGTCATTGTGCTAAGCGGACTTAATCAGGCTAACGAGACTAAGCTATTGACAGAGGGTGGAGCGGCCTTTCTTATGATATCGCAGGAATAGTTCGAGAACAATTCAGTGGCCCTGATTCACACATTGCAAACCGTACTAGACGAGGCAAAAGTCTAGACACAGAGAAGAGTTAAGAGTCCGGTTTGTCGGATTTATGAATGAGCGCTACGGTCGAGGGTAGACGTTGTTACGGAATAACTTTAATTAGTGATTCTTAAGGCGTGACAAGCGCACGTCTTACGTCAAAAGCAGTTATCTAATTATCTCAGAATGGACGTGCTGGTTTGTCCATTGCGATTTCTTCGTTTCACATTAGGCCATCTGCGTTCTTTTGTTCAACTTTACCAAAATGGGGTGTTCACTGTACAAAGGTAATGATCCTCGTTAACAATTGACCACCGGTAGGAATAGTTGTGGGCTAAGCTGGAGCAATCTTGGTGAAATATGTCGCGTTCCGCCTACGACGAAGCAAAGCAGATGATGTGACTAGTACCGGAACCCTGGACAAATAGAAACAAAATGGGAACGATTCCTATCCAAGATGACAAATATGGAAACCGCCGCGGAGGTGCTATTAGTAGATGACAATGCTGGGAGCAACCGAACTGACCGCTGAATTGCTAGCGCGGGATGGCTGGCCAGTTCACACTCATCCCGTTACCGACGGAGTGGAGGCGATGGCCTTCTTGTGCGGCGAAGGAAAGTATTCCCGCGCACTCCGGCCACACCTAATCTGCTGGATGTTAAGAGACCTCGGAAGGACAGGTGGGCCATCTTTTTTGAGGTCAAATCGGATAGTGCGCTTAAACGATACATATCGTAGTTTTCAGTTTGTCGGAACTGTCACTGACATTTCACGCTGCTGGGAACTGGGGTAAAGTGGTTTGTCAGCAAGCCGGGAAACTTAGGCGCGTATAAAACATATTGGTGCGACTTTGCAAATCTTGTACTATTGGAGGATGAGTGAATACTCACAACAGACGTTTGCTGTTGATTGAAGATAATCCAGGAGATGTTGATTTAGTCCGCTTAAAGCTGGTGGAAAGCAACTCTGAGCGAGATGTGTCCTTTGAGGTTTCCGCTGCGGACCGACTGTGTACAGGCCTGGCGGCTTTGACCAAAGAGAGACCGGCTGTGGTGCTGCTTGATTTGTATCTTCCCGACAGTCGGGGAGCGGAGACATTTCGCACTTTACTTAACCAGGCGGCAGGTGTGCCCGTGGTTGTCCTCACCGGCCGAGACGATGAGGACTTGGCGGTGACCGCCGTACAACAAGGTGCTCAGGATTACCTCGTGAAGGGCGGCTTCGACAGCAAGCGACTGGGACGCACCTTGAGATGTGCCATCGAGCGACAAGCTCTGGTCACAGCGCTCGGCATAACCAAGAAAGAGCATCTGCAGTTTAAGGAGCGCTTCCTATCGCGCGTTTCGCGCGAACTGGGCACTCCGCTGACCTCGATTCATCAGTTTGTCACTACTGTGCTCGAAGATCTTGCGGTACCCGTTACCGAAGGCGAGCGCGAGCATTTGGACACTGTTTTACGCAGTGTGAATCAGTTACGCTCCATGATCGACGACCAACTGGAGGCAACGTGGGCGGAATTGGGAAGAATGAGCAGCAAACTGCGATGCGATACGATCAGCGATGTAGTAAAAACGGAAATTGCCGAACAAACGTAAGCTGAAACTACTTTGGTTATTAAGGTGGCCTATTCGTATCGATTGTTTCCTCATAGTGGAGGTAGTGAATCAGTATAGCCCCATGGGGTTTATGGCGCTACTAAGTCCCAACGATTATGCTTTTGCCATGCAAGATAGCCTCCATGGAAAAACTTAGCTAAGCGCTTCAAGGATGTCCAATTCAAGAACTGACTGAGCCGCTTGTCATTCCAATGTGGCCGTCGTGATTAACGAGCTTGTACAATGAGGCACGGCTTGAGAGACGTTCTTATCTGATGAATGCCGAATCAGAGTCGCTCGGTTCACCGTCGCGTCCGGTTCCAGCCAACCCAGCCGTGACCTCCAACCGAATTTGTCTCCAGTTAATCCCCTCCGATTAACAGCGACGGAACTGGCTGGCTTTTGCACCGTGCGCACATCGTGAAGAAATCAACGACTCGCGGCTCTTAGCGTGGCCAACCATAGCGATTAGAGTATCTCTTTCGGTCGCCCGGGGAGTCGGGCACAACTGCCTAGATCTCGGTCAGTTGCCTTTCTGAAACTGAATATTGTCGCATCAAGCGGCAAGGCTGATGAGCAGCGCACACACGCTCGGATGCTAGGAGGGAGTCCATGTTGGTTAGCCTCCGCTCAAAAGGCCGACCTCTCAGGCCTCCGAATTCTTTTGTTTGTTTGTTCCAATGTCATATCGCAGTCATTGTGTGCGTAGCTACGATCCAGAAGCTTCGCATCCGCGTCCCGAAATGCCCGACGCATCGGTATGGCTTGGGCACCGCATTGCTACTGTTCATTTCTCCAACGGATGCAGCGATCCCTACGAGAGCTCTAGCCCAACTCAATCGTACCCTCTCTCCAGTGATTTTCGGGTAGTGGCCTCTCTGTGAGCAGCGCGGGGCTGACGATCCCTCTCCGCCAACACCCATTAGAGGCTAGGGATTCTTTGGACTGCTGCACCGGAAGCAACGAGGAGAACGACCCGGGGTGTGTAGGAAGTCAAAGCCCACGGCGTCAGAGGCCACCGTGACGGGCGTGAGCGGATTCGTTCGTATTCAGATTCCACCGGGCAAGATATTTGTTCTTCGTGACTATCACGCAGGAGGCGTTGTGCTGGGCCGGAAGGTTGCTGCGAATCCTTCCAGCGAACATTGTCAGGCTGTCGGCAATTGTGAACTACCCGCTGGCTCAGGCTTCCCGCATCTATAAGCTGCGGAGATGCTGTGTTCCCCTTACACTCGCTCACTGTTGAGTCCCGGACCGACGATCAGAGCGCCAAAGCGACTATGTAGAGTCAGTGCCGTTGGCGAGATGCACATCGAGATCGGCTAATGGCTGCAAACATCGCCCACTACCCCCCGAGGAAACGCTTGTTACTGACGAAGGCTACACCGGTGGTTGTCCTACAGGCGGTCACGCGGTTAAAGCCTGGGACCATGTTCACGGTGGAGTCCCTCAGTTCGTTCGAATTGTAGCCATCCGCGTACTACACGCTGAGTCCACTGCTCTCCACGCACTTTGAGGTGGGTCGGCATGATCCTCAGACTTGCCGGCCAGTTCACTTTGGCACGAACAAAAACTGCGACGCTAGTACCTCGATCTCGGTCGACGGGTTTTCCATCAAACACCCCTTGCCGCCTGAAATCTGGATAGTATTTGACCAAGAATCCTCCATCCGAAGCAGCATCTCTTCTAGCTGGCCCGGCGCTCGTAATTTGTCCCGAATTTCACACATCAGCGCTGTCAGTAGCTCAGTATCTGCCTTTGGATCGAGGGCCAGTACGCGCTCCCAGCCACGGGCAAACCGCGCGTCGACGAAGCTGTGGCCGACCATCACGACGGCAATCCTGACGGACTCATTGTCCAGAGCACGCGGCATGTAGCTCACGAGAAAGATTTTCACGACATGTTGCTCGCTTGGAGCGCACGCAAGTTCAGGCTCAGCGGGGCTAGTAATTCCCTTTTCGGTATTCATGCGTTCGTCATTGACCGGCAGGCTACGCCACGACCACTGGTTCCGATTGCACTTCTTCTCCCCAATTCGGGAAAGGCCTTCTGGAGGACAAACGAAAGGAGGTCAGCAAGCCTCGTATCATTGTACGGCGATCCACGAGCATCCGCACCAGTGCGTCAAGAGCACACGAGTTGCCTCCATACCAATCCGGCGGAATCTCTTCCGCTGCGGCCGAGATCGCGTTACGACCCATATCTTCAATCCGCGAAAGCCACGGCTCAAACGAATCCCACCCGAGTACATTCGCATAGACTTCGTTCTGCGCATACACACCAATCAGCGGAGCATCGGGGAAATTCCAGTCGCCACCATTGAAACAATGTCCCTGATCGATGAATGCGGCAGCATAGTTGCGTTGGCGCATTATCCGCCAGAACGCAGTTTGCCGCCGATCGCAATTGCAGGTCCATTTGTCCATTGCCAGAATTCCCGCAAACGCCGCCAAGTTCCGAACGCGCCCCAATATGGGCGCGGGCAGATAGTCGAACACTTGGCCGTCCTGAGGATTTACGGCATACCGTGATCCGAACTGCAAGCCCGACTGGCATGGAATCGTCTGGCTGGCCAGTTGAATATTCAACTCGGGTGTATGACTTATCAGCCCTTCACTAACTTCCAGGACCACAGGCTCAGGCACCGGAAGCCCCGCAATCCGTGCTAACAGGCCGGCAAACATCTCGTTCGCCAAAACTCGCTGGTGCTGCGGATTGTTCCGGAATTTTACAACGTAAAAGTTACGATCGGAACAGCGCATCAGCTGCGACTGGGCCCCCCCCCGCATCCGACGCACTTGTTGTACTGCTACCGTTGTCGCCAGTACGACCTTCTTGTCAGGTGGCGCCGAATGGAGCAACGAAGGAACAATTATCACGAGCAGCCTCGTCGGTACTAAGGTCAACCCGAGCTTGGCGGGCGACTTTGGAAAGACTAATCTACTCGCTATAAATCTGTCTGTGACGGTCATCACATGATTCCTCCCCAGCAGCCCAGTCTGTGGAATAATGCGACTAACGAACAATTCGTCGGGTTCCCTAGGCACCCGGGTGCCAAAACGGTAATATTCACAACTTCGTCTTCACGGGTGTGATGGTCGTCACATCATTCCGCCGCAGACCTACTCATTCTGTGGCAGTGCGTTGCACTAGCTATTACAGACAGTATGGGCAGGGTGTCCAAATCACCCGGAATGGTTGACCGCAGGCTCAGACTCGCACTTGTTAGTATGTTGCTACTATCTATCACGGCGGCTTCTCACACTGCAAAACAAGTTGGCTTTGCCCGACCCGATTCCGTCCCACCTTGAGTGTTATGTCGAGCTGTATCGGTCAGAGCCAGCGAGAGCCCTGTTGGCGGACAGCGTTCTGCCGGCAGCAGGTCCTGCCGGTGATGTCTGTGCTCAGAAGAACCGCCTTCCCATCGAACTCGACCACACACCGGTATGCGCGCTGTAAGAGCAACAGCCTTTGTGCCGCCCATACTGAGTGTAGAGCGAAACACCAATAAGCATTGGCATACAGTGGACAGCGAATTCATTCTGTTTCACACACTTAGCACACTGGCGTTTTTCGCGGATCTTGAGATGACCGCTCGCAGTCTTGCACAACAATCCAAAGCAATTGAGCTAAACCCTTTGTTCGGCGAACGCTTGACACTGGCTCGGCTCCATGGCGCCAGCTTGCCGTTAAAACGCCTTCTCTTTCTATATGAGCTACCATGCTAAGAAGGTCGCGCCAAGGCGGAGCGTTTGGAAATGTGGTCTCCGACTGTCCATTGCTATTCACACAGTGCTGCCATCAATAATCCAATCGTGGCGCACCGATGACCTCGGTTTGCGGTCGCCACATCTTAGGTTCTACCGAAAGAAAGAGGACAATCCAGTGCAATTAGGTAGTTGTACCGCTTTCCTTGTTGTTATTCTTACGAGCGCGTGTGCTTCTCAAGTTGTCAATGACCAGATCCCAGATGGCCTGATCAACGGCGTGTGTGGAATCGAGTTATCGCGTCGTATCTTTGAAGCCGAGCGGGAGATGATGCGTCGACTTATGATTTACAGCCCGATTGTTGAAACGTACATCCAAAGCCTTTGGCCAGACACGACTGCTGTGATACCCCCCGATGATGTGTATTTCTTGGGCAAGGTCGACTTTCGCAAGAGCAGTTGGCAGATCCTCAATGACAACGGCCAGAGATGGGCTTTGTACCCTGCGGGGTCCGTGTCTATGCTGTTTGTCGACACCCAGGACTTCGATGCTGATACCTATCGGCTAAAGTACCTCAAACGGGCAACGCTAGGAACCGTTAGTTGCTTGATCTTTGCAGTAACTCTTGTCAAGGCAAACGAATCGGGGAGGTTTAACGGAACTATATGGGTTTAAAATACTGAGTTCAGGATTGTCAGAGTCGAAGGAACCTTTCAATCCTAGCACGTGAGACTGAGGCAACGCTTCAAGCCCTTGGGGGGAAACTGCCACCTTCTCTCTTCACTTCGACTGCTGGCGGGAAATGATAACTCCTGATCTTTGGGTGCCAGCCTACGTGACTGTCGACGACAACGTGGGCTGGAAGGCTATAGGAGGAGACGGTACGACGGACGTTCACTATAGGGGACGGGCTTCGGTGTCGCGATATTCGCACCCAGGATCCTTCCAGAACCGCCTAGCATCTGCGGACGCAGCGTTCGATTCCGGACCAGAGGTCATAGGCCAGGAGAAAGATCGGATCGTTTTGCCATTCGGGAGTGTTGAGCAATCCCTAAACACGATCATTCGGAAATTGCTGCAGATGGTCATCTTAATCTTCCGAAAGTCTCATGTCACGTCTTAGCGACAACTCCGGTGGCATCGAAGGACACTCCAGTCGGATATGATCGGAGTGTCCAACACAGACCGAGTCTCCGACCGCAAATCGGGGCTTTATTTTTGTGTCGAACTCCATTAGGCGACCACAGTGGCCTTGTACCTAATGGCTCCGAGGGCAGTCGTCGTTCTTGATCACATGCTCAAAGTGAGCCGGATGGTAAACGTTATCAGTTGCGACGCGAGCCTCGTGCATTTCCTTCTCGCCGCACTCAATGCAAAGGAAATGCCGTGCGATGGCTTTATCCACGTTCCTGAGCGCGATGGCGAGTTAGACATTGATAGCGCAATCTTCTGCCCTCACCATACACACAATTATCTCACTACCAGTCAAGTGGGCGAGTCATACTCGGAGGATTGGGACTGATCTAATTCGGTGTTGCTAGTGGTTCGATTGTTTTGACTCCAGCTTCTGCTTATGTTCCTCGATCCAAGCCTCGATCCGTTTTCGGATGCCACTATCGATACATTCGTTGCGAACCTTTTCCAGCCTCTTAATCTCAGCTCTGATCTGTGCTATCTCTCCCGGCAAAAGCATAGACGGTCCCAAAGTATGCATTATTTGCTCAGACTTGGCTTGGGATGCCAGATTAACGTGTGTTTGTGGAAATAGAGTCGGCTTCATTGGCTGTGCTAAGAAGATCGTATATCCCAGCGGAGTTGCCGTCTGCGTAACCAACGCCGCTGGCCTACAGAATTTCCCCTTAGCTTTTCCTCAGCATCAATCAGTTAGATCAGTACCGGAGGATCACAGAGAAGCTCCACTCGTCGCGCGGTGTTGTCTAAGGTCCATCCGACTTCGGCCAGTTCCCGCTTCTTGGTTTGTTCGTCCGCGTGCGCTGCACACGCCGGACACAGTTCACGCGATTCATCCGCTGTTGTGTGAAATCGGTCTGTTGCACTCGCATCGGAGTTCAGTTCCCATAACGCATTTGATATTCCCTACTGTATTTCCATCTCAGTGAAAATTCAGCCGCTGCCGGTCAGTCTAATTTCCACAAATGAGGAAATTTATCTCATTCACGAGGACCCATTGATGTGGCCATTATTGAAACTGTCTGGATGGGAGTGAGTGACCGGTAGGGCTCGGCGGGACACGCATCTCGGGCGCTGCCTGTCGCAGCGAAAATAGAGCGCCGCGCGGTCGTGCGCTCGTTTTTCCTGTTTTGAAAGTGCGTTCCATTCCTGGAAATACTCACCTTCGTGCGAGTGGAGTTTGGTGGCCGCTGAGCGGTTTCTACCTAAAATGAGGCAGTGATCAAGGCTCGCTTATGAGAATTCTGATTGCAGAAGACGATACGGTTCTGGCCCACTTTGTGCGCCAAGGCCTGCAACGAGAACATTACGCGGTGGACGTGGTCGAGGATGGGGAACAGGCGCGGGCCATGGGAAGCGAGTTTTACTATGACCTCGTGATCCTGGATCTGAACATGCCAAAACTGGACGGGGTGAGCGTGTTGCGCCATCTGCGGGTGAAGCGTCCGAGTCTACCGGTGCTGGTGCTTACGCAGAGAGACCGTGTGGAAGACCGGGTGCAGTGCCTGGACACCGGAGCCGATGATTATCTTCCCAAGCCATTTTCGTTCAAAGAACTCTCGGCCCGCATCCGGGCGCTGCTGCGGCGCAGCCACCTCCCATCGGAGTCGTTGCTCGTGGTCGAAGATCTCCAATTGGATCGAGTTGAACACCGTGCAGAACGGGCGGGAAGGCGAATCGATCTTACGTCGAAGGAGTTTTCACTTCTGGAATACCTGATGCGCAATGCCGGACGGCAGGTCTCCCGTGCCATGATCATCGAACACGTGTGGAATTTGACATTCGACACGACGACCAACATTGTAGACGTTTACATCAACTATTTGCGCCGCAAAGTGGACGACGGACATCCTCGTAAGCTAATCCACACGGTGCGCGGGGTGGGCTATGAATTGAACGGTGATGCGAGAGTACCCGCATGACTTCCGACATGATTCCCTTCGGGGTGTCTCCTCCGCAAAACGCGAAGGCGCTGCCAGAGATGGAAGCCTGCAGTCCCTTGGCGCAATTGCTGCATGCATTGAATCAGCCGCTGACCGGGTTGCAATGTTCTATGGAAGTGGCGCTGGCGAACCCACGTACTTCTGAGCAATACGTCCATGGCCTGCGTGAAGGGCTGGAACTCACGGAGCGCATGCGTGCCCTGGTCGAGGCAATCCGGGAAGTCACAGATGTTGAGGAAGAAAAACAAGTGGATTCGGAGACCACAGAGCTGCAGGTTCTTCTGCGGGAAATCCTGGAAGACCTGGAGCCCGTGGCCGAAGTGAATGGCATTCGCATCAGCCTCGATTGCCCCACAGGTTCTTCGCTGCTGGTAACGGTGGGGCGGCGAAGAGCAGACACCGCAATATTCCGAGTCCTGGAATCGGTTCTGAGTCTTGCCGCCACGGGAACTGCACTGCGGATTGAGATGCGCGCAGTGTCAGCCGAGGTCTCGATTCGCATTCGGTGGCATGCCGGGCGCCCACAGTCCGTATTTTCCCGACCTGAACTGGGTTTGTTAGTGGCGCGAGCTCGCCTGGAGCAGGCCGGCGGAGCGTGGGACCGGGAACGGGCAGAAAAACTGGAGACGGTGACAGTCCATCTGCCCAAGGTTTCGTCCGAGAGCAGGAATTCCTAGGCTTCATTCTTGATCTCGCGTTATCGAGAGCCTCATCGAATTTTAGATCAGGAGACTTGAAATGAGTGCTATGACAACCTTTCCGATCGTCGCCAAGGCCAAGGGTGGAGCGCTGATCGCCAGTCCCAGCAGCTCTCTCCGCGAGCAGGTTCTGCAAAGTCTGAATGGCCGCTTGCGGCCGGTGCAACACGCCCTCAGTGGCGCGGAGGCTATGGCGAAGCTGGAAGAACGAGACTGGCAGATTCTGTTTCTCGACCGCTGCTTGCCTGACTTGGACAGCGAAGAACTGATCGCATTGGTGCAGCAGCGGTTCCCCGGAATTCAGGTGGCGTTGCTGGGCTCCGATATTCCATTCCCTGAGGAAGGTGCGGGGAAGGTGCGGCTCCAAGATCCAGATCTGTCCGCACCGATGATGGCCCGGGGCGAGAACTCTTCGAAGAAATGTAGGCATGAGCCGTTGCGCGGAATGATTGGGCGGAGTGAGGCTATGCAGCGAGTATACCAGTTGGCACGGTTGGTCGCACCGCGCACCACTACTGTGTTCATCGTAGGGCCGACCGGCAGCGGTAAGGAACTGGTGGCGCGAGGGCTGCATGCCTTGAGTCCGCGGGCCGGCAAGCCTTTCATAGTCGTGAACTGTGCTGCGATTCCGGAAGCATTGCTGGAGTCGGAGTTGTTTGGCCATGCCCGCGGGGCATTCACCGGAGCTGTGCAGGCGCAGGTAGGACGCATTCCAGCGGCGCACGGGGGAACGGTTTTCCTGGACGAGGTGAGTGAGTTGCCGTTCGGCATGCAGGCCAAACTTTTGCGGTTTTTGGAACAGAAGGAAGTGCAGCGGCTGGGCACCGCCGAGGTAACGTGCGTGGATGTGAGAGTGATTGCTGCCAGCAATGTGGATCTGGCGGAGCCGACGGGGAGAGGACAATTCCGCGAAGACATCCTCTCCCGTCTTTCCGCTTTTCCCTTAGAACTGCCCCCCCTCGCGGATCGCCTTATGGACATCGTTCCCTTGGCGGAGCACTTTCTGGCCTGCATAGCGACCGCGATGAGTGGTAGCTGCCCGCATCTGAGCCGGGAGGCAATCCATGTTCTCGAAGGTCATGTGTGGAAGGGCAACGTTCGCGAATTGCAGCACGTCATGGAGCGCGCTTCGATTTTGGTGGAGAATGGGGACACGGTTTTGAGTGAGCATCTCTACTTCCCCTTCCAGCGCTCGCTCTTCCAGCCTGGGCCCCAGCACCTTTCGTACACAGAAGAGGCAAGCTAAGAAGAATCTTAGCCACTAACTCCTTGTCATGGCGGTCGCCGTGCAGGTGTTATCTGCAGCCATGATGTCTCTGCCCATGCCGGCATCTTTGTCAACCGCCACCGTCATGCAGCTTCCGGCGAGCGCGGAACCTTCACGGGGGAGAGTAAGCAGTTTCTGTTGCAGCCGTTTCGCTCCCTTGCCGAAAATGCAGATCACTGAAACTCTTTTTTTATGGCACGCCGCGTTCCGGTGTTGCGCGACTGCGCGGCGAGTTGAACAGAGCAATGCGGGTCTGAGGCCGCCGGCTACGGCTCTAGTGCAGGACAGGACCCCCGTTGGTGACGTGTTGTCTGTAGCCTCCACTCGTCCGCTGCATTCTCGATTCAATGTGCCGCCTTGCGGCAGACGAGGTGGCCATTGCCGACCCGTAACTGTTTTCGACGCCAGTACGCTACTACGGGCTACTCGAGTCTTACTAAAGGTGATCGGGCGCTCTCCGCCCGAGGTGACCCAGCAGTCACCTTGCAGTCACTCGGCCGACGGAAGCAAACAAAAGAAGACAAGGCGAGCAGCACCCTGTCGAAACCCGAATCGAAAGCGAACAATTGACCATGAGTCAGAACACGGCGCGATACTACCCACGTAGGCTGGAGAAAGAGCAGCGCGACCGCATCCTGCTCGAACAGTTGCCGCAGGTGCACTATCTCGCGCGCCGGATTCATAGTAGCTTGCCTAAGCACGTTCCGCTCGAGGATTTGGTGCATACCGGGGTCGTCGGGTTGATCGATGCGCTCAACAAGTTTGACAGCTCCAAGCACGTACAATTCGGTACATATGCCAAATTCCGCATTCGGGGGGCGATTCTCGACGGCCTGCGCGAGATGGATTGGGGACCAAGAGATTTGCGGCGCAAAGGACGCGGAGTCGAAGAGGCGCGGCGCAAGCTGAGCCTCCATCTGAGTCGCTTTCCTACGGAATTTGAGATGGCCTTGGAGTTGAATCTCGACCTGCGGATATTCCAGCAACTGTTGAACGATTTGAATGGGCTAGAAGTGCACAGTCTTCAGGTGGGTCCTTCCTGGGACGGCAAGGAAGAGGATCAATGCGATTGCTGGGCCAACGCGACTGAGGACACGCCACTGTTCCATCGCATGCGCTCTGAGATGAAGGAACTGCTCACGAGCATGATCGCGGACTTACCGGAACAACAGCGGCGAGTGCTAGCTCTTTATTACTTTGAAGAGCTCACGATGAAGCAAGTGGGTACCGCACTGGGGATCGGAGAATCACGTGTGTCGCAGGTTCATGGGTCGGCAGTGGCGAATCTGCGTCGGCAGATGGAGAATGTGCTGAACGCAGGGAAACCCGCGACCCGCGCCGCGCGAGCGGGACAGTGAAGGACAGGGACGTACCCGTTTGCCTAGTTCTCGTCCCTGCCAGCCTGCTTGCGAGTATTGCGGATCTTCCCCTTAAGTTGACGCCCCCGAAGGTATTCTCGTGCCCCCTGCCTTTGCTGCAATGGGCATTGATAACAAGCCCGGCCTGTTACAGGACCGTTGCGGTCGCCGGATGCTGGGACTCAAAGTGCAAATCCGGCGCGAGTATTTCGAGCGCATTACCGTCCGTCCGATCCGACAAGCGGAACTGACCGCATTGCTCAACGAGATCACCATCCGGAGAAGACCTGCTTCTTTCGCAATCAACCTCAACTCGATGTGCTATGCCGTATCGTGGATACCAAGCGTTCTTGAGGTCATATCAAAACTTCCGCTGCGCCGTCTCCGCATTTGGAGTACTAGCCTCTCCACAGGGGAAGAACCATACACTCTGCGGGTGCTGCTGCTTGACGAAACCAATTGGCTGCTCAAAGACTGGTTGGTTGAAATTCTCGCCACAAATCTCAGGAACGCTCCCTCGCGCGTGCGTAAGGAAGCTGTTTACGGCATCTTCAGCACCCGCAACCTCACAGCCCCAACAATCCGAATGCAAACTCGAAATAGAGTTCCAGTATGCAAACCAACTCATACGCCCAGCGTTATGCTTTCACCTTCCCTCGTTGGGCTGACCTTGCGTGTTCCTAAAGCTCTCACCAGCGAGCCTGGGCATTCCTTCTTGTCGCGCACACGTGGGACAACTGCGCAGAATCCAGACAAGTCGTTTAGAGGAAGTTCCTCGATTCCGCGGCCGCCCAGACTCATTAGAACGCTCTTCGGTGATCCATGTTGAGGAAAACATGAACGTCAGGACGAAGTGGTTTTCTTCATCCAGCAGCGCCACGAGCGGCCGCCTTATACTAGAGATTCAACTATGTCAATGCCAGTTAAGCTGCCCATCCCGGTTGCCCTATATCTTCGGATGTCAACCGAACATCAGCAGTATTCACTTGATAATCAGCGATTAGCGATCCAAACGTACGCAGATCAGCATGGTTTTTGCGTCGTCCAGACCTACACGGATGGCGGCAAGAGCGGAGTCGTTCTCAAACACCGGAACAGTCTCCGTCAGCTCCTGGAAGACGTGGTGAGCGGTGATCCAGGGTACAAAGCGATTTTAGTTTATGACATCAGCCGATGGGGTCGGTTTCAGGATGCGGACGAAGCTGCTCATTACGAGTTCCTCTGCAAGTCGGCAGGCGTCCCCGTTCACTACTGTGCCGAAGTCTTCGTCAATGACGGCACACTACCGAACATGTTGCTGAAAGCTCTAAAAAGGACAATGGCAGGTGAATACAGCCGCGAACTCGGCATTAAGGTGTTTGCGGGATTGAAGCGATTGGCACGGCTCGGTTTCAAACAAGGCGGATGTCCCGGATACGGGCTGAGGCGGATGCTAGTTTCTGCCGAAGGTAAACCAAAGCTTCAACTCGCGCGAGGCGAACGCAAAAGCATCACTACTGACCGCGTGATTTTGGTTCCCGGCCCTGTCGAAGAAGTGGAATGTGTTAGAGAAATATATCGTATGTTCATCGAAGAGGAGCGAACCGTGCTTGGCATCTCTAACAGGCTGCGGAAAAATGGACTT
>PMSQ01000198.1 GCA_003168355.1 Acidobacteriaceae bacterium | reverse complement strand
TCATCGACGCCACCGAAGGCGTGAGCCAGCTTGATGCCGCCATCGCCGGCTACGCCCACGAGAGTGGACGCTCGATGATCATCGTCGTCAACAAGTGGGACCTCATCACCAGCGGCGCGCTAAAAGCCGGCAGGCCGTCGAAGGCCATGCGGATGCGGGAAAGCAAACGCCCGGGCGACCGCGTCGCTTATGAAGAGCGCCTGCGTTACGATCTCAAGTTTTTGAACTACGCGCCCATCGTGTTCATTTCGGCGCACACCGGCAAAGGCACGGAGAAAATCTTCCCACTCCTCGAACGAGTTGCCACCGAACGTCGCAAGCGTATTTCCACGTCAGCCATGAACCGCTTCATCGAGACGGTGGACTTCGAGCGCGCTTCGGTCCCCATGCGCTCGCGAGTAAAGATTCTCTACATGACGCAGGCGTCGGTTGCGCCGCCGACGTTTGTGCTGTTTACCAACCGAGCCGTGAAGCTGCACTTTTCCTACCAGCGGTTTCTGGAGAACCAGATCCGGGACGCGTTCGGGTTTTTAGGAACGCCGATTTGGATTAAGAATAGAGCGAGGAATTAGGAGGACTCTCGCTTGCGGACGCGGATGCGAGTGGGACCGACAACGGTCAATCGTCCCGCAAGCTCCATCCCCATCAGGTTCTCAAGGCGTTCGCGAACAAAAGATAGGACTGCTCGCCGACCTGATACATCGGGACGGAATAGTATTACGCCGCCATGTTCGTAAACTGGATATTGCAACAGGCTGGCGATACCTTTGTCCAAAGTCATCAGTATGCGGACCGACGCTCGAGCAGCCTGTACAACTACCGCGTCTTCCGCTCCGATCAATCCTTCGCCATGGACGGTATCCGCTTCGTGCCCGAGGCGCACAATGTCGTCTGCAAGCTCGTGCGGAAGATTCTCATCCAACTTGAATCTCATTTCGCCCGAATCGGCACGAGTCGCTCTTCGCGCGCCAGTTCCGCTGCGTAGTTGAGAGCGGCATCGATATGCGCTGGTTTGAGCGAAGGGTAGCTGCGGAGAATCTCTTCTTTGGTCGAGCCCTCCGCGAGGCTGTCGAGAATCACGGTCACGGAGATTCTGGTGCCGGCAGCACAGACTTCTCCCCCGCATACACTCGGGTTGCTCTCGAAGAAATCCTGCCAGGCGACCATGCGCTTATTCTACCGGGCTTCTTCTCAAGAGGCCATATTGATTTGTCTTGCGCGCCGACAGTTGCCCAACATCGTCTTACTCCCCCGCCACCGTCCGATCCATCGTCAGCAGCCCCACCCTCTGCACGCCCGCGTGATGCGCCACGTCGATCACGTCGGCCACGTACTGGAAGTCGACGTCGGCGTCGCCGCGCACGAACACTACCTTCTCGGCGCGCTTCAGATAGATTTCCGCGAGGCGCGTCTCCAGATCTTCCCAACGCACCTCTTCCTGATTTATTTTCACCGTCGGTGGCTCATCTTCTTTCGTCCACACCACCTGGATGACGACCGTGCGTGGCTGTGAAATGTTCTGCGTCTGTTTCTGATCGGGCTGCGGAATCTGGGCTGTCTCTCCCTGCTCCTTGTCCATCGACACTACGACCATGAATACGATGATCAGCGTCAGCAGCACGTCGATCAGCGGCGTGACGTTNNGCACGCGCGTGTCTGCAACATCAGACACCTGAGAGGTCGAGAGAGTTCCCTGCGACTTGTTCTTCGGGACTTGTTCTCCGAGACTGGTTCTTCAGATCATCCGGCAGGCTCAGGGAGGGGCGGCAAGGGTGGCGGTTGTTCCGGCGGAGCGGACGGTGCGGCCATCGGCCGCAGTGCCGGCGTAACTGGTGGATAAAGCGCCGCGCTCAGGGCAGGATAGCGCGCCGCAAAGAAATAGATCGAATAGGCCGGAAAGAAGACGATGACCGGCACCGAAATCAGCGCAACCATGTAAAGAAAAATTGCCAGCAGAATGCTGCCTACCACCACGGCCAGTGTAATCGTATAAGCGTTCCAGGTTAGACCGGCGCTTTTTCCCGTCAGGATGGCGAGAATACTCAATCCGACCGTCGGTATCGCAATGAACAAACCCAGAATCAGCGTGGCTATTCCAACCACAATGCCCGCGCCGATGGCCATCACGATCTTCATTCCGATGTAGCCGGCAAACCCGGCCGTTTCTGACTGCATCATCGGCCACAGCCGCCGCCAGCCTTCTATGACGCCAATTTCCTCAAAAGCCATTTGCGGCACCACAAAATCTTTCGTCAACACAAAAATCACCGCAACCGCGACGAAGAAAATCAGCAGCACGAAGAAAAGGGCCACTCCTCCCAGCAGAAGGGGAAGCAAGTGCTCCTTCGGTTCTTTCAGCCATCCCGCAGCATAGGCAAAGCCCAGAGGGATTCCAATCAGAACAACAAGTACCGACAGGAAAATCAGCAGGTAAAGCAGTTTCCACAGGAAGTAACGCCATCCCGGATCCTGCCTGCGGCTCCAGCCTTTGCGAATATGGCACTGTTTCGCCATCACGCTGTCGAACAGGATGAATCGCATCACGCTGCTGATGTACATGAGGATGATCCCAAACACCAGTGCGGCAATCAGCAGTACCGCGACAAGGCCGCCTAAGACTGCTGGATCGATTCCCGCCCAAACGGGGTCGATAAGGTGACGCGAGGAGCCCGTCGGGTGGGAAAAGTTGAAGTTGGAGCGATGGAATCCGCCGCCAGTGCCAAGTTCTCCGGCCAGTAGTCCGACCACCGCCAGCCTGGTCCATTGCCAGAACCGGAAAGGTTGGAAGAGTTGTTGCCGGGTGTGTTGGAAAGCAAGTGGAATCGCGTCTAGGGCGGAAATTGGCAAGGCACACCTCAGGTTACGAAGGACTCAGCAGCAAGGTACTGCGAATGACGCCGCGGAGCAAATCAATTCGGCAAGACAACAGAAAATTCAGAAGTAAGAAGTTAAAATGCAAAAGTAAAGGCAGGAACACCGCTGGGCTCTCGCCGGGCTTTGACTTTACTTCTGCATTTTAACTTCTTATCTTCTGACTTTCGTTTATTCGTAGCGCAGTGCCTCCACCGGGTCCAGCTTCGACGCCCGGAAAGCGGGAACAAGCCCGCTGACCACACCCACTACCAGCAGCACCGCGCCGGAGAGCACGACGGTCATCATTGAAATCCGAAGATGAATGTCGCCCTGTCCGGAATCATCTTCAAAGAGCGGCCCCATCATGGGCAGCGTGCCCACAGCCCAGGCGATCAGGTAGGAAAGCAGCACTCCAATTGCGCCGCCCAGGATCATGATAAGCAGAGTCTCGGCCAGAAACTGCAACTTGATATGCCGCTTGCGCGCTCCCAGAGCCCGCCGCAGGCCGATCTCGCGAATCCGTTCGTCCACCGAGACCAGCATGATATTCATCACGCCCACACCGCCGATCCCCAGGGTCAACGCGCCAACGAAAGCGAGCAGCACCTGCAGCCCGATAGTGAGCGCATCGATTACCGGACGAAATTCATCGCGCCCGAACATCTGGAAGGCTTTCGGGTCGGTCGGCGAAAAACCCTGCCGTGTGGCCACCGCGGCCAGCACCTGGGCCATGGCTTTTTTTTCGAACTGGGGTGCGATCGGCTCAAACAACAGCACGGCCGCGTAACGCGTGTTCCACAAATCTCCGGCCGTCGAGTAGGGGATCCACGCCGATTCATCGTCGCTGCTGAAGTAATTACTGAGCTGGATCTTGCGCGCCATCACGCCGATTACAGTGAAACGTACGCCGCCCACTTCCACCGTTTCGCCAATTGCGGGCCGCCCGCTGAAGAGTTGTTCCTTGGTGCGTCCCCCCAGAAAGATCACGCGCCGCCGCTCCAGTTCGTCTCCAGCATCGATCCAGCGGCCCTCGGAGGGCACTTCGTTCCGCATTTCGCCATACTCGGGACAAACGCCTCGAACCGCCGCCGTTCCCAGTAGACGGTCGCCATAAGCGATCCCCGGCCGATGCACGGTTTCGCGGCAGACATGGCGAACCAGCGGCGCCGTGGCCTTCACCATGTCCACATCAGCCTGTTCGATCACAACTTTTTTTCCCGCGCGCTGCCCGCCCGGCTGCTCGCTGGTTTGCTGCGGCCAGCAAATCACAACACTCTTGCCGAAGGCGTCGAAGCCATGCACCAGAATGCTGCGGAAGCTGCTGCCGTAAGCGATGAGCAGCGTGACCGTTGCAATCCCCCAGACGATTCCCAGCATAGTGAGGAAGCTACGCGTCAGGTTGCGCTTGAGCGCAGTCCAGGCTTCGAGAATGATTTCGATCAGCATTTAGATTTGCTCTGTCATCCTGAGACGACGCGCCGCTCGCCGTCGAAGGATCTGGCCGCGCCGCGCGAACGTTCTCGCGTTTTCCTTGCGAGAATGCGAAATCGCGCGTTTGGCGCGCTTCTTATCCCCCGGCTTCATACCGCAGTGCCTCGATGGGATCGATCGACGCCGCTCTCCGCGCTGGATACAGTGCCGCGGCCACGGCAATTGCGCCTAACAAACCGGCGGCTACCAGACCGGAGGTCCAGTCTGGAATCAGCCCGGCAAAGAAGTCGGGCATGGGCAGCAAGTTCACCAGAGCGCAAAAGCCGAAGGCCACGCCCAAACCAATCGCTCCGCTCAGCAAAGCAATAATCAGAGCCTCCACAAAGAACTGCTTCAGAATCGTTCCGGAGGGCGCGCCCAGCGCTTTGCACACTCCAATTTCCCGCGTTCGCTCGCGCACCGCCACCAGCATCACGTTCATCACTCCGATGCCGCCCAAGAGCAGCGTCACGATCCCGACCGCGCCCAAGAAATACTTCATGCCGTCAGTCATTTGGCGGAACGCTTTTGCTTCCTGCACCGTATCCCAGATCGGACAGGCTTCCTTGTCGTTCGGGTCGTAACGGTGCATGCGCGCCAGCGCGACCCGCACTTCGTGCTTGCAGGCTTCATGCTGCTCCACCGACTTCGGGGTGACCAGTAGTTGGTCGAAAGTGGTGGGCGTTCCCGGTGGCTTGTCCGGAAAATCGCGCCGCATCGCTGAGAACGGAATGAACACCTTGTTGACGTCCCAGCCGTCATAGCTGGAATCCTGCTTCTTCGTCGCCATTACGCCGATTACAACGAAGGGGAAATCGTTCAGATAAACGTTCTCCCCCACAGGATTGCGGCCTGGAAACAACTGCTTGGACGCGTCCGATCCCAGGAACGCGACCCGCCTCGCCTCCCGCATATCATCCCAGTCGTAGAAACGTCCCAGACCGACGCCAAGACTGCGAATGGAACTAAACTGCGGATACGATCCGGTTACGGTGAAGGATGCGTTGTTGAAATTACTGTGTGTCAGAACCGTTTCCTGCTCCAGTTCCGGGATGGCATATTCACAATCCTGCCCTTCCGCCTGTACCACCGGCACATCCTCGTCTTCCCAGTGCACCAGCCGCCCCGCGTGGGTTCCGCCCACTTGCAGGCTGGTGCGGCCATGGAAAACGATCATCACGTCCTTGCCCAGCGTTTTCGACTGCTCCTCCTGCCCTTTGCGCAAACCTTCGCCAGCCGCCACCATCAGCACGATCGACACGATTCCCCAGGCAATGCCGAACATGGTCAGGAAGGCGCGAAGCTTGTGCGCCCATAACGTCCGCAGCACATCGGTAATGAGGTCTCGCAGAGTCATCGCACTTCGTTGATTGGACGCGACGGGGCAGGGAAAGTAAGCCTGCTGCTCCGGTCTTGCCTGTCGCTATGGGATACGTATGCGGGCGGCGTTTTGTTGCAGAGAAAGCGTGACTCGTACGAGGAGAGCCGGACTCCCGGTCGGCCGGGATCTCTCTCAACTATCTGAGGAGGGTCTTCTCCATCGTAAACAGCGGTGCCAAAAAGATCGTGAAGCGCCTGGTCTGTCCTGCGGAAGCCAAATTTTTCATACAGGCGGATGGCTGAATCGAGGAATGGCGTGGTGCTAAGGAATAGCCGAGTGTACCCATGGCTGCTTGCCCACGCTTCTATCTGTTGCAGCAGTTTCGCGCCGACCCCCAAGCCCCGGGCGCCAGGCAGGACTGCCATACCGCGAATATAGACCGATTTGTCTTTGACAACGGCAGCCACTGTGCCCAGCACCACACTTTCACGCAGCGCAACCCAAACCGGCCCCTCCTGCATGCGCGAGATGACCTGCTCCGCACCCGGTGTAGTCGCGGCGAAGCCACCATCTGTGTAGAGAGCCTTGAACTCCACGAACGATTGATGCAACACGTTCGTGATCGCCGGCGCATCTTTCGAACCGGCGCGACGAACTTCGATTTTCGTTGCCGACGGCATTTCTCCGCGTCTCCCGCGACCCTTCGCTGCGACTTCTGCGATTCAAGGTTTACCCGCTGCGAGCACCATCCCGGCCCGCTCCAACCATTCGTCGAACTGCTGCAACGCCAATTTGCATTGCAGCCGGTGCCGCTCCTTACGATCTCGGATCTTCTTCTCCAGCGCCGGCAGTAGATCGAACGTAATGTTCGCCGGCTGGAAGTTCTTCGGGTCCGCCTGTGTGACGTAATGCGTCAGCGATCCGAATGCTGAAGCACGGGGTGGGGACACAAGCTCATGACCGCGCACCAATGCCGCCGCATGAATTCCCGCGATCAGCCCGGTGGCGATCGACTCGACGTAGCCTTCCACGCCGCAAATCTGTCCGGCAAACAATACTCTGGGATGCGCCTTCATCTGCAGCGTCTCCCGCAGCAACGCCGGCCCGTTGATATACGTGTTGCGATGAATCTGTCCATAGCGCAGAAAGCGCGCATTCTCGAGCCCCGGAATCAAGCGCAGTACACGCGCCTGCTCTCCGAACTTCAGATGATTCTGGAATCCCACCAGGTTATAAGAATCCGCGCGCAAGTTTTCCTGACGCAACTGCACCACCGCATAGGGCATCCGTCCCGTTCGGGGATCCTTCAGGCCCACGGGCTTCATGGGTCCAAAGCGCAAAGTATCGCGTCCGCGCCGCGCAATCTCTTCAATCGGCAGGCAGCTCTCGAAGTAGTTCATCTTCTCCCAATCGCGTTCCTCCACCGATTGCGACGCCAGCAATGCATCATAAAAGCGATCGTAGTCTTCCCGTGCCATCGGGCAGTTGATGTAATCCGCTGACCCTTTGTCATATCGCGCCGCCAGATACACGCGTGACATGTCAATCGAATCGGCCTCCACAATCGGACTGATCGAATCGTAGAAGTACAAGTGTGGAGTGTGCGCCCGCGGCCGCTCAGATTCTGGCTCGTCGTCTGACTCATCCCCAGTCTGGCTCAACCGAGCGATCTCGGCGGCCAGCGCGTCGGAAGTGAGCGGCCCCGTGGCAACAATCGTGACACGCTGTTCATTGGCTTCTTCAATCGAAGTCACCTCTTCGCGGCGCACCGTGATCCGCGGCTCGCGTGAAACTGTCTCCGTTACCTTCGCCGCAAACGACTGCCGATCCACTGCCAGCGCATGCCCCGCCGGAACCGCGCACTCGCGTGCAATCTGCAGCAGCAGCGATGCCGCGCGCCTCATTTCTTCCTTTAACAACCACGGAGCGGTATTCTCACTATCCGACTTCAGAGAATTGGAGCAGACGAGCTCCGCAAAATCAGCCGTCTGGTGCGCCGGCGTCGACCACACCGGCCGCATCTCAAACAACTCCACCTCCACGCCCCGCCGTGCACATTGCCACGCCGCCTCCGACCCGGCCAGCCCAGCTCCGATAATGCGAACCCGTGGGCTCATGTTGTCTTCTCTGCCAGCCGCCGCAGCGCATCGTCCGTCAGCAAAACCGGTCGCCATTGATCGCGAAACTCGGCTCCCAGTGATTTGTACAGATTGACCGCTCTTTCGTTCCAGTCGAGCACTTCCCATTGCATAGCGCGGCAGTTCTCCTGCAATGCGATTCGTGTCACCACGGCCAGCAACGCTATCCCGATCCCTTTCCCGCGAAATTGCATGCGCACAAACAAGTCCTCCAAATAGAGACCCGGCCCCGCCCATGTCGAATGATAGCCAAAGAAAACGGCACATCCCGCAGCCTGTCCGTCCCACTCAGCAATCAGCGCGCGAAACTTCGGATTCGGCCCGAAACCGTCACGCACTAGATCAGCTTCTTCGATTGCGCACAGATGCAACTCACGCTCAAACTCCGCCAATTCGCGGATCAATGTGCGCAGCAGGGTCACGTCATTCACCGTAGCAGGACGAATCAGGAGCATTCAGAGGGAAGGATACATCAGTGACTGATAGGGCGCTGCCTGAGGAAAGAGAGTCTTTATTGGCCGATCAATATTGGCCGAGCATAATTAGTCGATCATAATTAGCCGATCAATGTCGAATGGCTGGCTACACACACCCAACTCTCGCCTCGCCGGATCCACGTGTCCGTAAAGCGCATCCGTACCGCGTACGGCTTTCCATTCTTCACGCCGATTTCACGATACACGCCACGGACCACGGCAACAGCGCCGTAGAGATGACCCGTCATCGCTTCGCTAACGATGTGCGTGGGATGGAGCGACGGCAACTGCACGCTGGCCAGGTACTCTGCTTTATCCATCAGAGATCCATCGTAATCGACATAAACCAGCTCCTGGCTGAGTAGCATTTGGAGCGCTCGCGCATCTTTCTGCTGTATAGCCTGGTTCCAGGCATTTTCCAGCGTCAGGATTCTGGCCTGCTCGGCATCCGGCTTCGCCGTGCTCTGAGCGCTCAGACGAGCCGATACCAACAGCAGCGCGATGCAAACCAGAAACGCGACGAACCCAGTTGTTTTCACAACATAGCCTTCAGGCGAATATATCGGCACTTCGATTGTTTTGCTGCAGTGCGGCGTAAATCTGCCCGGCGTGCTGCCGATTCCGTTGAGCCCAAGATTCATCTATCATGGGTATTTGCTCCGGTCCAGGAGGATTTTGATGGCACGCGTCAGCTTGATCGCACCGGAAACTGCATCTCCTGAAGTGCGCGAGATCTATGACACCGCGCTTCGGGGCAAGCCCGGCAACGTGCAGAAAGCCCTGGCGCATCGGCCCGAAATGCTTAAGAATTTTCTAAGCTTTTACGCCAGCGTGGGACGCTCGCTCGACCGGAAGTTGTACGAACTCATCTACCTTCGCGTTTCCTTCATCAATGGATGCCGCTACTGTACGCAGCACCACGTTGCGTCGTCGAAGCGCGTCGGACTCACTTCTGAAGACTACACGGCACTCAAAGCAGGAAACTATTCGCGCTATTCTGAAAAAGAGCGGGCGGCGCTGACCTACGTGGAGAAATTGACCCGCGCCCCGCACGAAATCACGGAAACGGATTTCGATGAACTCAAGAAACACTTTTCCGAGCCCGAGATCGTGGACCTGCACATGCTGGCCGGCCTGGCCAACCTTACCAACCGCGTGACCGACCCGCTGGGACTGGAGCTGGAATTTCCGGAGGAAAAAATCTAAAGAATTGAGTAATTGTGCGATCGGGTGATCGGGCGATTGAATCGACTGCGGAAGTTGTGGTCCTGTCCGTTCAATTGCCCAATCACAAAATCGCGAAATGAATCAATTCCTAAAGAATCTCGCGCGCGTCGCCCACTCGCCGCGTCGCGCGCTCGCGGTCCAGATATTCCAGGAGCGGAATCGCGTATTTGCGGCTTACTCCGGTCAACTCCTTGAACTTCGCCACATCAATGCGGGATGACTGCTCCTTGTAGGCGATCAGTTGCCGCCGCAACTGCTCAAGCACGCCGCGATGAAAAACCAGTTCGTCGGAAACCTTAATCAGCACCTTTTCCCGCAGCAGTAGCGTCACGATTTTCTGCGCCCGCGCTTTGTCCACCTTCAGCCCGGCGATCACCTCATGCAGCGCGGGAACCTTTAGCCCGGCGGCGGCAAATCCGTCCTCGATTTTCTTTTTCGATTCGGTCTCTTCATCCTTCATCACTACGCCGCGTCCCGGCAGCCGAATCAGGTCTCCGACCATTTCGAGCTTCTTATCGCGGACCAGCATGGCCGCAACTGCCTCAAAAACCTCCGGGGTCGCGTTCACTTGCGCGCGCAACTCCTCTTTACCGATCCCACCCACCAAGGGGTTCGTCTTGTGGAAATTTCCTGCCGTGTCGACGAGGTGTGACTTCAGCGCTTCCAGCGCGGGCGGGTGCAGGAGCAGATCTCCCGACCGGACGATCTCTCCTTTCTTCACTGCTTGCGCCAATTGGGTCTCGATCACGTTTCTGGGCCAGCCAGTTTCCGCAATAAGCCGAGACATCGAGATTCCTTCGTGACGCCGCCGTGCGATTCGAGCTTTCAGAATCACTTCCGGATTGCCTCCCGCTAAAGCCAGCAGGAACTCGCTCTGGCCGGGCATGCGTCGCATGGGCGTTGCATCCAGCACAACTCCGCCGCCGATCGTGACCACTGGCGAAAACTGCCGGATGATGAAGCGGTCCCCCGGTAACAGCAGAGCAGCCTCCGGCAGCTTGAGCCGCGCCAAAGCCTGCCAGCCAGCGGGAAGTTGCAGCCGCCTCACTTTGGTGGCACGCGCCGACTTTGCATCCTCGAAGCTGAGGGCCAGATCCTTTTGCTCATGCAGCACTACCTCGGCGACCGTCTCCATCGTGTAGGAATGAAAGTGCACGCGCATGCGGTCTTTCAGTGGACGCGGCGCCGAAGCTAGCAAGCGCAACTGCACATCCACTCGCCGCGTGGTCTGAAACGTCTCCGGAGGCGCAAGCGTCATTCCTCGCGCCAGGCTCTCTGTGCTGATGCCAGCTAAGTTGAGCGCCGTGCGCTGCCCCGCAACCGCCGCATCCGCGGAGCGGCCATGCACCTGCGCTCCACGCACGCGCACTCGCTGGCTCGTCGGGAAAACCTCCAGTTCATCCTCGCGGCGAATCGTCCCCGCCACCAGAGTCCCCGTTACCACCGTTCCGAAACCCTTCATGGTGAAAACGCGGTCGATCGGAAGGCGCGCCAGCGAGTGCGCATCCCGAGGTGGGGTCACTGCGGCCGCCGCAATCATGGCGCGCTTTAGATCGTCCAATCCCGCGCCGGTCAGGGAACTCACGGCGATGATTGATTTTGGGTCATCCAAGCTGGATTGGCTCAGGAACGTCCCACGCAGAAACTCTTCCACCTCCAGTCGCGCCACTTCGAGCGTCTCTGCATCTACTGTGTCGGATTTTGTCAGCACCGTAATTCCGCGCTGCACGCCCAGCAGTTGCAGGATGTCAAAATGCTCGCGCGTCTGCGGCTTGATCCCCTCATCCGCCGCAATCACCAGCAACACAAGATCAATTCCTCCCACGCCGGCCAGCATGTTCCGCACGAAGCGCTCGTGCCCGGGTACATCGACAAAGCCAAGCCGGAACCTCTCGCCATTCGTCGTCTTATCATCCGGGGCCGGCAAGTCCATGTGCGCGAAGCCGAGATCAATGGTGATGCCGCGCCGCTTCTCTTCCTCCAGCCGGTCGGCATCAATTCCGGTGAGCGCCTTCACCAATGCCGTCTTGCCGTGATCGATGTGGCCAGCCGTGCCTACGATGATGGATTTCATAGTCATCGCAACCAGTATAGTCAGGGGCTGTAGCCACGAAATCCGCGCGCCAAAGAGTGGCCGAGATGGCCCTACCCAGCCGCCCCGCTAAATGCGACAATAGAGCTTCCCCATGACCACCTCCATGACTTCTGCCTTTCCTCCGGAAACCCTCCGGCAGCACGGGCTCACCTCTGACGAGTATGAAAAAATAAAGCGGCTTCTTGGGGCACGCGAGCCCACGCTCACGGAGCTCGGCATCTTCAGCGTGATGTGGAGCGAGCATTGTTCCTATAAATCGTCGCGCGTGCACCTGAAGCGCCTGCCCACGCGCAGCAAGCGCGTGTTGCAGGGGCCAGGAGAGAATGCCGGCATCATCGACATCGGTGACGGCTGGGCTTGCGCGTTCAAGATCGAGTCGCACAATCACCCATCGTTCATCGAGCCGTTTCAGGGCGCAACCACCGGCGTGGGAGGAATCCTGCGCGACATCTTCACCATGGGCGCGAGACCGGTCGCGGTGATGGATTCGCTGAGGTTTGGGCCTATTTCTGGTCGTGCGGAGGGGGCGCTTCCGGCCGCTTCGGCCGGGATTCGCCCAGGCCAGACAGCCGAGGCGGCTGTCCCCACGCAAGCAGCGGCGTCGCAAGCGGAGATTCATCGCAACCACTCCATCCTCGAAGGCATAGTCAGCGGCGTGGCTTCTTACGGCAACTGCTTCGGCGTGCCGAACCTGGGCGGCGAAACCAAGTTTGAGCCGTGCTACTCGGGCAATCCGCTGGTGAATGCGTTCGCCATGGGCCTGGTGCGAAAAGATGAGATTTTCTACGCGCGCGCCGCCGGCGAAGGAAATCCTGTCATCTACGTTGGCGCCAAGACCGGACGCGACGGCATCCACGGCGCAACCATGGCCAGCGAGGAATTCAGCGAGGCATCGGAAGCTAAACGGCCGAACGTGCAGGTCGGCGATCCGTTCCTGGAAAAGCTGCTGCTGGAAGCTTGTATTGAGGCCATGCGCACTGGCGCGATTGTCGGCATCCAGGATATGGGCGCTGCGGGACTTACCTGCTCGACCTGCGAAATGGGCGGGCGCGGTGGGGTCGGCATTGAGATCGAACTTGACCGCGTGCCGCAGCGCGAGACTGGCATGACCCCTTACGAAATCATGCTGAGCGAATCGCAGGAACGCATGCTGCTGGTGGCACAGAAAGGCCGCGAGCAGGAAGTCTTTCGCGTTTTTGAGAAGTGGGGCCTCGATGCGGTGGAGGTCGGGAAAGTCACGACCGACGACAAGTTGCGTGTGCTTCACCGCGGCGAAGTCGTCGCTGAGATTCCGAATCAAGCGCTTACCGACGATGCGCCGGTGTACAAACGTCCGCTCGCGCGCTGGGAGCCTCCCGTGCCACGGGAAATGCCGGAGCACATTAAGCTCAACGCCGGCAGCGACTTCTCGCAGAGCCTCAAGCGACTTCTCGCCAGCCCAAACATCTGCGGCAAGCGCTGGGTTTGGCAGCAGTACGATCACATGGTGCAGACCAACACAGTGGAAGCGCCGGGCGCGGGAGATGCGGGCGTGATTCGCATCAAGAATCCGAATGCTGGCGAACCGCAGCGTGGGCTGGCGATGGCCCTTGATGGCAACAGTCGCTGGTGTTATCTCGATCCGCGGCTTGGCGCGATGCACGCCGTGGCCGAGGCCGCGCGCAAAGTGGCGTGTTCGGGGGCGACTCC
This sequence comes from Acidobacteriaceae bacterium, assembly GCA_003168355.1. GTDB lineage: Bacteria > Acidobacteriota > Terriglobia > Terriglobales > Acidobacteriaceae > Sulfotelmatobacter. The sequence goes on along the minus strand of PMSQ01000198.1, from coordinate 4,592 downwards.
GGTGGGCGCAACCAATTGCCTCAACTTCGGCAATCCGGAGAAGCCGCACATCATGTGGCAATTCTCGCAAACCATCGATGGCATCACCAAGGCCTGCGAGGAGTTGGAGATTCCCATCACCGGCGGCAACGTCAGCTTCTACAACGAGACGCTCGGTGAAGGCATTTATCCCACGCCAGTCCTGGGAGTTGTGGGAATTCTCGACGACGTCAGCAAAACTGCGAAGATGCATTTCGCCTTCGCCGGACGCACGATCGTGCTATTGCGCGCGGGCGAAGCAGCCGATATCACCGATGTGGAGAATGAGTTCGGCTCCTCGGAGTATGCCAAAGAGATTCTGGGCGCTTTGTGGGGATATCCTCCCGAACTCGATCTGGAGAAAGAAGCGGCGCTGCAGAAGGCCGTCTTTGAATTGATTCAGCAGGGTTTGGTGGAATCCGTACATGACTGCTCGGATGGTGGGTTGGCTGTGGCGCTGGCGGAAAAAGCATTTTTCAAGGGAGTGGGTGCACGAGTGAATCTGGCGACGAACGGGCTTCCGGCAGAATTTGTGCTGTTTGGTGAAGATGCGAGCCGGATCGTGCTGTCATGCGAACCGGCGAAGGTGGCGCGACTGCAAGAGATTGCGGAGAAATACAGCATCGCAGCGGACGTGATTGGGGAAACGATTCCGGAGCGTCTGGAGATTTCACTCGACGAGCGGACGGTTGTGTCCGCGGCGGTTTCTGACCTGAGCGCTGCGTATGAGCGTGCTCTGGAATCCGTGCTGCGGACGGAACCGGAGCTGGTAGCGGCGGATTGAGGAGATTGCATCGCGAAGATCGCGGAGAATGGCCGCGGAGTTTCGCGGATTAAGAGGTGCGTGGGTTGGGATTAATTGCTAAATGCTAATTTCCGATAAATTCCACGACGAGTGCGGGGTGGTCGCGATCTTCGCACATCCAGAGGCGGAAAAGCTCGCTTACCTGGGGCTGCATGCTTTGCAGCATCGCGGGCAAGAGTCGGCGGGGATTGTCACCTCCGATGGCCTGACTTCGCGCGTGCACAAGGCGATGGGCCTGGTCGCCGACATCTTCACCGAGGAAGTGCTCTCGAAAATTCGTGGGACGCTGGCTATTGGGCATACCCGCTACTCGACGGCGGGCGACTCGGCGCTGCTGAATGCGCAACCGATTCTGGTGCAGTCCAATAAAGGTTCGATTGCAGTGGCGCACAACGGCAATCTGACCAATGCGGCTGAAGTTCGAAGCCGGCTGGAGAGACAGGGGTCGATTTTTCAGACGAACAGCGATACCGAAGTGATCGTCCACCTGATCGCGCTTTCTCGAGAACACACTTTGCCGGAGGCGATCGCCGACGCGCTGCGACGTGTGGAGGGCGCGTTCTCGCTGGTGCTGATGAGTCCGGACCGGATCATCGCGGCGCGCGATCCGCGCGGCTTCCGGCCGCTGGCCATGGGCCGCATTCCGGCGCTGGAGGGACAGAAGCGCGACACCATCGTCTTCGCCTCAGAAACCTGCGCCTTCGATTTGATTGGCGCGACTTATGAGCGCGACGTGAAGCCCGGCGAGTTAATCGTGGTGGGGCCGGAAGGCATCAGCTCCCATTTTTATTCGACCGCCGCACCGCAGTCGAGCTGCATTTTCGAGCATGTGTACTTTTCGCGACCCGACAGCGTGGTCTTTGGCCGCGCTGTGCAAACCAGCCGCGAAGAGTTGGGGCGGCAACTGGCGCGCGAAGCGCCTGTGGAAGCCGATCTGGTGGTACCCGTGCCGGATTCAGGCGTAACCGCCGCGGTGGGCTACGCGGCGGAGAGCGGGATTCCATTCCGCTTCGGCTTGATCCGCAATCATTATGTGGGGCGCACGTTTATCGAACCGAGCCAGAGCGTGCGCGATTTCGGCGTGAAGCTGAAGCTGAATTCAGTGCGGTCGCTCCTGGAAGGGAAACGCGTGGTCCTGATCGACGACTCGATTGTGCGCGGCACCACCAGCCGGAAAATCGTGCGCATGATCCGCAGCGCGGGGGCGAAAGAAGTGCATATGCGCATCTCGTGCCCGCCCACGATTTCGCCGTGTTACTACGGCGTGGACACGCCTTCGAAAAATCAATTGATCGGCGCCAACAAATCGGTCGACGAGATTCGCGAGTACATTCATGCCGACTCGCTGGCTTATCTTTCGCTGGAAGGGCTCAAGAAAGCGTGCGGCGAGGGAGAGAGGACCTCGTATTGTTCGGCTTGCTACACCGGCAAGTATCCTACCAACATCGTGGACGTGGAAGAGATCCAGCCAGCGGCTGTTCCGCGGTAGCTACTTGCGAGCTTGCACAACGCGTGGGATCGATTGCAGATCCGGGCGCAACCGAACATCGCTCCAATCCCGCAGCAGCTCTCTCACCTCTTCCGCAATCGTTCCGCTGATTTCCATGACCAGCCAGCCGCTGGGCCTGAGCACTGCGTAGGCCTGCGGAATCAGACGCGCGATCACCTCGACTCCGGTAGGGCCGGCAAAGACTGCGCTGCGGGGCTCAAACTTGCGGACTTCGAGTTGGACCTGGTCTTCCTCCGAATCGCCGACGTAGGGCGGGTTAGAGACGACGAAGTCGAAAGAGTTGGCCTCAAATTCTGGTTCACATCCGGCGAGCAGGTCGGCCTGGTGGAAGTGAATTCGAGATCCGAGTTCGTGGCGGGCCGCGTTGATACGGGCAATTTCAAGCGCGGCCGGCGAAACGTCGATGGCGTGGATTTTGGCCTGGGGCAGTTCCTTGGCCAGCGCCAAGGCAATGCAACCGGAGCCGGTGCCCACGTCAGCGATGCGCAGAGGAGTAGTGGTCGAGCGCGCTTGCCCTACACCTGCGAGTTCCAGAACAGTTTCGATTACGTGCTCGGTTTCGGGGCGCGGAATCAACACCGCGGGCGTGACGATGAAATCCATGCCCCAGAATTCCTGATGGCCGGTGATGTACTGCGCGGGAACGCCGCGGGCGCGTTCGGCCAGAGCGGCGGCGTAGCGAGACTGTTCACTTGAGGTGAGTTTGCGCTCGGGATGCGCGAAGAGATAAGCGCGGTCGCAGTTGAGGGTGAACATCAGCAGAAGCTCCGCGTTCCTGCGCGGGGAGGGAACTTGGTCCGCGGTGAGACGGGCAGTGGCTCCGGCCAGGGCTTGTTTCAGCTGCACTGAACCATTTCACCACAGAGGCACCCTTCGACGTAGATCAGGGCAGGCTCCGACACGGAGAAAACAAATTCAGAAAAGTTGGAGTTCATTTCGCTCCGCTCCGGGCTTGCCGCTGCCACTCATAATTCAGATAGATCATCTGGCCGATGTGGTGCTGCATGTGAGCGGCGCACTGCATCACCATTTCAAGACGGTTCCTGGCGTCGGCACCGGCACCTGAGTATTCCGCCGACCAATCCTCGGGCGACTGCGTGCAAATGGTTTTGAGAACCATGTCCACGGAATCGTCGAAGCGCTTGAGAGCCTCGTCTTTTGTTGGAGGATTCGGGGCGTTGAATTCGCGGGGACGGTCGCGGAGGTAGCGGGTCTTCGCGATCTGCGCTCCAATGTAGTAGTTCAAGTTTCCGGTGAGGTGCAGAACGAGGTGGCCGAGGCTGTTGCCGTAGGGGTAGGGTTTTTGCCAGAACTGGCCGTTGGTTAGAGGTACTGCGAGCTCGCGGACTCTGGCGGCGTTCGCGGTATAGCGCCGGGTGAGAACTGAAGAGAGTGTGAAGTGCAAGTCGGACATGTTCCTTTCCTTCTCCTCCTTGACGGGAGCCACGCTTGCCCGGCGGACAGCCGGGGCGGCTATCCCCACATGATTTCACACTACGCTGGCGGCTTCCTGCTTCAGCTTCTCAGCTTGATAATGCGTAGTGAGCGCTTCAATAAGGGGCTGGAGCTTGCCATCCATCACGGCTTCGAGCTGGTGGATAGTGAAACCGATGCGGTGATCGGTGAGACGGTTTTGCGGGAAGTTATAGGTGCGGATCTTCTCGCTGCGGTCGCCCGAACCGACCATGGCTTTGCGTTCTTTGGCCAGCGCCTGCTGCTGCTTTTCCATTTCGATTTCGTACAGCCGAGAGCGCAGCACGCGCATGCCCTTCTCGCGGTTCTTGATCTGCGATTTCTCGTCCTGGCAGCTGACGACGGTGTTAGTGGGAATGTGCGTGATGCGGACGGCGGAGTACGTCGTATTCACCGACTGGCCGCCGGGGCCGGAGGAACAGAAGGTGTCAATGCGCAGATCCTTGGCTTCGATTTTGACATCGACGTCTTCGGCTTCGGGCAGGACCGCGACCGTGACGGCCGAGGTGTGAACCCGTCCCTGCTGCTCGGTGGCGGGCACGCGCTGCACGCGGTGCACGCCGCTTTCGTACTTGAGTTGAGAAAAAACGCGGTTGCCTTCGATGATGGCGATGACTTCCTTCAGGCCGCCCGCCGACGATTCCGACGAAGACAGCACTTCAACCTTCCAGCGCTGAGTTTCCGCGTAGCGGGTGTACATGCGAAAGATTTCGGCGGCAAAGAGCGTGGCTTCGTCTCCTCCGGTCCCGGCGCGGATTTCTAGAATGATGTTCTTCTCGTCGTTGG
>PMSQ01000060.1 GCA_003168355.1 Acidobacteriaceae bacterium | reverse complement strand
CCGCCCTCGGCTGTCCGTCGAGCGAAGCTCGATTGCACCATTTCTGCTGCATGTAAATCATCCAGGTTCTCCACAGATTTCCACAAGCGTTTACTGTTGCGTTTGGAGCCGCAAGTTGCGGATAATGGCGCGTAACATTCCCGCGCGGTGGAACAGGCGCGAGAGGTTGTAAACAGCCGTGTACAGTCGAGCCGATTTACTTAGAATTCTCCACCTCACGCCGCGCCAGTTGGCGAACTGGGAGCGGGCGGAGTTGATTGCCGCTTCCACGACCTATTCTTTTTCCGACCTGCTGAAGATCAAGAAAGTTCGCGACTTGTGCGCGATGAGGGTGCGGCCGGCGGTGATCCGGCAATCGCTCGAGGCCATGCAGAAGCAGGCATCGGGGATGGGAAATCCGCTGCTCGACGCTGGAACCTCATACACGAATAAGCATCGGGTCGCTTTTCGTCATGAAGGCAGGCTGCTGGAGCCGATCGCGGGACAGTTCGTGATGGACTTTGCGACGCGGGAAAAAGTTCTGACCAGCACGCCGATTCCAACTCCTGAGCCCGGTCCGCAAGAGAACGAAGCTGCATCCTGGTTTGCGCGCGGCATTGTGTTGGAAGAGGATCCGGCCACGCAGACCGAAGCGCTGGCGTCGTACCAGAAGGTGCTCGAGTTCCAGCCCGATCACGCCGCCGCCCACATCAACCTGGGAACGCTTTACTACAACCGCCAGGATTTCACGCTGGCGGAAAGACATTATCGCGCCGCGCTGGGAGCCGACCCTCGCTATGCCCTGGCCTATTTCGACCTGGGCAACGTTCTGGACGAAACGGGGCGCGTGCAGGAGGCCATTCAGACCTACAAGATGGCCATCCAACTTGCTCCCACGTATGCCGATGCGCACTACAACCTCGCGCTCGCCTACGAGAAAACCCGAGAGCCGCGCAAGGCGCTGAAACACTGGCAGGCTTATGTCAGGCTCGATACCACCGGGCCGTGGTCCGTACATGCGCGCAATCAGATTCAGCGCATTCTGCAGGCGGACACGCTTAAGCTGGTCCACACCAGACGCAGCAGTTAGAAGATGACATCTTGAGTATTATGGGCTCATGCCTGTATTCCTAGAAAGATTCGTGCTGCCCGTTCTTGCAGGATCAATAATAGCCATAATCGTGCTAAACCCTTTCAAACTCGACTGGCAGCAACGACTGTCACTTGCCGTCGGCGTCCTGGCCCTGGCTTACTTCGTTGGACACACTATCCACAAAGGCAAGACGGGTACGGGGCAGGTTGCTGGCCCTGCGGCCCAGACACCAGCTAAGAGCGGTGACGCTAAAACCAGCGGCGACGAGAGTCCCGCCGTCACTGGTAATGGAAACGACGTCAAGTACGAGGATTCTTCCCACTCTGAGAGGAAATCGGAGCCGCCTAAGAAGGAGTGAATCGTGAGATACCGCCTAACCTTCTTTATGCTAATCGCACTTCCTTGCTGGGGCCAGACCGGCGCCACGGGTAAGGCTGAGACCACAGGGTATTGCAGCCCCGCGGTGACGGGCAGCAACAACCAGTTCACAATTACCTGCCAAGGCATCCCCGACAAACTTAGAGCGCAGCTTGTTGACCTGCTCAATCTTGTGGCGAAAAACCAGTCGAACGCTTCTGCGATGACGGCGAAATTAGATGGGTGTGTGTCCGGAGTCAATCAGATCATCGAAAAAGGGGCTCCTCGCCACCTGACTGCCGGACAAAGGGAAACGATTGTCCGGGCACTCGACCAATTTAAGGGCCAACGAATTGGCACTGTCGTTAACAACAGCAAGCGAGAGAACCGCGAGTACCTAGGTGAACTGAAGGACGTTCTGATTGCGTCCGGCTGGGATGCGTACGAGCAGGGCCTGATAATTTCAGGCGCGGAGCCAATCGGTATCGTGATCACTGTTGGGGAGAAGGACTCGCAACAGCCTGCTGCACAAGGGCTTCTCCGCGCTTTCGAGGCAGCAGGAATCGTTCCGATAAGGTTTGAGTTCCAGCCTGCGGCGGACCCGGACAGCAAATACATGTTTGGCAAGATCAAGCCCGGCGAGATTTTGCTGCAGGTCGGAGACAAGAACTGAGGAGAAGGAGACATCTGTGAGATACGGCCCGATCCTGTTATTACTGTTCGCTGTGCCCTGCTGGAGCCAAGCGACCGCGGGGCAAGCCGAGACAAGTGGTACCTGCAGTCCTGCCGTCTCGGGCAGCAACAATACCTTTACAATCAGCTGCGGAATCGGCAAGGAGCAAGGGCAGAAGATGCTCGCCATCTTGAACAAGATTTTGGCGAATCGAATTGATACAGATGCGGTCATGACGAAACTGGATGAAATCTTGCATGCCGTAAACCCAAACCTTCCGACAAAGATTTATTTTTGTGGCGGTGGCTGGAGAAGCCAGGGACCGAGCGCGAACGTTGGACTCATGATGACTATGAATTCATCGAACGATCCGTCTCTTCAGCAGATGATTGACTTGGCTAATGCCCGGCCAACAGAAGACCAAGAACTATTGAAGGTCTGCACGTCTCAGATCGAGTCCAAGCCAGAGTGGCTGACGCCACGCCTTTTTTGCGCGATTGCCTATGCCAGAATTGGGGACAAAACGAAAATGAAAGAGATGCTTGACGCGTACGATAGCCGAAAGGGTCCAGCTTACGATGATGATAAATTCTGCCAACAGCTCTCCAGCGTCGCGCACTCGGCGTTGAACTGAGATCTTTTCAGGAAGCTCGACGTTGCGCCCCTCAGCCCTCCAGCCGGTGTTAAAATCACAAGTTCCCCGACTTCCTCCGCCAGAAGGACTTAATATGCCCGAGACCCTCCAATCCCCAGTTCCTACGCCCCTAACCACCCTCACCGAAGACGAGATCCTCTTTCGCGACAACATTCGCCAATTCGCCGACGACAAAATCCGTCCCCTCGTCAAAGAAATGGACGAGAAAGCCGTCTTCGAAAAATCTCTCATCCACGAATTCTTCCAACTCGGCCTGATGGGAATCGAAATCCCCGAGCAATACGGCGGCAGCGGAGCCAAATTCTTCGAGGCAATCCTGGCCGTCGAGGAATTGTCGCGCGTCGACGCATCCGCGGGCGTGGTGGTGGATGTGCAAAATACGCTGGTCAACAATGCGCTGTTGCGATGGGGCAATGCCGAGCAGAAGAAGCGCTATCTGCCGAAGATGGCGGCAGACACCTGCGGCGCCTATGCGCTGAGCGAGGCTGGTTCCGGCTCCGACGCTTTCGCGCTGCAGACCCGTGCCGAACTCAAAGGCAGCGACTATGTGCTCAATGGCCGCAAGCTGTGGATCACCAACGCCAAGGAAGCCGGACTCTTCGTCCTCTTAGCCACCATCGATCCCAGCGCAGGATACAAAGGCATCACCGCGTTCCTGGTAGAAAAAGATTTTCCGGGGTTCAGCGTGGGAAAGAAAGAAGACAAGCTGGGTATCCGCGCCTCGTCAACTTGCGAACTGATTCTCGAAGACTGCCGCATCCCCAAAGACAACGTCCTGGGCGAGCCCGGTAAAGGTTACAAGATTGCCATCGAAACCTTGAACGAAGGCCGCATCGGCATCGGCGCGCAGATGATTGGTCTGGCGCGCGGAGCATGGGAATTTGCCGCGAAATACGCGCAGGAGCGCAAGCAATTCGGCAAGGCCATCGCCGAGTTTCAAGGCATCCAATTCCAGATCGCGCAGATGGCGACCGAAATCGAAGCCGCCCGGCTCATGGTCTACAACGCTGCCCGCATGAAGGACGCGGGCGTGAACTTCGTGAAAGAAGCGGCGATGACCAAGCTTTTCGCCTCGCAGATAGCCGAGCGCGTGACTTCGCTCGCCATCGAAATCTACGGCGGCTACGGCTTCACCAAAGACTATCCCGTGGAGAAGTATTGGCGCGACGCCAAGATCGGCAAGATCTACGAGGGAACCTCCAACATGCAGTTGGCGACTATCGCCAAACTCCTGCTGGGCGGAAAATAGAGCATGAAAACGGTTCTGGAAGTTATGTTGGTCTGCATAGCACTCTTGCCCCTGTATTCATCTGCGCAGCAGACAGCCGTGAAGGCTGCCCCATTTCAGCCGGTTCCCGAACTTCCGTATCGTGTTGTGCCGAACTTCTTTAAGCTTCCAAAGGGAGCGATCGCCGGCGAAGCCTCGGCGGTCGCTGTAAATTCCAAGGGCCATATCTTTCTGTTTCAACGAACCAAGCCCATGCTCGCCGAATATGACGCGCAAGGTAACTTTATTCAAAGCATTGGCGACGGACTCTTCTCGCACCCTCATGGCTTGCGCATCGACGCCGACGACAATCTTTGGACGACTGATGACGGAAGCCATCTTGTGCTCAAGCTGGACCCGTCCGGCAATGTCCTGCTGGTTTTGGGCAGAGTCAACACCGGGGCAGAGGCAAATTGGCTGTTCAACAAGCCCGCCGACGTGGCTTTCGCGAAGAACGGAGATATTTACGTAGCGGATGGCTATGGCAATTCTCGTGTCGTAAAGTTTGATCGTGACGGTGACTTCATCAAGGCTTGGGGAAAATACGGAACAGGCATCGGCGAATTCAATCTGCCTCATAGTGTCGCCGTCGACAACCAGGGCCGCGTGTATGTTGGCGATCGCGAGAATCAGCGCATTCAGATCTTTGATGCGGAGGGTAAGTTCATCCAACAATGGACTGATATCGGCTACCCCTACGGTTTGTCGATTACACCAGACCAGCACGTTTGGATGGTGGACGGCGGATACGACCGGATTGTCGAACTGGATCAGAACGGCAAGATCCTCGGCGCCTTTGGTGAGCCTGGACACAAGCCCGGCCAATTTGCGTGGGCTCACTTTATGGCGATGGGACCAGATCAAACTATTTACGTCGCGGACGTGCTGAATTGGCGCTTTCAAGCCTTCAGTCGCGTTGCACCAACAGGAAGCATGACCAGATATGTCCCATCCGTAAGGATGTTTTGGGGTTCAGTGCCAAGCGTCGGATGGACCTCACAGCAGACGGCGATCCCCTTCAAATAAACCTTAATGAGGCGGTGGCAGGGGTGCCCAACTTTTTGGCGCAGGACAGTTACGGTGCCCCTCGCCGATAGGCCGCTTCTGGCAGTTAGCGGTCTCGAGCCTTGCGTGGTTAGTTCCCATTGCTCAATATGTGCATTGAGTTGCACTTGGAACTAGCCTGGAACGACGTCCAACCACTGTTAACCCACCTAAATTCAATGCTTTCCGACCGCCCCCGCCATTGGTGGACAAGCTGCAAACTCCCCCTATGCCTGCCGTTGCGGGGCGAGACCGGGGTGGCACTTGACGACCTTGTTCGGTAACACAGCGGTGATTCCGATTGCGGTTCCGAAGAAGAAGCGGAGCCTCATGCCGTTGCTCACGGTGGTGTTCCTGGCTTCCTACGGCTTGATGACGATGCTCATCGTTGAGCAAGGCACAACGATTCAAGCGCAGCGCAATCTGATTCAGGTTTTACTCGGCGACAGCAAGGAACTGTGGGCCATGAAAGGGAAGGCCCTCGTTGATGAAGCGGCTCGGGCACGAATGCAGAGCCAAGCACAAGGATCCTCGACCCAGGCTCCTTCGATCCAAGCTCCTTCAACCCAAACCCCGTTGACCCAGGGGCAATCTCCATCGACCCAGACTCCGTCAACCCAGATCCCGTCGACCCAGACTCCGTCAACCCAGATCCCGTCGACCCAGGCAGTACCGCAGCGCCATTCCCAAAGCCGGGCAGGAAAGACCGCGAAACCCAAGACCCAGGTTCCGCCCATGCCGGCTTCGGATTTGAGTGATCAGCGCCGTGTGCTGATTACGCTTTAAGTCCCAGGTTTCAGCAGTAAGCGTCCCGTGGATGTTTTTGCAAAGCTTGCAAGCGATGAAGGCCCTGACCCTAGCCTTGTTGTTCAGTCTGACGGTGGCGCAGCCGGTGCAGCCGGTGCGCCGTCCGTCGGGCACGGTGGAGCGACGCTCCACGACCGGACGCTGGTACTTTGCCGCCAGCGGCCACGCCGTTTACTGCTACGGACCAGTCATGACCCTGCCCCAGGCAAACGGTGACCTGCAGAAAGTCGCCACGTTCTGCCGCGACGGCAAGACCGTCGTGCCGTTGAAAGACTAAACTCTCCCTCCTGTTTCAAATCCTAAGACCTTCGCAAACGCGCTCCCGCTTCGGGTTGCCTTGTTACACTCATGAGGCATGCCGGAACTCCCAGAAGTTGAAACCATCGCCCGCGGCTTGGCTAAGCGCGTGTCGGGCGATGTGATCGAATCGGTTTGGCTGGGACAGAAGCCGGAGCCGCTGAAGTCCTCGGCGCAGGAGATCGCCGCCGTGCTCGAGAACAGCCGCATCGCTACCGTTCGACGAATGGGCAAGCACATCGTCTTCGACTTAGAACGGGCCGGTGTGGCGCGGGCACTCTTATCCGCGAAAAGCCGCAACCCTAAACCGTCGCGTCCGGGATCTACGGTGAGGCCGGGACGGGCATCATCGGCGCCGCACACAGAGACGGACAAGGGTGTCCGCCCCACACAAGCCGAGACGACGCAAACCACAGCCCAGTGGATCGTGCACCTGGGAATGACTGGGAGACTGCAAGTCTGTGAGCCGCAGTCAGAAGTTCTGAAGCACACGCACGCGATTCTGAAGCTGGCGTCCGGCAGGGAACTGCGCTTTGTCGATCCCCGCCGCTTTGGACGGCTGAGCGTTGCCCGCGCTGCGGAGTTCGAAGCGGGTGGCATTGAGCCGCTGGAAGCCGATGTCGGTCAGTTCCTGGCTCTGTTCCGCGGACGCAAGACTCCGATTAAGAGTGCTCTGCTCAACCAGAAGCTGCTGCGCGGTGTGGGAAACATTTATGCCGATGAATCTTTGTTCCGCGCCGGAATTCGCCCCCGCCGCCGCGCTTCCACCATCACGCGCGATCAACTCGCGCGATTGCTCACTGCGGTGAAAGACGTTCTTCGGGAAGCGATTGCTCTTGGCGGCTCGTCCATTTCAGATTATGTGGACGCCGACGGCGAAGAAGGCTTTTTCCAACTGCAGCACCGCGTCTATGGCCGCGAAGGCGAGCCCTGCTTGGTCTGCAAGACGCCCATCAAGCGCATTGTGATTGCTGGAAGGAGCAGCCATTACTGCCCGAAGTGCCAGAGGTGATGAGGCAATGAGGACGCTCTGACGTAGTTCTGATAATCTTCTCAGCCATGCCTGATTTCTCCATCGGAGTCGATCTCGGCGGGACCAACCTGCGCATTGCCGCTGTGACCGGTGAAGGGCAGATGCTCGAAAAAGTCACCTTCGGGAGCAAAGGCGCACCGGGCCGTGACCAGGTCATCGACCAGATGTGCGATGCGATTCTGCATTTATCCAGCAAGTACAAGGCGACGGGAAAGTTTCTGGGCGCCGGTATTGGCATTCCCGGCATCGTCGACCTGCAAACCGGGATGCTGCGGAAGTCGGCCAACCTTCCGGGCTGGGAAGAGTATCCGGTGCGCGCGGAAATCGAGCGGCGACTGGGAGCGCGCGTCGTGCTCGAAAACGACGCCAACGTGGCCGCGCTCGGCGAGCAGTGGCTGGGTGCTGCCCGCGGCGTCTCGAATATGGCGGTGGTCACGCTGGGCACCGGAATCGGCGGCGGGATTGTGCTGGGAGGAAAAATCTGGCATGGCATGAATGGCATGGCGGGCGAGTTTGGGCACGTCACCATCGAGCCGGAGGGGCCTCCCTGTGGCTGTGGCAGCCACGGATGCGCCGAGCAGTATGCCTCGGCCAGCGCCATTGTTCGCATGGCGCGCGAGGCGATCGCCAGCGGGGAAGCGCCGTCGCTGGCTAAGGCCGCGTCATCGGACGCCGAGTTCGGCGCGCAATCGATCTACAACCTTGCGATCCAGGGCGATGAGCATGCCCGGCGCATCTTCCGGACTTTTGGGCGCTACCTTGGCATCATGCTCGCCGGCGCGATCAACGTGTTGAATCTCGAGATGTTCGTGATCGGTGGAGGGGTTTCGAGCGCGTGGGATGTTTACGCGCCCACCATGTTCGAAGAACTGCGCGAGCGGTCGATCGTCTACGCCGCAACCGCTCCCATTGATCCGCTGAGGAGCGGTTCTCTAGAAAAAGGAAAAGAAGAAGGCGTTTCGGCGCGAACCGAAAGCCGCAACGAACGAAAAACCATCATCACGCGCGCTTTGCTGGGAAGCGATGCCGGACTGTATGGCGCGGCGCGGATGGCAGGGATGGCGGAGTAGGACTCATCTCAGGGACACCGAATGCTGCGCGGGCCCGTTGAAGCTGGATAGAGTAACGATCACGCCGGACATGGCGGCGCGCATCGATCCACCCGCACGAATGATTTCACTCGGCGCCACTTAGCGCCCTCCGTCGTTGTGTCGTTGCATCAAGCCCTCCCGCCGCCTGCAACAAAGCCTGATTCTGCTCCGGCGTGCCGATCGTTATGCGAATGCAACTCGGCGCGCCCCAGGGCCCCAGCGGACGCACGGCCACGCCCTCATTCTGCAAACGGTTGGCAACGGCAGCGGCGTCTTCCTCGAGATCGCAGAACAGAAAACTCGCCGAGGTGGGGACGACACGATAACCGAGCGCCAACAATCCCTCGCTAAGAACTCGCGACTGCATGGCATTGTTCTCCACCACGCGTTGAATGTGGTGGTGGTCGTCGAGGGCCGCCACCGCTGCCGCTTGCGCCACCGACGATACGGAAAACGTGTTACGCATGCGGACGCAATATCCCAGCAATTCCGCGGGGCCCAGGCCATATCCCACGCGCAGGCCGGCGAGTCCATGCGCTTTTGAAAATGTTCGCAGCACGACTACCGTCGCGCCCTGGCGAACACAATCCAGCGAGGTCGAGTAGGTCACGCGGCGGAGTGTCGCGAAATGTAACGCGAATTCGTAGTAAGCCTCATCCAAAACCGCGACCACGTGGCCGGGAAGCCGCGCCAGAAAGCGCTCCACCACTTCCGCTACCAGAACCGTGCCGGTGGGATTGTTGGGGTTTGCCAGAAACACGATACGAGTGTTCGAGTCGATCGCGGCGAGAATTGCTTCCAGGTCGAAACTGTCGTCGCGCATGGGCGCTTCGACCAGACGCGCGCCCGCCGCTTGCACCGCCAGCGAGTACACGATGAAAGAGCGCTCGCTGGTCACCGCGTTCAGCCCTGGTGCGAGCAGCGTCTGGCAGAGCAGGCTTAACATGGCGGTTGAGCCCGCGGTCACCAGCACCTGCTCCGGCGACACCCCGTGATGTGCAGCCAGTTTTTGGCGCAACTGGCTGCAATCATCGTCAGGATAGGAGTTCACCGTGCTCAGCGCACCCCTCAGGGCATCAATGACGCGTGCTGAAGGTCCGAACGGGTTCTCGTTAGAATCGAGCTTGATGAGTTGCGACCGAAGTTGCGGCGCAGTAGGCGTGCGGCTGGAACTATTGGCTGTGCCCATGTTGCGGGCCGAGGCGGAGACTAAATCGAAGAAGCGGCTCATGCTTGCCGCTCATCATGCCATGGAACCCTTTGTTCCCGCTATCGGTTTGTTGCAGGCGGTCCGCAGCCGGTCGACTTCCTGTAGAGTCAGGGCGCGGAATTGTCCGGGTGGAACGTCAAGTGTGAGCGGGCCGTAGCGGACGCGCTTGATCTTTTCCACGTGGTGTCCCACCTTCTCAAACATGCGCCGGATTTCGCGGTTGCGGCCTTCGATCAAGGTGACTTCGTACCATGGATTCGTCGCTTCCTTAATCAAGCGGATGCCCGCCGGAGCGGTTCGCACCCGGCGGCCATCTTCTGTGGCGATCGAAACTCCGCCGCGCAACTTCTCCAGCGCTTCGTTGCTCGGAGTCCCAGCAACTTTCACTACGTAGGTTTTGGAAACCTGTGACGCGGCTTTCATCAACTTGTTGGCCAGTGCGCCGTCATTGGTCAAGAGCAGTAATCCCTCGCTGGCGTAATCGAGCCGTCCCACGGGATACACGCGTTTCTTCACGCCCCGGATCAGTTGCATCACCGTAGGCCGTTTTTCCGGATCGCTCACAGTGGTGACGTAGCCTTTAGGCTTGTTCAGCAGCAAGTAGACATGCAGCTGCGCGCCCTGAAGCAGCTTTCCATCCACGCGAATGTGATCCGTATCCGGGTCCGCCTTGCTGCCCAGTTCCGTCACCACCGTCCCGTTCACCTTCACGTGGCCGGCACTGATCAGCTCCTCGGCTTTGCGACGGGAGGCAATGCCAGCGGCGGCGATGATTTTTTGCAGGCGTTCAGCAGGCATTCGGCAGCTTCCAATCCAGGCGTGCGAGTAAGATGGCGGTTATTCTTTCTGCGCAGCGGACTCTGCGACTTCTTCCGGCTGGTCAGGGCCGGCATCTTGCGGTTGCGCCGCGTCTTCCGCCGGAATCAATTCGGCTTGAAACGATTCTGCCACCAGCTTCTCGAACTCTTCCATGCTGGGCAGTTCGTTGACATCCTTCAAACCAAAGCGCATCAGAAATTCTTTTGTAGTCTTGTAGAGAATCGGCCGCCCGATCACCTGTTTGCGTCCGGCGGTGGTGATCAGCTTGCGATCGAGCAGCGTAGCAATCACGCCGCCTGAATCCACGCCGCGAATCTCACTAATTTCCGGAACCGTGGCGGGCTGCTTGTAGGCAATCACAGCCAGCGTTTCCAAAGCCGGTAGCGAGAGCCGGACCGGAGGCTTCAAGCTCCTGGCGAAGCCGCGCACCATTTCGTGCTGCTCGGGCTTGGTCGACATGCGGTAGCCGCCCGCCACCTGGCGAATCTCGATGCCGTGATCGGGCCCGCCATATTCGCCGACCAATTCCTCCAGGCTGGATCGCACCCGCGATTTCACATCGGCGTCATCGACGGCGCCAGCCGTAACCACGCTTTCCTTCACGAGCTGGACCATCTGCTCCAGCGTGACCGGGGTCTCCGCCGCATAAATGATGGCTTCGAGTTGAGCTTTTAAACTCATGAGGTCACTCGCCAGTTGCGGGTTGCCAGTAAGAGCCGTCAGTCCTGACCGGCGACTGACAACCGGCTACTGGCAACTGTTTTCCTATCTCCAATCATCGCGCACTGCGGCCTGTTCTGCCATGATGGCGTCGAAGCCGGTATATTTGCGCACTGCGATTTCGCCGAACATCTGGTCCTGCCGAACCTGTATCGCTTGCAGCCGCACCATTTCCAGCAACGCCAAAAACATGCAGACCAGCGCCTGCCGCGAGGGTAAGCGCATGAGAAGCTGCTTTAGCCGGATAGGCCGTGATTCGAGCGACAATCGCCGCCGCAGGTAGTCGATCATCTGGCCTACCGTAACGGTTTCTTCATCCACATTGATCACGGGCCGGGTGCGCACGCGTTCAAGAATCTGCTGGAATGTTTTGACCAGATCGATCACGTCGGCGGCCATCTCCGGTTCGGTGCCTTCGTCATCCATGAACTCTTTCAACGCCGGATTCGTCAGCACCGCATCTTCAATCTGCTGCTTCTGCAAAAGCATTTGCGCCGCCGACTTGAACTTTTCGTGCTCCAGCAGCCGGTTCACCAGTTCAGTTCGCGGATCTTCCAACTCTTCCGCTTTCGCCGATGGATCGCGGGGCAGCAGCATCTTCGATTTGATGTGAATCAGCACCGCGGCCATGTAAATGAAGTCGGCCGCCACATTCACGTCCAGCTCGCGAATCTTTTCGACGTAAGCCAGATACTGTGCCGTGATGCGAGCGATCGGAATGTCGTAGATGTCGANNAGCCGCCGGGCCAGGAATTGAAGCATCTGCCCCACCGTCACCGCATCCTCGTCCACGTTGAAGATGGGTCGCTTGCGCGCGCGGTCCAGAATGTCGCGAAACACGCGCACCAGGTCGACCGTATCGGCAGCAATCTCCGGTTCCGCCGCCGCATCGTCCTTGAACTCGCGAAAGCCGGGATTGGTCCACGTTGCCGCCTCCAGCATCTGCTTCTGCTGCAGCATCTGCGCAGCGTTCTTGAACCGTTCGTGCTCCAGCAGGCGCTCCACCAGCTCGCGCCGCGGGTCCTCGGCGGCATCTTCGGGGCCCAAGGGCGCACGCGGCAGCAGCATCTTGCTCTTGATGTGAATCAGCAGTGACGCCGTGTAGATAAACTCGCCCGCCACATCCACATCGCTCGCCTTCAGCTGATTCACATACGCCAGAAACTGCGCCGTGATCTGCGAAATCGGAATGTCGTAGATGTCGATGTCTTGCTTGCGAATTAGATCGAGCAGCAAGTCCAACGGGCCTTCGTAGACATCAGTTACCGAAACCGCAAAGGGAGAATCGCTCTCTTCCTTCTTTCCCGTTTTCGCCGAACGCCTGTCTGATGGTTCGATCGATGCTGAGTGCGGATTCGCAACGAGCACGGGCCAGACGGACCTCTGCACGTTATCCTCGGAGGCAACGATTCTGTCTTCCATCCTATTTCGCATCTTTCCTACTTCGCATCATCCGCCGCCGGTGGCTCATAGGCAAGCGACATTCCCATGGCGCCGCGCACTCCGTCCATGGTTGAAGCGGCAACCTTACGCGCGCGTTCACTGCCAGCCTCAAGAATATCCCAAGCCAGCCGCGGATTCTCCTCGAATTTCTCGCGCCGCTCCTGCATCGGATTCAGCAGTTGCACCAGCGCATCGGCCGCCCAGCTTTTGCACTCGATGCAGCCAATACCCGCCGACCGGCAGCCTGTGTTTACTTTATCCATGGTAGCGCGGTCGCTGAAAATCTTGTGCAGATCGCCCACCGGGCACACATCCGGATTTCCCGGGTCAGAACGCCGCACCCGTGCCGGGTCGGTCACCATCGTCTTCAGCTTCTGCCGCACCACCGGCTCCGGATCGGTGAGCAGGATGGTGTTGCCGTACGACTTCGACATCTTGCGGCCATCGGTGCCCGGCAGCTTGGGCGCCGGGGTGAGCAGCGATTGCGGCTCAGGGAAAACATCCCCGCGCTGCCCGTAAAAGCCGTTGAAGCGCCGCGCAATCTCGCGCGTGAGTTCAACGTGTGCCACCTGATCTTCGCCCACCGGAACCACGTCAGCCTTGTAAATCAAAATGTCCGCCGACTGCAGCACGGGATAGCCCAGAAATCCATACGTTCCTAGATCCTTGTCCTTGATGTTCTCCCGCTGTTCTTTGTAGGTCGGGACCCGCTCCAGCCAGCCCAGCGGTGTAATCATGGAAAACAGCAAGTGCAGCTCGGCGTGCGCCGGGACGTGCGATTGGATGAAGATGACGGACTTCTCAGGATCAAGCCCTGCCGCCAGCCAGTCGAGCGCCACCTCCAGCGAATTCTGTTTCACCCGCGAAGTGTCGGCATAATCCGTTGTGAGTGCATGCCAATCGGCCACTTCGAAGAAGCATTCGTACTCATCCTGCATGCGCACCCAGTTGTCGAGCGCGCCCACGTAGTTGCCGAGATGCAGTTTGCCGGTCGAGCGCATGCCGCTGAGCACGCGTTTACGCAAGTTGGTCGAAGGCATCATCCGTTTTCAACGAGTCGTAGCAAAAAAGAGGCACAACGGACCACGGCGCCAAAATTCACAGGTTGCGGCATCATGCGAAGGTATCATCGATACTATCACGCAGCCCGCGGATTTCGGGGTGAAGCGGCAGCGCCGCCGTCCCCGGCGGCTGTCCGGCTGGTGTTCGCACCCGCCGCTTCGGGATCTCGACCGAACCAGATACTTCCCGAGACCCTGTCGCTACCAAATGCTTTATAATTCGCGCTCACTCCACTGCCGCATCGAACTCGTCCGCATGTCAAATCTCGCCCGCAAACTCCGCCTCACCGACTACTTCACGCTGGGCTGGGGCACCATGGTCGGTGTTGGCTGGCTGGTGGTCATGGACGACTGGTTGCTACGCGGCGGCGCATTGGGCGCGCTGCTGGGCTTCGCGATCGGTGGCGCGCTGCTGTTCCCAATCGGCTGGGTTTACGGCAGGCTGGTGGCCGCCATGCCAGACGCTGCGGGCGAGATTGCCTACACCGCGGCTGCCTTCTCTCGCCCCGTCAGCTTCTCCACTGGATGGATGATGATGCTCGCCTACTTTATCGTCTGCCCCTGGGAGGCCGTGGCCGTGGGCCGCATCGCGGGTTACATCTTCCCTTCGCTCGATTCGATCGAGATCTACCGCATTGCCGGGCGTCCAGTCTATCTCCCGCACCTCGTCATCGGTCTCGGCCTTACAGCGTTGCTCACCACGCTGAACTACCGCGGAGTCCGTCTCAGCGCAACCTTTCAGAACTGGACATCGTTCGGAACGCTGGCTCTCTTTATCGTTTTCGTCGCGCTCGGTGTAAGCAGAGGATCGCCGCGCAACTTTCCACCGCTGTTTACTCACGTCCCGCTGATTTCGTTTCTGCTCGTGCTTCAGATCGTTCCGTATTTCATGACAGGATTCGAATCCGTGAGCAAGGCCGCGGAAGAATCTACGCCCGAGTTTCGCGGGCAGGGATTTCTCAAAGCCATATGGATGGCCGTTCTGGTCGGCATTCTCTTTTACACAATCGTGATCGCCGCGGTCGCGTTCGTGGCTCCGTGGCACGAGTTGACCGGCGAGAAGTTCATGACGGCGGTTGCTTTTCGGCAAGCAGTGGGCTCACGCTGGATTGTCAATGTCATCCTTGCAGCCGCGCTCCTTTCACTGTTCAAGTGTTTCAACGGAAACTTCGTAGCTGCCAGTCGCCTGCTGTTTGCCCTCGGACGCCGCGGTCTGGTCGACGCCCGGGCCGGCCGCATCCATCCTCAACACCAAACGCCGTCGTCCGCGGTTCTCTGCATCGGACTGGCCACGGCAGCTTGTATGCTCCTGGGAGATGCGATCCTGGTGCCGGTTACCGAAGTTGGCTCAGTCGCCTGCGCGATTGGATGGGCGGCGACCTGCGCCGCTTACCTTAGTATGGGACGCACCGGTTCATTGCCGGGCCAGTCGAAGCTGTCGGCCGGCGAATGGTTCGTTGCAGGCTTTGGGTTACTCGTGGCCATCGCGATGTTGCTGATGAAAGTAGTCCCGGCGGTGCCCGGCCATTTTACGGTTTACGAGTGGTTGGCGCTCGGGATTTGGATTGTCTTGGGTGTGGTCGCGAGTCATCGGGAAACGGGAGCACTTCGGAGTTGATGTTTCTCCGCGTCCTCCGCTGCGGTTCTCCCCGAACTCTGCGCTAAGACTTAAAGCTAGAATCGCAGAGAACGAGAAGATCAAGTGTTTCAGGAAAGAGCGAAATCGATGAAAGCTAAATTCGGACAGTGTAGCGGACTCGTCCTGTTGATTGTGTTCGCATCTGCCCTGCAGCTAATAGCGCAAACGCAGGCGGCTTTCGATCTCGTTATCACCAACGGCCACATCATCGATGGCACGGGCTCTCCCTGGTATTCGGGCGACGTCGGTATCCACGACGGGAAAGTCGCCGCCATCGGCAATCTGGCTGCCGCGCAACGCAAGCGCACCATCGACGCCGCTGGCAAGGTCGTCGCGCCCGGCTTCATCGACATGCTCGGACAATCCGAACTCTCGATCCTCGTCGAACCGCGCCTGCCTTCGAAAATCTATCAGGGCATCACGACCGAGATTACTGGCGAAGGCGGTTCTATCGCGCCGCTCAACGATGCCATCATTCAGGCCGATCGACCCGGCTACGATCACTACCACATCATTCCCGACTGGCGCACCTTCCGCCAATACTTTGTTCGGCTTGAAAAGCAGGGCATGGGCATCAACCTGGCCAGCTATGTGGGCGCGACGCAGGTCCGCCGCATGGTGCTCGGAGACGACAACAAGCAGCCAACGCCCGGGCAGCTTGAGCAGATGAAGGCATTGGTGCGCGATGCCATGAAAGACGGCGCCGTCGGCGTTTCCACCGCGCTCGAATACGCTCCCGCGCCCTATGCAAAAACTGATGAGCTGATTGCTCTCGCCGCCGAGGGCGGCAAGTTCGGCGGCATCTATTCCACTCACATGCGCAACGAAAGCGACTCTGTGCTCGAGGCCATTGACGAAGCCCTGCGCATCGGCCGCGAAGCCCACGTCCCCGTGGAAATTTGGCACATCAAGGTGGCGGGAAAAAATAACTGGGGACGCATGCCCGAAGTCGTCGCCAAGATCGACACCGCGCGCGCCAGCGGCGCCGATGTCACCGCCGACACTTATGCTTACACGGCGTGGTTCAACGATTTCTCGGCCTTCGTTCCGCCCTGGGCGCACGATGGCGGCGCCGCGAAACTGGTCGAACGTCTGAAAGATCCCGCCACTCGCGAGCGCATCCGCAAAGATATGCTCACTCCGTCGAAAGACTGGGACAACGAATGGCAGGAGATTCCTGGACCCGACGCCATCATGATCGGCATCGTGCAGAATCCGAAGATGCTTCCCTTCCAGGGCAAGCGCCTCTCCGAAATCGCCAAGCTGTGGAACAAAGATCCGATCAGTGCTCTGTTCGATTTCCTCATCGAAGATCCGTATGCCGGCGTCGCCGTCTTCGGCATGTCACAACCCGATGTAACGCTCGCGCTGCAACAGCCCTGGGTTGCAATCGACAATGACTCTTCCGGAACTTCGCCGGAGGGCATTCTGGGCCAGGAGCATCCTCATCCGCGCGCTTACGGAACGTTCCCGCGTATCCTGCGCAAATATGTTCGGGAAGAAAAAGTGTTGACGCTGGAAGACGCCATCCGCAAGTTTTCCGCCTTGCCAGCCCAGCGCCTGCGGCTTGCCGATCGGGGTGTTCTCAAGGCTGGCATGTGGGCCGATGTTGTCATCTTCGATCCCGCGACGGTGAGAGATCAAGCTACGTTCGATCATCCGAATCAGCTTTCCGAAGGGATGGACTACGTGCTGGTGAACGGCATACCCGTGATCGATCAGGGCAAGATGACGGGAGCGCTGCCGGGAAAAGTGCTGCGCGGAGCCGGGTACGTGCCTTAACGCTTAGCGAGCCGCCTACGGCTTCAGCTGCGCCTGAGTCTCCGGCGCCGAAGTCAGCGCTACCCGCGGTTCCGCTACGGTGCCCGTGATGCTATAGACGAGCGCACCCGCGCGCGCGAGTCTCACATCCGTGCTGCGCGTTAGTTTGAGGTCAAGCACCCGCCCCAATGAGGCACTGCCGCTGATCTCATAAGTTTCCGCGGGAGAGACTAGTTTTGCTTTATCAATCTCGATCTTTCCGCCATGCAGGCGTGCTCGGCCCTGCCAGCGCGCGATCCGCAGGGGGCCCTCATCGCCGGTTAGTGAAATGTGAGACAAAACCCCGTCACGCAGATCGAACTGCAGCACGCCTTCAGCCGATTGCCAGAATGCCGCGGAATCCGCTCCGGATGCCGTTACGTGGTAAGTTCCCTCGGCGATTCCCGAAATCCATGGATCGTGCATCGCCTCGGCCATCTGCTGCAGCGAAACCCCTGTCAGCGTTCCAGCGCCGGTGAAGACTGGAGAGCCCGCCGAGAAATCCATCTGCCAATCGCCGAAATGTTTTCCACCCAGCAGTTCCGCCCGCAGCTCTGAAATCTTCATCTTCCCGCGCTCCAGGTCAAGTGAGGCGGAAACTCGGTCCGCAACGATGTTACGAATCCGCAAGCGGCCGGCAGTCACTTTGCCCGATGCCCGCAAGTTCTCCAGAAACGTCGGCGCCGAGGTCTCGGCAGACGTAAGCATCTGGTACCACCGCCGCTGGCTGGGTTGCGAACTCAGCCACTGACGAAGGTCGCTCACCCCAATCTCTTCGATGTTCAAGTTGAAGCGGACCAGGCACGCCCCGGGCACTCCACAACCGCGCGGCAAATCCACAGACCCGGTCCAGTGCGCATCAGCAGCCCGCGCGTTCAACTTTTCCACTCGTGTTTCATCGGGTAAGAGATCTAATTCCGCCAAGGAGATTTCAATCGGCCCATTGACTCCCCGCACCAGGGCGCGAACG
This sequence comes from Acidobacteriaceae bacterium, assembly GCA_003168355.1. Classification (GTDB taxonomy): domain Bacteria; phylum Acidobacteriota; class Terriglobia; order Terriglobales; family Acidobacteriaceae; genus Sulfotelmatobacter. The sequence continues at coordinate 38,662 of PMSQ01000060.1, read as the reverse complement.
TTGTGCAGTTGCACCGTACCCGTGACTTCCGGCGAAGAAAATCCAGAGTCCGTTACGGATGTTTTTCCCGCCCACGATCCGGCTATCTGCAACTCCATCTGCACCATGCCCTCGGCGTCGGATTTTATTGCCGGCAGGCCAAGCAATCTGCCCAATCGCAAGGTGTGCGACACTTCCGCACCTCCCCGGAGAACCATGCCATAACCCGAGCGCCCCACCCATCCCCGCACTTGCGCGGGCGCCGACCGCCCCAGCGCGACCGGGAAAGGGCCGTACTCAACATACAGTTCATCCGGAGATTGCAAAGCATCCGGCATCTGGCGAGCCGATTTACGCCAGGATGAAGTGTGAACGCCCGTCCGGCTCGAGCGCAGCACAAACGGTACGCTCGCCGGAGCGAATTCCACTCGCGTGCTGGTTGACTGCAGGCGAAGATTGGCAATCTCGCCGCGACCCTGAAACTCCGGTCCGAGTGGGGATGACCCATTTTCCTTCACCGCGAAATTGCCTTGCACGCTTCCCGTCGACACCAGATCGGCCGGTAAATCCTTCTTGGCGCGTCGAGCAAGCTGCGCCACGGCGCTTACGGGAACACCCTCGATGTTCAACGACAGATTTACCCGGTGCATTCCGGGCAGACCGGCATCGCCATGCAGAGTGATCATGCCATCGCCCACGGGGGCGCTGCAGAAGACCTCGTGCATCACTGCTTCCGCCGAGCTGTACTTGCCATCACAGTGCGCGGCCAGCCGCACTCCGTCGGTGCTCGATATATCGTAGCGGTGGAAGTCCTGAATGGACGTATCGGCCGTTACCTGCATCGCTGCCGGAATGCCGCTCAGCGTAGCTTCCAACCTGACTTCTCCCCGCCAACCCTTGTCGTTTCCCGATACCAGCTTGGTGAGTTGCCCCAATTGCGCGTGGTCCCACTCCAGGCTGAACCGCAGGGGTGTTTCGCGCAGGCTCCCAGCCCGCTGCCATATCCCATTCATCCGCAGCAGGCCTGTGTCGCTCAAGCTCATATCGGTGCGCAGTGGTTCTGCCTTCAGCCGCGCTCCCCATGTGTTTTCCGATTCCTGCCACAGCGCAAAGTCCGCATTCAGCAGAGCGTACGGTTTTTTTTCCTGCCCGGCTTTGAAATTGATGCGCCCTGAACTCGCCTCGATGTAGGGAAAACCCGGGCGCGTTTCCGACTTCGATTTCGCCGTGGGCGCCAGCGGTGTGCGCTGCGTGCGTTCCAGCAGAGCTTCCCAGTTCCAGCGCCCGTCTCCTCTCCGCACCAGATTCAAACTAGGCTCGGTAAGCTCCAGACGCGCAATGTCCAGCCGTCCCCGCAGCAGCGATGTCAGCCGCACCACGGCCGTAACTTCCGGCGCCCGCAGCATGGGCTCCGCACCGAACGCCGGATCTTCATAGATGACCAGATCCTTCAGGTCGAACCCGGGCCGCGGCAGGAAACGAAGGTGGACCGAACCAATCTCTACAGGACGCTCTACTGCTCGGCTGATGGAGTTAGTGATGCGCGTCTTTAAGCGCGAGACACCAGGACGCACAAGAAACAGTAGCAGCAGAATCACCACTGCCGCAGTCACAATTCGCAGCTTAGGGGAGAAAGGCTTCACCGTACCACTCGCAGCGTTCGTCTCCACCGCGTCTCGTCAAAGAAGTGCAATACAACGTGCGCCAGAAAACCAATGCGGTCTCCAAAGTCGGTCTTGCGGTACTGGTCGCCCGGCGTCTCAAACGACCAATAAATGAACATGGGGCGCCCGATCACGTTTTCCTGCGGAATGAAGCCCCAGTAGCGGCTGTCCAGGCTCACGTCGCGGTTGTCGCCCATCCCGAAATAATGACCAGGGGGCACGACCAGATCATCCCCCTGGATGTGCGTTGGCAACTCCGGTTCCCAGCACGGGTAGACGCTATAGCTTTCCGACGGGGGCACGGCGGGAAAGTTGTCGCGGTAGGGATTCGGAGAGGAAGACGCATCCTGCGAATGAATCACGTACGGCTCTTTCAGTTCTTCGCCATTGCGGTACACGACACCATTGCGCAGGTGAATGCGGTCGCCGGGCACACCCATGATCCGCTTCACCACATATAATCCCGGCTCGCATGGCGCCAGAAACACCACGATATCGCCGCGCCGTATCTGACGATAGGGAAGCAGCGGCCCCATCCACGAGGTTTTTGGCGCGAACTGAATGCGGTTCACAAATACGTGGTCGCCGATCAGCAGCGTGTTCTCCATCGAACTGGAAGGGATCTCGAACGCCTGCACTACAAAAGTGATAATGAACAATCCCGTTACCAGCACCGCGGCCAGAGACGACAGAAACTCCACCGTGGTCTCACGCGGCTTTTCGTCGACATCGTTCTTCACTTTGCTCTCTTTTTTCGCCACTGTGATTAATCCGTCCTTGTCTTTCGCGCGGCCGCCGCAGTCTCGTTGTTAGCCGCAGACGCTCAATTTACCAGCCGCAGCGTGCGGTGCCAACGCGTGATCTGGAAGATATGAGTTATCGCGTACGCAATGTGGTACAGCTTGCCACCCGCGGATGATGGCGCTGTCCCGTCCCCTTCGCTATCTCGCACCGACCAGTAAATCAAGAGCGGCCGCCCGATGATGTTGACCTGCGGCACAAAGCCCCAATACCTGCTGTCGTAACTATCGTCACGATTGTCCCCCATCACAAAGTAGTGTCCCTCGGGAACAATGAGCTCTCCGTCCTCGACCAGTTTGCGCAGTTGAATCCACCACTCCGGAGTCTCTCCCGGCGCGACATCCAGCCGGGGGAAACTGTCCCGGAACGAGTCGTTGGCCGGCCGGCTGAAGTGCGCGTAAGGCTCCTTCAACGGCGTTCCGTTCACAAACACCTGCTTGTCAACCATTCGCACACGATCTCCGGGCACGCCAATCACCCGCTTCACGAAATGCTGCGCCGGGTTTACCGGATAATGAAACACGACAATGTCGCCGCGCTGCACCCGGCGGTAAGGCATGAGACGGTCCCCGAGACTTCCTCCTCCGTAACACAGTTTATTCACCAGGAGGTAGTCGCCCACCAGCAGCGTATTCTCCATGGATGGAGAGGGAATCTGAAATGCCTGCACGATGAACGTGATAACAAATACCGCGACTACCACAGTTCCGAGCAGAGACTGCAACGAGCCGGTCAAGCCCGTTCCAACACCCCATGCAGGTCCTTGATCTGCAAGGATTTGATCCGCCGGGAAATGATCGTCTGGGAAACTCATTCACTCACTTTGTCCACGTTACCGATCCGGGGATCGCGACGACCGGGCCGGCCTGGTTCCCGCCGATTGCGGCCGCGAAGCCAGATAGGCAAGCAACTGCCGCGCCGCTTCCTGCTCCGCCGTCTTCTTGGTGGAACCTTGCGCGCGTCCCACGAATTCTACCCGGCCGTCACCGTTTGGGTTCAGACGGACTTCCACGGTAAACGTCTTGCTGTGTTCCGGTCCCGCTTCCTGAACCAAAACATACGACGGTTGTGGCAATCCCAGTCCTTGCAAAGCTTCCTGCAGGGCCGACTTGAAGTCAGTCATCGGCAGCGCACCGCCTTCGCGCTCCATCCGCTCCAGTTCGGGCGACAGAATCTCTCGCACGATGAAGTCACGGGCTGGTTCCATTCCGCCATCCAGGTAGATCGCCGCCAGGATCGCTTCCAGTGCATCTACCAGCAGCGCCGTCTTGCTCCGTCCCCCACTTTTCTCTTCACCCCGTCCCAAACGGAGATAATGGCCGAGTTCCAGCCGTTGCGCCACCCGGATCAGATGGCGCTCGCTTACTACATGGGCGCGCAGTTTTGAGAGCTCGCCCTCGCGAAACTGCGGAAAGCGATGGAACAATTCCTCGCTGGTGACCAGCGCCAGAATCGCATCACCGAGAAACTCCAACTGTTCGTTGTCGTTGACCGCCGATTTGCTCTCGCCGGTTTGCTGCGCCTCCTGCTCCCGTGCTTGCGAGCTATGGGTAAGAGCTTGCTCAATCACGCCCCGGCGCTGGAAGCAGTAACCTAACGCCGTTTCCAGCGCGGTGATTTCCCGTTCCTTCATGAGTGCACTGCCGCGCCGAAGGAGCCTGCCCTGAGCCAGAGAAGCGTGTCGAAAGGCCGCGTTCTCTGGAACCCAAGAATTGCGCGTTTGGCTCGCTTCCTTATCATCAATTCTTCGCAGGCGTGTCGGGGATGCCGCCGATCAACTGGATGAGACGGTCTTTCTCCTTGCGCGCCGCGTCTCCAGCATTCGTGCCCGCCTTCGTCGAGTCTACTGCTTGGTTGGCATATTTCAGTGCCTCAGGATATTTGTTCTGCATATCCAGAGCCACGGACAGCCGGAAAATTGCGATCGGGTCCGGCTGCTGCGGAAACGCGTCAATGGATTTCCTCAAATTCCCTTCTGCATCGGCCCACGCTTTTGCGTTGAAATCCAGCGTTCCCAGGATGGCGTAAGCGTCGGATCGTAGAAAGCCCTTGTAGGCATCGATTTTGTCCTGAGGCTGCCCCGCCGTAGGCGTGGGAATGTCCGTGTCCACCGTGACCAGCGCGCGCTGCGCATCTTTTCTGGCTTCCGCGAGGCGCTGATCCTTATCCAAGTCGGTGTCGCGCGTGCGCTCGGCCAGCACTTGCGCCACGCCCAGCAGCGCCTCCGGATCGTCTGCGTCGAAGGTCAGGATCTTCTTTGCCATGGCCAGCATTTTGTCGGCGTCGTTAGCCTGTTGGTAGGAGTGCATCACCGCCTTGTAAAGCAGCGGCCGCAACTCGCTGTCCGGAAACTTTGTAGCGAAATCGTCGGCTGCCTTCTCCTGCGCCGCCGCGTCCGTCAATGCCGCCGCCGCCTTATAAGCGTCGAATTCAGGTTGCGTCTTGGCCTGTGGTGGACGCTTGCCCGCCGGGGCTGCTGTCTGCCCCGCGGCTTGCCCGGCCGGCGCGTTTTGTGGCGCGGGCTTATCCTGGCCAAAACTCCAGGCCGATATTCCCAGCATTGCAATAATGATTGCCGTTCGCTTCATGCCTTCTCCTTGAATTGCGATGCGCTCATTCAACTTCCACAACCGCGATCTGCCGTGCATTGTATATGCACATCACATTGTAACCGCGTAAGTTCTTCGCTATTGCGGTTTGGCCGGAGGCTCGTACGCCTGTTCCAGCCCTCGTTGCGCCGCGGCCGTGATCTCGGGCAATCCTGCGCTCGTGTTCAAGGCGGCCCGGTACTCCTGCAATGCCGCCTCGCGCTCCTCTTTCATGTCCAGAATCCTGCCCAGATACACGTGCGACCAGCCAACCACCTTCGGATCTTTCGACCATTCAATGGCTTTCTGGAAATTATCCTGCGCCCCGTCCCGGTTCTTGTTGGCTACCGCAACTTCCGCCAGGATGAATAGCGCCCGGCCCTGGTCCCCGATTTTCTTGTCCAACGCCTGCTGCGCCAATTCCTGCGCGCCTTTGGGATCGCCGGCCGCCAGCCTTTTCTCGGCCGTCACCAGCATCCGCCGCTCTTCCGGACGCGACAACCGCAACAGCTCCGGCGCCGTGGAAGTAGCGAACTGAACCTCCGACGCCGCTTTCTCTTCTTTCTTTACGTCTACATTGTCAAGAAGACCGCCATAGGCTCCGCGAATGCCCACCGGATCCTTTTCAAACGCCACCACCTCATCGTAGAAGGTCCGCGTCAGAATATACCCTTGTTTCACGGAGTCATCGACAGCCTGCGCTCGCATTGCCTCCGCGGTCTGCTTATTCCCGCTCATGCGAATCTCCATAGCCCGTATCAGGCATTCGGTCACCAGCAGCGAGATATCGGTCTTGAAACTCTCTTCCAACGGAGATCGCTTCACCGATTGCAGCAGCGGTTCCAGCCGTTTGATGGCGCTGGGGTGCTTATCCGCCTGCGGATCCAACTCGTAGTGGAGAAAGGTGTGGCGAATCTGCTCCATCTTCAGCGCCGACTGCGGCGCCGCATCTGAATTGCTATTCGGCGCGGGGAATACGATCACATAGTAATCCGGGCCGTAATTCCGCGCATCCGTTTCATTCGACGAACCCATAAAGTCCAGATAAATCGTGAACCTCCGCCCCAGGTATTGCGACGAAGGCTGCTTCAGATAAATCTCGGTATCGAACACCATCTTGGCCAGCGGTTCGTGATAACGATTCATCAAAGCCGCGTAGTCTTTGCGGTGCCGCTCCCAGATCGAGTGCAATCCCACCTTGTCGTAGAAACGTTCCAGCACCGTTCCGAAACCCGCAATCGCGGCCGCGTCGGGCGGCAGATCCTCTTCTTTCACTCGCGGAGCAAAATGCGGCGGTCCGTCCATGTACAAGGCCAACGAGATATAGGGAGACAGGCTCCGGGTGGTATTTCTCTCGACGGTGTGCGATTGGTAGAACTGGCAGAGCGCGGTCCGGGTGGCTTCAGCTTCCTCCGACTCCGCTAAAACCCTCTGCACTTCCGCCCGCACATTGCTGCGGGTAGCGTCCGAGGTGGTCAGGTCCTGGTCGTAACCGCAGGAATTAAGCGCGGTCAGCACGGAAAAAAGCGTCTCATTGCTGTCAAGCGCGATCGGAGACCGATCCAGCGGAAACGGGCTTTGCGGCACCTTCGGTGGAGTTGGTTTAGGCTGCGGCAGGCTCGGCGGGGGCTGGTCGGGCTGAGGCTGGTCCTTGGAAGACGATTGATTCTGCTGAGATTGATCCTGCGCCGGCTGAGTCTGCGGAGATTGGTTCGGAGGAGCCGGGTCCTGCCCCACGCACAACGACGCCAGCAGCCCCACCAGAGCCGCCAACAACGAACCTCGCAATCGTAGCCTCAGGAACCCCTCCACAGGATTAGCAGCGCGCCAAGCGGAGAACACCCTTGAGTGTAAGGACTTCAGCGCGGAGGGTCAAACGATGAAAGGGGTATTACGCATCGAGGGGAAAATGCTACACCACCTTGGCGCGACCCTGCCGTCTAGCTCCTTCAGGGAATTGTTAGCAATGAAAAGTCTGGTTAATGAAGTGCCCCCAATCAGCCTAACCCCTTGTATCCATGGATGTGCCTTCCGACGTACTCGATAAATCAACAACTTACGCCGAAGGATTTTGTGATTTTGAAATGTTCCGGGTGGAACATTAGAACGACTTGGTAGGTGGCACCGATCAACCGAAGCCCATTTCATGCGGATCAGCCAGCAGCTAGAAGCTGCCTCCTACCCACAAACAATCAAGAACAGTCGGTAGGCAGTTGCATTCCCACCTATGACGCCAGTGGCGACCTCACCAAGGATTGCTCGTTCGCCAATCCCCACACGTACATATGGAACGCCTACAATCTTCCCGGCACTCTCTACACAACGAACGTGACTTATGACGCCCTCGGGCGGGAAGCGGAGTTCGAGGTGGATTCGTCGTACAGCCAGATTTTGTACAGTCCGATTGGTAAACTGGGAGTAATGCAAGGACAAACTCCGGTTAGAACGCGGGTCCCTTTGCCGGGCGGCAGCACGGCGGAAATTACAGGCGCTAATAGCGGCTACTACATTTTGCACGCGGATTGGCTCGGAACGGCGCGGCTTGCCACCAGTTTCACCAGCCGCGCCATGGCCGAAGACGTAGCTTATGCCCCTTTTGGCGAGAACTATGCCAGCTCCGGAAATATCGAGTCTCCTCTGAATTTCACCGGTCAGAGCCAGGACACGCTTTCCGGTCTCTACGACTTCCTCTACCGTGAATACAGCCCAGTGCAGGGTCGTTGGATATCGCCTGATCCGGCGGGATTGAACGCGGTTGACCCGACCAATCCGCAGTCCTGGAATCGCTATGCCTACGCCTTGAACAATCCATTGAGTTATATCGACCCGACCGGTCTCTTTTGCGCGTGGGACGACGGTAGTTACGACTCCCCCGACGATCCCGGTACGGGTACTCCCAGTTCCTGCGGGTCTGTCGGGGGGAACTGGTTTGACGGGTCTCCTTCCGACTATGATTTAAGTGCCGATTGGAGCGATCAGCCCAACGCGAACTTCATAGCCCAGTGGTTGAACCAAATCGCGGAGGGCGTTTTCCACAGTCAGGCTACGGCTCAGATGGACGCCGATTCCACCAGTTGGCTGGGGTTCACAATGTCGTTCAGTGCTGCTCCTCCTCAACCGTGGTACAAGAACTCATGCATCATGAGTGCTCTCAGTGCGGGCGTTTTGAGCGCCGGCATCGATGCGATAGGACTGATCCCGGAAGCTGGCGGCATCGCCAGAGTGATTGGCCATCAGGCCGGATACGTTGGCGTGGTAGCGGATCAGGCAGGGAGCGGCGTCATTAAAGCATTCGGAGCATCGACGGGCGCCGTTAACAGCCTCGCAGGGCTGAGTGATACCTCTGCAGAGGGGTTGGTTTCAACTGGCCTTACAGTTGCTGGATTTATACCTGGTGCCGGACAAGTTGTTGCCGGACTTTCGGTTGGTTGGGACATTTTTAAAACAGGAAGAGCGATCGCGGCATGCCACTAGCTAACGACATAAAGAGCGATATAAAGGCAGCTAAGAAAATACGCTTGCCTTGGTGGGCCTTGTTGTGTCTAATTTTTGGCTCGCTGCCGCTTTATTGGCTGTTCGATCATTTTGGAAGATTTAATATTGCATTACCAACACTGGTTAGCATCGGGATGCTGGGTTTCGTCATTGCTGTAAAGCGGAACCTGAGGCGGCATGGGTGGTTTTGGGGCACCATGGCCATCCTCGCGGCTCTTCACGTCCCGTTGATTTCGTTTGTTCCTTGGACCACGAAATGGGTCCCGGCAATCGCGATTGCCGCCATCGGCTCGGCGGATATTTGCGTGATGCTCGCGATTCTCGCCGTTGTCGCGAAATTTATGGAAGGCCCAAAAACCGCTGCCCCAGATTCCGACCACTGAGCAGAGTGCCTGCTGCTCGTGTTCCTGGGCGGCCAGGACGAGCGATCCGGGAGCGGGTGAGGTCAGGCCATCGCTATTGCCCGGAATCCTTACGCTCTTGCGATTGCAGCAGAGGCCACCGCAGCATATGGCGTCTACAAGGAAGGAGTCGCGGCCTATCGTGGTACCGGGAATACAGCCCGGTGCAGGGCCGCTGGATTTCGCCCGATCCAACGGGGCTAAACGCCGTCGATATTACCAATCCACAGTCATGGAACAGATATGCCTATGTCTACAACAACCCACTGAGCAACATTGATCCGTGGGGTTTGGCGTGCTACCCAATCTACTTCCAGTTAGCGGGGGGCTGTTCACCAGAGCTGACCGAGGGCGTGTCCTTTGGCCAAAGTTGGAATCCTTTTACGACGGTCGTGATCGCCCCGGCGTCCGGCGCAATCTTTGATGGCCCCATTTGTTGGAATTGCACGTATGTATACTACGCCTTCGTATCGGCGCAATCTGGAGACACTGCCGCAAACAACGGGCCTTCCTCCCCGTTAGTGATGAAGAACCCTTGTAGTGTCCAAGGCCGCGCTCTTCCGCCGGGTGCGTATGTGACGCAAGGGCAACAAGCGAATGCCAGCACAACCAACTTCCTTCTCGACGTTTCGATGGGCTGGCCCAAAGGTGACTACCTTGACCCGCAACCGCTTGCCTCTGGAAATGTGTTTCAAAACCAGGCCTACGGAAACTATGTATTCGGAGTTTACATGGCATCCGCAGGATCTTCGCTTAACACGGCCTTGTCCGGGGCTAGTGCATTGGCGTTAGGGTCGGGCGCTTACTTCACATACACCAAGAACGGGTACCAGATGGATCCGAACTATCCGTTGCTTCCGGCGGCAAACGTCGGGAACATCACGAACGGATATAACGCGCAGAGGAACGGTACGGTATGCCACAACTAGAGGGTGATTCCGAGTGAGGCCAGATATGCGAGTGATCGGCAAAGACTGTTCTTCTTCGAGCTCTAAGCTATCTCCGCTTCTAACGCTTGCGATCTGTGTTCTCATGTCCGGCTGCGGGGGTTCGGCAATTTGGTCCGCAGAGTCCCGTTCTCCGGACGGGAAGGTGCTCGCAAAAGCGCGCACGGCTGCCACAAGTGGGGGATTGTCAATACTAAGCAGCACCGACACCAAGGTCTACCTAAAATGGGCCACCGGCTCGCGGACGGACACGTCGGTGCTTGAGTTGGCTGATGCGTCTGATGCGCCTGTTGACACACAGGTGGAGATGAACTGGCTAACTCCGACCCATCTGGAGCTGACAATTAAGGGAAACCAGACTGTCGTGTTTCAAGCGATAAAGTGGTTCGGTATCGACATCTCGGTACACGACCTCAGCAAAGCAGCCGAGAACAGGAACGCAACTAAAAGTCAACCGCCAACTCCGCCGGCTTTCGCTTACCAGAAAACGACCGCTCCGCCGTCCGGTCGCTGAGAGAGCGTCTGTCCTTCGCGTCCTGGGGCGGGCTGTAGTCCGCGATCCGGGAGCTGGTGATGTGGTAATGTCCGGGGTTAGATTGTTCCTTTAGCCGCCGATCCGCCGCTGCCCATGTGTCCGGGGTGACGTTGTGGTGATCCCAGAGGGTGGTTTCTGGGTTAGGGATTTTTGCGCCGCCTATCGAGCGACAGGCATGTATCTCGTTCCTGCCGGAAGGAGCGCTTGTCAATGACAGCTGAGACGGCAAAGTGGTGGTCTGGGCGTAAGCTTGGGTTTACTTCGCTCGCGGTTTCGGTGGCAGAGATACTCGTCATATACGGTGCAGTGGTTATTGTTCAAACGTCGCAGCAGCCGCACATGCCTCTACTTCGGAAGGTGGTCGATATTGCTTATCTTGTCGGCGGACTCGGTTCGTTGGGATTCGCGGTAGCTGGCCTAGTTGCTGATTCTCATCGAAGGACTGCGTTTTTCGCGTTGATTGCGGCAATAGTGGCATTTTTGGTTTGTGGATTACAAATGCTGGCGTAAGCGAGTTCCTCCGAGCGGGCTAGTTCTGGCAGGCTCCCGGTCTCGGAGGCCCCGGAAGTGATTTTTCCTTTAGCTGCCATCCCTTGGCCGCGCCGTTCTTGGGCGTGGCCGAAGCCCGTAAGCCGAAGCCCGATTCTACCCCTGCACGCTGATCCTCGAAAACGACAGCACCGCACGCGATGAGATTGGCCGCCCCATCGACATCGCCGGACGAAACGTCGTAAAGATCAGCATGCGCTTCACCTGCGGCAGAAGATCCTGAGAAGCCCCGGGATCGGAAAGAATCTTGTAGTCCTGCACTCGCCCGTTCTTGTCTACGTAAGCTTCAATCACCAGCGACTCGGCATTGATCATGCTCATCGTGCCGAACGTGTTCTGCTGCAATTCCGGCCCCGTATTCAACATGAGCGGAACATCTTCGGTGTTGTTTGCCTGCAACTGTCCCGGGATCGCCAGGATCGCGGCCACCAGGCCGAAAATCAGCACCGCGCACGCCAGTCCTGCCGTAGCCGGCACCATAAACGCGTTCAGCGTATTTTCCAGCCGCACGCGCAAGCCTTCGTACGGCCGCCGCGTCTCCGCAGCCTCGCGCGAAATAGCCAAACGCAGCCTCAGTCCTAGATCCGCCGGCTCTTTCGGACGGCGCAGGCTCATGAGCAGTTGTTGCGTCTCTCGCAACAGCGCGTACTCCTTCGAACACGCCGGGCAGGCGTCCAGATGCTCCCGCAAGCTCTGCATCTCGGCTCCTGTCACCGCTCCATCCAGATACGGCGACAACAACCGGTTCACCTCAGGACACTTCATGGCCATATGCTTCATGGCATCACCTCGACCCTTCTGCCCCCTCCAGCAACCTGTCGCCGCAAACCTGCTTCGTTGTCTTGGTCTTCCTCAGGAAGGGTGAGCCCCAGTTCTCCACCCACCTCCCGCACATACGGCGCCAGCCTTCTTTTTAGCGCCTGGCGTCCGCGCGTCAATCTGGATTTCACCGTCCCCAGCGAAATCTGCAAAATCTCCGCAATTTCTTCGTATGACATCTCTTCCAGGTCGCGCAGTATCAGTGTCGTGCGATACGGCTCCGCCACCTGTCGCAGTTCCGCATCCACCTGCTGCCGCACTTCGCGTTGTGCCACATTATCGAACGGCGACTGGTGCCGGTCCGTCAGCGCGTTCTGCATCGCTTCGTTCCGCGTAAACCCATCCCCACTCGCCATGCCTTCCGATTCCGCCGGCTCAATCGACGTCTCATGCGCCTTATGCCGGAACCACCAACGCTTCCGGTTGGCCGCCTCGTGCAGCGCGATCCGGTAAATCCACGTCTTCAGGCTGGATTCACCATGAAAGTGCTTCATCCCCCGAAATACTTTCAGGAACACATCCTGCGTTGTATCTGCCGCGTCGGACGGATCGCTCACCATGCGGTATATCAGCCCATAAACCGGACGTTGGAATTCACCAATCAGCCAGGCGTAGGCCTGTTCCGAGCCAGCCTTCAGGTCCGCGACAATCGCCGCTTCCTCTGACCGTGCTCCGATCGCGCTTGCCAGATCTCCCAAGGTGGTCGCTCCCGCCATGTCTCGGCGCTCCCTCAATTATAGGATTCCCCACCCCATTCCGAACCGAAAAATTGCCGACCTGCTGACTGCCACGTGGACTAATCCTCTAATCCGCATAGACTCCGGCCACGGGCTCCGAGTTCCCGCCTGTAAGTCATTTATTTGCAATTAGGTGGGAATTGGTAACCCGCGCCGGTAATCGTTCCCTGTCTATGCTGTGGTCGCGCTCGCGGGTTCCCCGGCAAGCTTCTTGAAAATATCCCGCAGCGCATTCAATAGTTTTTCCGGTCCCTGATCCAGAGCTAGCTCGCCCTTCTCCAGGAACCCAAGGGCTCCGTCTTCGCTCAGTCGCGCGGCATTCTTTTGGGACAAGCCGCTCATGACGACTACCGGGATTGCCTTCGTGAGCGGATCGCTTTTTAGCGCTTTCAGCACGTCCGGTCCGGTCATCTTCGGCAATAACATGTCGAGTAGAATAAGATCCGGCAATTTTTCCCGGGCCATGAGCAGGGCTTCCGGACCATCGCCCGCGCTAGCGACTTCATAGCCCGCGCGCGTCAGCGCCCGCTCCGTCGCCAGTCTCAGAAACTTGCTGTCTTCCACCAATAATATCTTGATCATCTTCGCCACAGCATTGCGCAACCTTAACGCTATGCCCCTCGCTGAAAATTACTTTGGGCGTCCAAGATGACTATCGGCGGAATCTGTCGCAAGTCCAGCCAAGGTTACATGAGAGTTTTCTAAGCTGGCTAACAAGGCGGTTCAATATCTGCCCGAATCAACCCACGAAGCTCTGGTACATCCTATTCGCCCGGTCCCGCAGCGAGGCCAGAGAATCCGCTTGCAACTGAGCACGCAGTTGCTGCTTCAGTGCCTCGCGTTCCGCCGAGGGCAGCGCAAAGGCCCGCATCCGGTCCACCACGGCATCTTCGCTGAACCGCCCACGGTTGCGGCTCTTAATCTGTTCGAAGATTTCGGCCTCATTCTCTTTGGTGTGTTGCCACACCCCGAAACGGGCTCCGAACCTTTCGTTTAGGCGTTGGATCACCGGGGCAAAATTGTGGGTCAGCTCGTCAAAGCTGCAGAAAACAATGCCCCTTCGGCGGGAGAGAAGCCGCTCATGAAACCGGATCCAGGCCACTAGGGTCGGCCGTGCGGAGACTTGGTGGCGCACCATGTGGGAAAGCGCGACCGCTTCTGGCTGCCGGACGATCACCAATGTGGGAACCTTCTTCTTCACCGCGGTAATGACCTGCGCCGCAGCGTGCGTGTGATGCACCGTCCTGACCCGCCGCGTCTGCGCCGAGAGAAATGCGAAGTTAGCAAAAGTCGTGCCCGAGCGCCCGAAGGCTTCGATCACGAGGTCTGTCTCGCCATCCACAACGCGGTCAACGGAATGCCGGTGGTGGTAACGTACGATGGGCATGTACACCAGCGGATACGCATTCACAAAATAGCGCGCGCGGTAGGAAATCTCCCGGCGCAACGAACGGGAGGGCGCGACGCTCTCTTGATTGTGCGGTCCAGTCGGTTCCGCGACGTGATTTCGTGGAGATGCGTAAGTCTGTTGGTCATTCATATTCGCTACCGGCAGAATCCCATTCCCCTCTAAACCTCCAGCAAAAATGAACGAACGGCACGCTATCCACGGAGGCTCCGGGCCGGAAGCGACTCGGCGGCATCCCGCCCGGCGTTTGCTGCGTACGCGCGCGTCTTCACCTTGCGATACAGGCGAAGCAGGGGAATCGGCAAAAAACAAAAAGCCAGGCGAATGAACGCATCCAAGGTGCGGCACAGACGATAACGAATCAGGTCAGCTCGCATTTCCCCAGCCGTTGGGGTTTTGCCTGGGGAATCCGTCTCGTACTCTTCGGGATCTGTCTCGCGCCACAATGTCATGTAGTGTTCGATTTTCAGGCGGAGGCTAGTCTCGATCACATCCGGCCGCGGCCCGGCGAAAATCACGTCTTCCCCCAATAACGTGTGGTGCCTGCCTTCGTAAACCGCAGAGCGGTCGGCGCCCTCGAGTGTGCAGAGACTGTCGTCGTACCGGACCCCCAGAAACTCGCAGACCCCCCGAATCACGTTGGCGGTGTCGCTCACCAGATCTTCATAGTGCACTTGATGCACCGCAGCCCCGGCAGCCACGATCTTGCCGCATTGACTCTTTAATGTTCGGTATCCAAGCAAGGATCGCAACGGCATTCCCCGCTTGCGGAAATAGCTGTTTCCCGTCGCTGCTGCTCGAATCGTAGAGCCGATGGTCCCCAAGGGGTTGCGCCACACGATGAGGAAGCGCGCCCGCGGAAAATCCTTCGCCATCTGCTCCAGTTGGTCGTGATAGTTCGGAGACTTGTCTCCCCAAATCACTGCACCTTTGCGCCGCGCATACTCCTTATGCACCGCTTCAAGAGCGTTGCGGAACTCCGGGATCTCAGCTGCAAACTCACTGCCATCCAAACCGTGGCGACTCAGAGCCTCGTTCCACAATTCCCACCGCTCAGCCCAGTCGTTCACTCCGGCCGGCTTCAGAAAAACCGGACGCAGCAGCACCAGGTCTGCTTCATACATCAGGCCAATCTGCGGGTGCTTGTTGAGCAGCGCATACAACAACGAGGAGCCTCCCCGCCATACGCTCACAATAAATAACGGTCCCGGGGCTGGATCCGCCACTCGTTTCGTATTCTCCACAGCCATCTCAATTCCACTTGCTCCACTGCCAGGCTTGCGGAAAAAAGCCGCAAGTGCGCAGATCAAGGACACGTGTGCCGCCTCAAAGCTCCTAAGACACGGCCTGCAGCTGGACGTCGACATTCGCATCCTGCACCATCACCAGTTCGTGCTTGCTGGGGCCAATCTTCCACCGGCCTTGTTCCTTTTCCACCACCACCAAGGCCCCCGTCTGCGGACCACCCTTAACCGGCACCTTGTCCTTGTCTGAGCCCGTAATAATGCTGGAGGCGGCCAGTAGGTTGCGCACATGGGTAACCACGGCAATGCAGTTCGGGGATTGTTCCGCCAAGATCAGCAGTTCGTTGAGGCGGTGCGCGTAGCGGCCGTAGAACTGATAAAAAGATTCTCCGCTGGGGGCCGCTAAATCCAGGTGCTGATTCAACAGATTCAGGAACGGCAGGATTTCCCGCACTCTTTGCCCGCAGAAAACTCCCAGGTTCCAGGGACGCAGATCGCTGGTGGCAGTCACCGGAGCCTTGGTTTGTTTCCGCAATACTTCCGCAGTCTGCCGCGCCCGCCGCAGATCGGAGCAATAGATGGAATCAACCACATGCATGCGGCTGACATGCTCAGCCGTTTCGGCCGCCTCTTCCAACCCTTCTCCGTCCAAGGGGATGTCGAGCCACCCCCGCAGCCTCTCATCCCGGCCGGGAAGATTCAGACTGGTGTGGCCGTGGCGAATGATCAATAGTTTTCCCATACTCCGTCCTCCGGGCAGCGTTTAGACAAAGGTCTGCCCTCGCTTTGAATTGATTGATTCCTGCTTTACGGGAGTTCCACGCCCTGGATTACCCCGTTAACACCAATCCGCTTCTCGGGGGGAAGCACTCGCGGCCGGAACCATCTTTGGGGGAAGATGAATGCCGTGTTACATGTCCACTAATATAATAGACATTAAGATAAATGCAAGCTTTATTTTGAGGGCCTTAAGGAAATTTCAGCCAACCATGCCGGGGAGCAGCCCACGGACGGTCGAGCCTTCGTCGGCTTGGTATCGGGACGTCCTCCGACCGAGGCTTGCCCTACTTAATTGCGCTCGATGGCTCAGTGGCCTGACATTCTTACGCCGCGAGCTGGCTAGCAGGAGTGGGGAGGTTTGTGCTCCAGCAATCGGCGACAATGAGCCAGACGCCGAGACGACGCCAAGCTTTTACGTACTTACCACGGTCGGCAAGGATGGTGCCGTCAGGCTGGCGGACGGCCACCGTGTAGCGGCCGATTTCCATGGCTAAATCGCCGGAAGCCTCGACGCGGACGGTTTCGAGACGTAAGTCTTCGTATCCGGCCTCGCCGATGTGGCGGAGCAACCTCTCGACGGCCTTGGGACCGTAGGCCGGGTCGTGGTGCGGCACCATAAATGCGCCGTCCTGAGCAAAGAGAGCCGCCACCTGGTCGTAGTTGCCGGTGTTAAACGAGGTGACGAAGTCCTGAGCGAGATTGCGAATCATGGACTGAACGTCTAGGAACGGACGAGAGTCCGCCAGGGAGCTGGGATAGGGCCGATACATCAACTACCTCCTGGGGGAAGGCCAAGAGCAATGTCCATGGCCAGAAGGACACCGCTCTCCAGTGCAAACGCATTCTAGCGCAAAAGGGGCTGTGGAAGCATGAAGATTTTTGAGCTTGGGAAGAAAAATTTTGGGGTGTAGGCCCCGGGGGCGAGCGCGTCGAGGAAGATGATTCCCCACTTGTGCAGCCGGTGAGCATAGAGGTATGTTGCGCGGATGAGCGCGAGTGGGAGGGAGCCGGCTACGGAAAATCGACGAGAGGCGGCGTCCGGCGTCCGTGGAAGAAGAGTATCCGGAGCGCTTTTGTCCGAACTGTTCGGCGGAGTTGAAAGAGCACTGGTGCAAGTTGAGCTGTGCGGTGTGCGGATTTTACTTGAGCTGCTCGGACTTTTATTGAGCGCATGGCGCGGGATTTCTGCGCGGTCGTGGACGACGGCGCGCCTGACATGCTGAGTGCTCTCCGTCTACAATGACAGAGGATTTTATTTTGCGATTCATGATGAGGAGAGAGCGATGGAACGTAAGGCGAGCGCAGTGTGGAAGGGCGGACTGAAGGAGGGCAAGGGAACGATTTCGGCGCCGGGAGGAGTGTTGAAAGACACGCAGTATTCCTTTACCTCGCGATTCGAGAACGGGCCGGGAACGAATCCGGAGGAATTGATTGCGGCGGCGCACGCGGCATGCTTCTCGATGGCGCTTTCGGCGCAACTGGGCGGGGCCAATCTGACGCCGGAGAGTATCAGCACGAACGTCACCCTGACCATGGAGAAACTGGATTCCGGGTGGACAATTACATCGAGCCACATCGATGTCGTTGGGAAGGTTCCGGGAGCCGATGCGGCCGCCTTTCAGAAGTACGCGGAGGCGGCGGAAAAAGGATGTCCGGTGTCGAAGGTGCTGAACGCCAAAATTTCGATGACCGCGAAGCTGGGATAGAGTTTGCTGGCACCGCAAGACGCTTTTCACCACGGAGGCACAGAGGCGCAGAGAACACAGAAAAAATCTCCGTGCCTCCGTGGTGAAGCGTTAGTTTGACAGGCTCTGACATGCCTGTAAAATGGAAGTGTTAGTCTTCCTGACTCGGCGGCCCTGGGCCGCCGCTGCATTGCAGTCCAGATTGCCATCGTGGCGGAATTGGCAGACGCGCATGGTTCAGGTCCATGTACCGGCAACGGTGTGGGGGTTCGAGTCCCTTCGATGGCACCAAGAAACGTTTTTCCGGAGTCGTTCTTTCTCGTAGCGATGCACCCGACGTTCGGAGTTTTCTGTAGCGGGCGAAACTTTTGCAAGGAGCCACTTTTATGCGCTATCCGGAGGCCGCTTTCGTTACCTCGCGCCGATGCTTCCTTCGGTCGGCTTCGCTTGCTGCCACGACCGTGATGTTCTCTGAAGCGCAGTTCGCACAGGCTGTCCCGCAGGCGAGGGCAAACGCCGTAAGCCCGGCGAAATCAGCTGTCGATGAGAACCGGATGCGCGCACTGGCAGCATGGACGGCACTGACCCTGGAGACACCAAACCCGGTGCCCTACGGTGCTGAGATCGTACACAGCCAGAGCGGCGAACGCCTGATGCGCGCCACGAACGCAGTGGGGCAAGAACACGATCCCAGCGCGCACGCCGAGGTGCGCGCGATCCGGCTGGCTTGCAGCCAACTCAACTCGTATTCGCTCAGAGGCTACACCCTCTACACCACGTGCGAGCCCTGCCCCATGTGTATGGCCTGCGCACTGTGGGCTCGTCTCGACCGTGTGGTATATGGCGCGACGATCGCGGACGCGGCCCGCTTTGGCCATCAAATTCTGATTCCTGCGACCGAGATCGCAAAGCGCTCCGACATGACCTGCGTCGTCGAGGGGCCAGTAGAGCGCGATCTTTGCTTCGCACTCTTCACAAATCCGAATATGCAGAACACCTTCAAGAGATGGAATTCCGAGAAACCTTGAGTTGCAAGGCAAATGAGTTGCACGGCAAAACAGAGGCGGATCTATTCGTCGCGGAACGCTGGAGGCGTGAGTCCTTTTGCGAGCGTGCGCAGTCCCGTACACTCACTTCATGAAAACTTTTGTGACTGTGACTTGCCGAGTGGGGTTCTTGCTAGTGGCGCTGGGAGGGATGAGTGCAGCGCAGAAGCTGGCCATTACGATGGACGATCTGCCGCTGAATGGATTGCTGCCGCCGGGTGTCACGCGGGAGGAGACTGCGAAAAATGTGCTGGAGATTCTGAAGAAGCGGCACACGCCCCCGGTATACGGGTTCATCAATGCGAAGAAGCTGGAAGGTAATGCGGATGGCGCCGAAGCGCTGAAGCTCTGGGCCGCGGCCGAGCCGGTGGGAAATCATACTTACGGGCACATGGATCTTGAGCAGAACACGGCCGAGGCTTTCGAGCGCGAGATCGAGGAAAATGAGCCGGCGCTGGAGTTGCTACAGACAACTGATAACTGGCACTGGCTGCGCTATCCATTTCTGCATGAAGGCGACACGGCCGAGAAGCGTCGCGCGGTGCGGGCCTATCTAAAGGTACACGGATACAGGATCGCGCAGGTGACGCTCGACTGGGAAGACTACTTGTGGAATACCGCGTATGCGCGATGTGCGGCGAAGAACGATGCGCAGGCGATCGCGTGGCTGCGGTCGAGCTATTTGAGCACCGCTTCGGAATTCCTTGACCTGGGGCGGGAGCAGGCGAAGCTGATCTACGGACACGACATCAACTACGTGCTGCTGCTGCACCTGGGGGCATTCAGCAGCGCGATTCTGCCGGAGGCGCTGGATCTGCTGAAGAAAAAGGGATTCAAGCTGGTAACGCTGGAGGAAGCGGAGAGCGATGCGGCGTATGACGGCGATCCGGATGTGGGGCTGCATGATGCGGGCACCTTGCTGGATCAATGGATGCAGGTGAAACAGATCAAGGATCCGGAACACGCGGAGAAGCCTTACAAGGAGCTCGATAGCATCTGCCAGTAATTGTGGTCTCGATTCCGGAATCACGCCTTCCCGTATAATTCAGGCACTCGTTATGCCTGTTTTCCTTGATCAGATTGTTCGCTCCACGCGCGGGAAAGTCGCTGAGGCGAAGCGTGTAGGGGATGTGCCTGCGTTGGAGCGACGGGCCGAACAGCACGTACCGCGTGGATTTCGGCGGGCCTTGGAAGAAAAGAGCAGAACTGGCGTGGCGGTGATCGCGGAGTTGAAAAAGGCGTCGCCGTCGAAGGGATTGATCCGGGCGGATTTTTGTGTGGCGGAGTTGGCGCGGGAGTTGGCGGCGGCGGGGGCGGCGGCGCTTTCGGTGCTGACNNGCGGTGTTGCTGATTGTGGCGGCTTTGTCGCAGACGGAGTTGACTTCGTTGGCATACGGCGCTCGTTCGCGCGGGCTCGATGTCTTGTGCGAAGTCCATGACGAAGAAGAGGTGCAGCGGGCGCTAGATGAAGGGTGCGATCTGATTGGGGTGAACGCGCGCGACCTGAGGACTTTCAAGGTTAATGCCGAAACGGCGTTTCGGTTGGCCGAGCGGCTTCCAAAGAACGTTGTAAAGGTAGCAGAGAGCGGGATTCGATCGGGAGAGGATATTGCGCGGCTGCGGACGTCGGGGTATCAGGCGTTTCTCATTGGGGAGTCGTTGATGCGGGCCGAGCGGCCGGGAGAGGCGCTGCGGGCTCTAGTCGCGAGTACCGGGTACCGGGTACCGAGTGGTCGGTAAGACTGCTGACAAATTGCGGACAACTTTTTCCATGACTTGGGTGAAGATTTGTGGGATGACGAATTTGGAAGACGCGCTTGCTGCGGTTGAGGCCGGGGCGGATGCGGTGGGCTTTGTGTTTTATGAGAAGAGTCCGCGAAAGATTGGGGTCGACGCAGCCAGGGAGATCGTAGAGAAGTTGCCGGAGGGGTTGGAGAAGGTGGGGGTGTTTGTGAACGAGCGTCCCGAGCGGGTGTCCGCGATCGCGGATGAGGTGGGCCTCACAGCGGTGCAGTTTCATGGAGATGAACATCAGAATCCAGCGATGTACGCTACGGATCGAAGAGCTTTTCTTTGCATACCTGCTGACTGGGTTGCAATGACCTGGCGGGAAAAAGACCAGATTTTTGGGTCGTTCGTGGCCCTCCCAAAGAATCTCGGCGCGGTCATGCTGGATTCGAGCACGTCGGAGCAGCGCGGCGGAACAGGCAAGCCCTTCAATTGGGGGGACGCGAAGGCGTATGTTTCGCTGGCTAGTCAGGTTCATCCCGTTGTGATCGCCGGCGGCTTGAGACCCGACAACGTCGCGGAAGCGATAGGGACTCTGAATCCTTGGGGAGTGGATGTGGTTTCGGGAGTCGAGGCTAGGCCGGGAAAAAAAGATCCGGAGAAGGTGCGGGCGTTTGTGAAGGCGGTAAGGGAAATGGATCGGAAGGCGAGTTAAAGATGGCGACGGTTCCCAGAGCAATCAAAGTCAAAATCCCCGCCCTGGCCGCAAAGAACTCGGCAAGGGTGGGGCACCCTCGTTCGAATCCGAGATCGAAGAGTCCGGCAGGCGTTGCTGGGCGGTTTGGGGTGTATGGCGGGCGGTATGTGCCGGAGACTTTGATGGCGGCGCTGTATGAGTTGGAGCGCGAGTACGAGAGAGCGAAGCGTGATCCGAAATTTCAGCGGCGGCTGGAGGGGTTGCTGCGCACTTATGCGGGGCGTCCTACGGCGCTGTCGTTTGCGCGGCGGCTTACGCAGAAGCTGGGAGGGGCGAAGATTTATTTGAAGCGGGAAGATTTGCTGCACACCGGGGCGCACAAGATCAATAACTGCTTGGGACAAGCACTGCTGGTGGAGCGCATGGGCAAGCGGCGAGTGATCGCGGAAACAGGCGCGGGTCAACACGGCGTTGCCACGGCTTCGGTGTGCGCGCTGTTGGGATTCGAATGCGTCGTGTACATGGGGACCGAGGACATGCGGCGGCAGGAGTTGAATGTGTTTCGCATGCGGTTGTTGGGAGCGGAGGTGCGCGGCGTTGAGTCGGGTTCGCGGACGTTGAAGGACGCGATCAACGAAGCGATGCGCGACTGGGTCACGAATGTTCGGACTACGCATTATTTGTTGGGAAGCGTTCTGGGGGCGCATCCCTATCCGACGATGGTGAGGGATTTTCATCGGGTGATTGGGCGCGAGGCGCGGGCGCAGATTTTGAAAGCCGAGGGGAAGCTGCCGGCAGCGGTAATTGCCTGCGTGGGCGGGGGATCAAATGCGATTGGAATTTTCTACGAGTTTATAAAGGATA
Source organism: Acidobacteriaceae bacterium (assembly GCA_003168355.1). GTDB lineage: Bacteria > Acidobacteriota > Terriglobia > Terriglobales > Acidobacteriaceae > Sulfotelmatobacter. The sequence continues at coordinate 16,695 of PMSQ01000060.1, read as the reverse complement.
AGAAAGTTCGCCTGATCGGAGTGGAGGCGGGCGGTCGTGGCGAAGCTCTGGGAGAACATGCGGCGCGGTTTCGGGGAGGGTTGCCGGGAGTTTTGCAGGGGACTTATTCGTACGTGCTGCAGGATTCCGCCGGGCAGATTGCGAATACGCATTCGATTTCGGCGGGGCTGGATTATCCCTCCATTGGCCCGGAACATGCGGCGCTGAGAGATGCGGGGCGGGCGGAGTATGTTGCAGCGTCGGATGCGGAGGCGCTGGAGGCGACGACTTTGCTGGCATGCACGGAGGGAATTATTCCGGCGCTGGAGTCGGCGCATGCCGTGGCGGAAGTGGTGAAGCGCGCGCCTAAGATGAAGAAATCGGATGTGATAATCGTGAATATCTCCGGTCGCGGAGATAAGGATATCGGGATCATGCGAGAATCACTTTCGCTGCAATGAAAGTTGAAAAGTTTTAACACAGAGGGCACAGGGTTCACTGAGGAAATCTCGCTCGTGCCGATCTCGCTTATGCCTTTATCTTTCTATAAAAAGCCGGGACTCGTTGTGTATGTGACGTGCGGCGATCCGGATCTCGCGACCACGCGGGCCGTTGTGCTGGCTGCGATTGAGGCGGGTGCGGATGTGATTGAGCTGGGCGTGCCCTTCAGCGATCCGGTGGCGGATGGTCCGGTGATTCAGCGGGCGAGCGAGCGTGCGCTGAAGCATGGAACGTCGCTGGGTCAAGTGTTGACGCTGGCGGCAGAGGTGCGACAGCACGCGCAGTCCACGGGGCTGATTGTGTTTTCGTATTTGAACCCAATCCTGCGCATGGGGATGGAGAAGTTCTGCATGGTGGCGCGGCATGCGGGGGTGGACGGCGTGCTGGTGACCGATTTGCCGGTGGAAGAGGCGGGCGAATACTCCCGGGCTATGAAGGCACATGAGCTGGCGCCGGTGTTTCTGGCGGCACCGACGAGTTCGGATGCGCGTTTGAAGCGGATTGCGGAGGCGTCGCGAGGATTTGTGTATGCAGTTTCTAGAACGGGGGTGACGGGAGCACGGCGCGAGTTGGCAGACGATGCGAAGAAATTAGTACGGCGATTGCAGCGCGTGACCAAGTTGCCTATCGCGGTTGGGTTTGGGATTTCGAATGCGGAGCAGTTTGCCGAGGTGGGCCAGTTTGCGGATGCAGCGGTGGTGGGCAGTGCGATTGTGGACACGATTGAACGGAATCGGGGACGGGAAGCGGCAGCTGTGGGAGAATTTGTGGGGAAGCTGTCAGCTGTCAGCTATCAGCCATCGGCAAAGATGCCCTGATCTTGCGGCTGTGCTGTACACAGGAAATTTCGAGGACATCCGAATCGGCACGCTCATGGGAGCCTCGATTTTTCTGAGATCTGAAAGCTGAGACGCTTTTCATGGATATCGCAGATTGGCGAAAGAAGATTGATGAGGTTGATCGGCGCCTGGTGGAGTTGCTGAGCGAGCGGGCGCGGGCCGCAGTGGAGATTGGGCGGCTGAAACGGGATACAAGTTTGCCCATTTACGAGCCGGACCGGGAGCGGATTGTGTTTGAGAATGTGCGGGGGATGAATCGGGGTCCGCTGCCGGGGCAGGATCTGGTGCGGATTTTTGAACGCATTATGGATGTGATGAGGAATATCCAGAAGGAAGGAATTGTCGCGAAGACAGAAAACGCAACGGCGCAGACAGAATTGGATTCGGAAGTGAATGATTGAAGCAGTCGCCGGGAGCTGGTCGTTACCCGGGCCCGCGAAAGAAATTGAAACGACAAGCTAAGAGCTGAGAGCTAGAAGCTAGAAGCTAGAAGCAGAGACTTTCTATGATTGTGGCAATGCAAGATATGGCGGATGAAACCCAGATTCAGCAGGTGATTGAGCACCTGGTGAAGATGGGGTTTGAAGTGCACCGGTCCACCGGGGCGCGGCAAACCGTGCTGGGTGCGGTGGGCGCGGGGATTGATTTTGACATCCGCAACCTCGAGTTGCTGCCTGGAGTACAGGAGGTCCATCGCATCAGTTCGCCGTACAAGCTGGCGGGGAAGAGTTTTCGTCCGGAAGGGACGATCGTGAAGCTGGCGAACGGCGTGGTCATTGGAGGTAACGAAATTGTCGTCATGGCGGGGCCGTGCTCGGTGGAATCTCGAGAACAGCTCTTTGCAACCGCGGAAGCTGTGGCTAAGGCTGGGGCGCGAGGGCTTCGGGGCGGAGCGTTCAAGCCGAGGAGTTCGCCTTATTCTTTTCAGGGGCATGGCGAAGATGCGCTGAAATTGCTGCGCGAAGCGGGAGACAACTTCAAGCTGCTGGTGATCAGCGAGGTGATGGAGATCTCGCAGATTCCGATGATGTTGCCGTACGTGGACATTCTGCAGGTGGGCGCTCGCAACATGCAGAACTTTAACCTGCTGCGCGAACTGGGGAAGGTGCGCAAGCCGGTGCTGCTGAAGCGCGGTATCGCGGCTACGCTGGAGGAGTTGCTGCTTTCGGCGGAATACATTATGGCGGGCGGAAACTACGACGTGATTCTGTGCGAGCGTGGGATACGGACGTTTGAGACTTACACGCGGAACACGATGGATATTTCTGCGATTCCGATTATCCACAAGCTATCGCATTTGCCGATGACGGCCGATCCGTCGCATGGAACGGGGCGGCGGGACAAGGTTGCGCCGATGGCGCGAGCGTCGGTGGCCGCAGGCGCGGATGCGCTGCTGATTGAAGTGCATTGCGACCCGAACAAGGCGTGGTCAGATGGGGCGCAGTCGCTGTTTCCAGAGCAGTTTGCCAAGTTGATGGACGAGTTGCGGATGATTGCTCCCGCGGTGGGGAGGAAGATCTAGAGCAATTGGTAATTTTGTAATCGGGTAATCGGGTAATTGTGTAATCGAACTCCTCTGGGTATTTGCTTCTCAAATTGCCCAATTACTAAATTACTCAATTACCCAATTGTTTTCTATGCCGATTCGACAAATCACGATTATTGGGACGGGGCTGATCGGCGGGTCGTTTGCGCTGGCGCTCCGGAAGCGGCGGTTTGCGGGACGAATTGTGGGATGCGACCGGGAGTCCGCGTTGAAGCGGGCGAAGATGCGTGGGGTGATCGACAACGGATTTCCCGAGCCTGTGGACGCAGTGCGAGGCAGCCAGTTGGTGGTGCTGGCAACGCCGGTTTTAGCGATTGTGGATTTGATTGGACGGCTGGGTCCGGGGCTGCCCGCGAGCACGTTGCTGACGGATGTGGGGAGCACGAAGGCCACGGTGGCGGAGCAGGCGCTGCGCGTGTTTGGAAAGAATGCGGGCAAGCGATTTCTGGCGGGGCATCCGATGGCGGGGAGGGAGCACAGCGGAGTGGATTATGCGGATGCCGACTTGTTCCAGAATGCGGTGTGGTTCTTGACGCCGCTGCGAGGGCAGAATCTGCATGAAGGTTTGTTCGCGGAATTTGTGGGATGGATCGATCAGATTGGAGCGCATGTTGCCATGCTGCCGCCTGAGGATCACGACCGCCTCTGCGCTTGGATCAGCCACCTGCCGCAGATGATTTCGACGGCGCTGGCGGCAGCTCTGGTGGAGGAGTTTGGCGAAGAAGCGCCGTTGCTTCCGGCGGGTGGGCGGGCGTTGCGCGAGATGACGCGGATTTCGGCGAGCCCGTACTCGATGTGGCGGGACATTGCGATCACCAACAAGAAGAATCTCGAAGACGCACTATTCAAGGTGGAGCAGCGGCTGGCTCACATCCGCGAGAATCTGTCGACGCGGCAGTTGGCGGAGGAATTTGAGCAGGCGCACGGGCTGAAGAAGAATCCGGGCAAGGAAGAGTAATTCACCACAGAGACACGGAGGCACGGAGAAAAACAAGTAACAAACATTGTGGCCTTCGTCGATCATCACTATACGACCCATTTTATTCGTGACTGCGTGACTCCGCGGTAAATTGCATTTAGAATTCGGACGCTATGAATAAGGTTGTGGCCAATGCTGATGAGGCGATTCGCGATGTGGCGAACGGCTCGGTCATCATGATCGGAGGGTTTGGGTTGTGCGGGATCCCGGAGAATCTGATTCGCGCTCTGGTGCGGAAGGGATCGAAGAATCTGACGACCATCAGCAACAATGTCGGTGTGGACGGGCTGGGCAATGGTTTGCTGCTCGCCGCGGGCCAGATCGTGCATCACATTGGAACGTACGTCGGCGAGAATAAGCTCCTGGAAGAAATGGTGCTGAGCGGGAAGATTCATCTCGATCTGGTGCCGCAGGGGACGTTTTCAGAGCGGATTCGCGCGGGTGGCGCGGGAATTCCGGCGTTTTTTACTCCTACCGGTGTCGGCACGATTGTTGCGGAAGGAAAAGAGACGCGCGAGTTCGATGGACGCACCTATGTGATGGAACGCGGGTTGAAGGCGGACTTCGCCTTTGTGAAGGCGTGGAAGGGCGACCGCATGGGGAATCTAGTGTACCGGAAGACGGCACGGAATTTTAATCCCATGATGGCGACGGCGGCAAAGGTCACGATCGCAGAGGTTGAGCACCTGGTAGAAGCCGGAGAGTTGGACGGAGATTCAATTCACACGCCCTCGGTCTACGTGAAGCGAATTTTTCAAGGAGAATTGTATGAGCGGCGCATCGAGCGGCGAACGGTGAGGAAAGCCGCCGCTGGTCGTTAGTCGATCGTTGTTGGCAAGACCCCTTTTGAACGACTAACTACCAAACGACCAACGACGGAAAATCGTTATGAACAAGCCCGGCAAAGACGTTGAGAAGCGCGAGCGAATTGTGAATCGGATTGCGCGCGAGCTGCGCGATGGTTTCTATGTGAACCTGGGCATTGGAATGCCTACGCTGATTGCGAATCACGTTCCACCGGGGATTGAGGTGGTTCTTCAGTCGGAGAACGGAATGCTGGGAATCGGGCCGTATCCGGTGGAGGGTCAGGAAGATGCCGACCTGATCAACGCAGGCAAGGAGACGGTGAGCGAGATGGCGGGGACATCTTATTTTTCGAGCGCCGATTCGTTTGCCATGATCCGCGGTGCGCACATCGATTTGAGCGTGCTGGGCGCGATGGAAGTGGATGAGACCGGCAACTTGGCGAATTGGATGATCCCCGGCAAAATGGTGAAAGGGATGGGCGGCGCCATGGATCTGGTAGCCGGGGCGCGACGCGTGGTCGTGGCGATGGAACACACGACGAAGGACGGCGCTCCGAAGATTTTGAAGAAGTGCACGCTGCCTCTCACTGGAGTGAAGGTGGTGGACACGATCGTGACGGAGATGGCTTACATCCGGGTAACGGAGCGGGGGTTGGTGTTGGAGGAAGTGGCGCCGGGTTTGACGGCGGAGGATGTGCAGCGGGCGACCGAGGCGAGGTTGGTGGTGAGTGCAGAGTTGAAGGTGATGGAGAGTTGAAGTAGGGCCCGGCTGAAGCCCGTCTTTTTTCTGTTGCATTCTGCGCGGCGCTGAAGCGCCGCTCTTCCACGGTGTCTCAAGAACTGAACAGTCGTCCCCCGGTCTACCTAGATGCGAAATGGCGCTGCCAGCAGGCGGAACGGGAGTGTGATGGCCAGGTAGATGATCTCCAGCACCCCGTGGACCGCTACGCCGATGATGCGAAAAGGCAGCAACAATAGCCAGATAACTGGATAGGCGACCAGCGCGAGCACAGCCAGCGGCCAGCAGAGCACAAAGAGTATGCACCACAGGAGGAAAGCGAACATGACGAATCTCCTCTTAAGTCTTTCCATTTAATGGTACGGCGGAAGGGGAAGAAAAGTTCCGCGTGCGCCACTGTCGCGCGGAATCATGCTATTCGTACCGTAGCGCTTCTGCTGGCAGAGTTCTGCCGGCGGACCACGATGGATAAAGCGTGGCTACAAACGAAACTCCAACCGCCACCAGCGCCACGAGCAGGCCATCCATCAGGCGCGGGGCGAAAGGTACGTAGTCGATGGAATAAACCTCTGGCGAGAGCGAGATCATGTGGTAGTGGCCTCCGGCGTACGAGATGGCATAGCCCAGCAGTAACCCGATGACCGTGCCGATCACCCCGATCAGCACACCCTGGGCGATAAAAATGTTTCGCACCTGCGACTTGCGCGTGCCCATCGACAGGAGCACCGCAATGTCTCTGGTCTTTTCCATGACCATCATGATCAGAGAAATCAAAATGTTCAGCGCGGCGACGAATACGATTAGCCCGATGGTGATGAAGGTGACCAGGCGCTCCAGGCGCAGGGCGTGAAACAGAGCCTTGTTTTGCTCCATCCAGTTAGTGGTCATAAAGCCCTTGCCAGCCGCGTCTTCCAGTTCGCGCGAAACTTCGTCCGCCTTGTAGATGTCGTCGACCTTGAATTCGATTACAGAAATCAGATCGCCCAGGCCAAACAGCCGCTGCGCATCCGAGAGCCGCGTGAACGCCCACGACGAGTCGTAATCATAGAAGCCAGAGTTAAAGATTCCTGCCACCCGGAAGCGGCTGTATTTCGGGACCATGCCGAACGGGGTCAGTTCGCCCTGTGGGCTGGTGACCAGGACGACGGAACCGACCGTCGCGCCCAGATTGTCGGCCATGTCTTTGCCGAGGATGATTGGGGGCATGGCGGCTACGCGGGCTTGCACTCCGGCAAGGGAATCGGGAGATTCGGATGGTGTGTTGCTGACCTTTCCGGCTGCAGGACTCCTGGATGTCTCGGTTTCTGACGAGCCTCTGTCGGATGGCACAGGCGTTTCATCCAGCGCGGCCGCTGAACCTTCCTTTATTGTGTTGAGCAAATCACCGACCCTGCGCTCGTCCGCTGGAATCATGCCCTTGAGGACCGCGCCGCGGGCGCGGGGTCCGCGGGAGATCAGCACCTGCTCGAAAATTGCGGGAGCGGCGGCGACCACGTGCGGTTGTTTGGAAAGCCGGTCGAGCAGCGGCGGCCAGTTCTGGATGCCATCGTCGGCGACACGCAGCAGGCTGATGTGGGAGGTGGATCCGATGAGGCGCTCCTGCAAATCCTGGCGGAAGCCGTTGTTGATGGCCAGCGCAACGATGAGTGAGGCCACACCCGCGGCGACTCCGACAATCGAAATGCCCGTGATGATGCCGATGAAAGCCTGGCGGCGCTTGGCGCGCAGATAGCGGGTCGCGATGAAGAGTTCAAAGCGCATGAGTGGCAATTAGCTGTCGGCTCTCAGCTTTCAGCCAAGTCGGATTATAGCTATCGGTCCTGCATCATGGATGGGCTCAACGGAATAAAGCCTTCAACGCAAGATGGCGCTGAGGACCGCTGCGGCGAAAGCGGAGACGGGCCGCATTGGGTTTTTCCACTCACAACCGTATTCTTGGCAGAACCGAGGGTACTGTTGAGCGATACCGGCGATATTCTTCGCCGAAGCGGATCTCGAGTTCTTTATCCTCCAGGGTTATCATCACGGCACCGGTCAGCATTGCCAATGCGGTCAGCGCCCAGCAGACCGCCAGACCCGTACCCAGGCTCCAGGCCAGCATCGCACAGAGATGGCCCAGATAGACCGGATGCCGCACGCGGGCGCGAATGCCCGCGGTCGCCAGGCGCTGCTGTTTGTGGTTAGGCAGCACCTCGGGCAGTCCTCCAAGATGAGCCATGCTGAACTCGCTTCGCGACACCTTATAAAGAATGACGCCCGCGCAGAATAGTACGGCCGCCGGAATCCAGCTCCCGTGGTTCGTATACAAGACCACGCTGCGCCACGGAGAAGTGACCGCGGCCACGACCGCCCACATCAACATCCAGAAGGGCAGAAGAATACGGTATGGCGATCGCCGGCGTGAGCGCCAATACTCGGCGCGCGGATGAATCAGCAACCAGAACCCGGGGATGGTTGAGTAGAAAACGCAGGCGATCCAGCCCGCGGTTCGCAGCAGCGTCAGCATACATCGATTTTAACTGCTCTGCGTGTCCCGCCATGCAGATGTGCTCGTTCTATGGCACATTAGAAGATCACATCAAGAAGATCCATGCCTGCACCTGCCGACTCCAGAGCTGGACGCGTTGCCTTTACGCATCCGGATTTTGTGCTGTTTCAAATTGCGCGCTTTCTGATCGTGGCCGCCGTCGAAATGCAGGCAGTCGCGGTGGGTTGGCAGGTCTACGACATCACCAAGCGCGCACTCGATCTGGGGCTGGTGGGTCTGGCGCAGTTTCTTCCAGGCGTTCTGCTGTTTCTGGCTTCTGGACATGCCTCTGACCGATTCGACCGGCGCAAAGTGCTGGGTGCGTGCTATGCCGGATACGCCCTATGTTCCGGCCTTTTGCTGATTCTTGCGCTGCGAAGCACGCATCCGGTGCTCCCGATCTACCTTGTGCTGATTCTGTTGGGCGTGGTGCGCTCGTTCAACGGAACGGCCAGCCGTTCGATTCTGCCGCAACTGGTTCCCGAGGAGCACTTCGCCAATGCCGTGGCGTGGAACGCTACGACGTTTCAAGCCGCCACCATTCTTGGACCATCTCTCGGCGGAATTCTCTATGCGGCTTTCCGCGGGCCGTCCGCGGTTTACGCAGCTGCCATGGCGACGGCGGTGGGGGCCCTGGTCTCCGCTTTCCGCATCAAGACGCGGCCACAAGCCCGCCGGCGCGAGCCCATGACGATGAAGACGGTCTTCGCGGGATTGCACTTCATCTGGCGCGAGAAACTGATTCTGGGCGCGATTTCGCTCGATCTGTTCGCCGTCCTGCTGGGCGGAGCTGTGGCTCTGCTGCCGGTTTATGCCCGCGAGATTCTTCACACCGGGCCCTGGGGTCTGGGACTGTTGCGCACTGCTCCCGGCGTAGGCGCCGCCGTGATGGCGGTTGCGCTGGCTCACCGCCCTCTGCGCGGGCGCGCAGGGCCGACGCTGTTATGGTCGGTTGCCGGCTTCGGGATCTGCACTATTCTGTTTGGAGTCTCGACCAGCCTGGTGCTATCGCTGATTTCGCTGGTCTTCCTGGGCGCGGCCGACATGGTCAGCGTGATCATTCGTGCTACGCTGGTCCAATTGCGTACGCCGGATGAAATGCGCGGGCGGGTGATGGCCGTGGATATGGTTTTTATCGGCACATCCAATGAGCTCGGCCAGTTCGAATCCGGCCTGACAGCGCAGTGGTTTGGTACGGTGCCAGCGGTTCTTTTGGGCGGAGTGGGAACGCTGGTGGTCATCGCTCTCTGGGCCTGGGGTTTCCCCGAGTTGCGGCGCGCGGGGGAATTGAGCGCTACAAGAAGTGTGACAGCTGGCGCTTCGGAGGCGGCGGGGAAATTGGATTAAGGGCAGCCTGATTTCTCGCTCTGGCAAAAGTCGTCGCAGCGAAGCGAGTGCAATGATTCGGACTCTTACGACGCTACATTCATCTTGCCGCTGCGGGAAGCAGTTCCCCGGATCCACTCGGCCCTATCTTTTCCCCGGTTTGCGGCAAAATTCTGACAACCGCACCGTGCAAATTCTCATCCGACTGGCCTACCACCGTTACAGTAGCCGTGTGCCCGATCGCCGAGGCGATTCGCCAGGATCGTAAAAAGAAAAGCTGTCCAGCATATGGCGGAGACAATCCATACCGCCGAACTGATGAATTGTCGCAATCCAGACTGGTGCACGATTCCGAAGGCATGACCCATCCCCGGAGTTATTACCGCACCCGAAGCGCGATGACGCTGGCTGAGTGGTTCCGAGCGCACCGACTGGACCGAGTGGTCGTTGCGTTAAGGCGTTCCCGGCTGCATAGATTGGTGCTGGGCGGACTGCCTTTTTCGCGGCTACCGAAGGAACTCTCCAGCCGGCTCTATGAAACACTTAGGCCGGACGTCGAAGAACTGGAGGCGATGCTCGATCGCGACCTTTCGTCCTGGAAATCTCCCAAGGCCACAACGATCAGGTGAAATCATCTGCTGCGAATCAGCGTCTTGGCGGCGCCCATGTTGTCGTAGCGGTCATAGACCCGCACGACTACCACATGCTCTAGCGCTGCGGCATCCTGCGCATTCTCAGGGGTGACCTTGAAGTCGTAGTTCTCGGTCTTGGCGTCAGAGAGACGGCCGATCGGTTCCACGTACTTCCACTCGCCCGCGTCCACCGAATATTCTGCTCGCTTGATGGCGGAAAAACCATCGCCGGCGCGGAAGGTCACGTGAATCTGGCCACCCTCTACGGACGCTGATAGGTTCTCGATGCGCGGCGGAGTTGTGTCCACCTCGAAGCGGCGGCTTTCCTTCGATGCCGTCAGGGCTTCTCCGGGTGAGTGTGACGGCCCGTCGGAAGCAACCACCTTGACGATATAGCCGCCATCCGGCAGTAGGCTGGCATCGAACGAATACGCCTTGTCGGTGAGATTGTCTTTGAGGAGGAGCCAGCGTGTCTCGCCGTCACCGCGGTAGTAGATGGAGTAGACAAGTTGGTCGTCGTTCTCATCGTGCGCGCTCCATTTCACCCCGATGGAATCGCGATCATGAGAACTGGGAGTGGGGGATTCGAAATGTATGCCCGAAGTTCCGCTGAAAGAAGATCCGCTGGAATCCGATCCCAGAGTATTGCCCGGCATTTTCGGCATTTGCTGGTACTTCACGCCGACCTGGACGGTGACGTCGTCGATTTCGGGAGCCGCGTTCTTGGGCAGGTAATTCAATGCGACGCTGTCCACGCCCGGCGCCGCGGTTCCCGCGTGCAGCACCGCCTTCCACTGTGCGTAGCGTGCGGCTGGAATTCCGGTCTCTGCGGTCTTGGCAAGATCGAGCTTCTTCCATGCGCTCCAGTTGCGGTCGGGATTGTCGACGTTGCCGCTGCGCGCATAGAGCTCTACGCCGCCTGATCCTCGAAACTCTGCCCGCCCCCACCGCGAGAAAATCCTGGCATCGAATACGTCGCTCTCGTAGCTACCCTCGGCCTCGGGGCCCGGTCCCAGCACAAAAACTTTTCCCAGGTTGCTGGTCGCGGCATACAACCCCCCACTGGGAGCCCTAGCAAATGCAGTGACCTGCGAAGCCGGGGATTTGAGCAGATCGGAAAAATCATCCGGACCGGTGATGGCAAAAATGTGCCCTCGATTGCCCGTACCGGCCAGCAGACGTCCCTGCGAGTCAAAGGCCAGGGCATAAACAATGTCCTCGTGGGACGTCCACGGCTTCGTTGGAGCACCGTCCGGGGCAATGCGATACACATCAGAGCCACTGCTCGCACCGCCGCCGGGAAATGGAAACGGTCCTGCCATTGCGGCCGGGCTGGGCGCGGGCGTAATCGTGATCCCTGGAATTTGCGGTGCGGCGCCGGCTGTGGGCGCGTTGGCGCCCATGGTAAGAAGAGCTGCGGCCATGCCCGAGGAGGCCGGCCCAGCTCCGCTCCGCTTTTCACCGACGGCTGCCGCGTAGATATTCCCGGAGCGATCGAGCGCCAGCGCTGTGATCTCCTTCTTGGGCGCGCTGTAGAGCACGAAGCCTTCCCCGGCCGGAGAAATCCGATAGATCAAACCACTGCCATCGGAGCCCGCAATCAGATTCTCCTGCGCATCGAAGGCGAGGACGCGAATGTGCGTTTCATCGCTTTTGAAGAAGACCGAATGCTCGCCCTTGGGCGTGACGCGGTAAATTTCCCCGTGGTCGCCGGTGGCTACGTAGAGGTTGCCAGCCTTGTCCAGCGCCAGGTCCCAGATATATTTCGTACCCGGCTCGAAATAGACTGACGCACTCCAGGAAGGATCGGCACTCGGCTTGGCCGCATCTTTGTCCTTATCATCCTTATCTTTATCTTTGCGCTTGTCGGACGCGACACCCTGGGGCGAGTCCGTTTTTGCCGGCTGCGCCTTGCCGCCCGGAGTGTGTTCGAGTTGGTATACCTTGCCGTCGGGAGAAGTGGCTGCGTAGATCGCCCCTCCGGGGCCGGTCTGCAGCGCTTGCACCTGGAGTTCTTTAGGCTCAAAAATGATCGTTGCCTTGCCGTCGGGTGTTATACGGTACACCCGGGCGGGCGCGCCCGCGGCCACATACACGTTGCCGCCCTCATCGGCTGCAATCGCCCAGATGTAGGTGGAAGGCGTGGCGTAGAGGCTTTTGAACGTCGGCGCCAACTCCAGGCCGCCGGTGCTGCGAATGGCTACGCCTGTGGCTGTGCCCTTGGTCAATTCGTCAAATTTCGACTGCTCCCAGATGCGCGTGCCCTCGGCCAACGCCGTCGAAACCAGCCCGGAACCGCTGAAGTTTGTTAGAAAGAGACCAGCAAGAAGAAAGAAGAAAAGCTTTCGCACACTCTGCAATTTCATACCTCGAAGTGTCGTTGTGGAAGAATCTTCAGGTTACCACGCTTCCCGGCGCGAGGCTGAAGACCCAATCCCGGACGGGCGCGGACGAAGGCTGATTCTCCGTGGTATCGTAAGATTCCATGCATTCCTCGCGCCAGGATCTGCTGCGCCTGCTCGCCTACAAGTCTTTCCGGCTGGGCGAGTTCAAGCTCTCTTCCGGCGGCACCAGCGACTACTACATCGACTGCCGCATCACGACTCTTGACGCCAAGGGTTCGCGCCTGACCGGCGAAGTGTTTGCTGACGAAATCCGTCAACGGGGATGGAAGCCGCAGGCCATCGGTGGCCTCACCATGGGAGCCGATCCCATCGTAGTGGCGGTTTCGGTAGTGACCGGCGAACTGCATGGCTTTCTGGTGCGCAAGGCGGAAAAACAGCACGGGACGGGACAGCGTATTGAAGGCTTTCGCAAGAAGGACGCGCGCGTGGTAATCGTGGATGATGTCTGCACCACCGGCGCTTCCACAGTGCAGGCGATCGAAGCCGCCCGCGAATTCGGATTCCATGTGGTTGGTGTCATGTGCCTGGTGGAACGCGAAGAAGCGAAAGGCCGTCCCAGCGTGGAGAAAGCCGCATCCCCGGCGCCGTTCGTTTCGATTTTCACTGCCAAGGATGTTCGTGCGGAACATGTTTTGCAGACGGACGACACCGAACCGATGATTTGTGCCGTCGCAGCCAACTGTGAAATCTGCGGACGACCGGCAGTGACAAACGTTCCCGGCAATCGCTGTGCGGCACATCGAACCTGAAGGTAACGACCAACGACTAACGGCCAACGACCGAATTATGATTCAAACTCTCGAGTGGACTGACAGCGGTGTACGCTTCATCGACCAAACGAAGCTACCCACGGAAGAAACCTATGTTACCTGCAAGACCCACGAGCAGGTTGCCGACGTGATTCGAACTATGGTGGTGCGCGGAGCCCCCGCCATCGGCGTGGCAGCGGCCATGGGGATCGCGCTGGCGGTTAAGAATTCCACGGCCGAATCCTCCGGCGATCTAAAACGTGATTTCGACCAGGCCTGCGACCTAATCGGCAAGACTCGCCCGACGGCCGTTAATCTCTTCTGGGCGATTCGCCGCATGCAGGAAAAGTTCGAGCGCGTGCGCATTCGCCCCATCGCGCAAATTAAGCAGGACCTCATCGAAGAATCCCGACGCATGCACGCCGAAGACATCGCCGCCAACCAAGCCATGGGACGTCACGGCGCTGCCTTGATGCCGAACGAGGGCGGAGTACTTACGCACTGCAACGCCGGTGCGCTGGCCACAGCCGGTTACGGCACCGCGCTGGGGGTGATCCGCGCGGCCGTTGAGCAAGGCAAAAAGATTCACGTTTATGCCGACGAAACCCGCCCGTTCCTGCAAGGCTCGCGCCTTACCGCGTGGGAATTGATGAAGGACGGCATCCCGACCACCGTGATCTCCGACAACATGGCAGGGGCGATGATGAAGCAGGACAAGATTGAAGCGATCGTGGTTGGCGCGGACCGTATCGCGGCCAACGGTGACGTCGCCAACAAAATCGGAACCTATACCGTCGCAGTTCTGGCCAGAGAGCACAGCATTCCGTTTTACGTGGCCGCACCAATCTCGACCATCGACTTCGCCTGCCCCGACGGCAGCAAGATTCCTATCGAGCAGCGCAATGCAAAGGAAATCACCCACATCGCCGGGAAGCAAATGACGCCCGACGGCGTGTCCATCGAGAACCCTGCGTTCGATGTAACCCCGGCGAAGTATGTTGCTGCCATCATTACCGAGCACGGCATTGCCCGCGCACCTTACGAAGAGTCTCTGCACAGGCTGGCAAGCACAGAAGCCAAGGTCGAGGTCTAGGAATTGTCTGAGGGAAGGGCAAGAAGAATTCCCCTTCGCCTCCGCTGACGGCAGGCTCCCACCGGCTGAAGTTGCGAATGGCGAGGTTTCCCGCTTGCGGGAATATGCATCCAACGGCGTGATATAGGTCACATCGCTGGAGTCGAGCCTTGGGTACGGTTTTCATCGGGGACTTTCGGAATCGCTGAAGGACGGCTGCCCGTTTTGCTTTGCATGGTCCATATGGTTCGAAGGTGCCATGTGGGGATCAGTAGCTAGTATGAGAAGATGACCGGTTCTACTGTTCCGGTTCTGGCAGGCTAAGGCGAGCACGGGATGGACCCAAGCGGGGGCGGAGTGCATCTAACGAAGACAGTAGCGAAAGAATCGCTACTCAGGATTAAGGGACTGAAGAAGGTCTTCCGGTCCGGCGAATCGGACCTGGTGCTCTTTGAAAATTTGTCGTTTGAGGTGAAGCAAGGCGAGATGCTTGCGATTGTCGGCGAGTCGGGAGCGGGAAAGAGTACCTTGTTGCACATCCTCAGCGCTCTTGATCNNGGTGACGTATACTGCGCCCAATTGCAACTGAATGCGTTGTCGGCGGACGAAGCGGCGGAGTTTCGGAATCGCGAGGCCGGTTTCGTCTGGCAGTTTCATTATCTGCTGCCGGAATTCACGGCTGCGGAAAACGTGGCTATGCCGCTGCTGGTGCGCGGGCGCACCTGGGCAGAGGCGGCGCCGGAAGCTTCACGCTGGCTGCGTGAGGTCGGACTGGAGCAACGTGCGCATCACCGTTCGGGAGAACTTTCGGGCGGAGAGCAACAGCGCGTGGCTCTGGCACGGGCGCTCATTACCGGTCCAAAGTTGTTGCTGGCGGATGAGCCCACAGGAGACCTTGACGGACAGACGGCGGAAGCGGTTTTCGAATTGATAGCGCGACTACATCGCGAGCACCAACTCACCTCCCTGATCGCAACCCATAACTTGTCATTTGCGCGGCGTTGCCACCGGGTATTGCGACTGGAGAGGGGGCACGTGGAAGAGATCAGGCCGGAGTCACTGCCGGAGTGATTGCAGAGGAGAGGAAGAGCAACATTAGTAAGACAAAGTGCAAGAAATTGTGCCTATCGGCGGCGGGAGAGCATTTCAACAGGTTCCTTCGGTAACATTATAAGAACGTTTGAGTACTTGGGTTCGGTGGCCGTTTGATTGCATAGTGAGATAGTAATGGGAAGCAACAGACGGCCTGGCAGCATTACCGGTTCGGGGTTTCGGTAGGGTCGAGCGAGCATCCAGCGCCTTCTCGGCCGGAAGGGTTTAGGGGGAAGGGCATTATGTTTGAACGCTATACGGAGAAAGCCAGGCGCGTAATCTTTTTTGCGCGCTACGAAGCAAGCCAGTTCGGGTCTCCCTATATAGAGACCGAGCACCTGCTGCTGGGGCTGCTGCGCGAAGACAAGGCCCTGACCAATCGCTTCCTGCGTTCGCACGCCTCGGTCGAATCCATCCGCAAGCAGATCGAGGGGCACACCACCATCCGGGAAAAGGTTTCGACCTCAGTGGACCTTCCGCTGAGCAACGAGTGCAAGCGCGTGCTGGCCTATGCCGCGGAAGAGGCGGAGCGCCTTTCGCACCGGCACATCGGGACCGAGCATTTGTTGCTGGGATTGCTGCGAGAAGAAAAATGCTTTGCGGCGGAGATTCTGCACGAGCGCGGCCTTCGTCTTTCGACCATCCGCGAGGAATTAGCGCGCACCAGCCAGGAAAAGGCGCAACCGCAACGCCAACGGGAATCGTCGCTGCTCAGCGAGTTCTCACGCGACCTCACACAAGCAGCGATGGATAGCCAGCTGGATCCGCTGGTGGGCCGCGACGGTGAACTCGAACGCGTAGTGCAGATCCTCTGCCGTCGCACGAAAAACAATCCGGTGCTGATCGGTGAACCGGGGGTCGGCAAGACGGCCATCGTCGAAGGACTCGCACAGCGCATCGCCGATGGCGAGGTGCCGTCGTTCCTGGCGGACAAGAGAATTCTGGCGCTCGACCTCTCCTTGATCGTCGCTGGCACGAAATATCGTGGACAGTTTGAAGAGCGGTTGAAGACCATCATGAAAGAGCTGATGGAGTCGCAGAACTCCATCATCTTTATTGATGAGCTGCATACGCTGGTGGGCGCGGGATCGGCGGAAGGCTCGCTCGATGCGGCAAACATCCTCAAGCCCGCGTTATCGCGCGGTGAGATTCAGTGCATCGGAGCAACCACACCGGGAGAATACCGGAAGTCGATTGAGAAAGACCGGTCTCTGGAGCGCCGTTTTCAGGCGGTCAAAGTTCCTCCGCCGAATGAGGCGGACGCAGTCAAAGTCCTGTTCGGTATCAAGGACCGGTACGAGAAATTCCACGCCGTCACTTATACGGACGATGCCATTAACTTTGCGGTGTCACACTCGAACCGCTATATTCCAGACCGTTTCCTGCCCGATAAGGCGATTGACCTGGTCGATGAGGCCGGCGCACGCGTGAAGCTACGCCAGACCTCGCAGCCGGAAGAGATCAGCGAAGTGCAGAAGCGGATCAAGTTCATCGTGCATCGCA
>PMSQ01000168.1 GCA_003168355.1 Acidobacteriaceae bacterium | reverse complement strand
AAGTACGATTTGAAGGATTGCGTCCAGCGCGGCCACCATTTCGCCGTGGTCGACGAAGTGGACTCGATCCTGATCGACGAGGCGCGGACTCCTCTCATCATTTCGGGCCCCGCCGAGGAATCCACCGACAAGTATTACCGCGTGAACCGGATTATTCCCAAGCTCGAAAAAGGCGAGGAGCTTGATGTAGCCCCCGGCGAGCCTGCACAGCTTACCGGCGATTTTGTGGTTGACGAAAAGCACCGCAATATCACGGTCACCGACGAAGGCTGGGTGAAGGTCGAACAACTGCTTGGCATCGGCAATATTGCCGACCCGGAGAACTGGCCGCTCAAGCATCACGTCGAGACCGCGGTCAAAGCGCATGCTCTGTATCGCCGCGACGTTGAGTACGTGATTAAAGACGGGGAAGTCATCATCGTCGACGAATTTACCGGACGCATGATGCCTGGCCGCCGCTGGTCCGACGGCTTGCATCAGGCCATCGAAGCCAAGGAAGGCGTCAAGATTGAGCGCGAAAACCAGACCCTTGCGACCATCACCTTCCAGAATTATTTCCGCATGTTCAAGAAGCTCTCCGGCATGACGGGCACGGCGGAAACGGAAGCGGCCGAGTTCGACAAGATCTACAAACTGGAAGTGACGGTCATTCCCACCAACAAGCAGATGCTGCGGCTGGAGAATCCCGACGTCGTTTTTCGCACGGAGAAAGAGAAATACTTCGCGGTCGCGGACGAGATTCAAAAGTTGACCGAGACAGGCCAGCCTGTGCTGGTGGGCACCACCTCGGTCGAAAAGTCCGAGCGCCTCTCCGAGCTGCTGAAGAAGAAAGGGCTCAAGCAGCACGTTGTGCTGAATGCCAAGTTCCACGAGCGCGAAGCCGAATTCGTCGCCCAGGCCGGCCGCAAAGGTATGGTCACCATCGCCACCAACATGGCCGGCCGTGGCACCGACATTTTGCTGGGCGGCAACCCCGAATTCATGGCCAAGCAGGAGTTGGTGAAGAAGGGAATCGCCCAGCAACTACGCGTGGCCCAGGGAAAGATCGAAGGTCCGCAGGAAGACGGCACGATTTCGGTCTTCTATTACAACGGCAACGAGTACACCGTTCCGACAGAAAAATGGACGGAGGCCCTCAACCGTTACAAGGCGCAGACCGACAAAGAACACGATGAAGTCACCGCCGTCGGCGGCCTGCACATTCTCGGCACCGAACGCCACGAGTCCCGCCGCATCGACAATCAGCTCCGCGGACGCGCGGGTCGCCAGGGCGATCCCGGCTCCTCGCGCTTCTACCTCGCGCTAGAAGATGACCTCATGCGCATCTTCGCGAAAGAGTGGATTTCGAAGATGCTTGAGCGTCTGGGGATGGAAGAAGGAATTCCGATCGAATCCAAGCTCATGAGCCGCCGCATCGAAACGGCGCAGAAGGCAGTTGAAGGTCAGCACTTCGAATCCCGCAAACATCTGCTGGAATACGACGACGTGATGAACAAGCAGCGCGAGGCCGTGTACGGCCTGCGCCGCCGCCTGCTCGAAGGCCTGGACCAGAAGGATCTGATCCTCGAGGACTACGTTTCAGCTATTCTCGGCGACCTGATGGAAGAATATTGCCCGCCTAAAGGCCACGCCGCCGACTGGAACATCAAGGCTCTGAAAGACGCAGTCTTCACCCACTTCGGCGTGGATTTCATTGCGGAAGGCGTGAAGCCCGAAGCCTCGAACCGGCAGGAGCTCGGCGATGCCATCTTTGAGAAGCTGAAGGAGCGTTACGACGCGAAAGAAAAGCTGATCGGCCCTGAGGCCATGCGTCATCACGAACGCATGATCATGCTTAGCGTGATCGACCAGCAGTGGAAGGACCACCTCCTCAGCATGGATCACCTCAAGGAGGGCATCGGCCTGCGCGGCTACGGCCAGCACGACCCGCTGGTCGAGTACAAGAAGGAATCGTTTGAGATGTTCGAGGCCATGCTGCAGCGCTTCCAGGAAGATACGGCCCGCTATCTCTACCTGATGCAAATTATTGAGCGCCCGCCGGACGCAGGCCCTGCCGGTCGGCAAGGAGACCAGCCCACGGGCAGCGGACCGGAACCTGGAGTGCCATCGCAACAGGGAACTGGCGGAAACGGACATCGTCCGCCGCGCCTCGTCGCAACTTCAGCCGATGACCTGGAAGAAGCCTTCATGCGCCGCAAGCGTCGCGAACTGGAACAGGCTCGCATGGCGGGCGCCGGAGACGTTCAGCCGGTGCAACAGGTCGTTCGCGGGCAGGAAAAAGTGGGCCGCAACGATCCTTGCCCTTGCGGTTCCGGTAAGAAATTCAAGAAGTGTCACGGGGCGTAAGCCGCAAAGAACCGTGTGGGGACGGGCGCCTTCGCCCGTCCAGCCAAGCGCAGCGAGGCGCATCCTACCCCGTCAGTCTGACCTCTCTTGAGTCGCTACGGCTTTAAATGTCATCTCTTCTGCCCGGCTCTTAGTGCTGTCCTTCCAATCCAGAAACAATCCTGCGTAATTCTTCGTGATGTACTCCGCCTCAGTCACCCCAAGCTTTTTTGCCGTAGCATCAATCCATCGCGGCGTACCCTCGATCTCGCAGAAATCTCCGATGGGGGTCTCGTCTACCACGACCTGACCTTTCCCATCCGTCCACTCGGCGCGGAATTTTTCGTAGTGGAACGACGGTGCATATCCCAATGCGCGCAAGATCAAATCCATTTTTCTCCCATCCGCGACGCCAGTTTCCGTCTCAACTCGGTTACTGTGCCGCCCAATTTCCCCCTTCGCTTTGTGCGTCAGCGTCCACTCCGAGCCGTACTTGCGGATGCGCAGCAACTCCTTGCGCGCGCGCAGTACTTCTCCGGGCAAGTCGTAGAGCGTATTCAACTCGTGAGTCCGCGGAGTGATCATGCGAAACCCCGCCCCGCGCAGCTTGCGTGCGAGTGCCCGCACATCCGCAACACGAAATTTGATCTCGATCTCCCTACGCGAAGCCATTCAGGGCAGTATAGAAGGATTAACGCTATCGTAGCGTGGAAGTGAGAAACGGCCAACGTCGAACAAACAGCGACGACGAGGAGCTAAGAAAATGTGGGCAATTTCACCAGATCGTTCTGGGGCACAGACTCCAGCGGCTCGCCGGCCTTGCGCCAGGCGGTTAATCCGCCGACGATCACGAACGTGTTGAATCCTTTTTCCCGCAGTAGGTGCGCCACACGGGCGCTGGTGGCTTCGCGCGCTCAAGTACAGTAAAGATAAATATCCTTGTCCTTGAGAAGGTTCTTCATCTCCTCTTCAAGATTGTTGGGCTCGATGCGGATCGAA
>PMSQ01000199.1:97780-203784 GCA_003168355.1 Acidobacteriaceae bacterium | reverse complement strand
TGACAACGACGGCTGGCCGGACCTCTATGTGACGAATTTCGGCAAGAATCGCCTGTATCACAATAATCACGATGGAACGTTTACCGACGTCGCTGAGAAGGCGGGGGTTGCTCTGGGCAACTGGTCGACGGGCGCTACTTTTGGCGACTACGACGGTGATGGCCGTCTGGATCTATTTGTTCCTGGTTACGTGCACTACGATCTCGACCATCCGCCGGTAGCGGGCTCCTCGGTGGTAGCTTTTTCGACTTGCGAATTTCGCGGCATGAAGGTGATGTGTGGCCCGCGCGGATTGAAGGGCGAAGCCGACCATCTTTTCCATAACAATGGCGATGGCACCTTTACCGACGTTAGCGAGAAGGCGGGAGTCAGTGATTCCAACCGCTATTACGGTCTCACCGCCGTGTTTGCCGATGTCAACAACGACAGCAAGGTCGACTTGATAGTGGCCAATGACTCGACTCCGAATTATCTATACATCAACAAGGGTAACGGGACTTTCGAGGACGCAAGCTACGCCTCCGGCTACGCGCTGAACGAGAATGGCCGCGAGACGGCGTCGATGGGAATCGCTGTCGGAGACTACCTGAACAATGGCATGTTGGATCTCTACAACACAGTCTTCTCAGACGACTACAACCCCCTCTATCGAAACGAGGGCGGCGCAAACTTTACCGACGTCAGCTATCAGGCCGGCATTGCCGAGGTGACGATACCGTTTCTGGGCTGGGGAACCGGGTTTCTTGACTATGACAATGACGGCTGGAAGGATCTTTTCGCGGCGAACGGGCATGTATATCCGGGAGTCGATCAGAGCGATTGGGGCACCACATTCGCTGAGCACCCGCTGTTGTTTCACAATTTGCGGAACGGGAAGTTCGAGGTTGTCCCGCCAGTCAAGGGAACCGGGCTGGCTTCATTGTTGACGGCCCGGGGCGCGGCTTTCGGCGATCTTTTCAACGACGGAAAAATAGACGTAGTGATCAACCAGCTCAACCGTCCGCCGGCTCTTCTTCGCAATGTATATTCCACGAAAAACCACTGGGTCGCTCTTCAACTGATTGGAGGGCCGAAGAGCCCGCGCGACGCGATCGGAGCTGCGGTTTATTTAGTCGCAGGGGGCATTCGACAGAGGGAGGATGTGATCAGCGGTGGAAGTTATGCCTCCTCGAATGATCTTCGGGTGCACTTTGGGCTTGGGGAGGCGGCCAAAGTGGACAGTGTCGAAATCCACTGGCCGAGTGGGACGGTGGAGCGGCTTAGTTTGCCGGAAGTTGACCGCTTCTATTCTGTCCAAGAAGGGCGAGGAATTGTTTCCGGCGTTTTGGATCCAAAGCCGGGAAGCATCCAATCTCCCAATCCCCGCCTGAAATAGACCCTGCGGCTGGAATTTGCACGGGTGCGCCTCTTTCGGCTGGTCCGTGCCGCTGTGGAAGCTCGACTAGCTATGCTTCTCCGATTCATGCTCTCTCAGTGGAGCACGAGACGCATCGTGCCTGAATCACTCAAGAGAGCACCTAGAGTAAACGTTTACCAAAAAGTAGAGGGTCGAGAAAATGTCCTTGACAAGCGTAATTGATTAGTACTACAGTCTGCCTCGCATTGCTTTCTGCGCCAAAAATCGGTCTTTCGGTCAAACCCTTCCGGGCCGGGCTGATCGCCTACTATCTCACGGTGCTTGGCGATTCGTTCTCCTGGTTTGGCCGGGATACTCACTTCGAGAAATCGTTTCAGCGGGGCCATCAACCTCACCGCCGCAGTCCGCGGGCTGCGAAGGGGCCAATGACAGTCCCGCGCAGTCATTACGTCCGAGTTCGATCGTCTGCAAGACCACCTGAATGAATGCCAGTCGTGCTCCGGGTGCGGCTTAGCCAGCCGGAGCCGATGAGTTGGGGCGTTACAAAGCCGTTCAAGCATGAGCTGGGTGCTGTGAGAAAACGATTACTGATGAACTCAGGCTGTCGGAATTTCGGCCTCAGAACGAATCGATGCTCTGGGCTTCCTGGAGAGTTATGACACACGCCATGCCGCAAGTCATTGTCAGAAGTCTGCGACGACTTCTCGATTCCAATCCCTTCAGAAAGCGAAGTGGGGCCGTTGGGTTAGCTCTGCTTTCCATTTTGCTAGTGGGTTTGCCCGCGATGGCCCAATTGGACACTGGGTCGATCAGCGGCACCATCACCGACCCCTCCGGCAGCGTGGTCGCGAATGCGCAGATCACCGCCACGGAGCTAGCCACTGGAATCACTTATACGACGGCGAGCACAAAAACGGGTTACTACGTGTTCCCGTCGGTGCATACCGGTGTTTACAAACTGACGATCACCAGCACCGGCTTCAAGACGACGGTTTCCAGCGGAATCACGGTTTCGATTGGAGGCGCCACGGCGCACGATTACATGCTTCAGGTGGGCGCAATATCTGAAACCGTCGCGGTCACGGCGTCGTCGCTGGCGCTTGAGACCGAAAGCTCGGATGTGGCCAGCGCCATCCAACCCGAGCAGGTTGCGGATCTGCCTCTCGCCGTTACGGGGGCTCTGCGCTCCCTGTCAACGCTTACTTTTTTGGTCCCGGGCGCGGTCGGGCCCGGAACATCGGCGGGCGGCGCCGGTGGCCAGATTCTAGCCAAGATCAATGGCGGCCAGACGCTGGGAAGCGAATACCTGGTCGACGGTATCACCACGAACCGCGCCGAAAACGGGTCAGGCGGGTTTGACGGCATTTCCCCGTCGATCGAGGCGATCCAGGAGTTTCGTGTCAGCATCTCCGCGCTGCCCGCCGACATCGGGAGAACTACAGGCGGCGTCGCAAATTTCAATTCGCGCAGCGGCACCAATGCATATCATGGAACCGTCTACGACTTCTACAAGAACGCAGCTCTGGATGGGAACAATTGGTTTAACAATGGCTATCTCGCGCAGGCGACCACTCCGGCGGCCATGGCTGCTCTAAAGCGCACGCCCGATACGAAGAACGACTACGGGATCACCTTGGGCGGGCCGCTTCAGATTCCTCACGTGTACGACGGCCGCGACAAGACATTCTTTTTCTTTGGATGGGAGCAGCTTCGCTATGACACCGGCTCGGCCATTACCAGCCTGTTGCCGACCTCAGCGGTTCGCGGCGACAACCAACAATTTGCCGACTTTTCGAGTTTCCTCGGGCCGCAAATTCCTGGTGTCACAAATCCCTGCACCGGCGGCGGACCGCTGTTCTTCGGCCAGATATTTGATCCAGCGACGGTCCAGAACCAGTTCACCTCGAACGAGTGCCGGTCGCCGTTCCCCAACAATCAAATCCCCTACAGCAGATTCAGCACGGTGGCCTTGAATGTCCTCAAGCTGCTTCCCGAACCAAACCTTACCGGCGCGAGCAACAATTATGTTTTGGACACGACGGACACGCTAAATCAAACCGTATACAGCATTCGCCTGGATGAGAATTTAGGCTCCAAGCACAAGATCTTTGGTTTCTGGAGTTCGCGTGAGAACACCGACGAAGGCAACAACTTCAACCTTCCTTCGCCACTCAACAGTTGCTGCCCGGTATCCGATGATTACGGCAAGCTGCTGCGAGTCGGTTGGGAGTGGATTTTCACTCCGAGTTTAATCAACGAACTCACATTTGGGAGCAACCGTTCGAACAACTTTACGGCCGCCAAGGCAGTTGGACAAAATCCGAATTGGGGAGCACAAATCGGTCTTCCCGGCGCATCGGGCCCAACCTTCCCCGGCTTCGTCTTCATCAACAGCTCGTATCCCAGCTTCGGAGAAAACTCCGACGCGCAGGATGTGGACAACGGCATTATTCTGAATGACTCGGTGAACTGGCTGCACGGAGCCCATAGCTTCAAATTCGGCGGAACCGTCGCCTATCATCAGTACTCGTTTATCAGCAAGATTGGCGGCACTTGTAGCGGCGTCTCCGGCTGCTTCACTTTCTATCCAGGACAAACAGCCGGTCTCCTAACCGAACAGGGAAACACGGGCAACGCCTTCGCCGATTTTCTCATTGGACTATCTGGAGACGTCAACCGGATCGTCGATTTGCATGCTCCTCGCTGGATTAGCCACTACGCCGCGGCTTTCATTCAGGATGACTGGAAGGTCCGGCCCAACCTCACCCTCAACCTTGGAGTGCGCTGGAGCTATGAAACGCCCCGGCACGAGGCCGATGGAGATACCACCAGCTTCGTACCCAACGTGCCGAACCCGGGCGCGAACGGTATCCCGGGAGCGTTGGTCTTTGCAGGAAACGGGCCCGGGCGCAATGGAAACGTGGGCGAGACCTGGGCAGACACCTACTACAAGGATTTCGAGCCTCGCGTCGGCTTTGCCTGGAATCCAGACTTTGATCGGCGGCTCGTGGTCCGCGGAAACTACGGTATCTACTATGGCCCCCTGGTGGACGCCGACTACGGCCAGGGAACAGTTGCGGGTTTTACCATCACGCCCAACGTATTCAATGCGGGAGATCCTATGTCGGGTCCGCTGGTGGATGCCGGCCTCCCCGCGCTGCCAACGGTCCCAAACCTCGACCCGACCCAGTTGAACGGCCAGGGTGTGGACTATGTAGCAAAATCCTATGGGCGACCGGCCATGGTGCAGACCTGGACCCTCGAAAACCAGGTTCAACTCGCCTCGAATCTCATCTTCAGCCTGGGGTACCTGGGACAGCATTCCACACACTTGCATGGCCTGCTCAACTTCCCCAACGATATGCCCCTCAGCGGGCTGGCATTAGGCAATACGCTTTTCGACCTCGCGCCAAACGGGGGTGTGCCGCTTCCCTACGCCAACTTCCAAACGACCTGGGGCGGCGGCGGCACAGTTTCACAAGCGCTGCGTCCCTTCCCGCAGTACGGCTACATCAATACCGACAGCTATCTGCAAAATGTTGGCCAGTCCACTTATAATGCGCTCGAAGCCAAGCTGGAGCGAAGGTTCCACAACGGCCTCAACGTGTTGGTTTCCTACACCTTCTCGAAGACTCTCACTGACGCCGACAGCATTCAGCCCTTTTACAGCACTCTGCAGAGCCAGGGCGGCACACAGAATCCGTATGACCTGAAGGCTGAAAAAGCCGTCAGTAACCTCGATGTTCCAAATAACTTCGTCATCAGCTATTTGTATGAACTCCCTGTGGGCCGGGGAAAGAAAATTTGGGGCAACGCGCCCAGACCCGTCAGTGCCGTCATCTCCAACTGGCGCATTAGCGGCGTGCAGCGTTACCTCAGCGGACAACCAATCAGTTTCTTTGGCGAGCCCGGCATTCCTGGGTTTGACAACGGAATCCGTCCGAACCGCGTGCCTGGCCAGTCGGTGAAGGGCCACGTCGGCAGCTATGATCCATTTAGCTGGAGCTCAACCAACACATGTGGCACCGGCTACTGGAACTGTGCTGCCTTCGCCGACCCGAATGCCAACCGCGGTACCGGCGCCTTCCAGTTCGGAGACATGCCGCGTAACTCTGCCGATATCCGGTCGTTCGCCTTTTACAACGAGGACTTTGGCATCAACAAGACCTTCCCGATCCGCGAAACGGTCAATGTTGAATTCCGGGCCGAGATGTTCAACGCCTTTAACCGTCACATCTTTAGTAAACCGGATTCAGGAGTGCTCGATGGCAACTTTGGTCAGATCAACAGCACACTGGACAGCGGAGGTCTGTCGCAGGGCGGAGCGCGCAACGTGCAGTTCGTGCTGAAGATCCACTATTGAACTGGAGGGGAGTGCGCAACTAGACAGCTTGCGCCCAACCATCTTCCACTGGACTGCGGGGCCGCTCCGCAGTCCTTTTGTTTTCGGGATCGGATATGCTTATGGGCGTGGCCCGTCCTTCCTCGCGACTGCTGATGATTGCGTTGACTCTGACCCTGTTCTGCCAGCCTGGAATCGCCCAAGTTGAAAACGCGAGGTCTTTGTTCGAGCAGGGAAACGCGGCCATGCGAAGAGGCGATGCCGCCGAGGCCGTCCGCGACTTTCAACAGTTTGTTCGACAACAGCCCGGTTCGGCGGAAGGATACTTCAATTTGGGCCTCGCATTGGAGTCGGCGGGCCAGTTGCAAGATGCGCTCACCGCGCTTCATAAGGCGGCATCTCTGCAACCGAACCTGCATGGCGTGCGCCTGTTCACAGGAATCGTGGACTACAAGCTGAACCGTCTTGCCGATGCGCATCGCGAATTTCTCCGCGAGACCCAGCTTGAGTCCCAGAATGCGGCTGCCTGGATGTGGCTCGGCGTCACAGAACTGGCCCAGAACCAGGCTGAGGCGGCTGCCACTGCTCTCGACAAAGCGGCCGCTCTCGATCCCACCAACTTGGACACGCTCTACCACCGGGGTCGGGCGCACCTGCTGGTCTCCAAGGAAAGCTATGCGGCGATGTTCAAGCTGGGTCCCGACTCCTGGCGCGTCCACGAAGTGCTGGGACAGGCGGATGCCGAGGCCTTTCGCACGGACGATGCAATCAGCGAATTCCAGTTCGCAGTACGCGCGGCGCCGCACGAGCCAGGGCTGAACGAAGATCTCGGTGACGCCTGCTGGACCGCCGGCAAGTTACAGGAAGCCGATGACGCGTACGTCCAGGAGACGAAGATCGACACCGCAAATGCTGTGGCTCTATACAAGCTGGGCAGTCTGCGGGTAACTCGCAACGACGCAGCCAGCGGAGTGCCGCTCCTGGAGCAAGCCCTGGTTCTCGATCCGACAATCAATGACGTTCACTACTATCTGGGTAAGGGCGATGCAGCGCTGGGTAAGGATGACCTGGCTATCGAGCAGTTCCGGCTGGCAACTAACCCGCAAGGGACCGAGGAGCTGCGGATCATGTCCTGGTATCAGCTCGCAATCCTGTATCGCAATCTCCACCGCGCGCAGGAGGCAGGGGAGGCGCTCGCTACTTTTCGGAAGATGAAAACCGAGCGGGATCAGCGCCAGGAGGGCAAGTTTCAGGAACAGGGGCGGCGGCGCGATCAAATACCACAACACGAAGCCGTTCCTGATGCAGGGTCTGCGCCCATGAGCCCTAATTAGGGCAATAATATAGTTGACTCCACCACGGTATTTCTGTAGTATTTGAGTCATGGAGAACAAGGCCATGACTGAACCTAAGAGCTTGCAAGAAGCAATCGTCTACTTCTCGAATCTCGACAACTGCATTGACTATCTCGCTATCCGCCGATGGCCGGACGGCAAGGTGCTCTGTCCGTCGTGTGGTTCCGCTAGGGTCAAATACCGCGCCAATCGCCGTACTTGGACTTGCTCCACTCATCACGCGAAGCGCGAGTTCTCCATCAAGGTCGGAACCGTCATGGAAGATTCTCCGATTCCGCTGGACAAGTGGATGACCGCCGCTTGGCTGGTCACTAACTGTAAGAACGGGATCAGCAGTTACGAGATTGCGCGAGATGTGAAGGTCACTCAAAAGTCGGCATGGTTTATGCTCCATCGCATTCGCCTTGCGATGCAGGACGATTTCTTCGGAAGCAAGCTCGGCGGCGAAGTCGAAGTGGACGAAACTTTCATCGGCGGCAAGGCGCGAAACATGCACATTAGCGAACGGAAGCGGCGAATCACTGGCACTGGCGGCAAGGATAAGACTGCCGTTGTCGGCATCTTGGAACGTGGCGGC
Source organism: Acidobacteriaceae bacterium (assembly GCA_003168355.1). Classification (GTDB taxonomy): domain Bacteria; phylum Acidobacteriota; class Terriglobia; order Terriglobales; family Acidobacteriaceae; genus Sulfotelmatobacter. The sequence continues at coordinate 196,153 of PMSQ01000199.1, read as the reverse complement.
AAGGTCCGCGCTTCCGTCGTTCCGAATCGTCGCCGCAAGGTATTGCAAGAGGAAGTACGCAAGCATGTAACCGCTGGCGCGGCCCTCTACACCGATGCTCTCATGTCCTACGATGGGCTGGCGGGTGAATACGCTCATCAGGTTGTTGACCATGCGACTCAATACGTAGATGGCCGCGTGCATACCAACGGCCTCGAAAATTTCTGGTCGCTTCTCAAACGAGGGATTTCGGGAACCTACGTTAGCGTGGAACCGTTTCATCTTTTCCGTTACCTTGACGAACAAATGTTTCGTTTCAATAATCGCAAAGACCTTGATGACAAAGGGCGTTTCGATCTAACCGTCTCCCAACTTGTCGGTAAGCGCCTCACCTTCGCCGACCTGACAGGCAAGGCGAGGTGCTCCACGATTCACTAGACCTTGGAGCCGGAAGCGCGGGAAGCGGGCGAAGTCTTAGCCCGCTTTTTCTGTGCCCGTTTACGACGCCATTCTTTATCACGCTTTTGAATTTCTTCACGCGAGACTGAGAGCAGGCGGCGTACAACAACATCGAATCTTCCGGCTTCGCTTGAATCATTCATTCTGAAATCCTGGTACTCAAGAGCATAAAAAACTGTCGCACGTAATCCAGAACAACATCCGCTTCCTTCTGGCTGTACACGCGGCGCGTATGCATTACGTGGTTACGGAACGCATCCTTAAAGTGCCTAACGTCCAAGAGCAAAGGATAATAAAACTCTTGCCATTCCTGTTTTGCCTGACTCGGTGGCATGGCGTCGATCTTGGCAGTAGCCTTTGGATTGAGCTGAGAGAGAATGCCATCCCATTCTGAGAACTCAATTGGAACTGTGGCTTTCTTTCGGGGAATTTCAAGCACGCCAAGATCGACGCAGAGTGCTCTGAGCCCCCACTCGACGCCGCGCATTAGGTGGAATACGGCAGCAGTCCCCAAATCTACTGCTATGCAGTTCCCCGCTTCCTTGACATCCGGTAGCGCACTCGAAAAATGCGTTTTAAAATCTCCCGCGATCAAATCGTCATTGTTTACGTAGTCGGAGTAGAGCGGCAGCACTTTTACGAGCCTTGCTCCCCACATATCGGCGATGACCATGTCCCAGACATTCCTGAGATCGGCGCTTAGCGATGACCAGTCACAACTGACTCGGTTGTGCTCAATATGTGACAATACCAAAGAGGCTTTCAGTCGCCCGTTTTGCCAGCCTGATTCCTGACACAACTCTTCGATGTGATTGATACATTCCACTATTTCGTCTATATCGCCATCATTAGGCGGTGGTTCTGGGCCGCCCAAAGCAAAAGCATTTGCGCCGCGTTTAGCTCGCTCGCTGCGACAGCGTTCGTCACACATTCCCCTCATTTCTTGCAAATCACTAAGGTAAACGCCTACCTTCCGTGAGCTAACCAACTCCATAATTTCATCCACGTTCCACAGTCTGAGGGTCAAGACGCACCCCCGCTAGGGCAATCATCTACCCGCCCCTTGGTGGAGTCAAGTAATTTATTGCCCTAATTAGGAATCGGAATGGCGCACGAATCTCCTTCGATTAAGGGACGGCATGACGCCTGGACTTGAAGATCCGACTCTTGTGGCGCTCTGGAGTATAGAGTGGAGGAGCGCTGAGAACGACATTCCGGCCGTTGTCGAACTGCAGCGCGCGATTTCTTTACGGCATGGAAACACGTGAGTATGGATTTTTCTGGCTAGTGGTATGCGCGGTCGGATTGCTGTTTCTCGGCCAGGGAGACTGCCAAAACACCTCCGCAACGGGTCACACCACCGCATCCACGAAACCGGAGGCCAATGTTTCCGTGCCCGGCAACTTTGTAGATGTAACCGAAAAGCTGGGAATTCATTTCAAGCAGGAAGCTTCTCCGACTACCAAAAAGTATCTGCTCGAAGCCATGGGTTCGGGCGTTGCCCTCCTCGACTACGACAACGATGGCCGGCTCGACATCTTTTTCGCCAACGGCGCGCGCATCGACGATCCCACCCCTAAGGGTACGATTCCTCAGAAAGATGGTAAGAAATACTGGAATCGCCTCTATCACCAAAAAGCAGATGGCACGTTTGAGGACGTGACCGAAAAGGCTGGCGTCGCCGGAACCGGCTACTCCACGGGTGTGGCAGTCGGCGACTACGACAACGACGGTTTCGATGATCTCTTCGTCGCGGGCTACGGACACAGCACGCTCTATCACAACAATGGCGATGGCACCTTCACCGATGTGACGGCCATCGCGGGTGTGGCCGGATCGGGCTGGGCCACCAGCGCGGCTTGGGTCGACTATGACAACGATGGAAGGCTTGACCTGGTCGTCGCCCGCTATATGGAATGGGATTTTGACGATATCTATTGCGGTCGCCGCGAACAAGGATTTCGCTCCTATTGCCATCCCGACGGTTTCAAACCGGCATCGGTGCTGCTTTATCACAACGACGGCAATGGAAAGTTCACCGAGGTGGCACAGAAGGCGGGGATGGGCAAGCCTGGCAAAGGCCTCGGCCTGGCGATCGCGGATTACGATCACGATGGCTGGATGGATATTCTGCTGGCCAATGATTCCATTCCGGAGTTTCTCTTTCACAATAAAGGCAACGGCACCTTCGAAGAAGTTGGGCTTGTTTCTGGGATTGGTCTGGACGGAGGTGGAGGTACCTTCGCCGGTATGGGTGTGGATTTCGAAGATTACAATAACGACGGCTGGCCCGACGTGTTCATCACCGATTTGGCCAATCAGAAATACGCCCTTTACACAAATGCAGGAGACGGGACGTTTGACTACTCCACTTTCACGGCCGGCTTGGGAGCAGTCACCTTGCTGCATTCAGCATGGGGTGTGCGCTTCATGGACTATGACAACGATGGCTGGAAAGATCTTTTCATAGTGCAGTCACACGTCATGGATACGATCCAACTGGAAGAGCCGCACTTGCGCTATCGCGAGTCTCCCTTGCTTTTACGGAACGAGAAGGGCAAGAAGCTCTTAGATGTCTCGGCGCAGTCTGGCGGGGTTTTTCAGCAAAAGTGGGCCGCTCGGGGCATGGCCATTGGAGACATCGACAATGACGGCAAGGTCGACGTCGTCGTCACTGAAAATAACGGACCCGCTTGGATACTGCACAACGAGACTCCCACTCATAATCATTGGATCACGCTGAATTTGGTGGGAGTGAAAAGTAACAAGGACGGAATCGGAGCCGAGATAAAGATAACCACTGCCGACGGTGCTCAGTACGCGACGGTTACCACGACTGGCAGCTACCAATCATCAAGCGATAAGCGGGTGCACTTTGGCCTCGGTTCGGCGAATGCTGTGACCGAGGCCGAGATTCACTGGCCGAGCGGCATCAAACAGGTACTGAAGAATCCGCACGTAGACCAGATTCTCACGGTAACGGAAGCGAGTTCTCCTGCTCAGTAGATCGCTCCACTCCCCGCCGGGCACTTGCGAAATTCCTTGCGCGCTATTTTCCTCGCGCTGAATTTGGTAGTCATTGTCCTCCGTGATCAGAGAGAGAGGGCAAATCGGAGTCTTTTCATGGTCTCTTCCGGGTTCATCCGGGCGAAACACAAACGGGGTTCGGCACAGAGCTAGCGGACGGAGAAGCTGTAAACGGTAACGGTGTGATAGCGCTGGCTGGGCTTCAACTCGGTGGTGGGGAAATCCGGATGATTCGGGGAGTCGGGGAAGTGCTGAGTCTCCAGGCATAGGGCCGAATGCAACTCATAGGGTTTTCCGCCCTTGCCTTTGATCGAACCGTCGAGGAAATTTCCGCTGTAGAACTGGATTCCTGGCTGATCCGTCAGAACTTTCAGCACACGTCCGCTGCTGGGGTCGTAGAGTTCGGCAGCTTCCCCTAATTTCCCGCCGCCGCTGTCGGTATCGAGCACCCAGTTGTGATCGTAGCCGCGACCCCGGTGAAGCTGTTCATCGTCGGCGTGGATCCGCGCTCCGACCGCGGTGGCTTTACGAAAATCAAAGGGAGTCGATGCCACACTCTTCAATTCACCGGTTGGAATTAACCCGACATCCACAGGGGTGAAGCGGGATGCGTGCAGAGTAAGCCGATGATCTAGGATGTCACCCTTTCCGGCGAGATTGAAGTAAGAGTGATTCGTTAGGTTCACCACTGTATCTTTGTCGGTGGCGGCCGAATACTCAATCCGCAAATCGCCTTTCATCAGCGTGTACCGAACCACGGCCGACAAGTTGCCGGGATATCCGGCCTCACCGTCTTTGCTCAGATAACTCAGTTCCACTCCGTTGGCAATTGGCTTTGCCTTCCAGACCACGTTGTTGAAGCCGTGCGGGCCGCCGTGAAGAGAGTTTTCGCCATTGTTCAGAGGCAGGGAGTATTTCCTCCCATCAAGAGTAAAGCTGCCGTGCGCGATGCGATTCGCATAGCGGCCAATGAGTGCCCCGAAGAACGCGTCGGCCGGGCCGTTGAAGTTGGCCAGGTATCCGTCGACATTGTCGAAACCAAGCACCACGTCGGCCGGCTTGCCGTTCCGGTCGGGAACTCTCAGGGAAACCACAATCCCGCCGTAAGTTGCGACTCGAGCTTCGTAGGGCCCGTCGCTCAGCGTGAAAATCTCGACCGGAGTTCCATCCGGCATCTTTCCAAAAGACTCGCTTGTCACCTTCGTCTTAGCCTCCACGGTCATGGAAAACAGCGCTACCCACAACCCGCTGATTGCGATTGTTCGCAGGACTCTCCGAATGTTCATGGTCATTGCTGCTCCTTACTTGTTGCTAAACCTGCATGTCACGAATCCGTGGCGCGGGTTGTGGAAGACGCGGCGACGGCAATCAACTTCGGGAGAATGTCTCCCAGGCCATCGCTACCCCGCTGGCCCAATGTGAAATACAACTTGCTATATAAAGGATATAGATCGTCGTAAATGCGCTGTGCGGAGTCATCCGGCAGAAACGTCCGGTGGGAGGGGCAAATCTTATCCTGCGCTTCCTCGATGGTCTGGAAAGTGCCGGCAGCCAGAAAAGCAAAAATTGCCGATCCGAGACTCACCACGCTCTTGCTCGGAACCAGCACCGGTCGTCCGAGCACGTTGGCGTACACCTGGTTGAGGACATCATTCTTCTGCGGAATGCCTCCCGCATTGATCACGCGTTTGATTTGTACGCCGTGCCCAGCCATTCGATCCAGAATCACGCGCGTATGAAATGCCGTGCCTTCGATCGCGGCGAAGAGTTCATCCTGAGCCGTGCTCTGCAGGTTCCACCCCAGCGTGACCCCGCGCAGGTTGGGGTTAACTAGCACTGTGCGGTCGCCGTTGTCCCAGGTCATGCGCAATAGGCCAGTTTGCCCGGCTCGATACTTTTCCAACCCGACGCTCAGCCTCTTCACATCCGTGCCCGCGCGCGAAGCAATTGCACTGAATATATCTCCCGCTGCAGAAAGCCCGGCTTCAATTCCCGTACGTCGCGGATGCACACTGCCCTGCACCACGCCGCAAACGCCGGGAACCAGATTCACCGACGGGGTGATCCCAATTACGCAAGACGCAGTACCAACGACATTTACAATGTCGTCAGTTCGGCACCCGGCGCCAATGGCATCCCAATGCGCGTCGAACGCTCCTACCGGGATCGGTATGCCTGCCTTCAGCCCCAGTTTCTCAGCCCAAAACACCGACAGCGTGCCGGCGATTTGATCGGAGGTCGCGTATTCACCATCCAGTTTGGCGCGGACTCCCCGCAATCGAGGATCTACTTTGACCAGAAAACTTTCCGGAGGCAGGCCGCCCAGTTGCCGGTTCCACAGCCACTTGTGTCCCATCGCGCAGACGCTGCGCTTTACCTTCGTAGGATCCGTGATGCCGCACAGCGTAGCCGCCACCATGTCACAATGCTCGAATGCGGAGGCGAACTCTGATCGCTCATCGGGGTTGTGCCGCAGCCAGTGCAACAGCTTGGAAAATCCCCACTCCGACGAATAGACTCCGCCGCACCACTTGATCGCTTCCAAACCCTCGCGTTGAGCGGCTTCCGTGATCTCGGCCGCCTCACCTTTGGCGCGATGGTCGCACCACAAGTAGTACTCGCCCAGTGGTTGAAGATTCTTTCCGACGGGAATCACAGACGAACCCGTGGTGTCGAGCGCGATGGCCTGCACTTGATCGCCCGCAATTCCGGTCCTTTTCAGGGCTTCGCGCATCGCCACAGCCAGTGCGCGCATATGATCGTCATGCGATTGAGTGGCGTATTCCGGATCTTCGCGCTTGCGGTGCAGCGGATACTCGGCGATGGCGGACTCGATCAGACCGCGTTCGCTGTCGACAAGAGAAACACGAACACTCAGGGTTCCGAAGTCAACCCCGGCCACGATAGCCATCAGCAGGCTCCGTTTTCGCAGCCGTGATAGAGCATGTCCCAGCCCAGATAACGCGTAGTGGCTTCATACACCGCGGATGCGACGGTAGAAAGATTGGCGGCGACGTGGTGTTCGAAGCCCCGCTCGCAGATGAAACGCAACAGTCTCTGCAGGTTCTGGATTTCAACCACGCCCGCGCCGCCGAACGTATTCAGCGGGTCGTCGGTGAATCGTCCTTCGCCCACGTATCCGCGCATCTTGCCGAAAGTATCGTCGGTCGAGAAGCGCGCGAAGCTCATTTTTTCCGGCTTAATGAGCCCAACGCAGGTTCCGAAGGTATTTTCTTTGCCCACGGTGCCAGCAATGATCTCCTGAAAATCCATCTTCACCGAGCGGAAGAAATGCTTGGGCAAGTTCGAGCAGTGGAAGCAGACCGCCTTGTTTGGGTCGGATCCATAGTTATTGTTCCAGTCGAGAAGAGCCGAAGGCGTGCCGGAGGCGAGCTGCAGCGCGTGCATTCCCAGCACGCCGCAAATATCCACTTCGCAGGCGCTCGACAGCAGTTCGTTGCTCATCATGCTCATCACGGTGCAGGGCACTACTCCCAAATTTTCTTCGATCGAAGTCCAGCACTGAACCGCGCTGATGGTGACCTCGGTCGCCGCCATCCACTGGTCGACCACCGCGCCCAGCTTCGCCATCTTTAATAAGGCGGGAGCCGGCACGCTGCTCGCGTCGACGTACTTCTTGATAGCAGCCAGCTTGGCCTGCGCATGATCGTCGTTGTCCTTCATGCGGTCGATGCGGCCCAGCACTTCGGAAAGATCGAGTGTCTCAATCGAGATGCCTTGCGATTCTAATATCTTCTCGCTATAGCGCACCGTGTTAAAGGCTGCCGGACGCGCGCCGATGGCTCCCACGCGCAGGTTGCGAAATCCCTTGACCACCCGGCAGACCGCGGCGAACCACTCCAGGTCATGGGCAAACTCGGGCGAGTCGGGACTCTCCGTGTGCAGTGTCGTGATGGAATAGGGAATGCCGTACTGCCGAAGGTTGTTGCAGGCCGACATCTTGCCGCAGAAGCTGTCGCGACGCGAGGCGATGGTCATCTTCTTGGGATCGTCGGGCGTGGCTTGAATCAATACCGGGACGCGCAGATCGGCCAGCCGCAGGGCATCGGCGATCGCGCGTTCTTCGCCGAAGTTTGGCAGCGTGACGATGATTCCGTCGATCCGGTCGCGATTGCGCTTGAACAGTTCGGCGCATCGCCGCGATTCTTCTCTTGTCTCCACTGCCCCGTACTTGCTCTCTTCAGGAGTGAGAGCGACGATGTCCATGTCGGCGGCTTGCAGCGCGCGCAGAATTTCTTCCCTTCCGCTCTTGGCGAGATGGTCGGGGAAAAACCCCCGGTTTCCAACGATAACTCCCATTACCATTTTTCTATGATTGACTGGCATACCAAACCTCACTCGCACCTCAGGCCTTGCGACTTGGTGCGAACTTCAAACAATAAATAAGACCGAACAGCAGCAACGCCGCTCCCCACCACACGTTGGCGTGCAAGTTGAAGAGGACCACGCCAGGATTCACCGGAGGATCTACCAGCTGGTAAATCCCAGCCGCCAGAATCAGCGCGCCATTTACCGCGAGCGAGATGCCGATGAAAAACCAGATCGAAATCATCCTGCGTGCCTCCGCTTCCCAGAGAATCCCACTTACCAGAAAATAATGTTCAATATGAAGAAAACGACAGTCACCACAGCCGCCCAGAAAAGAGGCTTCTGATACAGAGGAACGTCTCCGACTGAGGGGATCTCCGTTAGCCCGTATACCAAGCCGGTCAACTGGCTGTCCGGCACAGGTTTTGTCGCCAGACTGACCGCCACGGTCACGACCACGCAAACAATAAATGACCAGAGCGCCTGATACATGTCCTGCGCCAAACCTTTGGCGTCGGGCGAGAGCGCCACATAACGCAGCGCCGAAGGATCCACTTTTACCCAGGTCCACATCCCGATCGAGGAAAGCGTCCCGCACAACAATCCCCAGAATCCGCCCGGCCCGGTCGCCCGTTTCCACAGCATCCCGAGCACGACCGTGCCGAACAAGGGAGCAATAAAAAAGCTGAACAGGGCCTGCACGTAATCCATGATGCTGGCGAACTGCATCACCAGATACGCCGTTCCCACGCTGATGAGCACTCCGATGACGGTGGTCCATCGCCCCATGTTCACGTAATGGTGGTCGCTGCCCTTGCTGTTCACAAACGGACGGTAAATGTCATACGTCCAGACGGTGGTGAAGGCGCTCACATTGCCCGCCATTCCAGACATGAAGCCGGCGATCAGAGCGGTAACTCCAAGGCCGAGCAGCCCAGGTCCGCAATAGCGGGCGAGCATGAGCGGAAGCACATCGTTATAGCTATGAGCTCCGGTGGCCACGGCCATCGATTCCGGCACCAGTTTCTCCGGTAGCAAGCCCAAACCCAGCAGGCCCGGCAGGATCACGATGATCGGTACGAACATCTTGAATCCTGCGCCGATAATGGGCGCCATTTCCGCGCTGCGTATATCTTTCGCGGCCAGAATGCGCTGCACCACCAGGAAGTCCGTGGTCCAATAGCCCATCGAGATCACCGCGCCCAGGCCGAACACGATGCCAACCCAGTTGATTCCCATGGGATTGTGGCTGAATGAGCCCAACCCGGACCAGAGATGGATGTACTGATCCGAGGCTCGTTGCGCAATCAGCAGCTTGAGGTTGCCCCACCCGCCGGCTTCGTACAATCCAAGGATCGGAATCAGCAGAGCACCCGCCCAGATGAGAAAGAACTGCAGCACCTCATTGAAGATGGCCGAGCGTAGCCCGCCCAGCGTCACATAAATCGCGACTGTCAGCGACGAGACCCAGATGCTGAAGTTGATGTCCCATCCCAGCACAATCTGCATGACCTTGGCCATGGCAAACATGTTGACGCCGCTCATGAGCACGGTCATGAACGCAAACGAAACTGCGGACAGGGCGCGGCTGGATTCGCCGAAACGCAGCTTCAGATATCCCGGCACGGAGTGCGTTTTCGAAATGTAGTAGAACGGCATCATGACCAGCGCCAGGAACAACATCGCTGGTATGGCGCCGATCCAATACCAGTGCGTCGCCAGAATGCCATATTGGTAAGCCGAACCCGCCCAGCCCATCAATTCGAGCGCACCCAGATTAGCTGAAAGGAAACTGAGACCAGCCACCCACGCCGTCATCTCCCGGCCCGCCATGAAGAAATCTTCGCCGGTATTGGCCCGGCCTTTTAAGTACCAGCCGATGGCGAGCACCAGAGCAAAGTAAAAAACCACAATGACAATATCGATGGAGGAAAGGTGTACCAGGCGAGTTGGCAGAGCGAGCGCCGGCAATCGCGTCATTGCTTGTCCTTGTTCTTGGCCTGCCCGTAATATGCGTTCTTGCCGTGTTTTCGAAGGTAATGCTTGTCATGCAGCGTGCTGCCAACCGGTTGCGCCGCTGAATTGATGCCGAGCGTGAAGTAGGCCATGCGCGCGATAGCTTCCAGAATGACGGCGTTGTGGGTCGCGGTGCCGGCATCTGCTCCCCAGGCAAAAGGGCCGTGATTGGCCACCAGGACGCCCGGAGTCGCCGACGGATTCGTCTGCTGCAGGCTGTGAACGATCGCATGGCCTGTGTTCTTCTCGTAGTCTTCGGCAATGTCCCGATCGGTGATTTCGCTAGTTACTGGAACAGGACCTTGGAAATAGTCTGCGTGGGTGGTGCCAAAACACGGAATCGACTTGCGCGCCTGGGCCCAGGCAGTAGCATATTCAGAGTGCGTATGAGCTACTCCGCCGATTTCAGCAAATTGGTTGTACAACACGAGATGGGTGGGCAAATCGGAGGAAGGCCGCAGTTTCCCTTCCACGATATTGCCGTCTAGGTCGGTCACCACCAGGTGTTCCGGTTTCATTTCTGCATAAGGCACACCACTGGGCTTGATCACCACCAGACCCTCCTCACGCGCGATGCCACTGACATTGCCAAACGTGTACAGAACCAGACCTTGCCGTACCAATTCCAGGTTGGCCTCCAGGACTTGCTCCCGCAAATGCTCTAGCATGGTTCTCGTGCCATCACCTCCCGAAGATGTCAGCCGAGCGAGTGGTGCTAATCGCTGCCTCATGCAATAGGGTAATCGTTTACTCGAAATAGGCGGAAACTAGAGTATTCCCATGTCCTCACAATTGCAACCCTCTTTTCCCTTCGGATCCCCCCTCTAGCCACGCGGCTTTCAGGTTTACAAAAGCAGAACGGAATCACGAACGCGAGCCGGCTGCGGGAATTTTACGGGATCCGGTTGCCCGATTCGCTTTGAGGTGCGTCGTCGCGTGTCCGCCAGCCGGGGCCAGAGCGGTGGAACGCCTGAGTACCAAGCTCGTAATCAGCTCGTATTTGTGGTGCTGCTGCGAAGACGGCTCGCATTCGACTTCGTTCAGTAAGGCCCGGAAGGCAATTTTGGCCAACTCGTGTTGCGACATCTGCACCGTCGTAAGCGGAGGGATTGTAAACTCGGCCATGCGGATATCGTCGAACCCGACTACAGACAGGTCATCCGGTATCCTGATGTTGTGGTCGTATGCTTCGCGCATCACTCCAATGGCGGTCATGTCGTTAGAGCACAGCACCGCCGTGGGCCGATTACTCAAACTCTCAAGCTCTATGAGCGCACTCATCCCGCCCTCCATCCGGTGATCTCCAACTACAATCAATTCTGGAGAAAGCCCGATTTCCGTCATGGACACCTTGAAAGCCTCCCGCCTTGCCAGCGCGGACTTTAAATGCAACGGCCCGGCAATGAAGGCGATGCGTGTGTGCCGGAGTGCGGCGAGGTGCTGTACCGCCTGCCGGATTCCGTTCTGATAGTTGATCCGGATATTGGCAATTCCCGGGACGTCGGGCCCCACATCGATGAACACCAGCGGAACCTTGCGGAAACGAAGGTGTTCGATCAGCGTTTCTTCCATGCCAAAAGTCAGGATCGCCACACCATCCACCCGCCGCTCGATCATGCGACGGACCGACGATTCCATCCGTTTCGGGTCATGCACGGTGGAGGTGACGAGAATCTCGTAGTTGTTTTCGACCGCGAGATTCTCGAAGGTCTGTACGATCTCCGGGAAAAATGGGTTGGTGATCTCCGAGACGATCAGGCCGAAGATACGACTCCGTCCCAAAACCAGGGCACGGGCCTGCGTATTGGGATAGTACCCAAGTTCGTCCACCACCTTCCACACTCGCTTGGCAAGTTGAGGATCGACCGTGGGAACACGGTTAATCGCTCTGGATACTGTGGCGGTTGAAACCTTCGCTCTCCGCGCGATCTCACGGATGTCCATGGGGTTTGCTTGCAAAAGAACCCTGTGCGCTAAGCATCTTACCATAGGCCTGCACGCAACTCAGGCCCATCTCGCGGTTGTAGAAAACGTTTGCTGCCACGCCAACAGCGGGAGAGTCATCCTCCTCATAGGAACATAGGAACAAAATCACCAACGCAGACCTTGGCTCTGTCCTTACGCCATTCGAAGGAGAGCCCTATCGCGCTTACTGAAACTGGTATCCGGCATTGAGTTGGCAGCGGTAGACTCTGGTCTGGTCCGAATTCGCCCTGGCGTTGCAATCCGCCCAACTCAATAGGATTGACGGGCCCAATGGAAAGATAACGGTTTGCCCATCGAAGTCGGCTTCCAGGCTTACGCCCTCAGCGCTGGCCGGCAAGGTGAAGTTAAGCCCATCGCCGAAGATGACCGGATAGGACTCATGTACAATCTGGCTCACCATGGGATGGAATACTTCAGCCTCCAATAAGAAGGTGGCTGTGTCCGACCAGTCGCGGGCAGAGACCATGATGGTCCGGCCTCCCTGGGTGAACTTGTCCGATTCGATTTTTGTGAACGGGCAGGGTCCGGCGATGCACGAGGCTCTGGCGTTCCGGAACTCATTGCCCGCCCCCGCATCGAGAGAGGCTGAGCCGAGAGCAGCTTTCCATTTGCCATCAGGTGAGCACGGACGCTGCTTCTTGCACGGCACGTTGCCCCGGTTCTCGATTTGAAATGCCTTGGCCGCGCTACCCACATTCAGCTCAGTTTGGGCCTTGATCGAATACCGCACTCGAACATTGCCAACCTTGATGTCGGGATGGTGAGTGGAAGCGGGGACTTCATTCACGGGCAGCATATGAACGACATAGAGTTTGTCACCTACAAAATCATTGAGCTTGAGATCGCCATATTGAGGATGGTGAAAATGCAAAGAAATGGGATCTCCTCTGCGCACGGACCGTCGCAGCTGCACAGAAAACGAGCCGGAGGAATCCGATCGGACTGTCGCCACGGCCAAATTATCCGCCACAAACACGTCGACGTCGGAGATGGGTCGCTCTTTTCGCGGATCGGAAGATTGCACGGTTACGGCTCCCTGCAGGACGATAGCCGTGCGAGTGCGCCACCCCACGAGCAAGATGGCGCTGGCAGCGAAGAGTAGGGTGAAAAATGCGGCACTCCAGACTTCGAGTCTGTGGCTAGAGGTCATTCCGTTGCCTTGTGTAACATCATACGATGCCCTGGCCTGTGGATACGTTTCTACCGGGCTTCGGGGCTGGTCACGAAAGCTCGGCATCTGCAAGAAATCGGCTGGCACCGTCTTTGGTGTCTGGCCCGAATTTGTTTAAGATCAAACAGGACGAACCGGATGAAGGCTGATGGATCGAATTTGCTGTCGCGGCGGCAAGCCCTGCGGCAAATCCTGGGTACGGGTTTCTGCTTGCCGTTCGCCGGGCTTCTCACACCCTGGCGCATGGCGTCGGCACAGGTGCCTAACACACCGGCAGGAATGCCAATCCTATCTGTCGAGGATGATCAATTTCTCAATGAGGTGGAAAGCGCCAGCTTCCTCTACTTTTGGGAACAGGCCAGTCCGAAAACCGGCATGGTGAAGGACCGTTGCAATGTCCATGTCGATGATCAGGGAATCGTCGCCAGCATTGCGGCAACGGGCTTTGGCCTTAGCGCGCTCTGTATTGGAGAGCAGCGGAGTTATATCGCACGGGCTGCGGCTGTGGAACGAGTGGTTGCAGCTCTCCGCTTTTTGTGGAAGAAGTTACCGCAGCACCGTGGTTTTTTCTACCACTTCGCCAACATCCACACCGGAGAAAGGGTCTGGGATTCCGAAGTATCCTCGGTCGACACCGCCATTCTGCTTTGCGGAATTCTGACCTGCCGCGAGCATTTTCGGCATCCCGGTATCACTGAATTGGCCAACCTCATTTTCAATCGTGTGGACTGGACCTGGCTGTCAGAAGACACCTCTTTACTGCCCCACGGATGGACTCCGGAACTCGGCTTCCTGGCCTCGCGATGGGACTACTACAGCGAGCTGATGATGATGTATCTCCTGGGTTTGGGATCTTCTGCCTATCCCCTTAAGGAAGAAACTTGGAACGCCTGGAAACGCCTCACTTTCGAATACGAGGGGATGCGCTACATTGGCTCCTTCGCGCCGCTGTTTGTCCATCAATATTCGCAGGCTTGGTTCGATTTCCGCGGGAAACGGGATAAGTACGCCGATTACTTCCAGAATTCCGTGACCGCCACGGAGGTCCACCGGCGTTTCTGCCTGGAGCTCGGAAAACAGTTCCCGGACTACAGCGAAGACCTATGGGGAATCACGGCTTCCGACTCGGAGCAGGGCTATGTCATCTGGGGTGGCCCTCCAGCGGTGGGGCCAATTGATGGCACCGTGGTACCCAGCGCCACGGGAGGTTCTTTGCCCTTCCTGCCCCAAGCGACCCTGCGGGTGTTGAAGACGATGCGATCCCGCTATGCCCCAGCGTGGAACAAGTACGGATTTGTGAACGCCTTCAACCCACTCAAAAACTGGTACGACCCTGATGTGATCGGCATCGATACGGGGATTACCATGCTGATGGCGGAAAATCTGCGGACCGGATTTGTCTGGGACACGTTCATGAAGGCTCCGGAAGCGCAACGAGGAATGCAGCGGGCGGGCCTCAAGAAGTACTAGACTGTTAGTTGGTAACGCCGTTAGTTCTTTAACCGGGGCAACAACCGAGGGCTTGTTTTCTTCATCCAAGACCTACTTGATTGACGAGGTGAGCTTGATTGGCCGGAATTCATTGGTCTACACTCTATTGAATCCGCAGCCACTCATCTGACGCACGGTCCCGGTTGCTCGTGTTTCTTCGCCAGCGTTTCAACGAAAGGCCCGAGCAGCATAGGACTAATCCATGACCATGACGAGGGAACAGGATTTCTGGAGCGGATGGCGGGAGCGATTCTTCGCCCTCCGCAACGTGCCTGCCGTCTTGCGCATTGTCTGGGAGTCCGGTCGGGCCGTGGTTTCCGCCGGCCTCATTCTTCGGCTGATTGCCTCTTTATTGCCTCTGGCGCTGTTGTGGATCACAAAACTCATCATTGACTCCATCGTACACGCCATAACGACCCACCAGGCGGTTCCAACGCGCTTGTGGTGGCTGGTCGCCGCTGAGTTCTGCTTTGCGATTTTCGGCAGTTTCTTGAGCCGCGCCCTCGATTTTCTCGACGCCTTACTGGCCGACAAATACACCCGGCACGTCAGCGTCCGCGTAATGAAGCATGCCGCCGAACTGGATCTTGTGGCCTATGAGAATCCTGAATTTTATGACCGGATGGAGCGAGCCCGGGTTCAGGCCACCGACCGTTTGGGAATGATTCAATCGATTGGACGCCTGTTTCAGCAGTTCGTTACCACAATTTCTCTTTCGATTTCGATTGTTCTGTTCTCACCCTGGCTTTTGCTGCTGCTGGTTGCGGGAGTGGTGCCGGCTTTCGTAGGCGAGAGCCACTTTGCCTTCTTGGGGTATGCCAAGAATTTCCGCCAAACCCCCATCCGCCGGCAGCTTGATTATCTTCGCGTGGCAGGTGGCAGCAAGGAAGCCGCGAAAGAACTCAAGCTCTTTGGCCTTGGCAACTTTTTTACGGACCGCTTCACCAAGCTTTCCGATCAGATTTATGAGGAAGATGTTTCCCTGGCACGAAAGCGGCTGGTGGCGGGTTCGCTGCTGTCGGTGCTTGGTACCGCCGGCTACTACTCAGCGTACGTATTCGTCATCTGGCGGACGGTTACGGGCGTGCTCAGCATCGGTACGCTGACTTTTCTCGCCGGTGCCATTCTGCAGGCGAGCGCCAATATCCAGCAAATTTTCTCGACGGTTGCTGGCATCGCCGACCAGGCTCTATTCCTCACCGATCTGATTGCGTTCTTCGAAATGAAACCGACCATTCAGTCCAAGCCCAACGCATTGCCGGCGCCACGACCGATCCATAGCGGGTTTGAATTTCGCAATGTCTCTTTCAGTTATCCCGGAAGTTCGCGCGTGATTCTCGACGGGCTGAATTTCAATCTTTTTCCTAACGAACGGGTTGCCATCGTTGGGGAAAACGGCCAGGGAAAAACCACCATCGTCAAACTATTGACTCGCTTGTACGATCCCACCCAGGGCCAAGTGCTCCTTGATGGCATTGATCTGCGGGAGTATGACCTGGAGGACCTTTACCGCAACATTGGCATCATTTTTCAGGATTTCATGCGCTATGAGATGACGGCTCGGGAAAACATTGCTGTGGGTCGTATCGAAGAGATGGACAATCTCCCGCTTCTCCACCAGGCTGCCGAGAAGAGCATGGCGGACGAAGTGATCACCCGACTTTCGGGCAAGTACGACCAAATGCTCGGGCGCCGCTTCGACGGCGGAGTGGACCTCTCGGGTGGAGAATGGCAGAAGGTGGCGCTGGCCCGGGCCTACCTGCGGAATGCCCAGCTTCTGGTCCTGGACGAACCCACCGCTGCGCTGGACGCGCGTAGCGAATTCCAGGTCTTTCAGAGATTTTCCGAGCTGACTGCGGGGAAGATGGCGCTGTTCATTTCGCACCGGTTCTCCACCGTCCGCATGGCTGACCGCATTGTAGTAATCGAAGGTGGCCGCGTGGCTGAAGACGGAGATCATGAGCAACTTACTCATCTGGGTGGCCGTTACGCGGAAATGTTTGAAATGCAGGCTGGCAGTTATCGCTAGAAGTCGGGATAAATAGGTCGAAAATAAACATGGTTCGTAACACTCACGCCGAGAGTGTCATGGCAGAAGAAGAACGCAAGCCGGACTTTGCCGGGAAGGCCAGCGATCCGGAGAGCCCGCGCGACGCTGCTTTGCGCTTTGCCTCCGCCCTGGGCTGGTTGCCGGGCACGGGTTCTTCCCGGACATTTTCGCAACGTTGTCACAAGTTAGAAATTGCATTCAAGCCGGTGTTTGCCGCCCTCGATGTGTCATCGGGGATTAAATCTCCGCCGGAGCGTTTGCGCTCGATCGGCGACAACCTCCAACTGATTGGCTCAGAACTCCGCAGCGTTCCCGTCGAGTTGGCGGCGCGCAAGCGGTTGGTCCACGTGCGTGCGAAGACGAACAAAGTTGTGCCTCGAGTGCTGGCCTTTGCGGAAGCGTTTCTGGATGTCACGGCCAACTATTTCAACGAAATCGAATTCATCGCCTTTTGCCAGGCCTTCCAGGAAATTGCCGTTCTGGATCTCCCCGAGGTGTTGGCTCTGGTTCCGGCCCTGAAACTCGTTCTTCTGGAGCGCATCGCTGCGCTCGGTCGCTCGGCAATCGCCGGTGCCTCAGATCAGTCTCAGGCTTTGGACGCTTGCATACAGAGCCTGCGAGATGTGACCCACACTTCCTGGAACGACGTCCTGGAACCTTTAGTATTGTTCGATCGCATCCTGCGCCGTGATCCTGCCGGCGCCTACTCGGCCCTGGATTTCGAGAGTCGAGCTCTGTACCGGGAAAAATTGTCCAAGATCGCCAAACGCTCCGATATGTCGGAGACCGATGTGGCGAGCGAGGCCCTCGCGTTGGCACAACACGCGCATGCTCGCGCCTATCACAATCCCCGAGTCAAGCTGCGGGAATCACACGTGGGTTATTACCTGGTCGGGGAAGGGATGACCCTGCTGCATCGGCAGGTCGGGTTCAAGCCTAATGTCAGTCAGCGCCTGCGAGCCTTGCTCCGCCAGCATCCGGATGAGTTCTTCCTTCCTGGAATCGCAATCCTCACATTTGCCATCATCACAGGCACCTTGCTGGCGCTGACCTCAACCAGCAACTCGCCCGCGCTCTCAGTGCTTTCCATGTTGATTCTCCTGCTGCCCGGTTCGCAGGCCGCGATTCAGGTAATGAACTATCTGGTCAGCGCTCTTCTGCAGGCGGAGATTCTTCCGAAGCTGGATTTTTCCGAAGGCATTCCGAACGATTGCGTCACCCTGGTGGCGGTCCCCACTCTCCTGCTCAATGAAAAGCAGGTGCGCTGCCTGGTCGATGATCTGGAAGTGCGTTTTCTGGGCAACCATGATCCCAACGTCCATTTCGCGCTCCTGTCCGATCTTCCTGATTCGGACCAGCCGGCCAGCGAAGATGACCATTTGATCGATCTGGCTGCATCGCTGATCCGCCAGTTGAATGAACAATATGGCGGCCAAAAGATGGGCTCGTTCTTCCTTTTTCATCGCCACCGCGTTTACAATCCCCGCGAAAAAGGATGGATGGGTTGGGAGCGGAAACGCGGCAAATTGCTGGATTTGAATAAGCTGCTGCGCGCGGAATATGACAGCTTTCCCGTCAAGGTGGGGAATCTTTCGATACTTCCCGAAATTCGTTTTGTCATCACGCTGGACTCCGACACTGAGCTTCCGCGAGGATCGGCTCACCGCATGATAGGATCTCTGGCGCACCCTCTGCATCAGGCCATTGTCGACCCGGAGAAAAACATCGTCGTGGCGGGATACGGCATCTTGCAGCCTCGAGTCGGGGTTAGCGTGCAGAGTTCCGGTCGCTCGCGGCTGGCGGCCATTTACGCGGGCGAGACCGGCTTTGACATTTACACCAGAGCCGTCTCCGACGCCT
The DNA here is from genome assembly GCA_003168355.1 of Acidobacteriaceae bacterium. Taxonomy (GTDB): domain Bacteria; phylum Acidobacteriota; class Terriglobia; order Terriglobales; family Acidobacteriaceae; genus Sulfotelmatobacter. Next base: position 177,785 of record PMSQ01000199.1, on the reverse strand, counting down.
ACCAGGACTTGTACGGAGAAGGCAGCTTCACGGGAAAAGGAATCTATGAAGTCGATACCGTGCAGCGAGTCCTTAACCGCCGTTTTCCACGAAATGCGTTGCTCAGTCACGATCTCATTGAAGGCGCGTATGCGCGCGCCGGCCTGGCCAGCGACATCGAGGTGATCGAGGACTATCCCTCCCACTACAGCGCCTACAATCGCCGCAAACATCGCTGGATGCGGGGTGACTGGCAAATTCTGGAATGGTTAACTGCGACCGTGCCCCAGGAATCTGGCGCGCATGTACCCAATCCTATCTCCCTGGTTTCCCGCTGGAAGATTCTCGATAACTTGCGCCGCAGTCTCGTCGAACCGGCTACTCTTCTCTTGCTTCTGTTTGGCTGGCTCTTGCCGGGTGCAAACCATCTGTACTGGACCATCGCTACGGTCTGCATTTTGTTCATCCCCTCGTGGTTCGAGCTTGCCTTCGGAATAGTTCGTGCAACTGTGGAACGTGACGCGCAGATGGCACGGGAGGCCTTGCACGGATTCTATGCGACGAATGTCAGCGTGTTTCTTACCCTGGTATTCCTTGGCCATCAAACGCTGCTCTCGCTTGATGCGGTGGTACGAACCCTGATTCGACGCACGGTAACCCACGAGCGGCTTCTGCAATGGGAAACGGCCGCGGAAACCGAGATGGGTGCGCGGAGCACGCCGGTCGACCGGTATCTGGATTGGACGCCAGCTCTGGCCGGGGCGATCGGCCTGCTGCTTTGGATCCTGCAGCCCTCGTCTTTGGCGGCGGCGCTGCCCTTTTTATGCTTGTGGGCAAGCAGCAAACTGGTGGCGCTCTGGCTCAACGAGTCGCCGATCCTGCGGGATGGGGCGGTTCCGCGACAGGACGCTCTCTTCCTTCGTCGTTGCGCTCTTCATACCTGGCGCTACTTCGCGGAATTTTGTACCGAGGAACACCATTGGCTGGTTCCGGATAATGTTCAGGAGGAGCCGCTCGCGGTCGCAGCTCGCTTTTCACCCACGAATGTGGGATTTCTCCTCAATGCTCGCCAGGTTGCAGTCGAACTCGGCTACCTCACTGTTCCGGAGATGGCCGCGTTGACGCACCTGACTCTGGGCACTGTGTCCGGCATTCCCAAGCACCGCGGCCATCTGCTGAACTGGTATGACACGCGCACGCTGGCGCCATTGCGTCCCTGCTTTGTTTCTTCCGTCGACAGCGGCAACCTGGTGGCGTCCCTGTGGACTCTGCAGCAGGGTTGCCTCGATCGTTTGAACCGTCCGCTGTTCCAACCGAGCATGGTAGAAGGTTTTCTGGATCACCTTCGAATTCTTGCCGATCGCCGCATACTGCCTCGAAAAACGATTGCCCGTTACGAGGAGGGTATTCAGGGAGAGGATTGGCTGGCTTCACTGCTCGCGTTCCCTGAAAAACTTCTCGACGAAGGGAACCTTCCCGCCAATTCAAAGCATGTTTCGGACGTCGCCTGGTTTCGCCGCCAAGGGCACGCGCGGTTGCGTAGTATTCAGGAAATGGTGCGATCCTACGCGCCCTGGTGGTTAGCAGAGTTTGCGCCGCTGCGAAACGATGCTGCGATGCGCGCGAAATATATGGGCCACGTGCCTCTGCGGCAGCTGCCTGACTTGATTGGAGAACTGCAGGCCCATCTCGATTCCGCAATTCAGTCCGCCTCCGAGGACAATCGGTCTCTTTACGAGCGTCTCAGAGTGTTGCTCACGGAAGCTCGTGCCAATGCGACTGCCCTGATCGAGGATCTGCGGCAAGCCGGCGCAGTGGCGAGCAGCCTGGCCAACGAAACCGATTTCCGCTTCCTCCTCGATGGCCGGCGCAAGCTGATGTCCGTGGGCTTCGACACAGAATCGCAGTTGTTGCAGGCGGCGTGTTACGACCTGCTTGCCACGGAATCACGCATCGCCGTCTTCGTCGCCATTGCCAAGGAGGACATTCCCCAGGATTGCTGGTTCCGGCTGGGCCGGGCGCAGACTCTCGATTGCGGCCGCCCTGTCCTGCTCTCCTGGACGGGAACCATGTTCGAATACCTGATGCCCGGGATCTGGATGCGCTCCCACTCCAACACCCTGCTTGATCGCACGCGTGTAGCTGCGGTGCGTTCTCAGCAGGCTTATGCACTGAGGAGAGGTGTTCCCTGGGGAATTTCCGAATCGGCATATTCCAAAGTTGATGAAGCCGGCAATTACCAATACCAGGCTTTCGGACTGCCGCAACTTTCGATGATGCGGCGGGACTCTAGTCCTCTTGTCGTTTCCCCCTATTCCACATTTCTGTCGCTCGATGTGGATCGGCCGGCAGCGCTGCGCAACCTGCGCTGCATGGACGCTCTGGGGTGGTTCGGGTCCTACGGATTCTATGAAGCCGCTGATTACACCATCGTCGGCGGGCGATTTCGTTCGTCCCGCTACCAGTTAGTACGCTGTTGGATGGTTCACCACCAGGGAATGAGCCTCCTCTCCATGGCCAACGTTCTCTGCGGCAATATCGTGCAGCACTGGTTCCACAGCGATCGCCGGGTACAGGCTACAGAATTTGTTTTGCACGAAAAGCCCGCAGCCAGCGTTCGTCGCGTTCAATTTCCTTATAGAAGGACTGCGGCCTAGCTTCCCTGTATTTTCGAGGGTTGCGTGTCATCACAACCGCGGATCGCTCCATGACAAAATTCCTCATACGCCAACGATTCCTGGTCGCACTCTTGCTGGGACTGGTATACCCTGCACTCCGTCTCGCTCAGGCTCAATCTTCCTCGGATGTAATCGTGGCTGATGCTTCTGCGCCCTCCCATCCTTTCCCGCATTTCTGGGAACAGATGTTTGGCTCGGGCCGGGCCATTCTCAGCTTGCGGGAGAGCTATCGTCAGGATTTGCGCGCAGTGAAGCGGATTACGGATTTCGATTACGTCCGCTTCCACGCGATTTTTGACGACGAAGTCGGGGTCTACGATGAGGACCCGCAGGGCCGACCGGTCTACAACTTCTCCTACGTTGACCAGATTTACGATGGTTTGCTGGCGAACGGTGTGAAGCCGTTCATCGAGCTCAGCTTCATGCCGAACAAGCTCGCCGCCGCGCCGGTATTTCAGGCCTTCTGGTACAAACCGGATGTCTCTCCTCCCAAAGATTGGGGCCGCTGGGACGACCTGATTACCGCCTTTGTCCGGCATCTGATCGATCGCTACGGCATCGATGAAGTCGCTACTTGGTACTTTGAGGTCTGGAATGAGCCCAACCTCGACTTTTGGGCAGGCCAGCCTCGACAGGCAACCTACTGGGAACTTTACGATCACACAGCGCTCGCCGTTAAGAAAGTGGATCGCCGCCTTCGGGTCGGCGGCCCCGCCACTGCCCAGGCTGCCTGGGTTGACGCCTTTATCCAACACTGCCTTCAGCAGAAAATCCCGCTGGACTTCGTCTCCACCCACGCCTACGGAAACGACCGAGCTCAAGACATCTTTGGAACTGATGAGGACATTCCGCGTGACCGGATGGTGTGCCGCGCGGTCAGTAAGGTTCACAAGCAGATCCGCGCTTCCGCCGCCCCTGGTCTTCCCCTGATCTGGAGTGAGTACAACGCGAGTTACAAGAACGAACCCGAGGTCACCGATTCGCTTTACATGGGTCCCTGGCTCGCCGATACGGTGCGCCAGTGTGATGGTCTCGTGGACATTATGTCGTATTGGACCTTCTCCGATGTTTTCGAAGAGCAGGGCGTGGTGAAGACGCCGTTCTACGGGGGCTATGGGCTGTTGGCTGAAGACGGAATCCCCAAGCCGGCGTACCGGGCCTTTGCTCTTTTGCACAGGCTGGGAAATCAGCGTCTAACGCTGAACTCTGACTCCGCTTTGCTGACCCGCGGCCGTGATGGCTCGCTAGTGATGGCGTTGTGGAACTACGCGCCGCCAGGCCAGTCTGGTCAGGCCAGAAGCGTCACCGTACGCTTTCAACACACCACCCCCCAAAGCGTTGCCCTTTGGCGACTCGATGCCGAACACGGGGACTTCCGTAGCACCTACGCGAAAATAGGATCTCCTGCGTATCCCACTCGAGCCCAGCTCCAGCAATTGCGCCAGGCGACCGAAATTCCCCGCCCAGAAATCCAGACCTTGAAAAATGACGAACTAACCCTCGAGATTCCCGCCCCAGGCCTCGTGCTGATTGAACTCAAGTGAGAAGTCTCCTTAGAGTTCGTTGATGTCTAATGCGCCTCTAATCTTGCGTTTTCCGACAGCCATTGAAATCAAAAGAGTTCGCGGAATTCCTTGTTCGTCACTGAAGGGAATCTGACGTGCAACTCCGTGTGGTTGGTTACCTTCGGCGGGCATACATGCGTTCCCGCCCAAGTTCTCTAAGAGGAGGCACTTATGCTGGAACTGATTGAATTGCTGTTTCGCATCTGGATTCACCCTGGAAGCCCGATCGCGAAACCCATTGGCCCGGAACATTGGAGAAGCTAGCGTCAGCGATCACGCTGGCGCGGGCCTGTAGCGAACTTCGTCCCTGCAGTGAATCGACTATTAACGGGATCTATACCCCGGCACGGGCAGCTCTCGCCAGCGGTGCGGTCCACGGAGTTTCCGCTTCCCGGCCAAAGTACAACCGGTACGAGTGGTGGATCCCGTACATCACCGGGAATACCACCAGCGCTGCCTGCCAGCCCCAGCGATGGCTCACCAGGTTCACCATCGAGGTCATTCCCGCGCTTACCACGTAGTAAGGGAATGACAGTTGCACGATGCTCAACCAGACGCGGCGCATGGCCACTCCCTGGGCCACTTTTATGATGCCTGCCACCGGCGCCGTCTGGCCCAGGAAGAAAGCAGTGGTTGCCGATGCTAGCATCAGCGGTTCCGATGCCCACGCCGCTTTTCCCAGCCAGCCTGCATTCCAGATCAAAGTCGCCACGCTGCTGGCAAATGCCATCATGCTCACATTGAACAGCATCTGCTCTGGCTTGAACTTGCTCTCCGCTTTCGGCCAGCACTGCACCACGGTGGATGCGCATGCAATCAGGACAGCTTCCACCGCGCTCAGATTCACTACCGCGATCAGCAGGAACGGCAGGTTCACGGACATATTGCCGTCAATGCCCGGCAGTTTGACCTTCATGCGCGACGTTAGCGCCGCCAGCGCCAGAACTGCCAGTGCGTAGGATGGGTGCAGAGTGTGGCTTCGCAGTCCGGCGAACAGAGTAGCTGCCGTCGCCGCCAGAACCATCAGTGCGATGAACGTTTTCGTTAGCCGTGTATTGGGTCTCATGACCTCTCCTTTCGTTGGTCGTATTTCACACGGCTAGTTACTGTTCCCCTACGATGGTGGCCAAAGCCGCGTCCGGACTAAACATGGCCGCGCCCCAAACCACGCTATCGGCAGCGTCCGTCGTCGCGCCCCACACTACACTGAAGCCCGTCATGGTACTGCTGCCCCAGACCACCGACGAGCCCCAAACCACTGAACTACCGGACACATTCGCACCCCAAACCACCGACGCGCCCCAGACTACTGAGGAACCCCAAACCACTGAGTTACTCGCAATCGCCGAATTGCCGTTTGACAGGGTCACAGTTCCTTTGGAGGCGTTGTAGATTGCCGTCGGCGACAATGCCGCTCCCACCGTAGCCGGTGCCAGACTATTATTGTTCAGCGCCGCCTGCACATCGAGATAGCCTGTACCAACTGTGAAGATGTCATAGTAGGAGGTGTAGGTTTGTCCCGTAGTCGGATCGGTGGCCGTCGAGGAGGTAGGGAAGGTCTTGTACGCGGTCTTCATCAGGCGCGCCTTGACCTGGTCCGGAGTCATCGAAGGATGTTGTTGCAGCAGGAGGGCCACAGCGCCCGCCGCTGCCGGAGTCGCCATGCTGGTGCCGCTCAGGATGAAGTAGTCGTGATTGGTATTGTTGCCCGCGACCTCATTGCCCGGGTATAACGTATCCAGCGTGCTGCCGTGGTCGTCGAGAGAAACTACCAAGTTGCCTGGAGCCACAACGTCAGGCTTCACCACGTGGTCATACGTGGTGGGCCCTTTCGAGCTGTAGCTCGCAATCCGGTCGTCGGTGCGCGGAAACGTGTCCATCGACTTCATCGCGCCAACCGTGAGGACCAGCGGATCATTGCCTGGGGCCGCTACGGTTCCGTATCCGTCGCTGCCGTCTACGCTGATCCGTCCATAGTTGCCGGCGGCCACGACCACGACGATTCCGCTCTTCCATGCCGATTCCACTGCCTGGCAGAGAGGATCCTGCGCATATCCAACCGAGATTCCCCTGCCCAACGACAGGTTGATGACCTGGATGTTGTACTTGTTCTGCAGATTAATGGCCTGCTGGATGGCCGCGATTACCATGCTATCGTTGCCTACCCCAAACGAATTCAGCACGCGAAGATCAATCAGAGTCACGCCTGGCGCAACGCCAGCATATTGGCCGTTCGACAGGTAACCGTTTCCGCCGACGATCCCAGCCACGTGCGTACCATGGCCGTACAGGTCATATGCCGGGTGGTGGTATGAGTTAAAGGTACTGGATGCGTATGAATTGGAGGCGCTGGTCCCGGTGAAATCCTGGTGATAGACCACGCGGGAGTAACTTTCGGTCGAGTCCCACAGATCGGGGTGGCTGTCGTTGATGCCGCTATCGATTACGGCTACGCCGATGCCCGCGCCGTCGTAGCCTGCATTCCATGCCGCCGACACATTCATTGCCGCATTGGTGTAGTCGTCCATCGCTTTCAGAGGATGGTCCAGACTCACGGAAAGAACTTCGGCGTCGGCCTCCAAAGCAGGAAGCGCGCGGACTGGAATCGTGAGAGCGATGCCTTTGACCACGCCGAGCCTCTGGTTCAAGCGGGCGCCTAGACGCTGCACTCGGCCCTCTTGCGCCGATTGGGGCACCTGCTTGTACTGCACGATGACATCGACGGTCTCGTTCGAGATCGCACCTTGATGGGCTCGCGCAACAGCCGGTGCAAGGTCCGCAGCGAACTTGCCGACCGCCTTGCCATTGCCTTCCCAAACTTGGGCAAAAGCGGCTTCGGCAACCAGGAGCACCAGCAGCATGCTCAAGCGTTTTCCCCAGGCAGCGCTATGGCGCTCACCTCGACTTGGGCTCTTTGGCTTCAGTGTCTTCGGCATAAAATCTCACCCTTCCTAAGCGAACCCACGAATGTGGCAGAAAACCGTGCTTCGAACTCGCCTTATACATTGCACGGGCGGGGCCAATCAGTTCCCGGTAAGTTATTGTTATTATTGGGGGTTGCGGCAGTCGTTACGGGTAGTTTTGGGCCAGTCTGTCCCTTCTCGTGGGCGTGGGACACATTGTCCCGACGGCTTGATCGAGGCACTGTTACTTCAGTTTGGCCAGCCAGATCGCCGGTCTGCAAGAAAAACTAATTTTTGACAGATAAGCAGGAGGACTATTTATGTCCCTGCTTAAAGAGTTAGTTTGCGAGTTGGCCGTTCGTCTGGCGTTTGAGGCGGTGGTTGAGTTCGTTCTTGATCACCTGCTCAGGGTGCTAAAGAAAAGCAAGTAAAACGGAATTGACCAAGGCTCGGGCGCACGGCCTGGCGTGCTTACCGCGCCGCTGCAGCTTCGGTTTTTGCCTGTAACTGCGGGTTCGCAGGCAGGATTCGCGGCAGTGCTGCCATTAACCGCTGCGTATATTCGTGTTGCGGATGCGCGAAGATCTGCTCGGTCGTTCCACACTCTACGATCTCTCCCCGGTGAAGAATGGCAATGCGGTCGCAAATTCCAGCCACCGAAGCCAGATCATGAGAGATGTAGAGAATAGCCATTCCCGTAGAGCGGTTCAGATCGCGAAAGAGCGCAAGAATTTCCGATTGCGTAATTACATCCAGAGCGCTGGTTGCTTCGTCGGCAATGAGCAGCGCCGGACGATGCATCACCGCCATGGCAATCAGCACTCTCTGCGCCTGTCCCACGCTCATCTGCGACGGGTATTTACGCAGGAATTCGTCATCGGCGGGGAGCGAAACGCTTTGCAGAGACGCTCGGATCGCATTCGCGCACTCTGTGGTCCCGCCTGCTGCATGGGCCCGCCACGCCTCCCGAAGCTGCGTTCGGATTTTTAGCGCCGGGTTCAGAGCAGACAGCGGACTTTGCAATACCAGCGCAACTGCTCGTCCGCGCAGCGCACGCAGTTCGTGTTCGGATAGCTGCAAGAGTTCGGAGTCTTGAAACCGGATTGTGCCTTCGGTTTGCGCCCGCTTCTTGTCGAGGAGCCCGAGGATCGCCATGGCCAGCGTGCTCTTGCCCGAGCCGCTTTGTCCCACAAGTCCCAAGACCTCGCCGCGCTGGATTTCTAACTGCACGTCGCGCAGAACCGGCTGCTTGCCCGCATAGCGCACGGAGAGCTGTGCCGACAGCAGAATTTGATTTTGCCGAGCGGACGACATACTGGTTTTGATCTCAGGTGGTTCGTCAGTTTTAAAATCCGTGTGAATCCGTGTAAATCCGTGGCAAAGAAGCTGGCCTACTTCGTTGCCACCGTGAGCCGCTCCGCATTCCAAAATGCTTGCGGCCACAGAATCACCGGTGCTGCGCCGTGTACCGTCTTTGAAACTGCGGAGAGCGCATTCTTATTGATCAGGAAGATGAACGGTTCCTGCTCGACCGCGATCTCCTGCACGCGATCGAATGCTTCTTTCCTTTTCTTGGCATCGCTCGAAGAAGCCTGTGCCCGCATGAGACGGTCAATCTCCGCTTCCCAGGAAGTCTCCGGAGCTTTCTGCTGCGGATTCCATTGATGGTTTTCCGAAGAACTTAACCACACGTTCATCTCGCCGTTCGGATCCAGATCCACATTGGTCAAGCCCAGAAGTATGGCCTCATAGTCGTAGCTCTGAGTCATGCGCTCGATCAGGGAAGGGAAGTCAAGCGTAACCACGTTCACGTGCACGCCGATTTTCTGGAGGTCGTCCTGGATCAGCACCGCCATGCGTTCCCGTATTTTGCTGCCCGCGTTCGTGATAATCGAAAACACAACCTCGTTGCCGTCTTTGTCTTTCAGTGCGCCGTTTTTCATGCGGAACCCCTCGGCCTGCAGCGCCTTCAAAGCGGCATCGGGACTGTACGCTTGCGGCCGAAGCTTGCTGTTGAACCAGAACTTATTCGCCGGGGAAAACGGTCCCAGCGCCGGCTGGGCATGCCCGTGGAAGACGATGCGGCTCAAGTCTTCGCGGTTGATCGCCTCCGAAATTGCTTGCCGAAAGTTTGCCGAGCGAAACCAGTTCTTCTTGTAGCCGGGGATCGGCGACTTCGCCACCTCGTTGAACCATAGCTGCTCACTGTCGAGCGACGGGCCCGCGTCGTGCACCTGTTGCGGCGAAGTCGCCGAGAGCTTATCGAAGTATTCGCTGTCGAGAGAATTAATCAGATCCAGTTCTCCGCGCTTGAAGCGCAGCATCTCCACATCGCGGTTGGGCTGTATGTCCAGCCGGATCGAATCCAGATAGGGCAGTTTCCGTCCCTGTTCGTCCGTCTTCCAGTAGTTGGGATTGCGATTCAGAAGTAACGAGGCCCCCGGTTTGTAGTCGGCTACCATGAACGGTCCCAGCACCGCCATCTCCTTCTTTGGCGAACGCTCCGAAAGAATTGCAACCTGATCAAAAAGGCGATCCAGTCCGGCTACTGGGGCGGAAAACGTGATCGAAATCTGAGTGGGAGAAATCACCTTGGTTTCCACGTTGCCGGCACCCGAACGAAACGCATCGCCAGTGGGGGAATGCAGCGCGGGATCCATCAACAGTTGCATGGTGTAGGCAACATCTGAGGCGGAAAAGTTTGTACCGTCGGAAAATAAAATTCCGCTGCGCAAACGGAATGTGATTTGGCGTCCGTCCTTTGAGGTTTTCCACGACTGCGCCAACTCCGGTTCCAGTTCCTGGGTCTGGCGATTCACACGTACCAGCACTCCTCCCGTCAAATAACGGACCGCCGCAGACGCGTCGTCCTCTACCTTCAGAGGATCAAATGTTTTGGGCTCCGTGCGCAGACAGAATCTCAGTTCGCCTCCACCTTGAGCCGCCGCGGGCTTCAGCAACGATACCAGGCAGATCACCGTAACTGCGATTGCCTTTCCCCATGCACTTGCCATCTCTCCGACCCTTTTCTCGTGGCGTGTCATGCGGCCACTCCCTCTTGCCTGGACAGCAAAAGCTGAAACGATGTCACTACCACTACCAGCAAGATCAAGGGCACAAACTTCCAAGGCTCTTCGCCTACGGAAACCAGGCCTTCCAATTCCTTCAACAGACTTCCCCACGAAGGCATAGGTTCGGCCACGCCAAGACCAAGAATGCCCAGGTTGGCCTCGCTCAAAATGAAGACCGGAATCGAAATCCAAAATTGCGCATAAAGCACCGGTCTCAAATTCGGCATGACATGCACCCAAAACAGACGTTGTCCGGGAAGGCCTGCCGCCCGCGCTTGCCGCACAAAATCCGACGAACGGAGCGATCCCGCGGTGGTGCATAGAACTCGCGCCGCGGCCGTCCAGCCCAGAAATCCCAGCAGCATAAAAGTCACCAGCGCCGAAACCTGTGGGGAGACATTCAGCGGCATCAGCGCCCGCGCCGTGATCAGCAGGAACAACCACGGCAGCGACAAAAATAGATCGGTCACTGCCATTGCCATTCGTGCCCAAGTTCCACCCAAATACCCCGCCAGCCCGCCGATCAACGCCGCCATCAGCGTTGAAAGCAGCGCTGCGGCCGGAGCCAGCAGCAGAGAAATTCTGGTTCCATACAGCACGCGGGCAAACCGGTCGCGCCCAACGTCATCGGTTCCGAGCCAGTGCGCGTGGGAGGGAGGCGCATTCGTCGCTTCGCGGTACTGTTTGGCGTATCCACCGGGCGCCAACAAGTTCGCGGCCAGCGACGCGCCAAGTACCAGCGCCAAAACCGCACACGCCAGCTTCTGCCACGAATTCATGATTCCTGGCCCCGGACCATGTGACCGATTACATCCGCTCCGGAATTGGCCAGCAAGGTTACCAGCGTCACCAGGATCGTGATGTTGACCAGCAATGGTAGATCGCGGGCCAGTGCCGCCTGCCACGCCAGTTGTCCGATGCCCGCGAGGCCGCACAACGCTTCGACTGGAATTGCCGCCCCCACCGCCATGCTGACCGACACTCCAGCCACGGCCAACAACTGCGGCGCTACCACCGGCACCACATGCCAGAAGAGGATGCGGGGCTCGGCCAAACCTTTCGCTCGCGCGGTGATGACGTGAGGCTGAGAGTAAGCCTTCACCAGCAGATTTCGCGCATAACGATATGTGTGCGGAAATACGATCAGGGCAATTGCCGATGAGCCCGGCACGTTCCACAGCACCGAGAGCAATGCCAGCACTGCCGCGGGAATACAAAGAAATGTTCCGCTGACGACCGTGGTCAGCGTGTCATAAATGGAGAGCCGCAGCCAGGCCGCACTCAACGCCAACGTCAGCGACAGCACCCAGGCCAGCGCAAGCCCGGTGGCGAGCAAGCGGAGCGTGAGCGGTGCCCGGTCGAGCAGCAGGGTACGCACGGGTTGCCCCAGGGCGAGCGAGGTTCCAAGGTCACCGTGTGCAGCGCGATTCATGTAGGACAAGTAAAACTGAAGGATGTTATGGTCCTGCCGCCTGGCTTCGCGCAGCGCCGTCACGCTCGCAGCGTTCAAGTGCGGATCAAGTTCTTGCACATCCGCCTCGAAACCGGGCGCGAGACGCACCAGCGTAGCGGAGAGCAATCCCCCAAGAAGGACAGTCGCTACCAGCGCCAGCGCATGCGCGGCAATTTTCCCTCTCACCATTTATTTCACCGAAGCCCGTTGCGTCAGAACATCGGGCCGCGACGCCGCCTCCGCATGGTGGGTTTGCTTTACCGAGTACATTCGTCGATCTGCTTCGGCCAGCAGAGCTTCCACGTCATATCCATTTTCCGGACAGAAGGCCGTTCCCACGCTCAGCGTAATCGCATCCCGTCCGCAAGTGTGACGCCCGGCTTCAATGGCGGCCTGGTTCAATCGGCTTGCTTTCTCCAACGCAGCTTCCGGCGTTAGGCCAGGCGCGGTGATCACAAATTCATCGCCGCCCATGCGTGCCACGTAGTCGTAACCGCGGCACGCGTCCTTCAGCCGTGTGCTGAACTCCCGCAACAATTTGTCTCCTTCCAGGTGCCCGAACGAGTCATTGATCTTCTTGAGCCCGTCAATGTCGCAGACCATGACGGCGAGTGAAGTCTTCATGCGGCGGCACCGCGCCACTTCCTGCGCCAGGTGCACAAACAGCGACCGCGCATTGGGCAGGCCCGTGAGGAAATCTGTGGTAGCCGAACTTTCGGCCTGCTGATACTTCAGCGCATTTTCCACCGAGAGCGCCACCTTCGAAGCCACGGCCAATAAAATCCGCAAGTGGTCTGGTGTGAAAGCATCAACAGATGAGTGATACATGGCCAGCACGCCTACCACGCCACTCAATCCCTCCAGGGGAACGGCCAGCGCTGAGGACAGGGTGGCGTATTTTTCCGGATCGGCGACGTAGCCAGCCTCCACTTGAGGATTGCCATTGATGATGGGCTTGCAATTCTCCGCTACCCATCCGCATAAGCCCTCGCCCACGCGGATTTTCAGCGACGAAAGAACTCGAAAGTTCTCACCACTCACCAGTTCCGGCAGCAGCCAGCCGTTTCGATTCACAAATACGGCGATTGAATCATAGAGAATCAGTTTGCGCAGCCGCATCGACAGTACTGACAAGGTCTCGCTGAGGCTTAGGGAATTCCCCAAGTCCTGGCTCAACTCGAACATGGCTTGCGCCTCTTGCCGCGCGGATGCGATCGACGTCAGGAAGTCAGCCTCGGGCAACAAATTCTCCGCCCCTTTTTCGAATCCCGTCGCCGGTGCCAAACCCCGTTCCACGCGCAGCCCCTTGGAGAACCCGGAGGGAACAAAACCGGCCTCGTGGCTTTGCGCGATGCGTTCCAGGGCCACATAGCGATGCTCCAGAATCTCTACCACCTTTGCATCGAACCACGTGCCCGCTTTTTCTTTCACCTTGCTCATTGCCTGATCCAGCGGTATGGCTGGGCGATACTGCCGGTCCGAGGCCAGCGCGTCCAGGCAATCCACTGCCGCCAGAATGCGTGCTCCAATGGGAATCTCTTCGCCGGCGAGACCGGCTGGATACCCGGACCCATCCCACCTCTCATGGTGCGATCGCACAATGGGAGATACAGGATACGGAAAGGCCACTCGATCGAGAATTTCTGCGCCCACCAAGGGGTGCACTTTCATTTTCTCGAACTCTTCCGGCGTCAGCTTGCCCGGTTTGTTGATGATGTGCTCCGGCACGGCAAGCTTTCCGATGTCATGCAGCAGCGCCGCGGCTCGCAAGGCCTCGATCTCGTCCGGCGGCAGTCCGAGGTCCTTGCCGATTTCCACCGCGTAAGTTCTTACTCGCTGCAAGTGCGTATGCGTTGTTTGATCCTTGGCCTCGATGGCTAGCGCCAGAGCTTCGATGGTGCGCATGTTCAGCGAGGCAATTTCTTCCACATGCTTCTTCTCGATCTCCACCCGGTCTTTTTCTGCTTCCAGCCGTCCCAGGTACAGGCGATAGGAGCGGTACACCCAATAGATCAATGGCAGCACCAGCAGCGATGTCTGCCATCCGGCCTGCCGGTTCACGATCCCGACCAGGCCCACCGCGGCCGCTCCCACCAGGTAGTAAGGAAAGGACCAGAAGTAGCACTCCGACCATACCTTCCGGCTGGACTTGCCCTCGGTCAGAGCGATGACAAAGGAAATCGGCAGAGTGTTTGCCAGGAAGAAAACCAGCGCTGCCAGCATCAGCAAAAATGGTTTATTGGAGCCCATCCTTGCCGCAAGCCAGTGATAGCTCACGTAGCATAACGCGCTGGCGTTTGCCATCATTCCAAATACGTTGAAGACGACCTTGATCGGATCCAGCTCTTTCCGCGCGCGCCACATGCTCTGCACCAGAGTGGCGGTACACCCAATGACCAGCGTTTCCGGGAGGCTCAATTCCATCACGCCCAGAAGAATGAAAAGAAAATTGACTGACATGGTGCCGTCAATTCCGGGCAATTGCACTTTCAAGCCGGAGGCCAGGATGGCCATCGCCAGATAACACAGAAATCGCGCCAGATCGGCAGACTGCCAATGCCAACAGGCAAAGCACAGCACCACCATTCCAAGCGAGGCGGTGATCCCGACAAATAGTTTCGTGCGGATCGACATACTGTCGTTTGTTTTGTGCGCAGTGCGAAACAGACCCCGTCGCCTGCGTGGGAGGGTTCTCTCACGCAACCTTCAAGCGAGGCCTGACCAGTGGAAATCCTATTGTTGTTACATGGATTTAAGTAGCTTACTGACGTAACACCCCAAGGACTCAGTGGCGCTGTTTGGCAATTCGCGTGACGGCGACTCTTAGGCCGAAAAGCGCACAGTAACCAGTTACTTTCGTCATGATCCGAAGCCGCATACTTTCTGCAATACCTAGTCCCTGTGTCAAGATCGAGTCCAAACGCGGAGAATGTCACTGTCAAATCTCAATTCACAGCCGCAAGCGCCCGCCACCGATGTAGCACAAGCCGGCTGCGACACGCCGTCAGTTGCGGGTCCTGATGCCTGGACGGTGACGGGAACCCCCGTGTTATCCGCCGACCTTAACGGCACCATCACCGGGTGCAACGACGCAACCCTCGAGGTATTCGGCCAAACGCGCCAGGAAATTCTTGGCAAACTTCTGGCAGCCTTGGTGCTTTCTGAGGATGGCACGGCACAGCTTCACCTGCAGCAAACCATGGTCGCTGCTGTTTTGAAGGAAGGTGAGTATCGATCTCGACGCCAGTGTCAGACCAAGTTTGGAAAAGACTTCATCGCGGAGTTGTCCGTTACATTGTTGCGTGACGGCCGTCCCGCGCCAACGGGGATGGTCGCTCTGTTCTCTGTGGCAGAAGAAAAGCCGAAAGCAGGCGCAGTGCGCACCAACGAGCCGGAGCGCGGCACAGAGGAAGAGATGCCTGCGCAGACTGTTTCTCGCGAAATAGACGGCGGAGTTTTCATTGTGGCGAGTCCCCTCATGCATAGGTTCATGCGCATGGTGGACCGCGTTGCTGCGCACACTGAGACCGCCCTCATCACGGGCGAAACTGGAACCGGCAAGGAGCTCATTGCCCGCACGATTTACCGGTCCTCGCACCGGCGCAGCCGCCCTTGGGTCGACATCAACTGCGCCGCTCTTCCAGAAAACCTGGTGGAGAGCGAGTTGTTCGGCTACGAAAAAGGCG
Source organism: Acidobacteriaceae bacterium (assembly GCA_003168355.1). Taxonomy (GTDB): domain Bacteria; phylum Acidobacteriota; class Terriglobia; order Terriglobales; family Acidobacteriaceae; genus Sulfotelmatobacter. The sequence goes on along the minus strand of PMSQ01000199.1, from coordinate 162,450 downwards.
CGTTTACCGGCGCCGACGTGTCCAAGCCCGGGCTGTTCGAGCTTGCTGATAAGGGCACGCTCTTCCTCGATGAAATCGGTGAACTGCAGCTTCAAACGCAGGTCAAGCTCCTGCGCGTGCTGGATGGATCCCCCTTCTACCGCCTGGGCGGCCATCGCAAGATCAAAGTCGATGTCCGCATCGTCGCCGCCACCAATCAGGATCTTGATGCCGCCGTTACGGCGGGCCGCTTTCGCCAGGATCTTTTCCATCGCCTCGGCCAGCTTCAACTTCGCGTGCCGCCACTCCGAGATCGCCCGGAGGACATCGTCGCTCTGGCCGAGCACTTTCTCAACCTCAAGAAGCCCGGTAGTTCTTATACGCCGGAGGCCATTTCGTTCCTGCTTGCGCACTCCTGGCCAGGCAACGTCCGCGAGTTGCGCAACCTTGTCGCCAGAGTCGCGGTAGAGTCGAGCCATCCCGAAATCCACAAGTCTCAGATCGCAGCCGCAATGTCAGGCAGCCCGGTCACGCTCCGCCAATCCGCATCCATGCCAGTCGGCAACCTGGACAGCATGGAAGAACAGATGATCATTCGCGCTCTGGAGCGCAGTGGCGGCCATCGCAGCCAGGCCGCGGAGCAGTTGGGCATCTCGCGCCGCACTCTCAGCCGCAAGCTCAAGGAATACAACATCAACGTCAATCCCGGCGACGGGGCAAACTCACTGGGATTCATAAGTCTGGAACAGCAGAAGTTCTTCCGCGCTCGCATCCGGCTTTCCGTCACAATCAGGAACCAGCAGGGTGAGGAAGCCTCCGTCCAGGGAGTAAACCTTAGCACCGGTGGCCTGGGAGTGGACGGACTGAAAGAGCCGATGCGGTTTTCCGGCCTTCTCGACGTCAGTTTTCCGCTGCCCGACAGCGAGATCGTTTTTCAGGCGAAAGCTCGCATCGTCTGGATCGGCGAAGAATCGCGGGTCGGCCTCCGCTTCGCCGTCATCGATCCCGCACTGTTCGAGCAGCTCCAGCACTGGACCAACAAAAAGATGAAGGACGAAGGCTGGGAATCGCCTGCCTAACCTCAGTCGGAGTCTGTTCGAACTTGCAGTCTTGAGCTATGTCATATGGGTTTCCGGTTTCTAGTTTCCCGTTTCTAGATGAACCGTAATTGAGAAGTACCGCTCACTCCGGAGAAACTGGAAACCAGAAACCGGAAACTACGGCTAGTGCGCCGGCGCAGGCTGAGGCGTCGCCTGCGGAGCCGTTGCACCTGGGCTTGAGAAGTTCACCTTCGGAACCTCGCGCGATGCCGGCGAAGCTTCGAAGTATGCTTCGTTCGGCTTGAATCCCGCAAATCCCGCGAAGAAGCTGTTGGGAAATTGCTGCACGTAGGTATTGTAGTCGCGCAAAGTGTCGTTATAACGTTTGCGCTCGACCGCAATCCGGTTCTCCGTGCCTGCGAGTTCATCCTGCAAGCGTAGAAAATTTTCATTGGATTTCAACTGAGGATAGTTCTCGACCACCAGCAGCAGGCGTCCGATCGCTCCATCCAGCTGCCCGTTGGCTGCGATCTTCTCTTGCGGCGAGCCTGCGGAAAGCAGCGCAGAGCGCGCTTTGGCGATATCGCCAAACACGGTCACCTCCTGCTGCGCGTAGCCCTTCACCGTCTCCACCAGATTCGGAATCAGGTCGGCGCGACGCTGCAATACTATGTCGACCTGCGACCAGGCGGCCTTTACGGCCTCGTTCTTGCTGACCAGCGTGTTCTTCACGCTCACGTACTGGCCAAAGGCAAATAGGGTTATCAACAATAAAAGTGCCACAATAACCACGACCACAATCAACGCCTTGCTCATGAGAGTCTCCTGAAAAGCGCCCTCTACAAAGATCCTGCAGTACCCGAGTCCAGCATTCTATCAACTGCGGCCGTTACCTGCTCTACTGCCGCGAGGTAGCGCGAAAAAACGCTCGTCACATCCAACTTCCTGCGGTCCGCTTTCCGTTCTCTCACGTCCAGCACCTGTAGAATGCCCGAGGCATCAAACTCAATCTGCTTTGACAACGCCTGCACCGCCTCGCGCTTCCCCACCGGCGCATCGTGACCCAGCACAATAAGTGCGTGACGAAAAAGCGTGGCGAAGGACGAGACCGACCGCAGCAGCCCCTCCCACATGCGCGAGTCGTTGCCCGAGGCGAGTAGCAAGTGCTGGCGCAGCAGCGCAAGTTTTTCCCGCAACTCGTATTCCACCTGGACGCGGTGCAGGTTCGCTGGAATCGACAGACCTTGCACAACATCTTCGCCGAAGAGAACGCGATGGTGCTGTTGCAGATCGAGCAATTCAATCGTAAACACATCGCCAGAGCGCTCGATCTCATCCCGAGTCATGAACAGGGGCGGAGGCTGCTTCTGCGCGTCCCACCATTTCACGGCGGGGGCCAGCGCCTGCAATGCCGCGAATGAGCCGTCGCGAACCACGCAGAACAGATTCACATTCGAGAACTCGGGATGAAAATCTCCTGCGACCGCCGATCCGAACAGGATCACGCTCTCCAAATTCCCTCCAGCCGCCGCTCGCAGCCTGTCGACAAAGTCGGTAATCTTTTTCTCCGGAACCATTTGCACCCTCACTGGTTACCAGCTGCTGCTAGCCCCGCCGCCGCCGGAACTGCCGCCACCGCCGAATCCGCCAAACCCACCCCCACCGCCAAACCCGCCGCCCCCGCCACCAAAACCGCGACCTCCGCCGCCAAACATTCCAGAAAAAAGCATCCAGAACAAAATGCCGCGCAAAGGAGTAAAGAGGATGATCAATATAACGATGCCAATGCCTACAATCGCACCGATCGACAAGCCTCCACTCGGCTGATTGTCGCGCTCAACCGGAGCCTCCATCCGTAAGTTGGTAAGCTGAATACCGGCATCATCGGCAATCACCTTCGCAACTCGCGACGTAACCAGCAGCAACGCCTGGCTATAAGCTCCAGCGCGCATGAGCGGAACGGCTTCCCGCTGAAATCCACCCACCTTCCCATCGGGCAAGATGGGTTCGAGCCCATAGCCAACCTCAACGCGGGCGCGATGGTCGTCAATGGCATACAGGAGCAGCACTCCGCGGTTGGTGGACTTGCTTCCGAGCTCCCACTGATGGAACAGAGCAACCGCGTAACTTTCGATGTCAGCGCCATCGAGCGATCGGATAGTGACGATCGCCATCTTGGCATGCGCTTTCTCGTCGATCTGTCGGCAGATGTCATCCATCTGCGCTATCGAGCTCTGATCCAGAACGTGGGCAAAGTCGTTCACGTAGTCGGTGGGCTTGAGCTGAGCGATGGGTTCGGCCTGCGTCGCAACGATCAGCAGCAGCGCCCCGGCTACACCCAGCCACCATTTTGCGCCCCAACTCATCAGAGGGAAATTGTACAGGACAGGGAAAGAGGGGAGATTGGCGCCCGGCAGAAGCGTATTTTTGAAATGTCTTCCTGACAAACCAGGCGCAGGCGGCAAAGAAAAATGTCGCCAACCGAAAATGCCGCGAGTGCATCAGAACTCCATGCACCTTCTCAAACCTCGCTACTCATTGCTCGTGGCGCTCGCTTTGCTGTTCGTGGGCATCACCGCCTGCACGAACAAAGACAATCCGGATGAAATCCGCGAGCGCACCGCTGATGCAACCGCGACCATGCGGCGCGATACCAAGGCCGTGGTGGAAGGCGTGAAGGAAGGCATGGGCCGCGACAAAACCGTCAACATCAACAAAGCTTCCCGTGAAGACCTGCTGAGCCTACCGGGGGTGACCGAACGTGAGGCCGATCGCATCATCGCCGACCGCCCCTTCGGCGATACTCATGAACTGGTAACGCGCCACGTGCTCTCGGACGCGGAGTACGACAAAATCCGCGACCGGGTCATCGCCGAGCGCTAGCGCTGCCTTTTTGTGACTTCTCGAGGTTCCTGCGATATCATCATGGGGATGTCTTCCTCGCGCCAGAACCATCCCTTTCAGACCGACGACCCGCGCCTCGCGCCGATTCACGCCAAAGTTCGGGCTCGTGAGCGACTGGATGCCGACGACGCCCTCGCTCTCTACCGCACCGCAGATATTCTCGCCGTAGGCTGGATGGCCAACCACGTCCGCGAGCGCATGCATGGCGACAAGACGTATTTCAACGTGAACCGCCACATCAATCCCACTAACGTTTGCGTCGCCGCCTGCCGCCTCTGCGCCTTCGGCCGCAAGAAAGACGCGCCCGGCGCCTACACCATGGCGCTCGATGAGGTGTTTGAAACAGCCGCCTCCGGATACAGCGAGGCCGTCACGGAATTCCACATCGTCGGAGGTTTACATCCCGATCTGCCCTTTCAATATTTTCTCGATCTCTGCTCCGGCCTCAAGCAGCGCTTTCCGCAGGTGCATCTCAAGGCCTTCACCATGGTCGAGGTCGCATATCTCTCGAAGCGTGCCAAACTTTCCATTCGCGAAACCCTCGAACAACTCAAAGCCTCAGGCGTGGATTCGCTCCCCGGCGGCGGCGCTGAAATATTTGCCGACCGGGTTCGCCACATTATCTGCGACCACAAGATCGATGGCGACCAGTGGCTCGACACTGCCAGGCTCGCCCACCAGATCGGATTGAAATCCAACGCGACCATGCTCTACGGCCACGTCGAAAACGACAACGACCGGGTCGATCACCTGCTCAAACTACGCGCGCTGCAGGATGAAACCGGGGGATTCCAGACCTTCATCCCCTTGGCCTTCCATCCCGATAACACTCCATTGCAGCACTTGTCGAAAACCACCGGCATGCTCGACATCAAACAGATCGCGGTCAGCCGTCTGGTGCTCGACAACTTCCCGCACATCAAGTCCTATTGGCAGATGATGACCGCCAAGATCGCGCAGATCTCCCTGCGCTTCGGGGCCGACGACATGGATGGCACAGTGATCGAAGAAAAAATTTACCACGATGCGGGAGCCACCACGCCGCAAGGCATGCGCCGCGAAGAACTGGAGCGCTTGATCCGCGCCGCCGGCAGGGAACCGATCGAGCGGGATACGTTGTATCGGCCGGTTACCCGCACGGAGACGTCAGTCACGGTCGCGGTGTAGACCACGACTTCCGCAAACACGGGCGCGCTATGAAGGATACTAAGAACTCGAAGGTCTCAAAAGGCCTGCTTGGTGAGGGTTTGGTCGCGGTGTTTGGCATGCCGCAACGGTTTGACCTGGCTCTCGGGGAGTTCGCACATTAGACTTGCTACCGCCCAAGTAGCGCAATTGTCCACGCTCGCGCAAATACAAAGGTCGGAGCAGGGAAGTCGCGCCCCTTCTTCTCCGGCCACTGGAAACAAGAAACCTGAAACTGCCTCAGAGCTTCTCGAAGAACTCACACGCCGAGCACGAAATATATATGCCGCCCGGCACGCCGCGCTCGCGGTCCTTCATGCGCTTGACGATGCGCGTCGTCTTGCCGCACTTGGGACAATCCGTGCTCTTGCTGGTGTCCATCACCTTCTTACGGTCCGCTGTTTTTGCGATCTTCGCGCCCACTGCCATGGTTCGTCTCCCCTGATCTCAATTGCGCAGCGATCCGTTCGATTTCCGGAAATGATCGTAGATGGGATGTTTAAGAAAGCTAAACCGGGATCCGACAATCCACTCTAGAAGACGTGTCGCTGCGTCGTGTTTCTCTTACCAAAGCTATTTTACAGTAACGCTGTGCAGTTGTCTTGCGCGCCTGCTGGCGTTGACCCCGTATCCTCGCCCCTGCTACCGTCTTATGTTTGCTCTTCACGGAGATTCTCATGCCTGCCATCAAATTTCGCGGTGTCGATTTCATCCAGTTCGATTCGTTGCTCACCGAAGAAGAGCGCCTGGTCCGCGATACCACGCGCAAGTTCATCGAAGATAACCTCATCCCCATCATCGAAGAGTGCAACCGCGCCGGCCGCTTCCCGCGCGAACTGGTCAAGCCCATGGCCGATCTCGGCTTCTTCGGCGCATCGCTCAAAGGCTACGGCTGTGCCGGCATGGGCAACGTCGAATATGGACTGATGACCCAGGAACTCGAACGCGGCGACTCCGGCGTGCGCAGCTTCGTCAGTGTGCAGTCGGCACTCGTGATGTATCCCATCTACGCCTTCGGCAGCGAAGAGCAGAAGCAGACCTGGCTGCCCGTCATGCAGAAAGGCGAAAAACTCGGCTGCTTCGGACTCACCGAACCCGGGTTCGGCTCGAATCCTGGAGGCATGCGGACGCGCGCTCGCAAAGTCGGCAACGAGTACATTCTCAACGGCGAGAAGATGTGGATCACCTCTGGCACCATCGCCGATGTTGCCGTCATCTGGGCCAAGGTGGAAAACGAAGATGACAAGATTCGCGGATTCCTGGTCGAGACCAACCGCCCCGGCTTCAAGGCCGACGACATTCACGGCAAATGGTCGCTGCGCGCTTCAGTAACCTCGGGGCTTTCGTTGCAAGATGTTCACGTTCCGGAATCGAACTTGCTGCCCAAAAGCGACGGCCTGAAATCGCCGTTGATGTGCCTCAACCAGGCCCGCTACGGCATAGCCTGGGGCGCGATCGGCGCGGCCATGTCCTGCTACGACTGCGCCCTGCAATACGCCATCTTGCGCAAGCAATGGCGCGACCAACCCATCGCCTCCCACCAGCTCGTGCAGGACAAGCTCACCTGGATGATCAGCGAGATCACCAAAGCTCAACTGCTCGTGCTGCAGGTCGGCCGCCTGAAAGATGCGGGCAAGGTCGAGCACCAGCACATCTCCATGGCAAAGCGCAACAATGTCTGGATGGCCCTCGAGTGCGCCCGCATATCGCGCGACATCCTCGGCGCCAACGGCGTCGCCGACGACTANNAAGACCTACGAAGGCACGCACGACGTGCACTCGCTGATCATTGGCCAGAGCGTGACGGGGATCGATGCATTCTAGAGAACGCGGAAGAACATGGAGATCTAGCGGCGGTAGCGCGGCTTCGGGAGGCAGGGGCATGCAAGCTCGTCCTCGAATTCGTTAGAGCTCTTGTCTGGCCACTCACTGTCCTCGCGTTGTCTCTCTTCTTCCGCAGCGAAATCAAGAGACTACTAGCCAGATTAAAGAAGCTCGGCCTACCCGGGGGCTTTCCCTCGATTTACAAGAGCAGGTCCAGGAGGTAAAGCAGTTGTCAGAAATTGTTCAGTCTGCTCCTGAGCGGTTCCCCGCGGAACGTCACGTACAGGAGGCAAAGCAGCCATCAGAAGCGGTTCCATACACTTCGCCTTCAGGCGGTCGCAACACGATTGCCCAGCATCCCGCTCACCGAGGCGAATGCGCGGATGATTAAGCTTGGGCTCTCGCCCATGTTGAGCGGCCTTGATATTGCCTATTATCGTTCCAAGGCAGAATCCGATCCCGTGCTCGCTCTCGCTGGCTTGCGAATCGATTTGGAGATGATGATGCGGAACGTAACCGTCGGGTTTAAATTGCAATTTGCCGCTTCAGGCCCGATTCCCCGCCTTCTGGGGCGACTCAAAGAGGCTGGAGCAATCACGCCCGACCAGATGCAGCTAGCCCAAAAGATCTTTAACGTGTGCAATCAAGCCATGCATGGGCGGTTTGTATCGCGGCAGGAAGCAGAGGAGGTGATCGAAGCCGCTGAAGTTTTATTCAGGCAGTATCTCGCATGGTTGAGTTGGGGCTTCAACGACAATTGGAAACCGAGCCAACCTTAGACCCTGCGTTTTCTGGCAAAAGTATAGATCTTGACATGTTCGCGTTATGCGAACTATAATATTCGCATAATGCGAATCTGAGGCCACCATGCACGTCATCAGCCGCAAGAAGCTAAAGGGAGCGGCTACGCGGCACCGGGACCTCGAAGGCCCGCTCGATGCGTGGTTTCGCATAGCTAAGAAAGCTTCGTGGAGGAATCCGGCAGACGTCCGAAGGACCTTTTCGAACGCGGACGCCGTTGGCAAGTGGATGATCTTTAACATCAAAGGCAACCAGTACCGGCTGATCGTTGAGATCAACTACGTGTTTGGCCGCATCTACATCCGCTACGTTTTGACGCATGCCGAGTACGACCGGAAAGGTTGGAAGCAATGAGTGCGACCGCAGTCCGATCTGAATACGCTTCTTTGTTGACCAGCACTTTGCCTTCGGTCATCCGCAGCGAGGCGGAGAACGAGCGCCACATCGCGATGCTCGAAGAGATAGATCGTAAGGGCAAACGTATGAGCGCGGCCGAGCGGCGTATGGCCCAGTTGCTCACATTGCTCATCGAAGATTTTGAAGAGCAGCACTACGCACTCAAAGCGGCCGGACCGGTAGAAGTTCTCAGCGAACTTATGTTGGCAAATGATCTGAAGCAGAAAGACCTGTTGGATGTTTTTGGTACACCCAGCATCGTTTCCGAAGTTCTTGGAGGAAAGCGCAGGCTTACCACGGAACACATCCGCCGCCTTAGCCATCGGTTCCACGTTTCACCAGAAGTGTTTTTCTAAGTTGTGAAGACTCTGAAACCCTCAGGAGGTCGGTTTCTCCCGCGGAGGTTCCACGGCGAGGAACTCTTCGGCGAAGCGCTGGCTGTAGTTCTCGAGCAACGTCGGCACGCGCCGCGGATCGGATGATCGCAGAACCAATCCCGCGTGATGATGCCTCTTAATTCGCAAGAATACTTCCGGATCGTTGTATCCGGAAGTATCGGGATCATCCTGCCGCGCCAGCGAAAGAATCACTCCCGCATACTCTTGACGCACCGGGGGAAGCCGGTAACTTCCGTTTCCTCCCGCAATCTCGATGCGGGCCCACTCCCGCCACAGATTGATCCCCGTCGCAGCCTCGACCATCTCGTTGATGTAAGCGCCTCCCACGCGCGCCGCACACTCCAGAAAATAGAGGTGCCCATCGGCATGCGCCTGAATGAATTCCGCATGAGCCACGCCGCGCACCAATCCCAACGCTGCAATCAGGTCCCGATTGATCTGGCGCAATCCTGAGTCTGCGTCACTGCCCCGCGGCACGGTGAACGTCGTAAAAACTCCGCCACCCTGCGCCACATTCATCGGCGGCTTGCCGTATTTGCTGACATTGGCGAAAACCACCTCGTTTTCCGAAACCACCGAATCCACGTGGTAGACCTCGCCCGGGACAAATCTTTCCAGCAGAAACGACGACTGCTTATCCCCCAGTTGCTCCAGCACCGGCCACAACTCTTCCGCCGCGTGAATCTTCTTGATCCCAATCGCCGATGCCTCTTGCCGCGGCTTCAGCACCCACGGCCCCGCCACGTGTTCAAGGTAGTATCGGATGTCGCCGTGGTTGAACACCGGAACAAAATCTGGCACCCGCACGTCGCGATCCAGAGCCCTCATGCGCATGGCCAGCTTGTCGCGGAAATAACGCATGGTCGTCAGCCCCATCCCCGGCACGCGCAGATGTTCGCGAAGCGTCGCTGCGGTCTCCATGTCGTATTCATCGAGTGCGACAATGCGGTCGATCTTCTGGTTTCGGGCAAGGTGCGTGACCGCCTGCACGATGTCAGCCAGCGGAATCTCAGCCGGAAGATAGAACGTATCGTCCAAGCTTTCCCGCGGCCAGTCGGCATCGCGCAGCTTCTCCGCCGTGAGCAGAATTACGCCGCAGCCCTGGCGCTTGCACTCGCGCATGAACTCCTGTCCCTTCTCGTAGGTCGTAATGCACAGAAAGGTGAGCGGGCGCGATTCCGGCATGGGGTCTCTTTTCAGAACAAGCTTGTGAGAATAACACGTCAACTGCGGTCCCAATTATCGGTTATTCTCATGACTCCAGCTATTTCTTTCAATCCCCCTGCGATTGGGTTATATTCTCAGGCCGGTCGAAATGGCCGGCTCGTACCGCATGCTGGGAGGCACTTATGGCTACGCAAACTCATCCGGAAGGCAAGGCCCGCAGTTTCGGGGAAAACATTGANNTGCACTCGCGCATGAACTCCTGACCTTTTTCGTACGTGGTAATGCATAGAAGGGTGATTGGACGCGGCTCAGGCATGGCATTCATCTGGCAGCAGGTCTGCGAGAATACCACGCCGATGCCAGCCCGAGAATCAATTATTCAATCGGACAGATGAATCCTTTTATCGACCATTCTTAGTATCAGCCGTGCACCCACTCCGATCGCACCCACTCCGCCACCAGTGAGGCCAACACCACAAGGAGTGTCGTCCAGACAATGTAGAGAGCTTCCTGCTCGATGGCGCGGTGCAGCTGTTCGTTGACTTCGATTCCCATGGCATTCAGCAGACCGTCCGCAAGGCTGTGCAGGCTCTGCATGACTTTCGAGATCATGCTACCGTCGCTCCGCAGAGCGCTCAGGCTCAGTCCTCCCAGCAGTCCAGCGGCACTCGCCTGGAATCGCTCACTTGCCACGGCGACCGCAATCACAGACAGTACCGTGCCATTGACCAGGCCAACCACGAACGAGCAAGCGAACGGCCAATGGATGTAAATCCCGAGACTAAGCAACGCTACGTTGACCACAACCCAAAGGACGCCCAACAGAGGCATTAGCACGCGGTCCGATGACATCGTCACGGGCCTTGCAACCGATAGTGCGCCATCCGATATAGCAGCCATAAAGCCCTCCGAGATCTCGCTGGCCTATAGTGCCGGAATACTGCAATTCGTTTCACTCCGCCGACAGCTTCCTTCTTGACCGCGACACGCGCAATGGGGCATGATTCGCCGTGCCCTCGGTCCCTAGCGTTCCGTGGGTGGCTGGGAGGCCTCATGGCTACGCAAACTCGTCCGGAAGGCAAGGCTCGTAGTTTCGGGGAAAACATTGAAAGCGACCTGGCCTCACGGTTTCTGCGAGTGGTGGAAGTGGCGGCAATCGCCTCGGCCCGCACCATGGGACAGGGCGAGCGCAAACTCTCCGACCAGGTGGCCACCGAGGCCATGCGGCAGACCATGGACTCCATTCCCATGCGCGGCACCATCGTCATCGGCGAGGGCGAGCGCGACGAAGCGCCCATGCTCTACATCGGCGAAAAAGTCGGAGCCGAATTTCCCGATGGCCGCGAAGTGCCTGAAGTTGATATCGCCGTCGATCCGCTCGAAGGCACCAATCTCTGCGCTACCGGCGCGCCCGGATCGATCACCGTCCTCGCCGCTTCTGAACGCGGAGGCCTGCTCAACGCTCCCGACTGCTACATGGAAAAAATCGTGGTCGGACCTTCCTGCAAGAATGCCGTCGAACTCGATGCCCCGGTCGCCGACAATCTGAAGAACATCGCCAAGAGAATGGATCGCGACGTGGAAGATCTGGTCGTGATCGTGCTCGATCGTCCGCGCCACGAAAAGTTGATTGCCGATATTCGCGCCGCCGGCGCCCGCATCCGCTTGATCGGCGATGGCGATCTTTCGGCCGGCATCGCCGCCGCAGTGATCGGTACCGGCGTGCACGCCGTCATGGGATCGGGCGGAGCGCCGGAAGGCGTGATCACCGCCGCCGCCATCCGCTGCCTCAACGGCTACATGCTCGGCCGCCTGGTAGTGAAGCCCGACCAGGAAGAACGCCTCGCTCGCATGGGCGTGAAAGATAAGAGCAGAATCTACGAGGCTGAAGATCTCGCTCCCGGCAAGCAACTCATCTTCGCCGCCACCGGCGTTACCGACGGAGCCCTGCTCAAAGGCGTCCGCTTCTTCGGCGAAGGCACGCGCACCTCTTCGGTGATCCTCACGCAACTCACCGCCAAAGTGCGCTTCATCGAAAGCATCCATCTGGAGAAGGGACCGGATGTGAAGGTGAGGTTTGCGTAGCGAGTTCTCGTGCGAAACTGCCTGAAAAGTACGTTGACTGTCCTGTATAGAATCATCTAGAATAATCATCTAGGTTGAAGATTTATGAAGACAATAGGACTGTTCGAAGCCAAACAGAAACTGTCGGAACTGGTCGAACGCGCCAGCGAAGGCGAGCAGATCGGGATTACGCGGCGGGGCAAGCTGGCCGCGATAATCGTTCCCGCGCGAAATGGTGTCAGTTTGAAAGAAGCATTTGCCGACATTGAGCGGATCCGCAGGCGCGCCAAACCGCTGCCCAAAGGCGTGACTATCAAGGATCTGATTGAAGAGGGCCGCAGGTGAAGCGATTTGTGCTGGACGCTTCGGTCACTCTAGCTTGGTTCCTGGACCGCCCAACCGCGCTATACGCCGACCGTATCAGGCAGCTATTGCTCCGCGGCAACCGGGCAGTCGTTCCGGCGCTTTGGCAGTTAGAGATTGCGAACGGATTTATCGTCGCCGAACGGCGTGGCCTGCTGACCCCTTCAGAGACAACCGAAACTTTGCAAAATCTTGATGTCATAATCGCGGAAGCGATTGAGAGCAGTCGCGATACTTTTTCAATGCGGAGCGTCATGCACACGGCCCGGGAGTTCCGGCTCACAGCTTATGACGCCGTCTACCTCGAGACAGCGCTGCAGCAAGGGTTGCCACTAGCAACGCTCGACCGACAACTGCTGACCGCCGCCTCCAAGGCCGGAGTCGAAATCGTTTCCTGACTCGAATTCCTGAACCTTAGCCTCGCTACTTCAGATACTCCGAACCCTTCTTCAGATCCTCGGGGACATTCGGGAACGGCGGAAAACTCTGTGAGTATCCCTTGAGCAGGCTGACGGTCACCTCGGCGCGGCGGGTGCCGTCGTGAATGGCGATCTTGTGTGGACGGTCTTTCGAGTAGCCTTCCCACAGCGAAACTCCGGCATAGGCGCCGTCTTTTCGCAAAATGTAGTAGATCATGTCGACGAAGCGCAGCTTATTCATGTCACCGTTGTAGTTACGGACAATGCGCTTTAGCGCGTCCATGCCAGCCTCCTGCGGAGACATTCCGTGGCGCATGTTTTCGACGATCGTATGAGCGCCCGCGACCTTGATGTTTTCCTCACCGCTGCCGGTCGCGCCAGCCGAGCCCACATCCTGATCGGTGTAGCAACCCGCGCCGATGATGGGCGAATCGCCGACGCGTCCGGGAAGCTTGAAGGACAATCCGCTGGTGGTGGTGCAGCCGGAAATTTCTCCTTTGTCGTTCAATGCCGAGCAATGGATGGTGCCCGTGGGTGGAAACAAAACTTTACGCACGGCGGCCAGTTGCAGTTCCGGCTCAATGCCGAGACCGGCGGCGCGGGCGCGCAGGTTCTCGATGCGCTTTTGCCACAGTTCCGCCTGCGGCTTGCCGTTACTCGGACTCGACTCCGGAGCTTGCCAGTGCGGGTCGGCGAGGCCAGGTCCCCACCAGTCCTCACTGGAGTGGAATTCCTTCCAGAGCAACCAAATCTTGCGCGAGTGCTCGGTGAGCAGGTTCTCGCGCGGGAAGCCGACGGCCACGGCGAAGCGCTCCGCGCCTTCGCCCACCAGCATGACGTGTCCGGTATGCTCCATCACGGCCTTTGAGACCAGCGACACGTTCTTGATATTGCGCACGCCGCCGACCGAGCCGGCGCGCCGCGTAGGTCCGTGCATGCAGCAGGCATCGAGCTCGACCACGCCTTCTTCGTTGGGGATTCCGCCGAGGCCGACCGAGTCGTCATTAGGATCGTCTTCCGGACCTTTGACGACGCGAAGCGCGGCATCCAGCGTGTCGCCGCCACTTTTCAGGAAGGCGAATGCATCCTCGAGGTAAGCGTAGCCGTTGTTGGCACAAACGATGATGGGGCGCTTAGGTGCTCTGGTTTGCGCATCTTGCTCCTGTGAGCCCGCGCTTTGCTTCGACTCTTCCCCTTGGGCTCGTGTTCCTACTCCGGCAGCGACCGCTCCGAGAACGGATGTCTTTACAAAATCACGGCGCGAGAATGGCATGTTCCTCCTGCTGATGCGAAAGCGGGAGCATATCATGCGGCGAAAGCTTTTCACCACAGAGACACAGTGACACGGAGAGGACCAGCGAAAACAAGCCGGGGTGCCCCATTTCTCGCGTCCGTTGCGAGAAAGACCGCCCTGAGCGAAGCCGAAGGGTGGGATTCCACAACCCTCAACCTTTTCGGATATTGTTTCCCTTGACAACGCTTTTCGTCGCACGTAAGATTGTGCTGCACGTGATTATGTGCTTTATATGAAGACGAACATTACCCTCAAACTGGATGCCGACCTTCTACGCGAGGCCCGAGTGTTAGCCGCCGAAGAGGACACCTCGATTAGCGCCATGCTGGCGGCGCGGCTGGAACAAATCGTACGCGAGCGCCAAGCTTACCATCGTGCCCGAAAGCGGGCACTGGCGAGGCTACGTGAAGGAATGGACCTTCGTTGGACGCCTGCTCGTTCGCGCGACGAGCTACATGAGCGATAGCTGGCTGGTACGCACCATGGCCGACAAATACTTCGTCGATACCAACATCTTGATTTACGCCCATGACCGGTCTACGGGGATCAAACACGAGCGGGCTCGTCAACTCATCGAGAGCTTGTGGACGAGCGGGCAGGGCGTCTTGAGCACGCAAGTCCTGCAGGAGCTCTGTGTCAACCTGCGGCGCAAAGTTGCGCGTCCGCTCGCGGTGGACGAAATCCGCCTGCTCATCCACGACTACATGAGTTGGGAGATCGTGGTTAACTCTGCTGAGGCCGTGATTCGGGCGCTGGAGATCGAAGCGCGATACAAAACCTCTTTTTGGGATGCTCTCATCTTGCATGCAGCAGAGCAATCGGGCGCGGCGATCCTCTACTCGGAAGATTTAGCGGCGAAGCAGAGTTACGGCGCGGTTCGAGTGGTTAATCCGGTGCTTGGATGAATTAGATGGGGTGCCAGTTCGCGTGGATGTGCCTGCAAGGATCTAAGCACAAGGACTTTACAATAGTGGAATCCCACCTTTCGCAAAGTGCGCGAAAGTTGGGCTACTCCTCTTCCTTCATCGCTCCCGCTCAACCAAGTCTGGAGCGAAAACAAGACCCCTTCAATGGTGATGAATGTGACGGAACGCTGCAAACAGTGTTGCCAGAGATCCCAGAAGCGCCGCTAATCCGGTAAGCACACCCGGAATAGATGTCCAGAAAGAAGATTTGTTGTTTAGGTCGTTCATGTGGGACTAACCTCCGTTCGCGGGCCGTTAACGTAACCATCCTTAATGCTCATGTTCAGTATTCACGCCGGCCCACCAGTAGTAGTGCAGAAGGGAACTAAAGCGTTTCAAAAATAGGCAAATTTCCTTTCTCTGCAGCGCGAGTCAAGAGACAAAGTTGCCGGGTACCCCATCCTTGCGCGTTCTTTGCGCAAGGGTGGGATTCCACGAACGCCAATCACTTTGGATTTTGATCTTTGGCGACTTCCCACAGCGCATCCTTGTGACATCCAACCTTGCGCCTCACCTCAGATTCATTCATGATTGCCCCAGCAGAGGCAGCACTGATCGCTAAGCCGAGCGGGAACAAAATCCGGCGGTAAGTCCTTCGTGGTCTAGATTTTGACCTCTAAGTTCTTTCCCCGCCGGATTTTGTAGGGAATTTCACGCTAACGTGATGATTCCAGAGATTGGGGGGAGGGGGGAGGGGGGGATACCCCGCTTTTTCCGAGTCGGATCCGCGCGGATGAGCGATGAATCGCTGCACAACACTGTCGCCGAAAAAATAAGTTCAGCCGAAATCCACAGGCGGCAGCGGAAGGCAGGTTCCTCACCGGGCTTGGCGCCCAATTCGAATGACAAAAGTTCGGAATGACAAAGAGTCGAGTGGTGAAACGCCAGGCATCAGCCGCTGGCTAGGCCGCGGTAACGGCCCACCAGTCCGGCTTGGCGGCCGGGGGAGGGATTTATCGAGACGTCGGCGATCGAGCGCACGTTGTTGTTGCCGTTCTTCTCGGAGCGGAAGCGCAGCAGGGCGGCGATGTTGCCGACCTTGTCGAACTCCGCATCGTCCCTGACGTAAAACAGTTCGACGTTGTGGCGGATCACCCAGGGCAAGATCGCTTCCGCCACATCCACCACTTTGCGAGTTTCGCGTCCACAAACCGGACAGAAGCTGACGAGGTGGGCGTCGAGATGGCCGCAGCCGGTGCACTCGACGGCTTGCGCAACATAGTGATCGCCGAGCAGCAGGGTTTGTACTTCGCCTAACTCCAGCGAGTGCAGAACGCGCCGCAGTCCAGTAACGCCGCGACCATGGCCGCGGGCCTGATCGATGGTTTCGCGAACCGCTTCGCTACAGCGGTTGTTTTGCGAGTCGGCGAAAATGCGTTCGGCTTGCGCACGGATTTCGTCGCAGCTCACGTGAGCCAATTCAGTGGAAAACCGGCCCAGCAGCCGCTGCGAAACATAGGAATGCAATTGCGGTTCGAATTGTGACCAATGGATTTCCTGGCAGCCCAGGATCCACTTTTCGAATGTGCCTTTTTCCAAAGCGTCTTTGAGGTACTCGGCGACGAACTTGAAATGCTGGCGGGTCTCATCGGCGACGCGGCGCTCGGCATGGCCTCCGTCGTAGCCGGCGAAGCCGTCGCCACGGCCGCGGCGGGAGAGCGGATGAAAGAATCCTTCGCGCTCGTTCAATTCGCCCAGGCGCAGGTCGAACATGCGAGCCCGATGACGATCCACCAGGACGACGCCAAGGCTGGGAGATGCTCCCTGCAATTGTGCAAGGGGCTTCAGATGGAAATGGCGATTCACGATAAGTTGCGTGCCGCTCAGATGTGGAGGCAAATCATACTCGCGCCAAAAGCCTTGCGCGGCGCAGGCGAACACAGCCTTGGCGTGGGCGCCGTTGCCGCGGAGGTCGTGCGCCAGGCGCACGATGCGGTCGAGATCGGCGCGGGCCGACTCGCATTTGTCTTTATTATGATTATGACCATGACTGTAACTATTGCCGTTGCTATTGCCCTCCAACTGGCGCAAGGCTTCCCGCGCCAGGTCTTTGGCCAGGATCGCGTCCTCCTTGTGGGCTTTGTTGCGAGGGGTGGTGGGCTGAAAGTAGAAACTGAGAGCGCAGGCTCCCTGATCTTCAAATTGGGCTAATTCATGGACTTGTTCACGAGTAATCATTCGCGATCCCGCTTCCTTTCCGTTGAAATTGGACTTAAGCCGTCCCGGTGGCTGCGAACCGGCCTTTGAATTGCCGCACGAAATTGGGTGATTTGCGCAGGTGATCGCGCGCGGCAGCAATGGAGTTCGACACGCCCTCTGGCGGGACGCCGGTGATGGCGGAGATTTCGTCAACGCCGAAGCCTTCGATGGCATGCAGGATGAAAGCCTCGCGCTGGGCTGGAATCACGCCGAGCAAGGCGGAGGCGATGAGGCGCATCATCTCATCCGATCCCACGATCTGTTCGGGCGTCGCGATCCGGCCGTCAGCGATGATCGTTTCTTCGGTAATCGCTTCGTCGGGCTGATGGAATTGCAGTTCGGGCTCGTCGCTGGCTCGGACGTTCTGCTTGCGGGCCGATTCTTCCAGGCGCACGGCGCCGCCGTTTGTTCCGTCAGGACGAGAGAGTTGATCCAGCGCATTCAGAGCGAGGCGGTAGAGCCAGGGTTCCAGCGCAAGCCGCTCCGGCTTCTCATAGCCATCGCCCAGCGCGGCGGCGATGGTTTCGTCAATCACTTCGTCCTTGCTGATCGACTCCGGTGCAACCTGATCGGCGGTTTCGCGGAAATAGATTTCGCGCTCCACAAAGCGCTCCAGGCGCGAGAGGTTTACGTTGACGTAGGAGCGCACGTCGTCGGCGGAAACGGTGGCAGGAAAGACCGCGGCCAGGGTCTGCTCGAACGGGACGGAAGTGTTACGGCGCCCCGATGCCTCATTCTGCCGGCGCGGCCACTTGTGGGTGGAGCGCAGCAGTTCCTTGTGTTTGTTGACCTGTTGGAGAAGATCTTCGAACGCAGTCTTCACCGCGGCCGCGGCGGCGGAAGCTTTGGCTTGCACCGCCATTTGTCCTGAAGGCAGGCGCAGGTTGAGCGAAACGCTGGTTCCTTCGCGCGCCGAAATTTCCTCGACCATCCCTTTCAAATGAATCAGGTCGGGACGGAAGACCTGCAAGCGTTTCCGCAGTTTTTCGATCTGATGTTGGATGTCTTTTTCTACNNCGGTAACTGATGTGGACGTTCATGAGCACCTCGGGTATTCGAACGAAGCAGCCGCAACCCAGTGCTTGCTAAGAAAATTGTACACCCGCAGGAAGGGCGCAACGCTGGATTCAAAAAACTGATTTGACCGTTCGGTAGTTTTGGGAATGGTGAGGGAACAAGGAATCTTGACGCAAATTAATTTACAGGCGGTTACCTCGCCAGATATGATCCGTGCCAGATATGATCCGTGAACTATGAAACTGGCAAAACTCTTGTTTATTGCGGCTCTGGTTGCGTCGGCTTACGGTCAATCTCCAACCTCGAAAGAGGTTGAGGTTGTTTATCCCGAAGCGCACGCGCTGTACTTGGATTTACATCAGAGCCCGGAACTGTCCTCGCATGAGACGCAGACGGCGGGGAAGCTCGCCAGCCGGTTGCGCGGCCTGGGCTATGAAGTGACGGAACATGTCGGCGGTGCGGGGATTGTTGCCATCTTGAAGAACGGCGCAGGGCCCACGGTCATGCTGCGCACGGAACTTGACGCGCTGCCCGTGGAAGAGAAGACCGGACTTTCTTATGCGAGCAAGGTCCACGCGAAAGATGATGCCGGGCGCGATGT
Source organism: Acidobacteriaceae bacterium (assembly GCA_003168355.1). Lineage (GTDB taxonomy): Bacteria > Acidobacteriota > Terriglobia > Terriglobales > Acidobacteriaceae > Sulfotelmatobacter. The sequence continues at coordinate 143,834 of PMSQ01000199.1, read as the reverse complement.
TGCCGTGGCGCACGCGTGCGGACATGACTTGCACATGGCGGCGATTCTGGGTACGGCCACGATCATGGCGCACAGCAAGGACAGCTGGCATGGAACGCTGATGTTGATCGGCCAGCCGGCGGAGGAGACGATTACCGGAGCCAAAGGAATGCTCGACGACGGGTTATTCACTCGCTTTCCCAAGCCGGACGTGGCCGTGGCAATGCATGTGGGCAACGAACTTGCGGCGGGGACGGTGGGCATTACTCCAGGAATTTACAATACGAACGCTGATTCCCTGCGGATCACGATTTATGGCAAGGGCGGGCATGGGTCGGCGCCGCAAACTGCAATCGATCCAATTGTGATCGCAGCTCGAACCATTCTGGCGCTGCAGACCATCGCATCCCGCGAAGTGAAGCCGACTGAAATGGTGGTGGTCACGGTCGGCTATATTCAGGCCGGCACCAAGAACAACATCATTCCGGACCACGCTGAGCTGGGGCTGACGGTGCGCACCAGGAAGGTGGAGGTGCGCCAGCAGGTGCTCGCGGCCATCGCGCGAATTACCAGGGCTGAAGCCGAAGCTGCGAATGCACCGCGTCCGCCTTCGATCGATCGTTATGAGGGCACGGACTTGGTGTATAACGATCCCGCGCTGGCACAAAGGCTGCGCGAGGTACTAGAGTCAGCTCTCGGAAAGGAAAATGTGGTCACGGCTGAGCCGATTACGGGTTCCGAGGATTTTTCTTATTTCGTGGAGCAGGGGATTCCGGGTTTTTACTTCAGTCTTGGAGGAGCAGATCCGGAGAAGTTCGCGCAGGCCAAGGCTGCGGGGACGATGCTTCCTTCGAATCACTCTCCTTTGTTCGCGCCTGATGTGGACCCGGCGCTGCATACCGGGATTGCGGCGGAGGTGTCGGTGTTGAGGAATTTGCTGAATGGAACCGCGGGAGGATTGCGCAAGATCGGCGAATCGGCGGGGAAGTAGCTTCAACCATCGCCATGGCAGGTTAGCGGTTCGCAAGCGTCGAGATGTCGCCCAGACCAAGTAAAGCAACGTCTGCTGTCACCAGCGTCAGCCGCAACAATTGAGCAGTAGCCGCCAAGAATCGATCCGCCGGATCTTTATGGCTCCAAGGTAGCCGCCGTGCGGCCACTGCGATCTCGTGCGTCAGCGGCGCTTCCATCAGTCGGGCGGTCGCGTGGGCGACCCAAGCCCCGAAGTCCGCAGGCAAACGAATTCTCCCTCTAGCATTCAGTGTGAGCACTTCCCAGGTGCTGATAGGAGAAAGCCAGATCTGGTTTCCTGGATTTCTCAATTCCTCGAGGACCCTTTTGCCGAGGCGCTTGTGATCTTCCAGGCTCCAGAGCCAAATGTGCGTGTCGAGAAGCAGGTTCAATCGCGCAAGACCTCCCAATCCTGTTCGTCGTTCGCAGGAGAGACAATGTCTCCCAGAATCTCAAACGTGCCTTTCATGGAGCCGATCCAGTCCGCCTCCGCTGTTTCGGCAGGAGCAGGTGAAACCTGCGCGACCGGCTTGCCAAAGCGAGTGATGCAGAGGGGCTTCTTGGTCTTTTGTACCTGATCAATCAAGGAAAGACACTTGGCTTTGAACTCGGAGATGGCGACCCGTTTCATAGTGTCCAGATAATTAGATCATGGTCAAAACCAATAGTCAACCATGAAACACAACACCGGATTGCCATGCTCGAACGCTTGAGTCTGACCTTTCGTTCTTGCTGATGAAGCCGAGAGTGCAAGTCACTAGGCCTCGTGAGGCTGTCGGTCTCCTCACCGGGATCTCATCTAGGGCCGACAGACGCCGAGGTCCTTGTCCATATTCGTCGTCACCCATACAAGCGTATGGTTGGTGTTTTTAGACCTAGCTTTCTTACCCTTTAGGCTCATTCGCTCGCCTAGAGTGATGCCCACCGTGTTGCCGGATAGCGCGTAAACTTGCTGGTCTTTTTCGTCGGCGATGGTCATCCCATTTCCTTCCGAGCTGACACATCCGGTAATCGTCCTGTCTTTTCTTGATTCGTGCAAGATCACAACAGTGATTACCACCGCGATGGCCGCAGTCACCGCCACAATCCCGATCACAATGTTCCTGCCGGCCGTGTCGAGGCTATTTGCCCTAGCAGGGGCGGCGACCGCCACGCTAAGAGCAACAATCAGAACTCCACGCCACAGACTTTTGGGGAGCATGATCTTCTCCATGATGTGAGGATGCGAACTGGAATAGCCCGATCCGGAGCGCATGCCGTTTGTCAGCGGCAGTGTTTAACCGGAAGTTTTCTTGAATAGGAAAGCGAGCCATAGTACTCCGGCCCGCCCGAAATCGTAAAGCAATTTTCTTTAGGAGCTGATCTGACTCAGAATCGCGCGCGCCTCCGCTGCCGGGTCCGCAGCTTCAGTGATGGGACGGCCGACGACGATGTGGCTTGCTCCGGCGGCAATCGCTTCGGCGGGAGTGACCACGCGGACCTGATCTGCGTGGCCGGCGCCGGCGGGGCGTATGCCGGGAGTCACGATGGCGAAATCGTGTCCCAGTTCGGCCCGCACCGCGGAAGCCTCTCGAGCGGAGGTGACGATGCCGCTGCATCCATTCGCCAACGCCAGGGCGGACAAGCGCAGCACCTCATCCCGCACCGTTTCCCGAACCCCGATGTTCTTCAGATCGTTCTCGTCGAGGCTGGTCAGCACGGTAACGCCCAGCACAAGCAAAGCGGGATTAGTGGCGCGAGCCGCGTCCACCGCGGCGCGCAGCATCTTGCCGCTGCCCGCCGCATGCACGGTCAGCATACTCACACCAAGCTGCGCCGCCTCATGCACGGCCGAAGCAACCGTGTTGGGAATATCGTGATACTTCAGATCGAGAAAAACCCGCCGTCCCGAAGCGACCAGCTCCCGCACCACCTGCGGACCCGCAGCGGTATAAAGCTGCATGCCGACCTTATAGGTCAGCGCCGAGTCCCCCACGGCCGCCACGATACGCTCCGCGGCCGCGGCTGTGGACACGTCGAGCGCAACAATCAGTTTCTGGCGCGAATCAGTTTCTTGGGAATTGCCGTCCAGCGGACTACTCTTGTGGCGATCATTCTCTCGACCGCTGCCAGGGATGAGATGGGGCAGAGTGGTCTGCATCCCTAGCAGTGTAAGCCGTCTATTGTAGTTTCGCCATAGGGTGGTTGGCGGCAATGGTTTGGTAGACCGACCGGTGCTGGGACGTACCTCGTTTCACAAGGTCGAGCCTAACTCTCTGCAAGCCGCGTTGTTGGAATTGCAGAGCCTGGGCAGCGCCATACGAGAGATCGATGATCCGGCCTTCTACGATTGGACCGCGATCGTTAACCTTGACCACAACTGCCCGTCCATTGCGCAGGTTGGTAACCCGCACATAGCTTCCCAACGGAAGGGTAGGATGGGCGGCCGTCATGTCGAACATGTCGTAGTCTTCGCCGCTGGCTGTAGGTTTACCCACGAAATCCTGACCGTACCAGGAAGCGGTGCCAACTTGATAGGGTTGGCCCTTAGCCGCCTGTCTCCGGATTTCGGGTTGGATTTGAGCTGATTTACCTGGGGCTGAACTGGCCTCCGAGTTGTNNGCATTCAGTTCTCCTCGCATCTCAAAAAGTCGTCCTAGCTAGGCTGTTTGGTTACTGGTTATGTAAATCGTAGAGGGCTCCCTGGGGCTTGTCAATCCGAAAGTGCCTGGACTATAGTGACCGGATAGTAATCGATATGTGCGTAACCTGTTGTTAATCATGAGAAATATGCGGCATGTGATTGTAAGAAATAGACTTAACTGTTTATGTAATAGTAACTGCGTGATGCGCCGTACTCCGAGAACTATTTTCATCTCCAATCGATTCAGTCACTTACAGCTAAGTTCTTTCTAAGTTGTTTATTCGCAGTATTTTAGGTACAAACGTTCATAGCTCCGAACGAGAATTCTTTTGAGTTTGTCCAGATATTGGTTGGACTATGGCTGGTAAACCACCTGTTGTGCTGACAATTGCCGGCTTCGACCCTTCGTCGGGGGCGGGGGTGACGGCGGACATTAAGACGATCGCAGCCCACGGCTGCTATGGAGTGGCCTGCATCACCGCTATGACCGTACAGTCCACGGCTGGCGTTTGCCGGGTAGAGGCGGTCGATCCGACGCTGGTGACGGATACATTGCAAGAACTTGCAACCGATATCGCAATCGCAGCGGTACACATCGGGATGCTGGGCACTGCCAAGGTCGTCAAAGCGGTAGCGGACTTTCTGAGCCAGCGCTCGGGCAAGGCTGGGTTGCCTAATAGGTTGCCCAACGTCGTTCTCGATCCCATCCTCAAGTCATCCTCAGGGGCGGACCTACTCGATGCTCGCGGTCGTAGGCTGCTCATCGAAAGCCTCATTCCTGTCGCCGACGTGATCACGCCCAATGTGGATGAGGCCGCCATCCTCACCGGAGTGAAGGTGACCGATCTTGACGGAATGCGAGCCGCAGCCGAGAAGTTGCACCGAATGGGGTTGGCCGCCGTGGTGATCACGGGCGGGCATCTGGACGAGGCCATTGATTTGTTGAGCTTCACCACCAAACGTGGGGTCGAGCAGGAAGTCTTCAAAGCCGAGCGCCAGCGTTCAAATTCTACCCATGGCACCGGGTGCGCTTTCGCCACGGCAATGGCTTGCCACCTGGCGCTCGAACGGGGATTAGCCGAAGCCACCTTGCTGGCCAAGACCTATGTGACTGCTGCCATTTCCGCCGGCCATCCCCTGGGACGCGGAACCGGCCCCGTTCATCATCTCTACCGCATGCACCAGCAGCGGCGCACGGCGACCTCGGGAAGTGAATCTTAAGAACGTATCGCCGTCGTCCCGCGGCGGCTGGGAATCTCCCAGAGGGAAGTAGAAAGCGCCAGGATACTCGCTGCGGTGGGGCCGAGATGCTCCTTCGCGAGCTTGGGACAGGCTGGCGAGACGCCGGCGCTACTCGTTGTCTGATGGCTTCTTCAGCAGAATCCCGGCCACAAACGACGCGGTGGCGGCCAGCAACCATTCGATCCGCCACATCTGGATCGCCTGGAACTCCGCCAGATTTGAGGCTCGATAGAAAAGGCTGACGCCAAGGGCTCCGGCCACGCAGCCCAGGCCGATCATAAAAGCGACCAGCGACGCCGTAGGCAGACCGACCCAGCGTTTGATCTCGTGGAAATGCAGATAGTGAAGCCAGCCAGGGAAGGAAATCTCGCGCCAGAGAGCCGCAACCGAGCCTGCCCACGCCTGGAGCCGTGCCACGTTCGGAGCCGACAATCCGACGATTGCCGCAGCGTCCGACCCGCCTGCAACCTGTGCCAGCCGACGCTGGCCGCAGGTGTGGCAAAACCTGGCACCGATCATGAACTCGCTGCCGCATTCGGCGCAGGCCTGCGCCATTTCCTGGGACGCAGCCGGGAGTGCAGCCTCCGCCGCCGGTTCCAGCACGGTCGGAGACCGCCAAAATTCCTGCTGCGCGTCGTTAACCACTTCAGCCATACCTAGAACGTTGGCTCCAAATAAAGCAAGCGGACAGCCAAAGCATGCTTACCATTAACGTATTTTCGCATCAAGTACTTGCGACTGCCCTCACACCCTGAGTGCAAGCTGGTACGCGCAATTATTACCCGCAGCTCCGGGTAAACTTGCCCCAGTACCTTAGTTTTCAGGGTGTGACTGCGGGGATTATAGAGCCCAACCGCTGCATCATCACGAAATTGTCGCGTGTGACTCGATGACGCCTTTGGTTCGTCTCGTGCTGTGACGAACTTCGGTTAGACTAGAAACTCAAGGGTTAACCGTAGGGATGCAGTCGAGCCTGACATTAGTGAAGCGTTTCGTCCAACCGAGCACGTTGTCATGCCTCGTCATCTTATGGCTGTCACTTCAAGCCGCCGCTCAACCACATACTTCGGCCGGAAGCACTCCCCCAGCAACCGCGGCTGCTTCTGCCGAGCACGATGCTTTGCTCGACGACGCTTTCGATCACTTCTACAATCTGGATTACGACCGCTCGATCCAGGAGTTTGAAAAAGTACTGGATCGGCGACCGACCGATCCCTCTGCGGTAAATCACCTTCTTTCCACAATTCTAATGTGCGAACTCTATCGCATGGGCGCGATGAACAGCGGCGAGTATGCGAACGACAGCTTTATCGGCCAAGCCCACCGGACCGCCGATCCCAAGGTGAAAGAGCGGATCAAACAATTAGTGGACCGCGCCGAAAGTCTTGAAGAGCAGCAACTCAAGTCGAATCCAAACAGCGTTGACGCGCTTTATGCGCGCGGCGTTACCCGGGCGCAATTCGCGCTGTATACCGCGCTGGTGGAGCGGGCCTGGTTTTCCGCCCTACGCAATGCCGTGGGCGCGCGCCGCGACCACGAACGCGTGCTCGAACTTGATCCCAATTACGTTGATGCGAAGCTGGTCGTGGGTACCCACAACTACGTGACCGGCAGCCTGCCCTGGAGCGTGAAGGCCGCGGTGGCATTGGTAGGGCTGAGCGGGACGAAAGAGAAAGGGCTCGAATATCTGCGCCAGGTGGCCGAGAGCAGCGGAGAAAACAGCGTTGACGCCAAAGTCGTGCTGAGTCTGTTTCTGCGGCGCGAGCACCGCTACGATGAGGCCCGCGACATCATGCATGACTTAGCGGCGCGATATCCCAGAAATTATCTGTTTCCGCTGGAGGAAGCCAATCTGCTACGCGCTGGCGGCCACGGGCCGGAGGCCGCGGCAGCCTATCGCAAAGTGTGGCAGAACGGCCGGGAAGGGAAGTATAGCAACTTGCACTATGAAATAGCGGCGTGGGGACTGGGCGAGTTACTGCGCAGCCAGAAAGATTATGCCGGAGCCGCCGCCGCTTTTGAACTGATAAGTGAATTTCCGAACCCAGATCCGGAGACGCTGCAGAAGGCGAACCTCGCCGCTGGTGAGATGTACGACCTGCTGCAGAAGCGCGATTTAGCCATGAAGAAATATCAGATCGTGCTCGCCGAAAATGCCAGCTCTCCCCCCGCGGAGCAGGCACGCAAGCACATCAGGGAAGCGTATCGGGAGTAGAGTAGGCCGCCTTGACACGCGCGTTATTCTGTTCGTGTGGACACTATGACATCCATCAACAAGGAATCCATCGAGCGAGAGGCGGGCTCGTTCTTTGGCGACAGACCTCCGGGCGTCGCCCTGAAGGCCCTCGACGACAGAATTTTGGAATTGAGTCAATGTATTGCTACCCTCAAGAACAAAAAAAACTGGGCCTCCGGATCGTCAAACCCTGATCCAATAGCGCTGGACCATGCGTCCGAACGGCGAGACACCCTGGAGAACGCCCGCTACAGGCTGCTGATGAGCGTCGGGGGCGGACGCCGTCGTTAGCGTGACCTAGGTCCACTACTTCCTTTGGTGGACTGATCCCGCGCTCAATCCCTCGATCCGGCGCAGCCCGTTCTCCGTTACGCATCGTTAAGAATTCGCCTTGACCGCGATGTAGATCTTCTGGAACATCTCCGCGGCCAAACCTTTATATACCTTGCGAGCGTCGTATGCGTCGGGATGGGCAAGGATGTAGTTCACGATCCGAGCGCAGTCATTTTGGGACAAATGCGGGTGCAAACCAACAAGGGCGGTCTCAACTTCTCGCTTATACGCAAGCCACAACCTCGCCTCATGCGTAGAATGTGCCGCGATGTCTGGGACACACTCTACTTCCCCGTCAAGTCGCGGCCAGTTCGGTAGGTACTGCAGTTTGCCCGCGGTGTCCCAGGACAAATGATGTGGGGTGTCGCCCGCGTACTTGAAGCCGGAGAAATCGAACTTCGGCACGTTTGAGCACGCGTCCAAAATCGCCTCCTGAGAGCAAAACGCTAGCATCCCGTTCAGCCATCCCCGGGCATACGGATCGACGCCGCATATTTGATAGAACTTGCGCCTATGCCTGACATCGGCAAACACCGCGCCCACCATCGTGCCAATTGCCTGCCCCATTGCGTAACTTCCGGCCGTTGCGTCGGCCGCATCGCTGCGCGAGACTTCTGTTGGCAGCCCGTTAATGGTTACGATATTGCCCAGGGTCTGCGCTGTCGTGCCATCCGAAAAGTACAGAGTATTTCCGGAGCGAACCGCCGACAACCCGTTAGAGCAATAGACCGCCTGCCCGTAGTCCAAACAGGAAATTTGCCCACGGGCAATGCCGCGGGCGAAAAACACAACGCTGAAACAGCTCAGGATCATCCAGCGGCTCATATCAAAATCATAGGTGACGCTTGCTGAACTTAACCTCGAATTGGGGCTCGCCACTTTGCTCAACCACTGCTGAACTGTGCTCCATCCTTGCGTTCTTGCAAGGGTGGAACTTCGTGCTTGGCGTATCGAGAGTAGAATAAGTGGCGCGCCCTGTCTATGGAGACGATGTCCCTGCAGACGGTTAGGTGGTCAACGTGGACGTGAGTGCCTAGGTGAGTCATCCGCCAACCCAAAGCTGTTCGTCATCGAGTCGAAGTGGAGGTGACTATGGACCGCGAATCGTTCGTCGGGTTGTGGGATATGTATTGTGGCTGGGTGCACTCCGAATTGTTGCTGCAGACCGACGGCACTTACAACCATTCTCTGTGGGGCGGAGTGCAAAGCCACTGGGGCGCGTGGTCGCTGGTAGATCAGAATGGCCAGTCTTTTCTGGTGCTGGAACTAAAGGGCGCGCAGCCGCCAGCTTATCCGAGTCTATTGGGCATGGTTTCGATGAATTGGCCGAGCACCGAAACGTGGGCAGTGACGACGGTACAGCCTAACGATATCTACTTCTACCACGCGCACATAAAACGACGGGTCCTCGCCGGCTTGCCAGCAGCCCCGGTGGCGGCGAACTCTTTTTTTTCAGCCCTGCAGCTTCCGACCCTCCCGCCGATTCCGGCCTTCCCCCAGATTCCTGAGATGCCTCCTCCGGTCATGAATTTTCCGCAGATGCCTGCCCTGACTCTTCCCCCTCCCGAATATTCCGCCCCGCCGCCTCCACCGCCTCCGGACGCCCACCAGTCGCCGGTGATGGCACAGTGGCTGGACTCGGTGAATGCGGCGCAGGAAGTCTACGCGAAGATGTTCACCGACAGTATGCAAACCACCAGCGGCATTAACACGATGGAGCAAAAGGAATCTAACGCCGAGTTTAGGCAACATCAGCAATTCAATGCGACGTTGTTAAGGAGCACGACTGTCGGTGCAGCGGCCTTCAACCGTGCCATTAATCCCAGCAGGCTCCGCTAGCCTCTAGCGATGCGAGTGGATTGGTTCCGCTGAAAATTATTGTTGTCTATGCGTATTCCTGCGTATATAAAGAGGAGTCGAACTAAGGGTCAGGAGCGGCTTGGTTTAACTAGAGAGCCGTAATCGACCAGCTACACGGGCCCATTGCAGAGTGTCAGAGGAGGACGCATGGGTACTACATTGATAGCGGGCGGTTGGACGCCCGATCCTTATCCGCAGCCCGATCCGAACCCGCCGGCTCCCTATCCGCAGCCCGACCCAAATCCACCCGCTCCGTATCCACAACCTGATCCGAATCCACCCGCTCCTTATCCACAACCCGATCCGAATCCACCCGCTCCTTATCCACAACCCGATCCAAATCCACCCGATCCCTATCCACAGCCCGATCCGAATCCACCCGATCCTTATCCACAGCCTTAGTGGCTGGTTTCGATATGAGCGAAGCCTGCCGACGGCGAAGTTGCCTAGCGTCTCGGATGGACGGAACTTTCGGCTTACAATTACGTACTGTTCTGTAGGGATTGCCTTGAAAGGGCACGAGCATGTACTGCAACTATTGTGGCAAAGTGATTCAGGACGACGCGGCGGTTTGTGCCTATTGCGGCATTCGCGTGGGCGCCTCGATAGCGCGCAAGCAGCTGGTGCGGCCGCAGCAGGGACGCAAAATCGCCGGCGTGTGCCTTGGTTTCGCCGAGTACTTTGACATTGACGTGGTTCTGGTCCGGCTAATGTGGCTGATCGGGTCGTTCATGACGGGCATTGGACTGCTTGCCTATCCCATCGCCTGGATCGTGATGCCGGAAGAGCCGCTGCTGCTGACGGCGCCTGTAGGAGCGCAGCACATGGCGAATCCGTAGCTCATCTGGCCATAGGCAGGGCTCAGACCGGAAGCCGAGGGCCGGAACCGGGCACGGAGTTTTGATTAAGTCTCGCGCATGCAGAGCATGGATTCCCACCAAATCAAGAGCGGCGACGCGGGAATCGTCTATCGCGTGCTGGGCGAAGGCCCGCCGGTGGTTCTCCTGCATCCTTTCCCCGCGAATCATGAATTCTGGCTGCCCGTGGCTCAGGCGCTGGTCACGCGTTACCGCATCATTCTTCCCGATCTGCGCGGGCACGGAGATTCCGGCGCGGGCGAAGGTCCGGCCACAATGGACAAGCACGCCGCAGATATCGCCCATGTGATGGACGATGCCGATATCGGCCGCGCTCCGCTGATCGGAGTTTCCATCGGCGGATATGCGCTGTTCGAATTCTGGCGAAGACATCGCGGGCGCGTCGCTGCTCTCGGTCTCTGCAATACGAAAGCCCCTGCCGATTCCGCCGAAGCCCGTGCCGCACGCCTGCAGGCCGCAAGCGACGTTCTTGAACGCGGCACCGAACCGTTTTTCGAGAGCATGATTCCACGGCTGTTGGGTAAGAGCACGCGGGAAACGAGGCCTGACTTGGTCGCTGGGGCTTTGAACATGATGCGGAAGATGTCGCCGGAAGATGTGGCGCACGTGCAGCGCGGCATGGCCGAGCGCCCGGACTCGGTAGATACATTGAAGACTATCAATGTGCCCACGTTGCTTGTAACTGGTGAGGAAGACATCCTGACCGGCTTGAATGAAGCCGAACTCATGCGCCAGCACATTTCCGGCAGTCAGGTGCGCGTGATTCCGAAGGCCGGCCACTACTTGCCCTGGGAGCAGCCAGAAGAAGCGGGCAGGCTGTTGCGACAGTTTCTGGAGCGACTATAGGAATGTGTTGTCACGTCCGGGCCTGACTCGCGTTAGAATTGCGGACGGTATGAAAAAGCTTTTCGCCGTCCTTTCATTCGCACTTCTCGCCGTTTGCGCTCATTCGCAAACTCGCGCCGTCCACAGGCCCCGCATTCTCGGAATCGATCACGTCAGTTTCTACACCACTCAGCTGGACGGAGTGAAAGAGCTTTACAGCGGCATGCTCGGCCTCGCTTCCGCCCCGCCAGTAGAGTCTGGCGGGCTGGTGAGATACATGGTAGGCGCGCAGTGGATCGGCTACAGTACCGCGCCCGATCCCAATGCGACTGACAGGATGGATCACGTGGCCTTCGCTACCGCCAACATCGTCGCCATGCGTAGGTACCTGGTTGCGAAGGGTGTGAAGGTACCGGCAATCGAAGGACACATCGGCCATAGCCTGAGCTTTACCGTGGCCGACCCGGAGGGCCATCGTATCGAGTTTGTTGAGCGAGGCAAATCCAAACCGTTCGCGCCACCTGATTCCGCGGTATCGCGCCACATGATTCACACCGGATTTCTGGTTTACAACCGCGACGCGGAAGATCACTTCTATCGCGACCTGCTCGGCTTTCGTCCCTACTGGCACGGAGGAATGAAGCCTGGCGACACCGACTGGGTTTCGCTGCAAGTTCCAGACGGCACGGATTGGCTGGAATACATGCTGAACCAACCCGAACATCCTGATCCGCAACGGATGGGCGTGATGAATCACATCTCGCTTGGCGTCGCCGATATGAAGAAGGCGCAGAGCATTCTGGAATCGCACGGCTGGAAACCACATGGGGACGAAAAGGCGCAGATGGGCAAAGACGGCAAGTGGCAGCTCAACTTGTTTGATCCCGATCACACGCGCATCGAACTGATGGAATTCAAGCCGGTGGAGAAGCCGTGCTGCTCGGATTTCACCGGGCCGCATCCCACGGAATAACGCGCAGCCATCACACCTTGAGGAAGATTCGTTTTCGCCAGAGGAACCACAACAGAATCCAGCAGAATAAAACCGCGGCCAGCGAATAAATCAGAGATGCATTAGCCGCGCTGAACCCGAGGGACACGAACTTGGCTTGCGCCGCGTCATGCCACATTACCGGCCCGTTTGGACTCTTCATGGTGAACGAGTAGCCCGGACCGTAGACGAACGAGTCGACGACGAAACCGGCGATCGCGTTCGTTCCAAACACGAGAATCGGCATGGTCCAGGCACCGCGACATCTCTTGATTTCCAGCAACCAGTAGAGCAACGTGAGGAAGAGCAAGGCGAAGCCGCCGCTGAAGAGCACGAACGAACTGGTCCAGAGATTCTTATTGATGGGGAACCAGAGATTCCAAATCTCACCCGCCACCAGGCCCAGAATTCCAGCGCACAGCATGTGAATTGCTTTCGTGCTGGGACTTCTCTCCGAGCGCAGCCAATAACCGGTCAGCACCCCGATTAACGTGGTGGCAATTGCGGGAATCGTGCTGATGATTCCTTCCGGATCGCGGGTTCCGTTGAAAAGATGTCCCATAAACAGCTTGCGCTCGAGCCAGGCGACGAGGTTGTGATCCGGGTCCATGAACGGAATGCTGTGTCCCGGCCGTCCAAAGCCGGGAACAGGGACAAAACGCAGGATTGCCCAGTAGCCGAGCAGACACGCGCACATGGCAATCCACGTAGTGCGGCGGCTTGACCAGAGAACAAGAATCGCCGCGGCGAAATAGCAGAGAGCGATTCGCTGGGTTACGCCTTCGAAGCGCCAGGTGTGCAGGTCGAGACCGATGATGGGAGAGGCGTTCACGAAAAGGCCGATGACGATCAGGATCAGGCTGCGCTTAAAAGCGTGGAATAGGATGTGGGTTCTGGATTCGCCGCGCTGAAGGCGGGCGGCAAACGAGAACACCATCGAGATGCCGACCAGAAATAAGAAAGACGGAAAGATGAAGTCAGCGGGAGTCCAACCGTTCCAATCGGCGTGCTTAATCGGCCCGTAAGCCAAGTCGTCACTGCCGGGGTTGTCGACCAGAATCATGCCGGCGACGGCCAGTCCGCGGAAAACATCAAGGCAGAGCAGGCGTTCGGAGAGAGGTTTGGCGGATTCGAGCACTGGCGGAGCTGCCCTGATGAGTGGTTGTGTGGCTGACATGGTCGGGACAAATATAGGCGCGCACTGAGTGGCTGTCACTTAAAGAATGCTGAGTTAGGTTGCTTGCAACAAGGTCCACTGAGGACAGCGGGCGAACTGGGCATCTGTAATCAGGACCGAAACTGACATGATCGCCCTGCGATTTGCTACAATCCTCCCGCCATGATTGATACGGTTCTAGTTGCAGAGAAGACTGTGGTTAGCGCCAAGGGAGACGGCCCTAGCGTCGAGGTGAGCGGCGCAGGCAGACGCGTGTTCTTGTTGACTCTCGATGTCACTAAGATTATCGAGCAGGAGTCGCTTGAGGTCAGCGTCCATGGTTCCGCGGATGGCGCGGCGTGGGGAGCGAAGGCGATTGTCACGTTTCCACAGAAATTTTACTGCGAGCAGACTCCGCTATTGCTCGAACTGACGGCGCATCCGGATGTGAAGTTCGTGCGCGCCCATTGGGAAGTGGCACGCTGGGGACGCGGCGTTGAGACTCCGATGTTCGAGTTTGGCGTGAGGCTCAGAGAGATTCCGCCGGAAGTCTTGCGCGAAGCCAGCGCTGAGGCCAAAGCCCTAGCTTGAGCAATTGTTGATTTGTGATGTTGATTAAAGAGCTTAACCCCAGCAGTCGATCAGCGCATAGGGCGGTTTTTAATCAACAATCAGCAATCGTCAATCAACCATGCGCACGGGGCAGCATGACCCGTTTCCCTTCCGTTATATTGATCCCAGGATGAAAAGCGAGTCAGAGGTGATCGTGCGTCCGGCGCGCCACGTGCGTGGCGGCGTGAGTCTTCCCGGTGATAAATCCATTTCGCACCGCTATGCCATGCTGGCGGCGCTCGCCGATGGCCCCTCGCGGCTGGAAAACTATTCGACGGGGGCGGACTGCGCCAGCACGCTCGGCTGCCTGCGTTCCCTCGGGGTGAAGTGGGAGCGCAGGGATGGTTCTGACAACGTCATCGAAGTGCAGGGAACCGGGCTGTCGTTGACCGCGCCGAGCAAGCGGCTGGATTGCGGGAATTCAGGTTCAACCATCCGCATGCTGACCGGCATTGTTGCGGCGCAGAAATTCGCGAGTGAGATGGCTGGCGACGAATCGCTCTCCCGCCGTCCCATGGAGCGCGTGATCACGCCGCTTACAGCCATGGGGGCGCAAATCACCTCGCAAAATAGCCGCCCACCGTTGCGCATTACTGGCGCCGAGCTTAGGTCTATCGATTACAAAATGCCAGTAGCCAGCGCGCAGGTGAAGACTTGCCTACTGTTTGCGGGCCTTCTGGCTGACGGTGAAACGCGTATTCAGGAACCGCTGCGGACGCGGGATCACGGGGAAGTGGCGCTGCGGGCCTTCGGCGCACATCTCGAGCGCAAAGGAAACGAGGTGCGGATTCGTGGTGGCCAGCGCTTGCGCGGCATCGACGTGCGAGTTCCCGGCGATCTTTCCAGTGCCGCGTTCTTTCTCTGTGCCGCCGCGCTTTTTCCCGGCTCGCAATTGACCATCACCAGCCTGCTGATGAATCCGACGCGCGCACGCCTGCTGGATATCCTTATGCAGATCGGGCTGCGTATCTCCGTTACGCAGCTGGAAGAGATCCACGGCGAACTCGTAGGTACGCTGCAGGTCGCAGGCGGAAAACTGAAGGGCGCGACCATCGCAGGAGCCGATACAGCCGCGCTGATTGATGAGATTCCTGTGCTGGCCGCAATCGCTCCTTATATGGAGCAGGGAATCGAGGTCCGCGATGCGAAGGAGTTGCGCGTGAAAGAGTCGGATCGCATCGCCTCCATCGCCACTAACCTTCGAGCCCTGGGCGCGAAGGTAGAGGAACGTGAAGATGGTTTGAAAATTCCCGGCGGGCAGTCGCTTCGCGGCGCCGAACTCGAATCTTTCGACGACCACCGCATCGCAATGGCCTTCAGCATTGCCGCTCTGCGAGCCCACGGAGAAACCTTGATTCGCGGCAGTGAGTGCGCGGCGATCTCTTACCCGGCGTTCTTCTCTACGCTGGAAGGCCTGATCGAGCGCTGACTACCATCCTTAATTCCATCTAACAGTCGCGAGTGATTGCATCTCTGATCGATGTTTGGGTTACTTCCGTTCGATGTCCTCTGTGATCTAACCAGTACGCGCCATATTAGAAACAATGGATGGTGAGATGGTGTTTCTGCTGGCCGGGCTTTGGCCAGCCAGCGAAACATCCGAATCAGTGTCACACTCACTGGAGGGTTCCATGCGCTGTAAATCAGTTGTGCTGGCATCGCTCTTAATGGCCGCGACGGCTTATGCCAAAGATCCGAAGGCTTATCAGGACGCTAAGTTGATGCAGATGGATTCGGTGCAGTGTGGTGTCGCCGAAAAAGACGCCAAGAAAAACAAGAAAAGTCAGGACCTCCTGTGCCAGGAATATTCGTTGCAGACCGATCACGTGGTCTACCGCATCCGCCCCAAGGACGACAAGCACCCTGTGCTGCTGCCGATCGGCGAGAACGCACAGTTCCGGCTGGAAAAGGACAAGATGCTGGTGCGTGTAGCACAGTTCGATAGCAAGGAGCGCGAGTTCGTTATCGTGTCGGTCAAGCCGCTGGGCGATAGCTCTGCCGACGCCAGCCCGGCCCGGCCCAACCACTTGCAGTAAATCCAACGCACCGCGTGTAGTCGAGCGCTACCAAGAAATGAGGCTGAGGCTCCCGTAGATGCTGCCGGGAGCCTCGGCAATTTTTGTTAATGCGCAGTGACTAATCCTGCGGCCACGCCGTCATATTGTCCGGATCAACCCATTCCTGCAATGTGACGTCGCCGGTGGGCACACCGTTGATATCCAGCTGATGTTGGAAGCCTAGGACGTCGCCCCAGGATGAGGCGTAAGCCGGCGCGGAAATATCCCACTGGGTCGCGGTACCGTCAATGGCTACGCTTCCGTACAGAATTCGTCCCTGTGGATATTCGGTGTCGGGAAGAGTTCTCTGCAGGTAGAACTGAGCGTGGTGCCAGGTCTCAGTAGAGAAGCTGCAAGGTACGGCATTGGTGGGAGCTGGATCCGATTCGGTTTGAGTATTTGGCACAGCAGGAACCCAGCGGCCTCCGCCGCTATTGTAGGATTGGTCCCACGTATTCCATATTGCGGGTCCTCCTCCCGAGGGGTGATAGTTGCACTGCGTGCCCATCATGTACTTGTATCCCCCCTTGGCCTGAAATAAGTCGAATTCAAAGGCCTGTCCGTCGGTTGAAGTGTCGCCGGACAGATAGAAGTAGAAATCCCAAACGAAGTTTTGCATCGTGTCCTGGCCGCCCAGCGGTGGGACCTTGTAATAGAACAGCCCGTCTGAATCTTTTGGTCCGGCTAAGCTGAATTCGATACTTCCGTTGCTATCTCTCTCCGGGGTCTGATCAAATGCGATAGTAGTCGTCCCGTTGTTTGTGCCTCCCGCACAGCTTGTAGTTCCGCAAGACCACCAACCTGGCGCATTACCTTGATCGCTATTTTCCTGATCGTCTTGCGTGTTATCCCATGCTTGAGCATTGGATGGGAAGGTGCCGGGAATCGCCGCCCCGGATGCGGTTATCGAGAGAGTTGAGCTATTGCCGCAGTTGCCGTCAGCGTCCCACGCGCGCACGAATACACTTTGGGCCAGCGCGCCTCCAGTCGTAGTGAGCGGCAAGATCACCCATGCGTTCAATGTGGAGATACCGTTTAGGTACATTGGTTGGCCTTCTGCGAAGGGTATATCCGACCAAGCGCTGGTATAGACCGCATATCCCGTAATGCTGACCTTGGCCGACGAGGACGCGGTTGCCTGAAAATGAAGTGGAGTGGTGTAAGTGCCTGAGGTGGACGGCGAAGTTAGGTTAACCGTAACGATGCTGCCGGGGCAGGTTGCGCCTAGCGCAGTCCCCGCCCAACCTAGCCAAACTATAAATACCAATGTTCCTATGCTGCGGCCTTTCATTTCAATAGCTCCTTTTCGCGATGTTACCTCTGTCGTTGAGGGGTTCAGACTTTCCGGATTAGTTAGTGGGACTATAAGTGGGCGCTACGCAGCATTGTGACTTGTGATGAATTCAATCGTCCATAGGACGGTATCTGTAGGCGGGTAATTCTTTCTCTGTAGAACGCCTGAGCAGGCTCAGGGAAAGGGATGATGCGAGAGTGCGCCGCCCTTGAGTGTGGGGCTGATGACGTGGGCGTTTGTATGGTAAAGTGGTGCCCACGAATTGGCCGGGACCGCGGGGTCGGGGCCAACTCACTCACACTTTGAAGTCCCAGAAGGAGCTTGCCATGGCTACCCTCCGCGACATTGTGAAGGACCGTAAGGTTTACTCGATCGATGCTGGACGCACCGTACTGGAAGCGGCGCGCTTCATGATGGAGCACAACATCGGCGCCCTGCCCGTGCTCCGGAATGGAGAACTGGCGGGCATCTTTTCCGAGCGCGACGTTATGAATCGGGTCGTCGCTGTGGGCCGCACTGCCGGACACACTGCCGTGGCGGAAGTGATGACCGCGAATCCGCGAGCGGTGAACGTGGATGAGACCGTGGAAGAGTGTCTGTTCATCATGCGGGAGTTCGGCTTCCGGCACCTGTGCATTGTGGAAGGCAAGGATCTGCGGGGAGTGATCTCGCTACGCGACATCCTTATGCACCAGGCCGGCGAACTTCAGCGTCAGAACCGGCGCGCCGCATCGTAAGAGCGGACTTGGGGACTCTAGCTTTCGGGCTTCGGCTTTCGGCGTTTTCCCAGATTCGGTCTCCCAAATCGTGAGTCCAGAAATTCGCTTCCAGTTCAGTGCGGCGATTTCAACGCTCAAGCCTGAAAGCCCCTTCGACTTCGCTCAGGGCAAGATCCGCCTGAAGCCCGACTTCACTCCCGCTTCCGCAGCAGGAGTTCTCCTTCCTCGGGCGGCAGCTTGAAGGGAAACTCGAAGACTTTTCCGTCCAGCGGCAGGCGAAGGACGAATTCCTCTTGTGCTTTCCATTTTCCCAGCCACTTACTGTCGGTACTGAAGAAAACCCACCCGCTCACTTGCGGATTGGCGCGGTCCAAATGGGCCGGGCGCAGGCTATTCCGGTTGAGAAACTCGATCAGTTCAGTGACTGATTTCTGATAATCCTGCAGCCGAGCTTCGCGGACCTGTTTTTCCTGGGGATGCTTCGCAATGGCGCGCCTGGTCTCATCGTCAAGGGCATTCGCGTCGGCCTGAACCTTCTGGACGTAAGCGTCAGGGTCAAGCGAAGTCTGCACCACGTTGAAGTGCTTCATAAACTGCAATGTGATGCCATTTGGGATCGCGTCAAGGCCTCCCGCTCCACGATAACGAAGGGTCAGGAGAACCCCAAAGATAGGCTCGATGCGATGGCGGATGATCTGCGCTTCGCGGGCATCTACTGCCAGGACGACGCCGACATCTCCCGACCACAGACCGTAGCGATACTTGCCGTCGTCATCGCGGGAAAAGGTACAACCCGGCTGCGCTTCGCTCCAAAGTACGGTAGACGGAGGGAGGTTGTTCTTATTCTCATCGTTGCCATTGCTTTTGGGAGACCGAGCCGATGCGATCGGGCAAAACCTGCCTGCCAAGAAAAGACTGACGAGCAACAGAACAAGCCAAGGCACAGGAGTTGCTGCGCGAGACGACGCCAGGCTGAGTTGCTGAGACGCCACATGCATCGGGATACCGACTCAGGGCGCCTTGGTCACCGTGAGGCTGACGGTCGCCGCTTCGCTGGCAGTAGAATTGTTGCTCGGCGCCACGCCGTTTTGGTCTACGCCCGTCATCGTAAACGTGTAAGTCTCGGCCGGGGTGACGTCGCCATTGGGGGCCGTGGTGCCGTTGTTAGTAGTCGTATTGCAAGCGGGCATCAGAAGTAGCCCGGTGGCAATTAACATAAGCAGGAATAGCCCGATGAGCTTTTTCCTGTGGCTTCCGCTTGCGCCCGCTCCGAGAATCGCCAGCCCGGGAAGGACCAGCCAGAGGCCATAGAACGTGCTCGGCTCCGTTGGTTTAGCGGTCGCGGTAGTGGTTGCGGCAGCACCGAAGGTAGTAATGGTGAGAACGGCGGTGGCTGGAGTGCCGGCGATTACTGTAACGGCGTTCGGTGGCAGCGACGTCGATGCCTCGGTCGCCGCGAATGAGCAAAAGGGTCCCGCCGTTTCCACCGGAGTAACCGAGAGGCAGTACAGGTAAACAGTTCCGCTATAGCTGCCGATTGGGGTCACCGTTACCGTGGCCTGCGCCCCAAGCCCGGCCTCAACGCTGGGCGGGCTGATCGCTTTCGACACCGTCAGCGTGTAGTCTTCCGGTATGTCCTGCACGCTGAGGAGCAGAGTGGCGGTTTGCGGCGGAAGAGAGCCGCTGGTGCCGGTGACAATAATCGTATACTGCCCCGTCTGTGCGCCTGAGGTGTAAACGGTTAGCGCCGGGCCGTCAGCCGGTGGAGTCTGGGACGCGGGGCTCACCACACACGTCGGCAAACCGGTTGTAGCTCCGTCTGATGCGGTCACGGTGCAGCTCAACAACACGGGACTGTCGAAGCCGTTGCTTGCTGTCAGGTCGATGGTGGAAGTCGCGTTGGCTCCGGAGGTCACCGCAGGCGGAAAGAGCGGGGACGCGGTGAGACCAAAGTCCTGCCCGTAGGCGAGGGAGACATGCGCGGCGAAGAAAGCGGGCAGCAACAAAGCGAAGATGATTGTGCGTAGGACCGGCCTGGGATTCAACATGAGCGGATAAGAACTCACTACCTTCGATTCCTCCAAGGGCGCAAAAGCTGCCCGAGCCGCACAAAAGAGTGCCGCCCGCAAATCAGCCGCGAAAGTAATGGTATATGAGTCCTCTCGGGGAAATGTGCCAAACAAGAATCTTAGACTAGAGTCGCCCATCGCGCCAATGGCATGGCGCCAGAAAAAACCAAGGCCGCCTCCGTGAGAGGCGGCCCGCCGGGTTTGCCGTGGGATCAGTTGACGGTGAGCGTTACCGTGGTCGAGTGCGTTGTAGTGTTGGCATCGGTCCCTGTGCCTGTGACGGTTACGGTGTAATTGCCTGCAGGCGTGCAACCAGTGCAGCCGCCCCCGCCACCACCACCACCACCGCTGCTGCTACCGCCGCAAGCCGGCATCAGGAACAGGGCGGCCATGACCATTCCGATCATCAGAAAGCCCAGCAACTTCTTGCGGCGCGAGCGGGCGGAGCTGAAGCCCATCCCCACCAGCGACAAGCCTGCGACCGGCAGCCACATCGCGTAGAAGAACTTCGACGGGCGGAATGTTGCAGCGCTTGAACCAGTTGTGGTGATGGTGACGGTTGAAGTAGCCCCGCTTGCAGTCGGCGTTACCGGTGTGGTCCCGGTCACGCTGCACGCCGGTAACGGAGAACCTGTTCCGGTCACGCTGCAAGTCAGGTTAACTGACGAGTTATACGCGTTGAGCGCGGTCAAGGTGACAGTAGAGGTGCCGTTACTTCCGGGAGCCACCGCGGCTGGCGTAGTGGCGGTGATCGTGAAGTCCGCCACTGTGGCAGGACTATAGGCCGCGATGAAAGCGTCCGGGCAGGGCACGGTGACGCTGCCATTCATGCACGTACCGCCGCCGAAGGTTCCGTCGAGCGCGTTCTCGGTTGGGAATACAGCGGTCGAGCCATTTCCCGAGTCCGTGTCACCCGTGACGTAGATGTTATGGGCCGAATCCAGTGCGATGGCTCCGCCCAGTTGGTCTTCGTCGCCGCCGCCGCCCAGATAGGTAGAGAACAGCGCGGAGTTCTGGTTTGTACTCAGCACGGTGACAAAGGCGTCGGTGCTGCCGCCAAACGTTGGCTGAGTGGGATTCAGCGGTGGAAAGTTGGACGAACTGGTCTGGCCGGTCACGTAGGCATTGCCCGAGTTGTCCAACGTGATTCCAAGACCGAGGTCAGTTCCGTTGCCACCGAGGTAGGTCCCATAGAGGGCTGAGGCGCCCGTTGGGTTCAACTCCACAACGAAAGCATTTTGCGCACCTCCCAGCGCACCCTGGAAAGGCGTACCTACGGTCTTAAAGTCCGAAGACAACGTGTAGCCCGTGATAAACGCATCTCCGCTCGAATCAGCCGCAATGCCAAGTGCGACGTCAGCATTGCTCCCGCCGTAGTACGTGACGTACTCATAGCCTGCAAGATCGGCATCGATTGCGAAGACATAGGCATCATCTAGAGCGTTGGCGGGGCTGCCATTGCACTTTCCATCCGTCCCGCACTCGCCCTGCACCACGCCGGGCGTCACCGGCAAATCGGTGGAGATGGTCGCGCCGGAGACGTAAATATTCCCGGTAGGATCCAAAGCGACGCCGGTCGCCAAGTCGCCATTGCTGCCGCCGAGGTAGCTAACAAGCAAATAAGCGGTGCCACCTGGGTTGAGCTTGACGATGTATCCATCGTCATCCCCGGTCCCTAGTCCCAAGTTAAGCAGGTTGCCACTCGGGAGCGGATTTACGCCGCCCACTGCTCCGCCGAGATCCGTCGAGTAGGTTTCTCCGACCACGTACAGGTTATGGCTGCTGTCCACCGCAATACCCAAGCCGGAGTCGCTATCACTACCAGCGATGTATGTGCCCCATGTAAAGGAGCCAGTCAGGCTAAGCTTCACAGCGAAGGCGTCATTGTTGCCATTGGTAATTCCGCCTTCGAAAGTAGTCTGCCCGACGGTGGCGGGAAAGTCAGGAGAATCAGTGGTACCAGCGACGTAGATGCCTTGGCTGTCCACTGCAATTCCGCCGGGAAAATCGTCGACGCTCCCACCGAAAAGAGTGCTAAAGACAAGCGTTCCTGTGGAACTAATCTCAGTAACAAAAACGTCGAAGCTGTCACTGTTCGTGCCGCTTGAATCGCCGGGAATCGTGTCCGAATCCGTTGCGCCAGCTACAAATTCGTTCCCGCTCGCATCCACCGCAATGGCCAAGCCATAATCGGCGAAGTCCCCGCCAAAATAGGTGGAGTACGTCACGGTGGGATCAATTACGAGTTGGCGGCTGTGGTCATAAGAACCGAGCGCAAACGTCACTTCATTAGCATGCACAACGTAGCGAGCTTCCACACTCTGCCGCGCGCCGTCCTTCTCCTGGTAAGCGACCGGCTGATGAATCTCGATCGGGCCAGCCGCAGTGGTAAGGACGAGGCTGCCTCTATCGTTCGTGGTCACCCGGTCGGCGCCCTGGAACTCTAAAGCAATTGCCTTTGTTTCCGCACCGGGGCTCACCAGATAATCAAACTCCAATTGCTTCCCGCTTCCGTGAAAAGCCAGATCAATACCGGTGTAGAGATTTCGATAGCTGACTTGTCCGAACAACGGGATATCAGAATGCCACTTGGAGGGATTCCTGCCGATGAAGTAGTTGAGCCTCGCTGACCGAGGAACCTCAGCTACCAGCCGCGCCTCAGGATTGGCGCCTAGCATGTGCATGTGAACGG
Organism: Acidobacteriaceae bacterium; assembly: GCA_003168355.1. Classification (GTDB taxonomy): domain Bacteria; phylum Acidobacteriota; class Terriglobia; order Terriglobales; family Acidobacteriaceae; genus Sulfotelmatobacter. The sequence continues at coordinate 121,257 of PMSQ01000199.1, read as the reverse complement.
CAGCCACCGTTCCCTTCAAGTTCTGCTGGGCGCGGCGTCTCAACAAATTTTTGACTTTAGATGGCCCTATGCGCCGGTCCATCATCATGCGCCGGACTTCCGAGTCCCCGCCCCGCTTGTGGACGGTGAAAACCGCCTCGGACGATGTCAGGAACAGTTTGTAGCCGTTTCCTCGCGCCATGTACTTCACTTGCGGATCGACCTGGCCTTGGTTGGCTTCGAAAGCGAGGGGAAGAGCGGCGTAGGCGGCGTTGATGCGGGCGTGGTCGCCGGGGGTTACGGTCTGGGACTTCGACATCGCCGTGGCGATCATCGGGGCGTTACGGCGCCGGCTCGATTTTGCCGGGGCAACTGCGATTAAGGCAACAGCCGCGACAACTGTGACCGCGATGATCCAAACAGCAGGGGAGAATACTTTGGGGGTAGCGGGTTTCGACAAGACAAGCCTCCTGTGATAACACGGTGAAACACGAATCGGAGAAAAAGCACTCGGCGGGAAGCCCAGTTCATTCTGGGATCATGTGCGCGTCCTCCGCCAAGCGTCAGTTTAAGATGAAACTTTTTGCAGCTTGTTGGCGAGTATGGCGCTCGAAAGCCGAAGCTGTCAACGGACCTAGATAGCAATTTAGATACCACCCTCGCAAGGTCCGGGCTCTTGCTGCCGCGCGCGCGGCGGATTAGGAGCCCGGCCACAATCAGCGCCAGACATGGCTTCTGGTGCAGCCTCCATTAACTGTTGCGCGAGGTCGAATCAAAGTAGATCGCGTTTTGGGTTTCGAGTAAATATTCGTCGCCGCCGGTTTTCAAACCTGGAGTTTTCCTTGATCACGCGGAAACGCAAAAAACCATGCAAAAAGTGAAAAACTTCCGCCGCAATCAGATTTCCAAGGATGATCTACGAAGCGGAATATACTCTCGGATCGCGCTATCAGGGTGGGGCAGCTAGACAAAAAAATTTATCACTGGTCGTCCTGCAGCAATTCGGGTGAAGGCACGGTCCCGCTTTCCACTTGCTTCTGGCGTTCGGCGCGGTGTTCGTTATCGATGCGGACAGAGGTTTCCAGTTCCTTCGCGCCCTCCGTCTTGCGCCCCAGGTGGAGCAGGATCTGGCCTCTTAAGTAATGAATGTCGGTGCGGCCCGGATCGAGCCTGCCGGCGGAGTCGATGGCGCTCAGTGCCTGCGAATACTTTTTCTCCCGCTGGTAAAGCTTGGCCAGTCCCAGGTATGAATTCATCAGACGCGGATCGCGCAGGAGCGCATCACGGTAGCTCTTTTCCGCGTCGTGGTCTTGTTGCAGAAGCGAGTAAACGTCGCCAAGTTTGTCGTAATTCAGAGCCAGATCGGGTTCCACGGAGGCATCTTTCAAAAACTCGTCGCGTGCGTGCTCGTAATCCTGTTTCTTCAAATAGGTCAGCCCCAGGTTGAAGTGAACGAAAGTCAATGCGGGATTTGCTTGCGCCGCAGCCTCGAAATCGGCCAAGGCCAAATCGTACTGCTCGAGATTGAGATGCGCCTTGCCCATGAAGAGATGGAACTCGGGCGAACCCTCGCCGGTCTTGACGAGTTGGAGCGTAGCCCGCTCATCCAACGCTTTGTTGCCGGCCCGATGAGCGGCGATGGAGAGCACATACAAATAGCTCAAATGCTCCGATTCCTGTGTCCAGAGCGGCTCCAGCGTGTTGGCCGCGTCCGCCCACCGCTCCGCAAAAAAATAACAGAGCCCCAGCAAATGGCGGGGCTGGAGCGCGTCCGGTTGGTCGCGCACTACCGATTCAAAAAGCGGAATAGCTTTAAGGAATTCATTCCGCCGGTAATAGACGAGGCCGATGTTCAGCCGGATCCCCGCCACCTGCGGCATGAGGCGCTCCGCCGGGCGCAGAGCCTCAAGAGCTTTTGTCCACTGTTTGCGCCGCATATAGACCACACCCAGGTTCGCGTATGCCGCCCCCACGCGCGGATTCGCCGCCAGCACCTTCCGGAAGTCAAGCTCCGCTTCGTCCAGGCGCCCCTGGTTTAGCGCGTCCTGGCCTTTTTGGAATAGCTGTTCCGGTGCCAATGCGGCGTCAGATGCGGCGATGGGCGCTCCATTTCGCGTTTGGGTTGCGGTTGCCGGCGATGAACTTTGCGACGACATTGCCGGGGCCAGCGTGGCCACCACCAGCAAAGCCAGAAGTTCCGATCGGATATGCGCGCTTGACACTCGTCTCACTCTCTGCTGTAGTGTCCGCCAAGCTCCGCATTGAATTCAAGCGTGGAGGGACAGGTTGTTTAGGATCTCCGCGGTGCGGCATTCCGGTTTCGCAATCTTGGCTTTCGCAATCTAGGGGCAACGCTTCGATGGTCACCATTCGTGATGTAGCGAAGGAGAGCGGATTCTCTTCCACCACGGTCTCGATTGTTCTCAACGACGCTCCGCTGGCGCGCTATATCCCGCCGGTCACCAAGAAACGCATTGAGCGCGCGGCGGAGAAGCTCGGCTACCGGCCCAACGAATTTGCCCGTTCGCTGCGCAGCAAGCGCAGCCACACCGTCGGCGTCATGGTCTTCGACATGACCGATCCCTACTGCACACTGGTATTGCGCGGAATCGAGAACACGCTCTACCAGGCTTCCTATCTGCCCATCCTCACCGATGTGCATAACGAGCGCAGCCGCTTCGAACGCTATCTGGAGATGTTGCTCGACCGCCGCATCGAAGGATTAGTGGTGCTTGCCAACTGGCTCTTTCTCGATATCAACCTACTCGCCGATCTGGAGAAAAGCAGCATTCCCACCGCTCTCATCGACTGCGAACTCAAGGGAGACTCGATGAGTTCGGTGATCGTCGATAACGAAGTCGGTGGCTACCTTGCGCTCGAGCATCTGCACTCGCTCGGTCATCGCAAGATTGCCTTTATTCGCGGCCCAAAGACTTTGGCCGACAGTTCTCCCCGGTGGCGCGGCATTCGCAACTGCGCCAAGGCGTGCGGTCTCGAGCTCGATTCCCGGCTTATTGTCGACCTGCCCGAGTCGCGGGATCCTCTTTCCAGCTTTGAGGCGGGTCAAAAGCTGACCGAGAATCTGATCAAGCAGAAACGCCAGTTCACGGCCCTGCTGGCCTTCGACGATGTGACCGCTTTGGGCGCCATCCGTGCCCTGGCCAAGGCCGGGCTGCGCGTGCCCGAGCACTGTTCCGTGATTGGCTTCGATGACGTTGCCGCCTCGGCTCTCTGCACCCCGCCACTTACCACCGTGCGCCAGCCCATGGAAGCCATGGGCGCGAACGCCGTCGGCATTGTTCTCGAAGGGATTAACTCGGTGCTTGAGAAACGTGAGGTTGTGGCTCACCATCGCAAGGTAGCCCCCGAGTTAGTGGTGCGGGAGTCCACTCGCAGCCTGTAGGCGGTCGAGACAATGTTTTTCATGGAGTTGAAATGAGCAAACAGGAAGAACTGCGCGGGGATCGCCTCGCCGAGCGTGTTCATCCCCTCGCAGTCAAAACGAAAAACGATTTTGCTGAAATCGCAAAACGGCAGCCCTCCGCACGTTTTTTCTTGACAGGAGATGGGCAAAAAAAGCACTATTCATACGTTTTAATAAACGAACGGATCGCTTCAAGCTCAACGCTGGAATCTGGGGATGTGCGACTAAAATGCTGGTTGCCTGTCCTGGTGAGTGAGGGCAATGTCGCGAAGCGCGCGACCCCATCCCGTATCGAAGGGGAACTTGACTATGAAATTTAATCGCATGCTGTTGATGATCGCGTTGATGGTGGTGACTCTCTGCGCGGCGGCGAGGGCTCAGGACACCGCCTCGCTCACCGGCACAGTTACCGATCCCAGCGGCGCGGCAGTGCCGAACGCGCAAATCGCGGTCAAGAATGCGGAACATGGCATCAATCGCGCGGGTACGAGCAACGGCAGCGGAGATTACCTGTTCGCCTCCTTGCCCATCGGTTCCTATGACTTGATCGTCACAGCGCAGGGATTCAAGAAGTACGAAGCCAAGAGCGTGATCCTGCGGGTCGCAGAAAAGGCTCGGATCAACGTGGCGCTGGAAGTTGGCGCGATCAGTACGGAGGTCATAGTCCAAGGCTCGGAAGTCGCGCAGGTGGAAACCCAATCTTCCGAATTAAGCAACACGGTCACGGGCAAAGAAATCAGCCAACTTGAACTCAATGGCCGCGACTTCACGCAGCTCGTGGCGCTGGTTCCAGGAGTCACCGATCAATCCGGCGCGGACGAAGGCGAGCCGGGGGCATCTACAGTGGCTTTCAGCATCAACGGTGGCCGCACCGAATACAATAACTTTGAAATAGACGGCGGAGATGCCTTGGACAATGGCAGCAACTCCACGCTCAACGTTTATCCCAGCATAGACGCCATTGCCGAAGTTAAAGTGCTTACCTCCGAATACGGTGCGCAATACGGCAAGAGCGGATCAGGAACCGTTGAGGTGGAGACCAAGTCCGGCACAAATCACTTCCACGGCGACCTTTATGAGTTCCTGCGCAACGATGCTTTTAATGCGACGCCGGAGTTTGAAAGTTCGGTGCCGGCCTACAAGAAACACGATTTCGGTTTTACCATCGGCGGCCCAGTGTTTATTCCCGGTCACTACAACACCGACAAGCAGAAGACGTTTTTTTTCTGGTCGGAAGAGTGGCGCCGCGAACTTACGCCGGCGTCTGGGTTTTTCAGTACCACGCCGGTTCCCACCCTGGCGGAGAGGGTCGGAAACTTCAGCGACGTTTGCGGGACGACGAACACTCCTTTCCAACAGTCCTCTTCAACCGACACCAGTGCGCCCTATTTTCCCGATTGCCCCGGAATCGCTACCGGCATCAACGACAGCCAAGGATCAGCTACGCTTAATCCCTACGTTACAAATAGCGTTTTGAATCAGTTGCCGTATAACCCGAACGATCCTATCGTAGGGCCGTTGGAAGCGCTCATTCCCGCGCCCAACATCGGGACGAACAGCTGGTTCGCGACTCCGACCCTGCCAACGCGCTGGCGCCAGGAATTGTTCAAGGTGGATCAGAATATCAACGATAAGGTTCGCGCCAGTTTCCGCTACATTCACGACTCCTGGCAACAACAGTATCCGGTGCCGCTTTGGACCTCGGGCACGAGCTTTCCGACTGTGCAAACAAATTTCACAAACCCTGGTGTAAGCATGGTGGCTCGGCTAACGGCGAATGTTTCTCCTACGTTGTTGAACGAGTTCGTCGCCAGTTACACCACTGATCACATTGGAACCCAATTGACTGGCCCGTGGCAGCGCGGCACAGTTCCTTCTACTTTGGGGCTTTATGACAATGGCTACGGTGGTAAAGTACCCGGCGTGAGCGTGGCCGGGGGGAACGAGTTCGGAGGCGGCTTTGCGGAAGATCCGGGTTATGTCCCGGCAGGACCCTTGAATTCGAATCCGACGTTTACGTTCCGCGATAACGTGACCAAGATCATGGGTCCGCACAATTTGCAGTTCGGTGCTTATTACGTGGATGCGCATAAGAACGAAATTCCGCAGCCGGGCTACGGTGTGAACGGTCAATTGCAGTTCACCAACTCCAGCACCGTTACCAGCGGAAACGCTTTCGCCGATCTGCTTCTCGGCAATGTGAGCACGTTTTTCCAGGAGGGTGCCGCGCTCAAGATGCATGAGAAGTACAACATAACGGAGATCTTCGCACAGGACGACTGGCACGTGAGCAAGCGCCTTACCTTGAATTTGGGTCTCCGCTTCAGCTTCTTTGGCACCTACCGTGAAGAGAACAATCTTGCTTGGAATTTCGACCCGGCATTTTACGTTCCGGGTGCCAGCAGCGTGAACCCCGATGGCACGGTGGCTGGAAGTCCTTACAACGGATGGGTCGATTGCGGAGTTACGCCGGGCGTGCCCACTGGCTGCCTGAAGAACCACTGGTGGAACCCAGCGCCCCGCGTGGGCTTTGCGTTTGACCCGTTCGGTGACGGCAAATGGGCCATCCGAGGCGGCTATGGGATTTTCTTCGAGCATACAAATGGCAACGAGTCCAACACCGAATCCCTGGAGTACGAAAGCAAGGCGACGCCCCTCACGAGCGTCAACAATATAGCCGGCTACGCCAATCTCAATCCGAGCCTTCTGACCGGCAGTAGTGGCGCGGCGACCACAACGCCGTTGCAGTTCGTATCTCTCCCCAACAAGGCGATCTGGCCTTACATGCAGCAGTGGCACCTCGACATCCAGCACGATCTCGGCAAAAGCACCGTGGCCTCGGTTTCTTATGTTGGCAGCGCGGGCGTGCATTTGACCCGTTCGTACGAGTACAACCAGATGACGCCCGTTCCAGCTAGCCAAAATCCTTATGCAACCGGCCAGGTCATTAGTCCGCAGGACTGCAACAATCTAACTAGCGGAGTTGACACGGTCGATGCTTACGGCGTTCCGACGAATGCCGTCACCTCCTACGGCACGCCGGTTCCTTACGGTGCCCCCGCTGTCCCCGGAGGAATACCTTCAGGCGCAGCGGTCAATCTGTTCGTTGCCTGCGGCAACAACGCGAATCCTTTCCGTCCTTTCCTTGGAATCGGCGGAATCGAGCGCAAGGACCAAACCGGTTCCTCTAACTACAACGCGCTTGAGTTCTCGTTACGGCATAGCATCGGCGGACTTGAATTGAGCGCGGCCTACACCTACAGCCACTCGATTGACGATTCCTCAGACTACAACGACCTTGGATTTGTGAACTCCTACGACCTCAACGCCTATCGCGCCAGCTCGAACTTTGACCAGCGGCAGAACATCGACCTGAGCTATGTGTATGATCTTCCGATCTTCAAGAGCCACGGATTGGCGCATACACTTCTCGGAGGCTGGCAATGGTCGGGTATCACTCTAATTCAGAGTGGCACCCCGTTCAGCGTTTACAACTTGGGTGTGACCGGAGTTTCGGGAGACAACGCGGGCGTCGGGAACTCGTTCGCGACCGCTCTCTCATATCCTGACCTCGTGGGCAATCCCAAGGCAGGTGTCTCCAGCAGTGCGTTGGCGGGTTTCCAACCGGGCTTCGGACCTCTGCTCTATAATCCTGACGTTTTTGTGCAGCCCACGGGATTAACGTTTGGGGACGCAGGCAGGAACATTTTGCGCAATCCATGGCGAACGAACTTCGACATGGCATTGATCAAGCATTTCCCGGTCACCGAAGGCAAGTACTTCGAATTTCGGGCAGAAGCTTTCAACGTGTTCAATCATGTGGAATACAACTGGCTCGGCGGCGATGCTGGTTCCGCCGCGGACAATGGAGGTCGGGGAACGGTTTCCAATGAGATTGGATGCTACGGCGGGCCGAACAATTCGGCGGGCGACCCCACCGCTTGTGCTGGTAACAGCTACTTGCGTTCCGCAGGAACGCACCTTCCGCGTATCATGCAACTCGCGCTGAAGTTTATTTTCTAAGTTTACGTAGATTCTGAGGATCAATCCGGACTTGCGGAGAGTCGGGATTGATTGCGGGGATATTCACCCCACCTGTACGGTCTGCGGTGTTGCCACCGCTTCCAGCGCGTGATCCAGGTCGGAGATCAGATCATCCGCATTCTCGATGCCCACCGAGAGCCGGAGCAGATGCTCAGTCACGCCCATTCTGGCGCGCTCTTCGGCCGGAATCATGGCATGTGAAGTAAGCACTGGGATCGACACGAGCGATTCCACTCCTCCAAGGCTCGGGGCGAGCGTGAACAGGCGCATTGCCTCACTCACTCGCCGCGCGTCTTCGCCTGTGCCTTCGACCTCAAAGCTGACCATGCCTCCGCCGCCTGCCATTTGCTCGCGAGCCACGGCATACTGCGGATGGCTCTTCAGGAACGGGTAATGCACCTTACGCACCTTGGCATGCTCCACCAAAAATTCAGCAACTCGTTGCGCGTTCTCATTCTGCCTTGCCACGCGCACCGCCAGCGTCTTCAGGCCCCGGACGAGCATCCACGACGCATGAGGGTCCATGCAATTGCCCAACGTCGTCCGTGTCTCCCAGATTCTCTTGATTAATTCGTGCCGTCCGGCGACGGCGCCACAAATCAGATCGGTATGTCCGCTGAGATATTTCGTTCCCGAATGCATGACCAGGTCAATACCGAATTCGGCTGGATGCTGGTTGATGGGCGTGCCAAAGGTAGCGTCAATCATGCTGAGCAACTTATGTTGTTTGGCCAGCGCCGCCACTTTCTTGAAGTCCACGACGCGCAATGTGGGATTGGTCGGCGATTCCAGATAGAGCAGCTTCGTATTCGGCCGGATCGCACGAACGTGCTGCTCATACTCTGTTGTATCGACGAATGTGGTCTCGATGCCCATCTTCGGCAGCCACTGCGACAAGAACTTGTTCACGCCGCCATAAATGTCGCGTTGCGCTACGATGTGGTCGCCGCTCTTCAGCAGAGCCATGATCGTCGTCGTGATCGCACCCATGCCCGAGGCGAACGTCAACGCCGCATCCATGCCTTCCAGCTCCGCGATCGTGTTCTCGGCAACGGTGTTCGTCGGATTGCCGTAGCGCGTATAAAATTGGTCGGTGTGGGTGGCGCGCAGTTGCTCGTCGTTGTCGGTGACCTCGAAGGTTGAGGTCTGAAAGATGGGCGTAGCCAGCGGCCCGTTTTTCCTGTCCAGATTTGCTGCGCCGCGCACCGCTTTCGTTTCGGAGTGATGGGTGTGCCGTTTCATGGATTCCTCGTTGCCTACAGACTAAATGCGCGTGTGTACTCCCGCAAGTGAAACGCCGAGCACCATTTATAATCCTCATTCATGAATCTTGGCCTGAAAGATCGTGTCGCTCTCGTGGCGGCGTCCAGTCAGGGGATTGGCCGCGCCACCGCCGAAGCTTTTGCCGCCGAGGGTTGCCGCGTCGCGCTGTGCGCGCGTAATCAGCAGACGTTGCAGACTGCCGCGGAGAAGATAAGAGAGCAGTACAATGCCGAGGTTTTCGCCGACGCTTTCGACGTGACCGACGCTGCAGCGGTCAAACACTTTGTCGCCGCCGTAGCTGAAAAATTCAGCAGTGTCGATATTTGCGTGACTAACGCCGGCGGCCCGCCGGCCAGGGGATTTCTGGCCGCCACACTCGAAGAATGGCAGCGCGCCCTCGAATTGAATTTTCTGAGCACCGTCTATTTCGCGCGCGAAGTCATTCCCCACATGCAGCGGAAACGCTGGGGCCGTATCATCACCCTCACGTCGATTACCACGAAGCAGCCGGTGACCGATCTCGTGCTCTCGAACGCAGTGCGTGCGGCAGTAGTCGGCTTGGTCAAGAGCCTGGCCAACGAGTTCGGCAAAGATGGAATTCTGGTCAACAACGTCGGTCCGGGCTTCACGGCAACCGACCGGCTGAAGGAATTAGCCAAGGCCCGCTCTTCCACGTCAGGAAAAAACGAGCAGGAGATTTTCGATAGCTGGGCCGCGGACGCTCCGCTCAAACGACTTGGCGAACCGCGCGAGGTTGCCGAGACCATCGTCTGGCTGGCCTCCGAGCGAGCTTCCTATATCACCGGCCAGACCGTGCTGGTCGACGGCGGCATGTATAAAGGCTTATAGATTGTTCCGTACTGGTGTAGTTTGAATTGTCATCCTCAGCGCGCGTTCTTTGCGCAGCGAAGGATCTGGGCGAGTGGCGCGATGGGTCGCGTTCTTTGCGACCTAATAACCGCGCGTTTGCTCGCTACCTTTCGGAGACTGCATGCGATCGATAGCATCCCGGATGTCGGTTATGAGCGGCGAAGGCGCGCTCTCAGTCTTCGCCCGCGCCAAAGAATTGGAAAGCCAGGGCCGCTCTATCATTCATCTTGAACTGGGCGAACCTGATTTCCATCCCGGTCCTTCAGTGGTGGAGTCCGTGGCTAAGGCGCTCGCCGAAGGCAAGGACCGCTACTGCGCCGTGGCCGGAGTTCCGGCTCTCCGCGAGGAGATTGCTGCCTATTTGCAGCGCACTCGTAAGCTCAGCGTTTCCCCCGCGAACATCGTGATCGCGCCGGGCTGCAAGGCTGCCTTGTTTTTCGCCATGATGTCCCTTCTCGAACCTGGCGACGAAGTGCTCTATCCTGACCCCGGCTTTCCGGGCTATCCTTCGATCACGCTCGGGCTCGGCGCCGTCCCTGTGCCTTTCGAGCTTTCATCCCGCAATCATTTCCAGCCCGATCTCGCCGAAGTCGCGGCTAAAATTACGCGGCGCACGCGCATGCTGCTTACGAATTCTCCCGGCAATCCCACGGGTGCGGTTTACACCGATGCTGTCCAGCGGGGTTTAGCTGAACTCGCGGTCAAGCATGATCTCTGGGTTCTTTCCGACGAAATCTACGCCCGCATCCTCTACGGCGGTGAGTATATCTCCATGCTGAGCTACCCTGGGATGGAAGAGCGCACGCTGATCATCGACGGCTTTTCCAAGAGCTTTGCCATGACTGGATGGCGGCTGGGCTACACGGTTGCGCCTCCTGACGTTGTGACCGCGCTACTAATGATCGCAGTCAACACCTACACCTGCGTCAACGAATTCATTCAATACGCCGCCATTGATGCATTGCGCGACCGCGAGGGCGCCACGCCACGCATGGTTGCCGAGTTTGCCCGCCGCCGGGAGCAGTTCGTCCATGATCTGAATGAAGTCCCCGGATTTTGCTGCCAAGCTCCCGAGGGCGCTTTTTACGCCTGGGTCGATATTCGGGATACGGGTACCAGCGCGGAGGAAGTCTGCCGTATCCTGCTGGAGGATGCCGGTGTGGCCGCCATCCCCGGAGCCGCGTTCGGCCCGTCGGGCAAGCATTTTGTGCGCTTCTCTTTTGCGTCGTCGGTGGCAAATCTACGAGAGGCTGCGGAGCGCATTATGAAAGTTTCCGCGGCGTGGCAGGGAAGTCTGGCAGGAAGATAGTCGTCGACTGCCGGGGATAACGGGCTGGACTGAAAATTGCGGAATTGACTGGGGGCTTCGGTCCTTGAGGACGGCAATGAAATTAGAATTTCAATTGGTGCGTGGCTGCCTGCTTTGCATTGTCGCCAGCTCGGCATCGTTTGCCATCGCCCAAGCCCGTCCGTTCCCCGGTCCCGACGTTCAGCAGATCTACCAGCGCCTGCTTCCGCAGATCGAAAAAATTCCTGCCTTTGACCATCATGCTCACCCGGGCTTCGCCGACGATCCCGACGTTGACGCCATGGCCGCGCCGCCTGATGCCAGCGCGGCTCTGCGCACGCGCGACGATAATCCCGAGCTGATTGCCGCGGCCAGGGCTCTGTTCGGCTATCCCTACAGCGACCTCTCGCCCGAACACGCCAAGTGGCTCGTAGCGAAAAAAGCGGAGCTGAAGAAGCAATATCCCGGTACTGCCTACTTCAACATGATTCTGGACAAAATCAACACCGAGAGTTCTGTAGCCAACCGGGCCATGATGCCCGACTACCTCGACCCCAAGCGTTTTCCGTGGGTGTTTTTCGCCGACTCCTTTATGTGGCCCTTCAACAACGAGCGCGAGACCGCGCGCAACCCCGACGAAGGCGTCTTTATTCCGCTGCAGGAGAAAATGCTGCACCGCTGGATGCAGCAGGAGAACGTGAGCAAAATGCCCGCCAGGTTCAGCGACTACCTTGAATTCATTGTGCGAGTGCTGGCGGACAACCAGAAAAAGGGCGGCATTGCCATGAAGTTTGAAGTGGCCTACTTCCGTCCCACGACGTTCTCGGACCCGACGCGCGAACAAGCGGAGGACATTTATCAGCGTTACGCGTCAGGCGGGATTCCAAGCGAAAAGGATTACCGGACTTTTCAGGATTACATTTTCCGCTTTCTTGTGACCCTGAGCGGCTGCTTGAATCTTCCGGTGCACATTCACACCGCGGTCGGCATTGGCGACTACTTTAATCTGTCACAAAGCAACATCATGAACCTGGAGAGCGTGCTGCGCGATCCCCGCTACCGCAGCACAACGTTCGTCATGATCCACGGCGGCTATCCGCTGGAGCGCGAAGCCATCTGGCTGGCCGCCATGAAGAATGTGTACCTGGACTCCTCATTCGGCGAACTGGCCCAATATCCCGCGGCCTTCAAAGACACGCTCAAGATGTGGCTGGAGACCTTTCCCGACAAGATTACTTTCGGTACAGATTGTTTCCCGTACAATGAAGTCCTGGGCGCGGAAGAGAGCTACTGGCTGGGCGCGGAATCATCTCGCGTGGCCCTGGCTGCGGCGCTGGCTGAGATGATTTCGGAGAATGAAATCACCGAAGTCCGGGCGCTAGAACTAGCCCACGCTTACCTCCATGACAACGCCGTGAAACTGTACGGCGACAAGGTGCACTGAACCGGCGTATGCACTTCAGCAAAATCGAGACGATCCGAATGGCGAAAAAACTGAAAACCAAGTCGGTTGCTGGCAGAAAGGCAACACAAGCCAAGTCCCACTCGCGCGCGCAACGCGCCGTCACCAAACACGCGGCCCGCAAACCCCAACACCAGTACATTCCCTGGCACACCATTCCGCTCGAAGATCTGAATCCACTGCTGCGACGGCAGTTCGTCGTCGGCCAGGAAATTATGCTGGCGCGCGTGCTCCTTAAAAAAGGTTGCATCGTTCCCGAGCACAGCCACCATAACGAACAACTCACTTACATTCTCGACGGAGCGCTGAAGTTCTGGATCAACGGTCAGGAAATCGTTGTCCACGCCGGCGAAGTTCTCTGCATCCCCGCCCACATGCCGCACAAAGCTGAGGCGCTCGAAGACACGGTCGATCTCGACGTTTTCAATCCTCCGCGCGCCGATTGGATCAATAAGACTGACCAATACCTGCGAGGCCAGAAGTAATCACCGAGCCCATGCCTCCTTTCGCCACTTCTGGTCAGGATTTTGATAAATCTGGTTCTAGTAAATCAGGTTCTGGTAAATCAGGTTCTGATAAACCGGGCTCCGGACCCAGCCTCCCTCGGGCCACCTTTCGTTTCCGCTGTATCGGCTGCGGTTCGCTCAGCGAATCTGCCGCGCAGGATTTCCGCTGCTCGCATTGCAGCAACCTGCTCGAGATTACCGATCCGACTTGGAAATCCGGCAGCCTCAATGCCGCCGCTTTGAAATCCCTCTGGCGCGATCGACGTTCCTCGAGGTTGCCGCTTGACCTCAGTGGGGTGTGGCGATTCCGCGAACTTCTCCCCACGCCCCAGTCTGAGCAGCCCATCATTACTCTGCGCGAAGGCAACACTCCGCTCTACGACCTTCCTCAATCCTCCCGCATAACCGGCGTCCCGCGGCTCTTTGCCAAGCATCAGGGGATGAACCCCACCGGATCATTCAAGGATGCCGGCATGACCGTTGCCGCCACCTTCGCCCGCCAGGCCGGATACCGTTGGGTGGCCTGCGCCTCCACCGGCAACACGTCAGCATCCATGGCGGCCTATGCCGCCCGAGGTGGCATGCGCAGCCTGGTTCTCGTTCCCGAAGGGAAGATTTCGTGGAGTAAACTCTCACAGGCGCTCGACTACGGCGCGCTCACCTGCCAACTCCGCACCGATTTCGATGGCTGCCTGCGCCTGTTGCAGGAACTGGTGCGGCGCGCCCCCATCTACCAGTTGAACTCCATTAATCCGTTCCGCCTCGAAGGACAGAAAACTCTCGCGCTTGAATTATTGGAGCAACTCGATTGGCAAACGCCCGATCACATCATCGTGCCCGGCGGCAACCTGGGCAACAGTTCCGCGATTGGCAAGGCCTTGCTGGAAATGCTTGATCTCGGCCTGATCCCGCGGCTGCCCAAGCTGTCTGTGATTCAGGCGGAGGGTGCCAATGCACTGGTTCGCACCTTGCGCGAAGCCGGTGGCAAACATCTCGTCAGCGTGCAGGCTGAGACTCGAGCCACGGCCATCCGTATCGGCAATCCCGCCTCCTGGGAAAAAGCTGTGCACGTGCTCCAGGCCACCGGCGGTGCCTGTGAACAGGTGAGCGAGCTCGAGATGGCGCAGGCTAAAGCCGAGATCGGCGCCGAAGGCATTGGCTGTGAGCCCGCTTCCGCTGTCACGCTTGCGGGTCTTAAGAAGCTGGTGGCGCGGCGCTTTGTGAAACAGGATGAAACCGTTATTCTTGTCCTCACCGGAAACCTGCTTAAGGATCCCGACTTCACCATGGAATTCCACCGCGGCGATCTCTTTCAGGGTGCCGCGCGCGAACCCGAAAACGCCAAGCTAGATCGGTTCCGTCATCCTCCCGTTGTCCTCGACGCCACCTTGGACGCCGTGATCCGAACTTTGGAACAGGCGGAGAAATCTGACCCGCCACACCCTAATGTCTAAGAACAACAACAAGAGGAAGAAAAAGAGATCCGGCCCAGTTTCGTTGCACCTCGCTCTTCCAGCCACTTCGGCCAATTTAGGTCCGGCGTTCGACGCCGCTGCCCTGGCCATGGACCTCTATATCACCATCGACGCCCGCCTTGCTACCAGCTTCTCGATCACGGCAACCGGACGCGACAAGGAGATCTGCCAGGGTGTGGAGAATCACCTCATCCTCACCACCTACCGCGAGATCCTCCAAGCCGAGGGTGCGAAAGTTATTCCTCTGTCTCTTCGGATCAAGAATGACATTCCCATCGGCAAGGGCTGCGGCTCTTCCGCCGCGGCGCGCCTCGCCGGCATTGCCCTGGCCAACCAGTTCGGCTGCTTGCGCTGGACCGATGCCCAGATCATCGGAGAAGCCTCCCGCCGCGAGCAGCATTCCGATAACGCCTCCGCCTGCTGGATGGGAGGTCTAACCGTCGCCCGGATGTCTGCTGGGGCCGAGGCCCAGGTTGTGCGCATCCGTCCAAAAGGGAAGTGGCCCCTGCTCCTTGCCATCCCCGACCACGCCCTGTCCACCGAAAAAGCCCGCCGCGTGCTCCCAGCGGAGTATTCTCGTGCCGATGCCGTCGCTAACATCCAGAACTCGATGTTGCTGCTTGCTGCCTTCACCCAGGGGCGTCACGACTTGCTCTCATCCGCGCTGGAGGACCGCATCCACCAGCCCTACCGTGCTCCATTCTGCCCTCTGCTCCCAAGTTTGCGCGAATTGATAGGAAAGCCAGGGGTTGTCGGCGTAGCCCTGAGCGGCGCGGGACCGTCGGTCATCGTTTTCCTCGATCCCGGCTCCGCCGCCCAGAAGACCCGTAAATCCGTTGCCGCCCACCTCGCCCACAGCGGACTCAGCGCTGAGTTGCTCCTTACCTCCATCACCCCACGCGGCGCACGCCGCTGATCGGGCCGAAAACCGGCTGCCGAAAAGTTCTTGCATTTGCCCATGGGTATGGTAAAGTGCCGCCAAGACGCCACTAAAGTGGTATTTACCAGACCATCTCTTCCGGATATTTTTGGGTTTCCCCCCGAAATCCGAAACTTAGCCGGCGCGTACGTGTTTACGGAAACAGTACGGGTCGCGGCTTCCTTTGGAAGCTCAAGCTAGTTTTTCTGGGAAGAGCAGGAATGAAGTCGAAAATGCACTACCACGTCCAGCCACGTGAAACCGTCCCACCGCGCAACGAGCAGGTGCAGATGGATATCCAGAATTTTCTCCGGGCCCTGGATTCCTATCCCGCTCGCGTCGCGAAAGAACCTCGCATCAGCTTCCAGCAACACCTTTCCAGTTTCTTTGCGCCGGCTCACGACGATCAACGCAGCAATCGCCTTCGTCACCGGTGATCGGGACGCGCCGAACTCCCATGCCCGAGTCTTGCCATAGCTGCGGCACCGCATTATTGGAGCGGGGAGTGTTCTGCTCGGTTTGCGGAACTCCCGCCGAGCCAGGCGTGGGGCCGACGAAAGGCGACAATTACAGCGCGGCCGGGCCAGGCACTCTTGAGGCTGACGGACGGATTGTTTTTCGTCTGGGGCTGGCGGCTGCGACTTTTGGCATGCTCCTGATCGGAATTGTAGTAATGCTCGCAGACCGGAGTTCGCCGCCCGATGGGCGCCCAGCGGTGATCTCTCCTATCTCGAAAAATGGAGCAAAACCATCTCCCGCTCCGCCCGCGGACTTCACATCGGAGGAACACGAACCTTCTTGGTCGACCGCAACTCCCGCGACGCACGCTTTTGTTGAGTCATCGCCCCCGCCCAAGCGCAACAATGCGGCCAGCCAGGCCAGTGCTGTCCCTGCTCGGCCTTCAGGCGAGGCAAATAAAACCGGGGGAAGGATGGATAGATCACGATCCCCGTCTTCCGCTGGTGTTACGACGCGGTCTACCAATCGTCTCTCTCAACTCCAGTTTGAGACGGGCGATCGCCTTTGGATTCGCGTGACCTTTATCAACCGATACCCCAACGGGAGCTTCACCTTCCGGGGGACCCTATTGGAACCATTCGTCCTTGCGGGCGTGGGTTCACTCGATCAAAGTACGGGACTGGCCGGGGCGGGTACAGTGGGCGGCGGACACACTAGAGTTTTGGTGACGGGATTCACCCTCCGGGGGGGGAACTACGGGCTGCGGACTGTGAGCCGAGCAAGCAGGAGGCCCGGGAGCGGACCCGCCGTCGAACTTAATGCCGGCAAGACGTTTGAGATGTGGTTTGCGTCCGCATCAGTTTATAAAAAAAGCAGCTAGCTGCGCCCGCCGCTGGCTCTCGCCGCCACGGCTACGGCCTAACGGCTGGCCGGCGGTACAATGTTGTTCATGCGCAAGTACTCCACCATCTGCCCGTAGTGGTCGAAACCATGGGCTGCAACGCTCGTTGCTATTCCCAGGCGTGTCACCGACCCTTCTCCGAATGGGCTCTTTAGCGGTTCCACCAGGTTCTTGTCATTGATAGTCTTGACGGCCTTGTGTACGTAGGCAAACGACTCTTTGAGATAGTTTAGAATCTCCGCCTTCGTTTTCACCGACGCCGGTCCGGATTCATCGCCCACGTCAACCGGAACCTTTTCTTCTAAAATAGCCGCCCCAAAAATGTAGTTCACCGCCGCCACGTGCTTTACCTGCTCGCCGAAGGTGCGCACGCCTTTGAACTCGCCACCAGTCGGCGTGTATCCGAATTTGTCTTCGGGCATGGCTTCCACCGCTGGAACAAACTCGCGCTCGAGATTCGAAACCGCCCCGTCCAGAACTTGCATGACGGTCTTGTGTTCGTCCTTACCCTTGTCCTGGGCGGCACAAACGGCCGCGAGCGCTAGTACGCAGAATGCAAGACAGCTAAGTTTCTTTCTCATGATCATTCCTCCATGCTCAATTGAAATTCTCAATCGCAGCTTTGATCTTAAACTCGATCAACAACTAGCCGGAAGGACTAGGCGCCGGAGCCACAGGCTCACCAAAAGGCCACTCCCGACCCCTCCACGCGCGAATCATATAAATCGCGAGCCCCACCAGCAAGATCACCACTGCGTACCGTATTTCCTTCTGCCAATTCACGCGATTAAACAGGATGAAGAGAAATCCCGCAATCGCCACTAGCGCCGGCACAGGATACAGCCACATGCGGAACGGCCGCGCCATCTCCGGCCGCCGCACTCGCAACACCATCAGCCCCACCGCTTGTACCAGAAACTGCAGAATAAGGCGAATGACGACTAGAGCGGCGATCGCGTCCCTGAGCCGCAAAAAGCAGAACATCGCCGCCACTCCGCCAAGTGCCAGCAGCGAAACATGCGGGAAGCGGTACACTGGATGAACTTTGGCAAATGCCCGGAAATAGTTCCCGTCCAGGGCGGCCGCATAAGGTACTCGCGAATACCCCAGCGTTAGCGAGAAGACCGACGCGAACGCGGTCACGATTATCAGTCCCGTCACTAACCGCGCCGCCCAAGGCCCATAAATCCTCTGCATAAATAACGACACTACATACAATCCGCTGTTGTTATGTGCCGCCTGCAGCATCTCCCGCCAAGGAACCACGGCTAGAATGCAGAGGTTCATCATTAGATATAGACAGGCAACCAGAAGAATGGAAAGCAACAGAGCCCGCGGAATATTCCGCGTCGGATCCTTTATTTCATCGCCCAGATAGCAAACATTGTAGTAGCCCCAATAATCGTATGTGGCTACCAGCATGGCTCCGCCCAACCCGGTGAAGAACCCGTGTGAGAGCGTGAATGCGCCGGGAGGAAAATCAAACGCGCGAGCAACGTTGAAGTGTGTGAGCCCGGCGAAGATGATCCATCCAATCGTCCCCATCACCCCAAGCCACAGCACTTTCGAAAGGCGCCCGATCACGGTGATGCGCCGGTACAGCAGCAAGACCGTGAAGAAGCAGATAACGATCGCCAGCGCAGTTCCGGGCGTAACAATCCAACTCACCTGAAGTGACCCTGCTCCTGGGATGGGCAGAGCCGCCGTGTGGGCGGCGTAAACCGTCTCGAGGTTCGGCCAGTAATAGGCGGCGTAGCCCGCCAGCCCGATGCACCCGCTGGCAATCGAAAGCGGGGCGCTGAAGGAAAGCTGCCAGATAAACAGAAACGAAATCAGCCGCCCCCATTTCCGCGGCCCATAAATCTCGCTGAGGTAGCGATACGATCCGCCCGACCCCGGAAATGCCGCACCCAACTCCGCGGACACCAGCCCGTCGCACACTGCCAACAGTGCTCCCACGACCCATCCCAGCATGGCCTGCGGTCCGCCCATCGCGCTCAACACTAGAGGCATGGTGATAAACGGCCCCACGCCGATCATGTCAATCATGTTGAGCGCAGTTGCGCTCCCGAGGCCCATGCCGCGGATCAGGCCAGGAGAATTCGAATTATTTTGCGAAGAAGGCTGCATTTCGTGGAAGGACGTTGAGTGACCTCGAACGACGAACGGCCAACAGCCAACGGCTGACGACTAAGGACTAACGACTGCCCTCATGCCCGGCGCACAATAGATTCACGTACAGCCGAACCGCTCCCGGCACTCCTGCCGGCAACTGCCTGAAAAACGCATACGCGGTGTAGATATACGTTCCCTTTCCGTATTGCGCCCGCAACAGCCCGCCCTTCTGCGCGTTCTCGCCCGGATCGTGGCAGGCCAGCAGCGGCTTGAAATGCTCATCCCATTTGTCCATAAAATAGAGCCCGCGTTCCTGCACCCAGCCGTCAAAATCATGAGCTGTGATCGTATTCGGATAATGAAATATTCCATCGTCCGGCGCCAGAATCTCCACCGGAGCTTCCTCCACCGAAACCCGCGCCCGGCTCAGCTCCGCTGGATACGGGGTGAAATGTCCATCATTAAAATCTCCCACTCCGGTGTTGTACTGCACAACCAAAGTTCCGCCGGCAGCAGCAAAATCGAGCAGCTTCTTGTTATTCGCGACCACATCCTTCTGCGTGTCATAGGCGCGAATCCCGAGAACGATCGTCCCGTACCCACTCAGATCCTCGCTCGCCAGTTTCTCGGGCGAAATCAGGGTCACATCCATTCCCGCTTGCTTGAGCACCGTGGGAATGTCGTCGCCCGCACCCATAATGTAGCCAATCTTCAGGTCATGCGGCACCTGTACGTCCACAATGCTGACTCGCTGTACCGCCGGTTGATAATAGTAGAAGCTGCCCAGGTCCTCGCGCGTCACCAGTGTGTAGCCTTCGCTGAATTTCTCGCCGTCCTCCTCCAGCACAGCCCGAACCTTCGCGCGTCCCTCCTGCAGACCGGCCGGGAAGACCTTGAACTGGAAATCCTGTTTCTCTCCACGCCGCGTGAACTCCACCGCAAACTGTTCCGGTTGCGATCTCCAACCCGCTGGCAATTCCAAATGCAAAACCCCTCCCGTCTCGCGGGTAAGATTGCTGGTAACTCCCACTGCAACCGTCGAACTTGCGCCATTGTTCGTCGAGATCACCTGCGTCCCTGGTTCCAGCGCGACCGAAAAGGCAGGCACCACCGCCAGCGGACGTGCGCGTTCCAGCCCGGCCTCGTCCACGAACCCCGTCACCACGGTCGCACCGATACCATTCTTCACCGCTGCGTCGCCCGCACCTGCAGCCGAATACTCCACCTGCGCCCGCAGCATCGGAGGCGGGAACGGCAGGGTCGCATACTGTTCGTCGTCGACGTGATTCACGCTCTCCGTTTCCGGATCATCGCGATGCCAGTACGGCCGCGTATACCCCGGATTCTTCGGCACTCGCAAGCGAAACACTGCGCGCTCATCGTCTCCTGGCTTGATGGAAACTCGTCTCATCTTGTCCGATATCGTGCCCCAACCCTCCGGCACCTCCAGCTTCAACCCGTCGATGAACAGCCGCTCCTTCGATCCATTGCGAAAATCCACAGCGACCAGAAACTCCTGCCCCGGCGAGACGGTCGTCATAGCGTCCGCCTCTTTTTTCACGGGTTCCTTCGGAGCTTCACCTTTCGGTCCCACCCGGGAAACCACCGCTGCCTCCAGCGTCACGTTGAGAGCATCATTGAGAGCCGTTTCCGCCTGCGCGCGCTTCTCCGCCAATCGAGCCAACAGATCAGACTTTGCAACAAGGTCCAGAGTGCTCGCGCTGACCTCCGCCTGCACTCGCTCCAACGCGGTCACGACTGCCATCAGAGGCGCCGCAGCCGCGGATGAATCGTTCTCCTGCGCTTTCTCATTGGCGTCGGTGACCTTACCTGCAATCTCAGACAATTTCTGACGCAACTGTGGAACCTTCCATTCTTCTTTTCCCAATTGTGCTGCTAGTCCGGGCAGTGTCGTATCCATCCCATCAAAGAAGCTTTTTTCATGCCCATCCTTATCCAGCTTCGCGGGTCTTATTGAATCCACCAGCTTGTAGAACGTAAACCGGTCGCCCGGATCAACCGTCCAGTTTGCGGATCCCTGCGAGAGCTGATGACGCAAGCCTTGCATCGCGAACTGCACATACGACCCTCCCAGATCCGCGTTCGACTCACCGGTATTCAGTTTGATCGTCCAGTTCGCATCCGGACAGGTCATTGCTCCAAAGCCGCACACGTTTCCGATGTAAAGCGTCTTCGCCTGCCACGGCTGGAGCCCCTTCACGATCTGCTGGGGAAACCGCTTCGGGTCGGCCGCCGCCCGGAACGCCTCTCTCGTGAGGATGCTCGACGCCTGGTGATGCCCATGCCCATCACGATCCGTTCCGGAAAACCGCGCTACCAGCACATCCGGACGAAACGTCCGAATCACCCGCACCATATCGGCGAGTGCGACATCGTGTCCGCCCCACTTCGCAAAAGTTTCATCCGCACTCTTCGAGAAGCCAAAGTCGGCCACGCGCGAAAACCGTTCCTGCACCCCGTAATATTGGTCTGCCGCCAACAGTTCTTCTGTCCGCAGCACGCCCAGCACATCCGACAAGTTACTACCTACCTTGTTCTGTCCGCCCTCTCCGCGATTCAGCGTCATCAACAGCACGCTCGCGCCGCGCCCGCGCGCTTCCAGCGTCAGCATCCCGCCATCTTCGTCATCCGGATGTGCCACCGTCTGCATCAGCCGCGCGGTCGTACCTAACTGCCGCAGCGACAGCCGCAAGCCCAAAACTCCCTGATCTTGAGGCAGTGTAGGAGGAACGCCCTGATAGGGAAGTTGAGCGAAATTCGCCACAGGCGCTTGGCGATTCTTGGCCGGCGGTGTCGCTGCAATCGGATGCGCCGGACTCTCCCCGGTCTGCTGCGGCGAAGCCACCAGAATAATCGGAAGCAGCAGCAACAGGAATACAAACGAGGTTTGAAAAACTAAAGAGTGGACAAAATGCTGGACGAGCCGCCGCACTTGGCCGGCACGATTCTTGCATCCCAAGAAGTTCACCCTACAAGGATGGGGCCTACCCCCGCTCCGACGCAAATTCTTTCCCCTCGAGCCTGCAGATTAGACTCCCGCCGGAAAAAAGAGTAACCCTCTGAGCCAAGAACAAGATCAAAGAACTGAGAACTGCCTACTGCCTTCCTTCCTTCAGAGCTTCCTGGCACGCGCTCCCAGCCGTCAGCACCGCATTGAAGGCCGTGTCCTTGCGCAAGTCCTTGAGCAGGGGATCTCCAAGCAGCGCCGAATACGCACAATAATTCTGCTGCACCGCGGCCTTCAGCAAACGCAAGGACGCGTCTTTCTGCCCGCAATAAGCCATCAGCGCGCCCACGTGATACCACGCCTCCGGGTCGGGTTCCGTCATCGCCGATGCCTCCGCTTCCCGCACAATCCGGTCCATATCGGCCGGTCGCTGCGCCGCCGTGCATGCCGCCAGCAACTCCCGGTGGTAGGCCGTTGCCTTCGCCACATTCTTCACACTCTCTCGCGCCTGCGCTACATTTCCGGCGGCCAAATATACATACGGCGTCACCCATGCAGCCCATTGCGAGCCCGCGTCCAGGTGGACAAAATCCATCGCCCGGTCCGTTTGGCCCAGCTCCAGAAATGCCCACGCGCACGACCGGAAATCAAAATCCCCCGGGTCCAGAGAGCGGGCAGTGTTGCACTCCTGCGTTGCCTGCTCCTGCATGCCCGCATAGCGCAGCACAAAGCTAAGCGCGAAATGTGCATCGGCACTCTGCGGGCGCCGGCGGACCAGATCCGTCGCCGCATCATAAGCCCGGCCCAGTTCGCCCCGTTCCACGCGGTTCGTGATCAGATGGCTTGCCGCCAACATGCGGTTCGGATCCAGTGAAACTGCCCGCTCAAAAGCCGCATTCGAGCGCTGGAACATTTCCTCGCCGCCTCCACCAAAATATGAGTCGTAATAGCATCTGAGTCCCAGCGCCTCCCAGGCCGGCGCAAATCCCGGGTCTTCTCCTACCACGTGTTCCAGCACCGCGATCGCATCCTTATTCGGTGCTGGATCATGGGGCAGAGCGAGGCTATGGAGATACAGGTCGTACGCCTCCTGGCTTTTCGGACGCGACGCCGTGGTCAAGGTTCCTCCCGCGACGCCCAGCGCGGGCAACAGCCCCTGCTGCACCTGCGTGCTCAATTGCGACTGCAGAGAAATCAAATCGTTTACCGATGCGGTCGCGCTCCCTTGCCACAGTAGCCGGTCATTGGATACGTCAATCGCTTCCAACGTTACGGTCAACTGCTCGCCCTGCCGCGTGAAATGCCCGGTCAGCAGCTTGCCCACGTGCAATTGCTGCCCCACCTTGTGCGGATCGAGGTCTAATTCCACATACTTCCGCGTCACCGATGACGGCCGCACATCCAGCGAGCGCGAATACGTCAGCACGCTGGTTAACTCGTCGGCCAGCGCGAAGCGCAGGTAATCCACGCTGAAATCCCCATTCATGTTCTGCAGCGGCAGCACTGCGATCGCATTCTGCTGCTCCGCGTTGGCTGCCGACCGGTGTTTCATCCAGTACGCTCCTACCGAAGCCAACACCGTCACCAGCAGCGCCAGCGTTCCCAGCAACAGCCAGAACTGCCACCGGCTGCTGCCGCCTCGGCCAAAGGTATTGCTCGCAACCCGCAGCTTCACGGTGTGGAATCCACTCTTTACCTGCCCGGAGTCAGTCTCGCGTTTTAGCTGCTGCAGGTCGGCTTTCATCTGCGTGGCGCTTTGGTACCGCTCTTTGCGGTCTTTCTCCATCGCCTTGCCGATGATGCC
>PMSQ01000199.1:0-97758 GCA_003168355.1 Acidobacteriaceae bacterium | reverse complement strand
GAAAACAGGTCGCTGCGGAAATCGATTTCCTCGCTCCGCGCCTGCTCCGGCGACATGTAGACTGCGGTTCCGGGGATCACCCCGACCGCCGTTAGCGAGTTGTCCGCCGCCGCTCCGTCGCTATCGGTTCCGATGTTGTGCAGCAGCTTGGCCAGCCCGAAATCCAGCACCTTCACCTGCCCGCTTGGGGTCAGAAAAATGTTCGCGGGCTTGATATCCCGATGCACGATCCCCTTGGCATGCGACGCCGCCAGCGCGTCCGCCACCTGAATGCTGATGTCGAGCACCTTCTCCGTCCCCACTGCCTGTCCCGAGATGCATTGCTTCAGGCTCTCGCCTTCCAGCTTCTCCATCACGATGAAGGGATGACCACCGTTATCCTCGATGCCGTGGATTGTGCAGATGTTGGGGTGGTTCAACAGCGACGCCGCGCGCGCCTCGCGCGTGAATCGCTCCAGCGATTTGGGGTCGCCGGCAAGATTTTCCGGGATGAACTTTAGTGCAACATGCCGTCCCAGCTTCAGGTCCTCAGCCTCGTACACCACGCCCATACCACCGCCCCCGAGTTTTCCCAGGATGCGATAGTGGGACACTGTCTGGCCTATCATGAGAAGACGGAACTCCCGACCGCGGTAATGTTAGGCCCCCCTGCGACTCCGGTCAACTAGAGACGAGTGATCTTCTTCGTGTCTTGGTGCCTCGGTGGTGAAAGGCCGTTTTCTCAAGTGCGCCCCAATCTCGCAGGCCGTTTCCCAAAGTGATAAACACCCTGTCCTTTTGTGTGTGAGTCCCGGTCGCAAGCGGCACCACGACGACTACTATGGGGTCAGGAACATTGAAATCGCGAGGCGGTCAGTATGGCGCGGACGTCTGGGAACTATTCACCTGAAGTGCAAGAGGCCATCCGGCGCCGTGCCACCGAACTCTACCAGGGTAGCGGAGCGGCCGAAGGCCAGGACGTCGAAAACTGGTGCCAGGCCGAAGCCGAGATCCTTCGCGAATTCAACACTCACCCAGTTCGCCGCGCCGTCGTCGTCAACGTTCAGGGCGTGGTCTACACCGGGGAATACGAATCCACCTCTGCCGATGGATACACTCCCGGCGAATGGAAGCCCGGCGACGCAGTTCCCATTCGCCTCGCCGGAGACAAACTGTACCTCCGCCGTCCCAACGGCTGCGAACTCCAAACCACCATCGTCAAAAGAATCGGCTAACAATCGCAGATTGTGTGGCGTGGGCACTCCTGCCTGCGAAAGCGTGCAGTGTCAGCGCCCCCTGCAGGGCACTTCTAGCAACTGCCCCTCTTTACTCCACCCATAGCCCCGCCGAGGCTCCCACCCACTCCATATTCCTGTTGTGATCCACCCCCATCATCAAGCCGCGCCCCATGCGGATAATCGTCAGCACCGCCTGCAACTTCTCCAGCCACACATACATTACCCGCACCTCCGCCTTCGTCCCACCAAACGGAGTCTCGATCACCGGCTCAAAGTGCAGCCGTTCCTGCAGAATGTATTCGGCGCGTTTCTCCGGAGGAATCGATTCGATGTCTTCTTTCCTCGGCGCAATCACCACCCCCAACCCAGCAAAAGAATAAAGGGGTTTCAGGGCATAGTTCCGCAGGTCGTCGGGAATCTTTTTCAGTTGGTTCAGAAACCACGTCTTCGGCACCGACTCGTGCTGCAGATACGGAATCGAAAACTTGCTGATGCGGAAATACCAATTGGGATGTCCCGCCCACTCCACGTCGAGATCGTCGCGGAAATCAAACCCAAGCTTCACATGCTTGCGCTGCAACTCATCCACAATCGCCCGGTTGTAGATCCGCCGGATCGGCACCCGGCCGCCCTTCCGTTCGTAGTAAAGCTGTGATCCTTGCTTCTTGATCGCCTCAATATCGACGGTCCGCACTCCCAACATCTTCTCCGTCAGCAGAAAGTCCGGCAGAGTTTTCTGCTCTTGCGGATGAATCTCCATCAGGATCACGTTCTCTGGATCATGCGTGCCCACAATTGCCCGCCGCAAAAGTTCACGATAAGACTTCTGATCCAGTCCACTCAAAAAGAACTGCAACTCCGCCTGGCCGGATGTCGAAGCCCGAAAACCGGAGCCCGAAGCCCGCCCTCCCAACCCGTACACGTCAATGTAGCTTTGCGCCATCGTGAGCTGATACGCATAAAGAGAAGGGAAGGCCTGCAACTCGACCAACTTCGGCTGCAACTCGCCGCCCGCATCGCGGACCAGCCCAAAATCAACCTGCACAAACATCGGATGCGCCGGCTCATTCGCCACCCGATATTCCGCCGGAATCGACTCATCTGACCGTGCCCGATACTCCGGACTATCCACCAGTTGCCGGATCAACTCTTTCCCGTCCTCTGCCATTCGACCGAGTAGAGACTTCGGAAAGAAACAAGGAGTCTCCGACAGCCGGAAGGACACATGCGTTCCGCAAGCGTGGTCAATCCGCCGCAAGAATTCCTGATATTTTTCGGGAGTAAAGCTGGCGTTGAACTGCTTTCGGAGGAAAGGAATCATAGCCGGAGCGGGCAATGCTGGAATCTCACTCGCGGATTTCCATATTGCGAATGAGGCCGCCTTCTATCGAATACACGTGCTCGACCATCCGGTCCAGCAGCGTTTTCCCAGAGCGATCAAGGACTACCTGGTGAACCGCGACTATAACTCGGCCCGCTTCATCCAGATCGAAACTCACGGGCTCGACATGCGGATCGACGATGCCCCACTGCCGCGTCCAGTATTCCCGGATGGCAGCACGGCCATGAACCGTACCACCCTCCATGCCATTCGGCCACTCCACGTCCGGTTGCATGGTCGCCAAAGCGGCGTCGATGTCACGAGCGTTAAACGCCTGGTACGCCTTTTTCAGAACCGCGACTCGGGACTCTTCGACAATCACTTTCACTGGGTGCCTTACGCCTCCACCAAGAACTTTCCATCTCGCATAATCTGCTCGTCGTCAACCCAAATATGAAATTTCCGCCCCACCACATCGATATGGGTCGACGAATCCCACTCCGCCCCCGTGTGCGCACCATAAGGATTCCCAAACGCAATATGCACTCCGGGATATTTCTCATCCTGCAGAATCTGCCCAATTACATCTTTCAAATCGATGTTCGTTCCAATGGCAAACTCGCCGACACGGTCGCTATTCTCATCCGTGTGCGTGTACTTCCAGAAGTCATCTTCCAGTTCGCGATTCTCCGAGTGTGCTTCGGTCAACCGGTTATTTTTCATGTGAATCGTAAGCGGCATTTCTTGCAGGCTTCCAAACTTCGTGCACAAATAATCCCCCACCACGCCGTCGATTACGAACGTCCCGTTGACCTCGCCGGGCGTTGTAAAAATTTCTCCTCCCGGCAGATTTCCCCATTTTTCCGGAGAAATAATTCCGCTGGTCTTCAGCCAGCGATAATTCGGATTCAGCTCCGCCGTCAGGTCCGTTCCCGCCGCCGTCTTCGCCCGCACCTGCCGCGCCTTGCGCACCATCGCAACAACTTTCGCGCTCAGCCGGTCCACCTTCTGAAAGTCCGCCCGCATGCCCTCCAGCATGATCTGCCGGTTGATGTTCACCATGTGTGCGTGCCGGATCTTCCGCCGGTTCACCACGTCCGTCATCTGCATACGCGTGCGCAGTTCGTTCCTCTGCGCCCACACGGCAAAGATTGAAACCTGGCTCGTCTCCAGATCTTCCAGAATCTGCGGAGGCAAATCTTTCAGCGGACGCTCCGCCAGATCTTCCAGCACCCAGGTGCGATAGGGTGCGCCCAACTCCTCGAGTTGGCTCACAATCGCCGCCGCGATCTCCAGCGTTGCCTCATCCGTGATGACGCAAACCTTCTCCTCAGGCTGCACGCGCAGGCAAACCCTCACAGCATTGCGCGCCCCAGGAGTGTATTCAGGATCAAAAGAAATCTGATCGCGGGTGCCCCACCCTCGTTGTTGGATGCCCGATCCTTCGCGTTCTTTGCGAAGAGCCTGCCCTGAGCCTGCCGAAGGGGTGTGAGTCTTGACTTCGTCTGCAGGAATAGTCATCCCACTTTTCTTACGGCCGCCGGCTCGTTTTCCTCTAGGCCGGTTTCCGTCTCCTCAATGATGTAATCGACTACTTTCTTCAAATCGCCAGTTTCCTGATACACCCGCAACTGCCGGTCCGCGCCGCTGCCCGTTTTCAGCATGGTGTGGATGTAGTTCAATTCCTCGCGCGAGTCCAGTTCGTCCACCACATCATCCACAAATTCCAAATACTCGAGGATCAAATCCCGCGCCGGCACTTCCGTCTGCTTGCCGAAATCGATCAGCTTCCCGTCCATTCCATAACGTGCCGCACGCCACTTGTTCTCCATGAGAAGCGCACGCCGGTACAAGCGAAATCCCTGATTCGCCGTATGCAGCTTGTACAACTTCGCCACAGTTGCCTGAATCAGCGCCGCCAGCGCGATCGTTTCATCGGCGCGCATGGGAATATCGCACACCCGGAACTCAATCGTATTAAAGAACGGATGCGGACGGATATCCCACCAGATCTTCTTCGCATTGTCGATACAGTTCGTCTTGATCAGCAGTTTGATGAAGTTTTCGTACTCGCCCCAGCTGGGAAAATAATCGGGGATGTTGGTGCGCGGAAACTTGTCGAACACCTTGCACCGGTACGATTTCAATCCTGTATTCATCCCCAGCCAGAAGGGCGAATTCGTCGACAGCGCCAGCAGATGCGGCAGAAAATAACGCGCGTGATTCATCATGTGGATCGCGGTCTCGCGATCTTCAATCCCAATATGCACGTGCAGCCCAAAAATCAGATTCGCCCGCGCCACCAACTGCATGTCCTCTACAATGTTTTTGTAGCGTGGGTCCGGATGAATCTCCTGCACCCGCCAGTCCGCAAACGGATGCGTCGCCACCGAAGCCAGCCTCAGCCCGTTTTCCTTGGCCAGCCTGATAATATCGCGCCGCAGCATCTTCACTTCCGCCTTGGCTTCCTTCATGTTCTTGCAAACACCGGTCCCCACCTCCACCACGGACTGGTGCATCTCCGCCTTCACCCGTTCCTGCAGGATCAGCCTGCCCTTTTCGAGGATCTCCGCCTGAATATGCGACCGCAGATCCCGCGTCTCCGGATCCACCGTCTGATATTCCTCTTCGATCCCGATGCTGAAAGTAGGTTTCATCGCGTGCGCCGCGCAGGAGCAAATCCAAATGTCCACCCTTGTGTTCTTGTAACAGGTGGGCAAATTGAGGCTATGACAGTATAACAACCACTCCAAGGACCCTGCTCAGAAGCTGCGGTGCGCCTGGAACCAGGAAAACCACAAGAAAAGACAAACAAGAAGGAACATCAATGCACTCAAGCCAATAGACAGGACAGAAAACGAGCTGCGGAGCCAATGTCCAGACGAAAATGCCCGGAACAGTAAGACGATGGCCGTTACTTGGCCGACGAGAATCGCGCCGATACCACACAAGAGGAATGACTCAGTGAGACCGGCTCCGATTGCGCCGAGCCCGGTCGCCTTTTGTTCCGAAATACCCCTGAATGCCCTGCCGAGGCCAATCAGGGTAGGGATCCACGGTGCGCACACAAGTAATATGCCCCAAAGAAAGCGCTTTTTCTTTAGCTCGTCCACCTCTACTTCGCCGCCTTCCCCCGTTTCCGCTCCGCAACCCACCCCGGCTCCGCCTTGCGAGTTTTCTTCACCGGCATACCGTTCAAAAACTCCGCCCAGCGCAACTCCCGCGCCGGATTCTCCCCGCTTCCCGCCATCTTCACCGCCATCTCCGCAACCGCCTTCACTATCCAATCAAAATTCTCCTGCCCAACTGACGTAATCTCCGCATCCGGCGCCGGATTCAGAAAATCAATCGCATACGGCACGCCGCCCTCCACCGCAAACTCTACCGTATTCAAGTCATACCCCAACACCCGGCACAATGTCAGCGCATCCTTCTCGATGCGCTCCTTCAGCGCCGCCGACGACGGAGGAGGATTTCCCTTCACGTACCGTTCATGATGCGGCAGCCTGGGGTCGTACTTCATAATGTGCACTTTTTCCTGCCCCACCACATAGCACCTGTAATACTCCTCAAACACCACGCCATGTTGCAGCGTCATGCACAAATCGCCCGTCTGGTTGTAATGCTGGAAAAATTCCTCCGGCGAATGCACGTGGTAGACATGCTTCCACCCGCCTCCGGAATAAGGCTTCAGAAAAGCGGGGAAGCCGACGTAATCGAACACCTCCTGCCAGTTCAGCGGAAAAATCAGGTTCCGCATCGACTTGTCGGTCGTTCCTTCAGGATGCTTGTTGTGGGGCAAAATCACAGTTGGCGGAATCGCCACGCTCAGCTTATGCGCTAGCGCATAGTTGAAAAACTTGTCATCCGCCGACCACCAGAACGGATTATTCACCACAATCGTCCCGTGCAGTGCCGCATTCTTCAGGTACGCCCGGTAGAACGGAATATCCTGCGAGATCCGGTCAATGATCACGTCATATTTCTTGGGCTCATCCATCCGCACCCCGCCCACCTGCACAAATTCCGCCGTCACCCCATCAACGCCCATGGCATTAATCTTCTCCACTACCGCCGGCGGAAACGTGTTTTCCATTCCAAACAGAATTCCAATCTTCTTCACAAATTCATCTCCAAATAAAATTTGTCATCCTGAGAAGTACTGTTTCGAGAAGCGAAGCAGTCACGCAATCGAAGGACCCTGCACTCCCAGCCCTGTCAACTGCCGCAACAAGGCATTCTCCCCGTGCATCCAACCCTCGCGGGTCGCCGAAGCTGAAGCCCTCCCTAAAAATACTTCCCCGCCATCCTCAACCACAGCGGCCAGTCATGCTTCGAGTTGTCGCCGAAGATATCCAGCCAGTGCGGCACGGCTTTGCCATTCAGAATCGCTGACAGCTTCACATTCTGGT
Organism: Acidobacteriaceae bacterium; assembly: GCA_003168355.1. Classification (GTDB taxonomy): domain Bacteria; phylum Acidobacteriota; class Terriglobia; order Terriglobales; family Acidobacteriaceae; genus Sulfotelmatobacter. The sequence goes on along the minus strand of PMSQ01000199.1, from coordinate 90,808 downwards.
CCAGACAGATATCCCAATCCGCTGACCCCAGCACGATTTTCATCTGCCGGTAGCGGCTCAGGAACCAATCATCATTTTGATTTGGCAGATAATCCGGCGGACAATTGAAGTAGCAGTCATCGTCGTAGTATCCATCCAGAAACTGATGGATATCAAACGCCCCGCTCATGCTGACGCAGTGTGTCACCACATCCGGATGCTTCAGCGCAAAATTCACCGCATGATAAGCTCCGAAGCTGCACCCGGTCACCGCCAGCCGCGGCGTCTGATTCTTCCACCGGATAAACGGCACCATTTCATGCAGAATATAGCGCTCGTACTGCAAGTGCCGCAGCACCCGCACCTTAGGATGCACGCCCTTGTTGTACCAACTCTCGGTATCGACGGCGTCTGGGCAAAATATCTGCAGTTCGCCGCGCTCGATCTTCGGCGCCAGTACGCCAATCATCCCTCGGTCTTCATACTCGAAAAATTTCCCCATGGAAGTCGGAAACACCAGCAGCGGCGTTCCCGCATGCCCGAAAACCAGCGCATCCATGTCCCGGTGCAATTCCTGGCTGTATCCTTTGTGATATTCGCGATTCATCGTGGATAAGGTGATCTCCCGCCACGTTCCTCGTGGACGAAGTATCTTACCTGAACGGGAGATCTTCAAGCGCAATTTTGCGCTCGCCCTTGCCGCGTTCCGCCCTGCAGATGATATCGTGATACGAGATATGTCGTGGAAGTTTCCCAAGCTGATTCCGCGTTCCGCGCCCGTCATCCTTCTCGTACTCACTCTCGCCGCTGCTACGGGCTTCGCCGCCGTGAGCCATCTGGTTTTCCGCTACAACCTCAATCAGCAGGCCCGCGGCCGCAGGCTCTACCAGCAGGGTTTCGCCGCGGCCAGCGCCGCCCGTTATGACGACGCGATCGCCGCCTTCCGCGCCGCCCTCACTTGCGATCCCACCAACTCCCAATATCAGCTCAGTCTGGCCCGTGCCTTGCGTGACAGCAACGATCCCCGCCGTCTGGACGAAGCCGAATCCTACCTGATCGCTCTCTGGCAGCGAACTCCTCAGGATGCAGCCGTCAATCTCGCTCTCGCCCGCGTCGCCGCTCACCGCGGCTCGATCGAAGACGCGACCCGCTACTATCACAACGCCATGTACGGAGTCTGGAACTCTGACCAGGATGCGAACCGCAGCCGGGCTCGGATTGAACTCATCCAATTCTTGCTCCGGAAAAACGCTCCTGCTCAAGCTGAATCGGAGATCATGGCCCTCGCCACCGCCTTGCCGCCCGATCCTGCCTCGCATCTCCAGACGGCGCAACTTTTCGCGCAAGCTCACGACTACGCAGGCGCACTTACCCAGTATGAGGAAGTTCTCCGCCTCAATCCCGACAACCCATCCGCACTGGCCGGAGCCGGCGAAGCCGCGTATCGCACCGGCAACTACGCCGCTGCCCAACACTATTTGCGGGCCGCCGTCAACGCCCATCCCGAGGATGCCGACTCTCGCCAGCTCCTCGCAACCACAGAGCTAATTCTCCGCACCAATCCCTTTCAGAGTCACATCTCAGACGCGGAGCGCAACCGCCGCATCGCCGCCGCCTTCGCCCAAGCTGGCGAGCGGCTCACCGAGTGCGCTCAGCAGGCAGGCCTTGATCTCAAAGCGGCCACTGCCCCTGCTACCACGGCCGCCGCCGCAAGTTTCACCGCATCTCCGCTTCCCACTCTGCAATCCCGCTGGACTGCCGCGAAATCAGAGCTAGCCCGCCTTCGCTCTCCAGGAGAAACTGATCTTCCCGATGCCATCATGGATGTGGTCTTCCAAATCGAGCAGCGGACCGCTGCTGCCTGTGGCCAGCCCCAGGGCCTCGACCTGGCACTCCTTCTGATTTCTCAAAAGCGCGAGGCTGCAAGTCAATGAGCAATCTGGCTTCCGCCAACCCATCTCCCGCGGCTTCGTCGACGACCACACCGGCGCGACTCCAAACTCCCCGCCGTTTGTTTTCCACGCTCGAAGGCGTCTTTCACGAAGAAGTATTCTTCCTGATTCTCTCCGTCTTCATCGGAATTTTTTCCGGCCTCGCCGTTGTCTGCTTTCGTCTCGCCATTGACTGGATGCACCTCGCCCTGCTCGGTCCGCTTCCGCAGACGCACAGTTGGCGGCTGTTCGCGGTTCCGTCACTTACCGGCCTGGTGGTTGCCGCCCTTGTGCTGCATGTGTTCCCTACGATCCGTGGCAGCGGCGTAAACCAGACGAAGGCCGCCCTCTATATCTTCAACGGATTCATCCCCTTCCGCACCGCGATCGGAAAGTTCATCTGCGCCGCGCTCGCCATCGGCTCCGGTCAATCCCTCGGCCCCGAAGATCCCGCTCTTCAGATCGGAGCCAGCATCGCCTCCGCTCTCGGACGGCAGCTCGAAATCTCCCGCGAGAAACTCCGCCTCATGGCTCCGGTCGGCGCCGCCGCTGGCCTTGCCGCCGCTTTCAACGCTCCCATTTCCGCTGTCCTCTTCGTCATCGAAGAGGTCATCGGACGCTGGAGCGCCGGCATCCTCGGGTCCGTCGTCCTCTCTGCCGTTTCCAGTGTCGTGATCGTGCGCTGGTTTCTCGGCAGCGAACCGCTCTTCCGCATTCCCGTCACCACCTTCAAGCGGCCTACCGAACTTCTTGCTTACGCTGTGCTCGGCATTGTCGGCGGCCTAGCCTCGGTGGCATTTGCCAAGTCCATCGGCTATCTGCGCCCTCGCCTCAAAGCTCTGCCCCGCTGGACGCAATATTTTCAACCCGCGCTCGCCGGACTTCTCGTCGGACTCATCGCTTTCCTCGGCGCTCCGCAAATCATGGGTGCCGGTTACGATTCCATGGACCAGGCCATGCACGGCCAGTACGCCTGGAAAGTCCTTGCCATCCTCGCGGTTTTGAAAATTATCGCCACCACTTTCTCTTTCGTCAGCGGCACTCCCGGCGGCATGTTCGCCCCCACGCTCTTCATCGGAGCCATGCTTGGTGGCGCCATCGGCGACATCGAACGCTTCTACTTTCCTCAACTTACCGGATCCACCGGAACCTACGTCCTAGTCGGCATGGGTGTCCTCTTTGCCGGATTCCTGCGTGTTCCCATGACTTCCGTCTTCATGGTCCTCGAAGTCAGCGGTAACTACGAGATCATTGTTCCCGTCATCGTCGCCAACACATTCTCTTATCTCGTCTCGCGCGGCTTCCAGACCATCCCCATCTTCGACCTGCTCACGCGCCAGGACGGCCTCATCCTGCCCTCGCTCGAAGAGGACCGCGAAGAAGCCATCCTCCGCGTCGAAGATGCCATGCTTCCCGTTCCCGCCACCATTCTGAACGCTCAGGATTACGTTGACGCCAACGCCCACCGCATTCAGGAGTCCCCCGACGTTACCTTCCTTGTGCGCATGCATCCCAGTGGCTGGAACATCATCAGCCGCGACCAACTTCAGCGCCTTTTCCAGGAAGGCAAGGGCGAACTCACGCTTGGCTCTGTCCTTCCCGCCCAGTCGTTGCCCAGTCTCTATCCAGACCTCCCTCTCGATTCCGCTTTGCGCTACGTCAACGATTACGCGCTCGTCCCTGTAGTGAATCGCGCCAACGCCCGTCAGTTGGAAGGCGTAATTTCACGCAACTCCGTTTTTGAGAAATACGGCAGCCGGCGTGCTATTGAAGTACCCAGCACAACCTGACGAGCACAGATTTTCCACTCGACCACCAACCTTCAGCTCCATCGCCACGCGAACAAAAAACCCGCTCCTCACGGAGCGGGTCACATGGATACGATGCACCGGCCCTATTTGCCAGCCAATCCCTTATCTACGCCCACACCGGTGCACAAATCATAGCCGGTGGTCGCGCTGTGCGTTCCGCAACTGCCCGAAGTGATATCGGTAAAGTCGCTTGTATTGCTCATGTTCGTGTAAATCTCAGTGTTCTCCGCGTTGCTGCTGGCGTGGAAGGTTCCGGCGTTGTTGATGATGCCGGCCAGTGACGGTGAGGCTACGCTGGTGCCGTACACCTCCAGCCATCCTCCGTAGCAGTTGGAGTTGTAGACCGCCACCGGCGAACCGCCGCTGGAGTCAAACGAAAGATCGGGGGTGCCGCGGTGCGAGCCCACCACACCCGAAACCCCGCTCTGAAACGAGGGTCTGGCCTCGTATCTGCTCGTGCCGCCCCCGCCATCGCTCCACGACGTCTGGTTCGTGTAATTGCCGCCGGTGCGATTCACCTGCGTGCCGCCGGCAGAAACCACATTTACCGAGGAACTAGGGTAGATCACTCCCGGCGAATCGCCCGCCGAGGCAAAATACACCACACCCGATTGCGTAAAGAAATGGTCCGAGCCAGTCTCGCTGCTGGTTTCGCTTCCTCCCCAACTCATCGACACCTCGCCCTTTCCACCGTGCGCTGCAATATAGGAATTCGCCGCCGTTACCGCCGTATACAAAGCGCTGTTCGAGGAAGAAGCCGCTTCCATCAGGATGATCTGGGCATTCGGCGCCATCGCGTGCGCCCATTCGATGTCGAGCGACTCCTCTCCATTCCATCCGTTACTGCATCCATTCGCAGGTTTGCTTCCCGTGGCATACTGCACGGCGAAGTTCGGCGCAGGAAGGCCGAATTCGCTGGAGAACGTCGCCAAGTCAGCCGCAGCGCTGGGATAGTCGTACGCATCCACAATGACGATCACTCCGCTGCCTCCCGTCGGCACTTCCGAGGCGGTCGCGATCGGGCATCCGCTGATCGGGCTGGAAACTACGTCGTACACGCAACCCAGCGAAGCCGGCGTTTCTCCTCCAGGATTGGCCACTGCCTCAATTACGCCGTTGGGCGCATAGAAAATGTAGTTGGTGTGCATTCTTACGCCAACGTCCTCAGGCTTCTCGATGCTCGAATCTGGAACGATGCCGTTACCTCGTCGAACTTGGGCGGAGACCAGGCTTGCGGCGGCAAGCATGGCGATGGTCATGATGATTCGTTTGCGCATTTCATCCTCCTGATTGTCTTGAATAAGTGATTCGAGAACGACCCCTCACTTTAGGAGCGCCCATGCCCACATCCTGAGCGACCGCACGCCGCGGATACTAGACCGCACGATTCTCGATGCGCCTCGGACCTCAAGTCAACGTGCAAATGTCCTTCTCATTCTCCTGTCCGGTTTTCGTAAATTCCATTTTGGCGCAATAAAAAACCCGCCTCTTCGCGAGGTGCTCGCACCGCTCCGCTTTTGCGAAACCGGTGGCATCGTTCCACTCCAACTTTCTGCACTCCCGGGAAGGTTAAAAATTTCGTCTCGTGTTCAGCGACCGCTGGTCCGTTTATACCCGGTGTATTTTATGATCTCTCGCACATGCACCGATCCTGACCTGAACCGCAGCGTGTCATCCGAGCGCGTGTACGCTGGAAGCCAGTACCTGTCGTCGACCTGTTGGCGATACGTAACGAACGTGGGATGTAAATCTGGTCGGTCATGTTTCTTGACTTGTACTTTTTCCGGTCCGCTCTTGCCGCACAGCTTCACGATCTGGAAATCCTGCGCGTCCACCCAGATTCGCCCTTCAAAATATCGCTTGCCCTTCTCCTCTTTTCTCTTCGGTTCCAGATGGAACTCGTAGGTATCCAGGTCATCGACGTGCTGCTGCCCGGCATAAGTCAGGTTGTACTGCGGCAAGTCCTCGCTGGTCAGCATGAGCGGCATGAAGATCCGAATATCCTCCATGTCTCCCTCAGTGAGTTGAATGCCTCGCAATGAAGGCTGGGCCGCGAATGTCACTTCCTCCTTGCGCTTACCTTTCTCGTCGTAGGAAACGTTTGTGACCTCGTGAAACTCTCCCGTCACGTCTTTGCCGTTGAGCGTCTGCATCAGCACATCCTGCTTGTAGGTGTAATGAAGACGGGCTTCCTTGGCAGCTGCCTCAGCCGCCCCAAGTTTCTGGATCACTTCCTGTACGCTCAACGTTTTCGGCGGGGTGAGATCCAACGGTCCGTTGCCCTCTTCGCAATTGGTCTGTCCCCGCAAACCCGCGGGCAGCAGCAGAACGTATAAGAGAATCATGCGTGATCTCATGCAGTCGCTCCCTTAAGGTTGTCATCCCGAGCGAAGGTTTGTGCTTCGCGAACGCGAAGCACAACCGCAGCCAAAGGACCCCTTACCCGCTGGCGGTTACTTCTAGCCGGCAAGGTATTTTTACCACCACACCACCTTATTCTTATATCTCTCGCCTCTAAATCCCCCTTTACCGGCCTTCAAACCCCGATCTTCCACATATGTGCAAATCCTTGCTTCTCGCGTCCATCCGCGTCCGCTAACTCGAATCCCACCCGCTCCGCTTTGGTATACGGATTGCCCTTACCACCGCGGAAGCCGCGCTAATCGGGCATTCCGTCAGGTTTTTCACATCAATATGCAGTTTCCCCCGGACTAGGATCAATCTTATGAAGACGTCAATCTTCGCTCTCTGTTTTCTTTGCCTGCTCTGTGCCACCACTGCCTTCGGGCAGAGTGCGCCCATCCTGAGTAACACCGCCCAGCCGGTTCAGATGTTCGAACATGCGCAGCATGCTTCCGAGCATGCCATGGCGCAGGAATCCAGCCTGCTTGGCTCAAATCCTTACACGTATGCCCAAGGCGAGCAGCCGCTATCGGAATTCGGTTCGTCTCCTATGTATGAAACCCCTCTCGGCGACATCGCCCGCGCCTACAGAAAAGAACACGCCGCCAAGGCGAAAGCCGTTAAAGCCCTGGAAAAGTGATTTCGTAGATTTGGTAGCCAGCGGAAAAGAACCTTCAGATACCCGCGTAGGGACAGCGGTCTCGGCTGTCCCGCCAAGCGGAACGAGGCGCTCCGGGCACATCCCTTCGATCTTGGTAAGCAAAACTCTTTCAGCCTTGCGGACGAGAGCGCGGCGTTAAACCACCAGTAACTACCCGCTACTCGCCCGCGCCCACCATCACAATCGGCATCGTAGGCGTGGCCGCACCCGCTTCGTTCTCCACTGTAATCGCAAATGCCTTGGCCTCGGTTCCCGCCGGGAGCGGAGGATTCACCACGCTCGCATTCCCCTGAGCATCGGGCTTGAACACTCCCGCCGGAATCGGAGCCCCGCTGGTAGGAATTAGCCACAGTTCATAAGTTTTTTGCGGTGGCAGTGGCGGCATATTGTTTGCCAGGAAAACCAGACTCCCGCGGTTGCGCAGGTAAAATGCTTTACCTTGCGGCTGCGGCGGAGCTTTCACAGCTACCAGCGTTATCCGCTGCGCCTCCGGCTGAATGATCGGCGCCGCAATCTTCCGCAGCTCCCCCAACTCGCGCGTGCTCTCCTGCGCCTGGGAACTGGCCGAAGCCAAACTCTGCTGCAGCGCGGAATTGTCCCGCCACAGCGACCATGCGAATATCACAACCGCCGCCGTAGCCGCCCATCCTAGCCATCCCCACCACCCGCGGCGTGGTATAGCGTGCGCCGCAACCGGCAGCCGTGGCTCCCGTGCCACAGCGTCCAAAAGCCGCTGACGCGCCCGCTGCGGAGGCCTCGGACCAGTCGCGGACATCGCCAGCAGCGCCGTGTCGCCGCGAAGTTGCTCCAACTCCAGCCGGCACGACGCGCAGCCTGCCAAATGCAGCTCGAGTTTTGTGCGGTCTTCTCCCTTCAGCGCATCGAGCGCATATAGGGCAAGATCCTCGGCGTATTGTTCGTGCGCACTCATCTCTTAATCCACGTTGCTCAACTCACTCAAGCTTCTATGTGGGGACAGCCTCCCTCGGCCGTCCGCGGAGCACAGCTCCGCTACTCCTTCATGTCTGAAACGCTTTCCGCAGCGCAATCAATCCCGCGCGAATCCGCGTCTTAATCGTGCCCAGCGGTTCCCCCGTCTTATCCGCAATCTCAGAATGGCTCATGCCTTCCCAATAAGCCATTTCCAATGCGCTGCGCTGAGCCGACGCCATGGTCCCCATCACTCCACGCACTTTCTCGGAAGCCCGCGCCCGTTCTGCTTCTCCGGCCAAGTCAGGCGACACCGACAACACTACATCCTCTATATCTGTCTCGGGGCGACGCTTTCTGAGGGAGTCAATGGCTCGGTTGCGCGTGATGACGGCCAGCCAGCCTCCTAAACTACCGCGTGCCGCGTCGAAGGCGCTGGGATTGCGCCACAACTGTAAGAACACTTCCTGAAGCACGTCTTCCGCCGCTCCCGTGTCTCCGAGCACTCGTAAGGCTACCGCATACACTATCGAAGAGTAGCGGTCATAGAGCTCCGCCATCGCCCCCTGATCACCGGCTTTCAGGCCGGTGACGACGGCTAGATCCGCCGAAATTCCTTGTCGTTGCGGACTCGACAAACGCTAGTCTCTTCCTTAGTAGATATACGTAAAATCCAGCCTTGCCGGATTGCTCTTATGCGCAACCCGACCCGGGAAGGGCACGGCTTTCAGCCGTGCCGCTATCGCAAATAACGAAGCGGGCTTCAGTCCCTGAAGACAAACCCGCCGAAAGCTGTGGCGAAAACATAGCAGCCAGACAGCGTTCCGGGCAAGTACGGGAAGGAACCGCATCAGCCTTCGCTTACTGGCTCAACTTGATCGCAAGCTGGCGCTCGGGTTGCGTCATCTGGCTCCAAAGTTTCTGCAGGTCATCCTGCAGTGCCTGATTGTCGGGCTGCTTGTGCAGGGCGAGTGCAAACCAACGGTAGGCAGTCGGCAAGTCGCGCGGCGTGCACGTGCCGGTGGAATAAAGCGCGCCCAGAGAGATCATTGCCTTCGGATTGGACTGCTCGGCGGCCGGCTTCAATAGCCGCAGGCCGCGGTCGCAGTCCTGGCTCACCCCGCTTCCATAGATATAGCGTTGCGCCTCAGCCACGGGATCGGCCGGCTTTGCGGGCGTGGGCTTGCGCTCCCGCGGCTTCACGGCGGGGGCCGTTTCCGCCTGAGGCGGCCGCGTGTCGGAATCAGCACTCGCAGGTTGCGATGCAGAGTCCGCAGGCGGGTTCGAATTCGTTGTACCGTCCTGGGCTGAAGCTGTCGGTGTCGGACCGGCCTCAGGAAGCGCGGTTTGCGGCGAACTGCTCTGCGGCAAAGAAGCTTGCGCAGGAGCCGTTTGTGAAACCGTCGATTCCTCTGCAGGGGGCGGTGCGGCTGCGCCTGGTGGTGTCGCGGTCCCGCTTGCGGTGGTCGCCGGAGCCGCACCTACCGGAGTTGGCGCGGCGCTCGTCCCGCTCCCAGAATCCGTAGCGCTTGGCGGAGATTCCTCCGATTGCGTAGCCGCCGCAGGTTTCCGGTCGCCCTTGGTCAGCCAGTCGAAACCTCCTTGCTTCCAGCGCAAGTATCCGAAACCACCCACCAGGATCAGGGCGATCACAATCAACGCAAACTTACCCCAGCCCGATTTCGACTCTTCTTCATCTTCGAGAAGGTAGTCCAGATTTCCGGAAGAGCGCATTGGATCGTGGCCGCTCGGGGAATCCACGCTTTGCCGATCCGTAGGTGTGCCCAGTCCCAGAAAAGACGGTCCGCTGATTATCGGGGGAGTGTTTCTCGGAGGAGTGGTTATCGGGGCAGGGACTGTCCGGGAAGAGATAGCCGGCGCTACCTCTATCGCAGAGCGTGTCGGCGGTCGCGGATCCACAGACGAACCACTCGGTCCCAGCTCTGCCCTCTTTTCCCCAGGCGTGGAAGTCGCTCGCACTCGAGGATCGGGTGCCCCAGTCTGTGCCACCAGAGCTGCTCCACACATCCCGCAAAAGCGGTTGGCCTCGGAATTTTCATTGCCGCAACGTCCGCAGCGCACTCGCCCTCCTTAGGTGTCTACAGAATACAGTTGCCAGCAGCTAGTTGTCAGTTGCCAGTTTTGTACCCGAGCAGCCTGTTCGATTTTTCCCGCCGCAAACCGGCAACGGGCAACAGGCAAATACCTTTCATGCTATGCTGCGCAAATCTTCGACATCATCTTCCTAGGACGGGTTTGTGCTGGTTGAATTGCGGCTGGAGAACTACGCGGTTATCGACAACGCGGCGGTGGAATTCGCCTCGGGCTTGAACCTGTTGACTGGCGAAACGGGCGCGGGGAAATCCATTCTGATCGATGCGCTGGCCCTGTTGCTGGGCGATAAAGCCTCGAGTGACGTAATCCGCACAGGCGCCGAGCGGGCGGTGGTGTCGGCGGTTTTCGAGTGCGAAAGCAGCGCTGCGGAGGCGATCGAGAAAATCCTGGAGCACAACGGGCTGGATGAATCGGAGGACGGCTCGCTGATTGTGCGTCGTGAGATTGCGGTTGGGGGCAAAGGCCGCGCATTCGTAAACAATCAGGCTGCCACCGTCGCCTTGCTGCGGCAGCTTGCGCCGCATCTGGCGACGATCCATGCGCAAAGCGAATCGATTCTGTCGTTCGACGCCACGGCTCGCCTGGAGTTGCTCGATCAGTTTGCCGGCAGCCAAGTCGAGCCGGTAGCCGCGGCATACGAAGCGTGGAAGGCAATTCGCGGCCGCATCGATGAACTGGAACAGGGTGAGCAGGACCGGTTGCGGCTTGTAGATCTGTGGATGTTTCAGAAACGGGAGATTGAAGAAGCCAAGCTGCAAGCCTGCGAAGACGAGCGACTCGAAACAGAAAAGCGTGTGCTCGCCAATGCCGAGAAGATTTACAACGCTGCCATGCAGGCCTTCGATCTGCTGTATGAGGGGGATGGTTCCACGTCCGCATCGATGCGCGCCGCGCAAAAGCAGATCGAAGAGCTGGCCCGCTACGAGCCGAAATTCCAGGAAGCGCTGGCTGCGCTGGAGACAGCGAGGATCAGCGTGGAAGATGTGGGCGCCACGGTGCGGGATTACGCGGGCGGAATTCACGCTTCGCCCGAGCACCTGGCGGAGGTGGAAGACCGGCTGGCAGCGCTCGACCGGTTGAAGCGTAAGTATGGTCCGGCGCTCGATGACGTGATTGCGTTCGGAGCGGACGTGACCCATAAGCTTTCGGAGATTGAGAACAAAGACGAAATCCTGCGCGATCTGCGGGCCGATCTGGCCAAAACTGGTGAGGAATATTTGCGAGCGGCTCTGGCACTGTCGAAAAAGCGGCAAGATGCGGCGCGGAAACTGGAAAAGCTGGTGGAATCGGAAATCAACGACCTCGCCATGAAGTCAGCCTTCCGCATCGAGATGGCGATGTCGGAACAAGAGGGGAGCTGGACAACGACGGGAATCGATCAGGTGGTTTACATGATTGCGACCAATCCCGGCGAGCCTATGCGGCAGTTGGAACATATTGCTTCGGGCGGAGAATTGTCACGGGTGATGCTGGCGCTGAAAGTGAGCGTGCAGACGGGCAGGCAAAGTGGAAGAGCGGCCCTTCAGGGCCGCGTCAGCGGATCAAATTCATCCGGGCCTTCAGCCCCTGTGAAGCAACGCACCATGGTGTTCGATGAAATCGACATCGGCATCGGAGGCCGAGCCGCCGAAGCGGTGGGAAAGAAATTAAAGGAACTGGCGCGTGCCAACCAGGTTTTGTGCGTGACCCACCTTCCGCAAATCGCGACCTTTGCCGACCATCACTACGTGATCGAGAAAAAGGAACGCAATGGACGGACGCGCACCTCGATCCGCCCCGTTGCCGGCGAGGAGCGTACCGAGGAAGTGGCGCGCATGCTCAGCGGCGCCAAATTGACCGATACTTCGCGCAAGCACGCCGAGCAAATGATCAAAGCAAACGGGTAGCGCAGGCGTCCCGGCGGCAAACCTGGCGATGCCCCGACCGCCATAGCGAGATAAAAGGAAGGTAACAAGTGAGCGGATGCCTAAAAGAGAGGTAATAATATAGTTGACTGACTACGGTCAGTGTGCTACCTTAAGCACATGAAAGGCCCACAGACTCTACAACAAGCGATTCAGTTCTTCTCAGACTACGAAAACTGCCGCCAGTTCATGATTGCCGTGCGCTGGTCAGATGGCAAGGTTCGCTGCCCGTACTGCAATTCCGAGAAGGTCACTTACCTTGAGAAAGCGCGGCTCTATCGCTGCTACGAGAAGCATCCTAAACAAAAGTTCTCGCTCAAGATTGGCACCGTCTACGAGGACTCGCCTGTCCCGCTTGAAAAGTGGCTACCCGCAACTTGGCTGCTGGCGAACTGCCGCAACGGAATCTCGTCCTATGAGATTGGCCGCGCTATTGGTGTGACCCAAAAGTCGGCATGGTTCATGATGCACCGAATTAGACTCGCAATGCAGACCGGAACCTTCGTCAAGATGGGTGGGCCGGGTAGCGAGATTGAGTCGGATGAAACTTTCGTGGGCGGCAAGGCGAAGAACATGAGCGCGAAACGCCGCGCACAATTCAGAATTGCGCGCGAGACTTCGATGGGAGATGCTGCACTGGTCAATAAGACTGCCGTATGGGGCGTGCTAGATCGCGAATCGCGCACCGTTCGCGCTACCGTGGTTCCCAAAGTAAACCGAGCATCTTTGCAGACTGCGGTTCTTGATCAAGTCGCACCCGGATCAAAAATCTACACCGATGAAGCAAAGGTCTATCGTTCGCTGCCAAACGATTACGTTCATGAATTTGTGAATCACATGGAGCAGTACGTCAACGGGCAAGTTCACACGAACGGATTAGAGAACTATTGGTCTTTGCTCAAGCGTGGATTGAATGGAACGTATGTCGCAGTCGAGCCGTTCCATCTGCATCGCTACCTTGATGAGCAAATGTTCCGATTCAATAACCGCAAAGATGAAAATGGGCGTAGACTGTCCGACGCGGAAAGATTCACTTTAGCTTTATCGCAGATCGCGGGGAAGCGGTTAACCTTCGCAGAGGTAACTGGCAAGGTGGGGGAAAGCGAGGCGTTCTAATCTTTTTCGTGGGAAGCGTGGGAAGCGCGCTTCTTCTGTTTCGACCGCTTCTCGGCGTCCAGCTTAGCTTTGATCTCACTATGTGGAACGGACACTAGACGCCGCATAAAATTCGTGAATTTGTCGAAGTCGCCCGTGACATTCTTGGCGGAAAGTTTGGGATGACTCGGCATATCGGCTCAGATTGGAGTCTGCGCCGATGTATGACCAAAGTCAATACCCTCATTTTGTCCGTAGCGATAACATTTTCCTCGGCCCTGACATCGAACAATCCATGTATTACAACAAACCAATTCGCCAGCCGAAACAACCCAAAGCCGAAATACCCACGTACACGATTCCAGAGGCCGCGACCTTCTTGGCAATGAGTTCGGGAACGCTCTATAGCTGGTACGCCAGCGAACACCCAATTCTCAGAGCATCGGGTTACCTAAAAATAGCGCGGGAGAGCGTTAACGCCTATATCACATTGCTATCATTTCGTGATTTAGAAGAAGCTTACAAAATCCACCTTCTTCGGTTTAAGCATCGTAAATCGCTGCAATATCTTCGCGTGGCAATGAGTGACGCACGCGAAAAAACGGGCAGCGAGCACCCTCTTCTGACGCATGAAATTGATGTGATGCAGCGCCTTGCGCTAATCATTCCTGGCAGAGGAAAACGCGCGAGAAGGGCGATTACCCTTGGCGATTCCAGTGTCCCTGATTACATCCCAGAAGTCGTAAAAACGTGGGGAATACGAATCTCAAAAACACGCAACGAGATGTTCCCGTGGCGCTACGCTGCGGACGATGATGTGAGCACTCCGGTGGCAATGAATCCAGAGGTTATGTCTGGACGCCTCGTTTTGACTGGTACGCGAATTCCGGTAAACATTTTGTGGGGCCGATCAAGGGCAGGCGAAGATATTAAAAATATCGCCGACGATTACCGAATTGACGAGCGACAAGTCCGACAGGCCCTGTCCCATATTGACGAAGCCATACCAAAAGTGGCATGACGACTGTGTAGTGTTCTTGGACGACTGTTTCGCTAGCGATTCAGCCGTCGCGACGCTCGCGCCGTATTTTCAGTTGCGCGATTTTAGAGTCATCTTTCCAGACGGAAGGAAAGGCAAGCAAAACGGGGTTCTCGATGGCCCTATTATTGCCAAGTGCCACGAAGAAAAGTGGCTCTTACTTACCACGGATCATGAAATGGGCAAGACCCACATAGAGGAAATTAAGAAGCATCCGAACGCAACGATTCTTGCCACGACATCCAATCCATCATCGCCAGAGGAATTGCGCGAGTGGCTAGCGGCGGTCGTCAAACTAAAAGCTACCGTCTTGCGAATGTACAAAAAGCAGCCGCGCCCATGGTTTGCTACCTTTAGCAAAGAGGGTAGTATCACAAACTGTACAACAATCACAGCAACCCACCGCACGCGACGAACACGAGCCAAGTAACGAGCAGCGGAGGGCGGAAAGAGCGGCGTAAGTGGCGCGTGAACTCTTCATACTCTTTTTTTGTGCGACGATCGCCTTCCTCCTTGGAAACGGTTATTACAAATCCTTTCGCAGTGGTGTCCTTACTACAATAATCAAAGGCCGCCGCAGCACCTCTCGCCGGGACAAGGAACCGATCAGTTACTGGATTGGCATGGCCGTAGGGATTTTCGCATTTATCGTCATGGTATCCGCGACTGGGCTTATGGCGTTCCTGGTATGCGTGGGTTTATTCGGGAAATCAAAGTAGACCGTAGTCAGTCAACTATATTATTACCAAAAGAGAGCTTGACGGCGTCGGAGCAGATTAGCTAAGATTACTTAGCTAACCATTGACGACATGGAAACCATCACCATCCATAAGGCAAAGACACAGCTTTCCCGGCTCATAGAGAAGGCCTGCCGGGGCGAGGAGATCGTTATCGCCCGCGGAAAACAGCCAGTGGTGCGACTGGTTGCCATCGCGGACGAGCGCGGAGATCGTAAGCCCGGCGCGTGGAAGGGAAAAATCAAGATCGGGCCGGAATTTTTTGAGCCGCTGCCTCCGGAAGAGCTGGAAGGCTGGGAGTAAGGGCCCTTGCGTTGCCTGCTCGATACCCATGCCTTGATTTGGTGGATGACAAACGATCCTCATCTCTCTAGGACAGCCCGCGCCCTGATCAAAGACCGAGACAATATTTCGCTCGTGAGCACGGTTTCTGCCTGGGAGATCGCCACTAAGGTTCGCTTGGGAAGACTCCCGGCGGCGGCAGATCTGATCCGAGACTTTGTTGAAACACTGACGCGGGAGCGGATAAAGATTTTGGCCGTAACCGCCGAACACAGTATTCGTGCGGGCTTACTCCCCGGTCCACACAAAGACCCCTTCGACCGCATGCTGATCGCTCAGGCTCTCGCTGAAAACATACCAATTGTGAGCAACGATCGCGCGCTGGACGGATACGGCGTAAAACGGTTGTGGTAAGCAGCGCCACCTATGCCGGTCAAGCTCAAATTCTCACCCTTCGCTGCTAATCCCCGCCGTTTCTGTGGCTTACGTTGACCAGAAGAGCACTTTCCGGTAGTTTATTAGTATCGCTCCAATGGGTTCGTGTACCCTGACCGTACAGATTCCAGGCCGGATTTTGCATCTTACAGAGTCTATAGGAAGATCACAAGAACGGGAGTTGAATGGTGCCAGATAGCCAGGGAAAAACGTTGCTTTTGCTGAAGCCGCGGGGCTTCTGTGCCGGGGTGGTGCGGGCCATCGACGTGGTCCGCATCGCTCTGGAAGCCTTCGGTCCGCCCATCTACGTCCGCAAGGAAATCGTCCACAACAGTTTTGTGGTGGACGAATTGCGCGGCAAGGGCGCGATCTTCGTCGACAGCGAGGACGAAGTTCCCAACGGCGAGCGCGTCATCTACAGCGCGCATGGAGTTTCGCCCGAGGTGCGGGAGCACAGCGCCAGGCGCGGACTCCGGGTGATCGATGCCACTTGTCCGCTAGTCACCAAGGTGCATGTGGAAGCGGTGAAGTTTGCCAAAGAAGGCTATTCGCTGATCCTGATCGGGCACCACGACCACGACGAAGTTATTGGAACCCTCGGCGAGGCTCCGCTCGTAACGCAGGTGGTGGGCACTCCGGAGCAGGTGAAGTCGCTTTCCGTGCCGGATCCGGATCGCGTGGCGTATCTAACCCAGACCACGCTAAGCCTGGACGAAACGAAAGACATCATCGCCGCCTTGAAGAAGAAGTTTCCCAACATCAAAGGACCGGCAGCGCAGGACATTTGCTACGCCACGGAAAACCGCCAGGTAGCCGTGAAACAGGTCGCTTCGGAAGCTGATCTGCTACTGGTTGTGGGGTCGGAAAACAGTTCAAATTCGAATCGTCTGGTCGAAGTGGCGCGGAACCTGGGTACGAACGCGCATCTCATCGACAGCTACAAGGACATCGAATCCCAGTGGTTGGTAGACGTAAGGACGATCGCGCTGACGGCCGGCGCTTCGGCGCCGGAATGCCTGGTGGAGGAAACCATGAAGTTTCTCGCCACCAAGGGTTTCGACAATGTGCAGGAACTCGAAGTGATGCCGGAAAACGTCCGCTTCGGGCTGCCGCCGGAGATTGTCGAGGCTATCGCCGCCGCTCCGGTAAGTGTTACCGCGGACTAACGGAGCCGCACATTAATGGAGACGGATACAAACTCCCCCGAGTCGAACTTAGCTTCCGCACCCCAACTTCGCTTTGGCAAGATCGATGGACTCTCCAGTCGCGTGGCCGCCGCCATGGCCGCCGCCCGCAAGCTTCTCTTCTCCGCTCAGCACGAGGATGGCTATTGGTGCGGCGAACTGGAAGCTGACACCACCCTGGAGTCGGATTACATTCTGCTGCATACCCTGCTGGGCACGGGCGATCCCGAGCGCTTCCGCAAGGCGGCGAACTGGATTGTTCAGCACCAGAATGAAGATGGCGGGTGGAGCACCTATCCGGCGGGGCCGTCCAACGTCAGCGCGTCTGTGAAGGCGTATTTCGGGCTGAAGCTGGCGGGATACAACACGGATCATCCCGTGCTGCAGCGCGCCCGCAAGAAGATTCTCGAACTCGGTGGGGTCACCGAAGTCAATACATTCACCAAGATCTATCTGTGTTTCTTTGGGCAATACGATTACGATGCGGCCCCAGCCATTCCGCCGGAGATTGTGCTGTTTCCCAAATGGTTCTGGTTCAATATTTACGAGATTTCGTCGTGGTCGCGGGCCATCCTGGTCTCGCTTTCCATCTGCTACGCCAAAAAACCGTTCAAGAAGATTCCCCGTGAAATGGGTGTCGAAGAGCTGTTTGTTGGCGGCATGCAAAAGTCGCGCATGCACTTGCGCTGGTCCAGGAAGCTGGTTTCGTGGCGGAATTTCTTCCTTTGTATGGACCGCATGACTCATTGGTTTGAGCGTGTCCACGTGCGGCCGCTGCGTTCGGTCGCATTGAAGGCGGCCGAGAAATGGATGCTGGAGCGCTTCGAGATGAGCGACGGACTTGGCGGCATTTATCCCTCGATCATGAACTCGATCATCGCCATGCGTTGCCTCGGTTACTCGGTGGACGATCCCCAGGTGATCCGGGCGCTGGATGAGTTTGAGAAGCTCGGCATCGAGGAGGGCGATACCTTCCGGATGCAGCCGTGCATGTCTCCGGTGTGGGATACGGCCTACGCCATGTTCGCCTTGGGCGAAGCGGGAGTACCGGCCAATGATCCGCGCATGGTGAAGTGCGCCGACTGGATCCTCCAGAAGCAAGTGCGGAATCCAGGCGACTGGCAGATCAAGAACAAGAACGGCAAGCCGGGCGGATGGTACTTCGAATTCAACAACGAGTTTTATCCGGATGTGGACGATACCGCAATGGTTTGCCTGGCTCTCAGCCGGGTGGAGCATCCAAACGGACGCTACCAGCGCGAGTCGGTGCAGCGGGCGATCGATTGGGTCTTATCGATGCAGTGCAAGAACGGCGGCTGGGCGTCTTTCGACAAGGACAACAACCGCATGGTGTTTCAAAATATGCCGTTCGCTGATCACAATGCCATGCTCGATCCCGCGACCGTGGATATTACCGGACGCACCCTCGAAATGATGGCGGCCTACGGCTATGACAAAAACAATCCAGCGGTGAACCGGGCGATTCAATTCCTGCGCAAGGAACAAGAGCCGGATGGCAGCTGGTTTGGGCGCTGGGGCGTGAACTACATTTACGGCACGGCACTGGTGCTGCGCGGGCTGGAAGCGATTGGCATGGACAACCACGAGCCCTGCATCCAGCAGGCGGCGGAGTGGCTGCGCATGGTGCAGAACCCCGACGGGGGGTGGGGCGAGACCGTGGGATCGTACGACGATCCAAATCTGCGCGGCATTGGGCCGAGCACCCCTTCGCAGACCGCGTGGGCGATTCTCGGATTGCTTGCGGTAGGCGATACCCGCAGCGATTCCGTGGCTCGCGGTATTGCTTACCTGCTGCGCACGCAGAAAGAGGATGGTTCGTGGGATGAGCTTTATTGCACGGGCACGGGTTTTCCGCGCGTGTTCTATCTGAACTATCACCTCTACCGGCAATACTTCCCGCTACTCGCGCTTACGACGTATGCAAAAGTAATGGAGAAGAGCAGCAGTTAGCAATTGGCAATTAGCAGGGCCTTCTAAACATTTCGGGAAGGGCACGGCTTCAGCCGTGCCTGCCCCGGGTCAGGCAAATAGCGGGCTTTAGCCCCTGAGGGCCTCAGTTGAACCGGGGTGGCTACTGAGAACTGAGAATTAAGAACTGAGAACTGCCTCTGAAAGCTTTCGTCACAGGCGCAACCGGATTCCTCGGAAGTCACGTAGCCCGGGTCTTAGCCGAGCAGGGGGCCGTTCTTCGGCTGCTGGTGCGTGCCACCAGCAATCTAAAGAATCTGGAGGGCCTCAAGGCCGAGACCACAACCGGTGATCTCCGCGATTCCGCGTCCCTGGAAAAGGCGATGGCAGGTTGCGAGGTTTTGTTTCACGTGGCTGCCGACTATCGGCTCTGGGTACAGGACCCGGCCGAGATGTACCGTTCGAACGTGGAAGGCACGCGGGCGATTCTGGAAGCGGCGCGCAAAAACGGCGTGCGTTGCGTGGTGTACACCTCCAGCGTTGCGACAGTGGGATTCACCGGCAACGGGCATCCAGCGAATGAAGATTCGCCAGTCGCCCTCGCCGACATGATCGGCCACTACAAGCGCTCGAAGTTTATGGCGGAACAGGTGGCGATGGAAGCAGGCCGCGGCGGGATGCGAGTGGTGACCGTGAATCCGACGACCCCGGTGGGCGAGCGGGATATCAAGCCGACTCCAACGGGAAGAATTATCGTGGACTTTCTGAAGCGGAAGTTTCCCGCCTACGTCGAGACCGGATTGAACCTGGTCGATGTTCGTGAATGCGCCTGCGGCCATGTGGCGGCTCTGGAAAAAGGCAAGAGCGGCGAGCGCTACATCCTGGGCGGCGAGAACCTGACCTTGAAACAGATTCTGGACAAGTTGGGCACAATCGCGGGCTTGCCGTCACCGAAAGTGAAGCTGCCTTACTTTGTTGCCTTTGCGGCGGGCGCGGTGGATCAAACCGTCTCAGGCCGGCTGCTCGGCCGCGAGCCCCGCGCTACAGTCGAAACCGTGCGCATGGGTAAGAAAAAAATGTGGGCTAGTTCCGGCAAAGCAGAGCGGGAGTTGGGATGGATTGCAATGCCGGCGGAAAATGCGTTGCGCCGCGCCGTGGAGTGGTTTAGAGCCAACGGATATGTATAAAGTCGCCATTGTGGCTGCCCTGGAGCGCGAAGTCAGCGGGCTAACGAAGAGTTGCCGCCGCGTCGAGCAGCACTACGAAGGCCGCAGCTTTGTTTTCTTTGAGCGGGACGACATGGTTGTTGTCTGCGGTGGCATTGGCCTCGAGGCTGCGCGCCGCGCCTCCGAAGCCGTGATCGAGTTATACCGTCCCACGCTGTTGCATTCGGTAGGGTTTGCGGGCGCGCTCGCTCCGGGCTTACGCGTGGGTGATCTTTTCGCACCATCAGCGGTTATCGATGCGCGGGACGGAAGCCGCGTCCAAATAGAAGACGGAGACCGGCAAAATTCTCTGGTGACCTTCATGGTCGTGGCTGGAGTAAAGCAAAAAACCGATCTTGCGCAAGCCTACGGGGCGAAAGCCGTGGACATGGAAGCCGCCGCGGTAGGTGCGGCCGCCCGCGCACACGGGATTCGCTTCGCCGCCACCAAGGTGATCTCCGACGAGTCGAATTTTGAAATCCCTGCAATGGCCCGCTTCATCGACCCCAAGGGGCGCTTCAGGACCGCGAGCTTTACAGTATTTGTTGCACTAAGGCCGTGGCTTTGGAGCCGCGTTGCGACCCTCGCCAGCAACAGCCGCAAGGCAGCGAAGATACTGGGTGAGCATCTGAAGCATCTCCGTCAGGAACTCAGCCAGGCGTCAAGCCATACGTCAGATAAAGCCCAAGAAAAGATCGCGGCGCCTCCGCACCCGATTCCGCAGCCTGCAGCTACGATCCCCTCGCGCGCTGGAGGTCGTGAGTGAGAATCCACATGCTGCTCCCGATTGTTTTATTTGCAGCCATGCCTCTGGCCGCGCAGTCCGCGCCTAGTTCTCTGTATGCCGAGAGCTTTCGCAATGGCGAGACCCGCATCGTCGAAGAGAGCTTTGAGGCTAAGCTCACACCGCAAGACTCGGCTTACCGCGAGCGCATCAAAGACTCGCGGGGAGACGACCGGTATGTGTTCTCGATCCTTCCGCGAGTGCCCGAGGGCGACACCAAAATCACCTCCTGGCAAGTAAGGCTCGCGGATATGCACCACCCCATTTACGACAACGTCCTGCTAACGTCTCCCCAGCCGTCCGACGATCCGAGAAATGCTGCCAGGGATGCCCTATGGCGCCTGGAGCCTGGCGGCTTCGCGCCCGTGCCGGTAGGCGCCAAGCGCATCATCAAAGTGGATAGTTTCTATGTCGTGCTGCAGGTCAAGGCTTTTCACTTTACGCCGCCGGATTCGCCTTATCTGGATTCGATGACGGTAGTGGTCCGGTTCACCAATACCGACCCGAGGACCCCAGACGGTGCCCAGAAGTAGGGTTCCGGTGCCTGAATCGGCACCCCCGATGCAAAGTGGGTGTTAAGAGCATCTAATTGGTGTTCATCTAATTGGAGTTCATTGCAAGCTGAATGGGAATTGCCGGACAAATCGCGATCGAAGACCGGAGCCAGTCGATTCCGGCAACCATGTTGGCCGCCGTTTACCGCGGCGTCAACGACGTCCGTCTGGAGACGGTTCCCGTGCCCGCGATTGGCCCAGGAGAACTGCTTCTGCGCGTGCACACCTGCGGCGTTTGCGGTACCGACCTCAAGAAGATTGCCTCCGGATCCCATTCCCCGCCGCGCATCTTCGGCCATGAAACCTCGGGCGTAGTTGCTGCCGTCGGCGCGGGCGTCAGCAAGTTCCAACCTGGGAACCGGGTGGTCGTCTTCCATCACATTCCATGCCGTTCCTGCTATTACTGCCGTCATAATACTTTTGCCCAGTGTGCCACTTATAAGAAAGTCGGATGCACCGCCAATTTTGAGCCCTCTGGCGGAGGCTTCGCGGAATACGTCCGCGTTATGGATTGGATCGTCGATCAGGGAACGGTCAAGATCCCGAACAGCGTCTCGTTTGAGCAGGCTAGCTTCGTGGAGCCGGTAAATACCTGCATGAAGGGAATCGAGGCGCTGAGCCTGCAACCAGCCGAAATCGTGCTGGCCATCGGGCAGGGTCCCATCGGCATCATACTAAGTGTCTTGGCCCTCCGGGCGGGGGCCACCGTTATTACTTCCGATTTGTATCCCGAGAGGCTTAAAATAGCTGAAAGCCTCGGATTACAGAATACGGTCGACGCGTCGAAAGATGACGTGGTGAACTCAATTCGCGAACGGACCGAAGGGCGCGGCGCCGATGCCGTGATCCTGGCGGTGGGAAGCAATGCGTTGATTCGTCCGGCCATGGATGCGGTTCGTCCCGGCGGTCGCGTATTGTTGTTCGCGCAAACCCAGCGCGGGGAAGTGGTTGTGGATCCCGCCGCGATTTGCGTGGATGAGAAGTCGCTGCTGGGCTCTTATAGCGCGTCCGTGGATTTGCAGGAAGAGTCAGTTCGTTTTGTGATGGGCCGAGAAATGAACCTGGAACGGCTGATTAGCCACCGGTTCCCGTTGCAGGAGGCTGCGCAGGCGTTGAAACTCGCGGCTCATCCGCAGCCTGAGTCAATGAAGGTCGTGATTCAGCCTGGGATCACATGGAAAAGTGACGCCTGGGAAGGAAGAAGCCAGCAGTGAATGGAAAAATGACAGCTGCCGTTCTGTACGGCAAAGAAGATCTGAAGATTGAAAGAGTGCCCATCCCTCGCGTGGAAAAGGGCGAGGTCTTGGTCAAAGTGCAGGTGGCTCTCACTTGCGGCACCGACCTCAAGGTGTACCAGCGCGGCTATCACGCCCGCATGATTGTTCCTCCGGCGCTCTTCGGCCATGAGCTGGCCGGCGTGATCGAAGAAGTCGGCGAGGGCGTGCTCAGCTTCAAGAAAGGCCAGCGCGTGGTGGCGCTGAATTCCGCTCCCTGCCAGATGTGCTTCTACTGCTCCAAGCACCAGGAAAATCTCTGCGAAGACCTGCTCTTCAATAATGGAGCCTATGCGGAATACATCCGCGTGCCGCGGCGCATCGTCGAGGCCAACATGCTGGTCATTCCGGCTAACGTGAGTTTTGAAGACGCGGCCATGACTGAGCCTCTGGCCTGCGTGCTCCGCGGCTTGCACGAGACCGGGGTGGAAATCGGGGACACCGTTACCATCATCGGCGGCGGCCCCATCGGGCTGATGTTTGTGCAGGTGGCGCGCGCCATCGGTTGCAACGTGATCGCGGTGGTGAAGCGCGACGAACAGGTCGTAGCCGCTAAGCACATGGGCGCGCACGAGATTGTGCAGACCACCAAAGTGGCGAATGTAATCGAGGCGGTGCGCGCGCTTACCCCGCAGAAGCGCGGCTGCGATGTAGTGATCGAGGCGGTAGGCCGTCCCGAAGCCTGGGAATGGACGGTGGAGATGGTGCGAAAAGGCGGTACCGTCAATTTCTTCGGCGGATGCTCCAGCGGCAGCAAGGTGCAACTCGATACCAACCGCCTGCACTATTCCGAGATTACGCTGAAGGCCACGTTCCATCACACTCCGGAAACCGTGCGCCGCGCGTTTGGGTTAATAGCGGCCAAGAAGATTCGCCCGACCGATTACATCACCGGTGAAGCTCCGCTCTCCAGCTTGCAGAAGGTGCTGCGCCACATGCTGAACCGCGGTGGCGACATCAAAACGGCCATCATTCCCGGCCACTGATTGATGCCGTGGAGGCGGGCTGTCATTAGAATGATCTGCTGTATTAAGGTGGTCTGTCATCCTGAGCGAAGCAAGACGCGAAGTGGGCGTCTTGCGCAGTCGAAGGATCCCATGCAAGCGTGCAGTCGCGTCGGCAATGCAAGGAGTTCTCATGATGCTCAGGGTTTTCTTGAACTAGGGGTGCTGTACTCAATGGTGGGCAGCACCGTGGAGGCACGGCGCTTAAGCTCCGCGTAAAGTGTCCAGGATTTTTGGCTTTAGCCCCTAGCCGGTTCCAGAACGACAGCACGAGTCCCAGGTGGCGCCGGGGGAGCGAACAACAATCGAGACCGTGCTAATTACTGAATGACTGCTACCACCACTTCTGATTCTCGTGTCACGCCGCTGGTAAA
Organism: Acidobacteriaceae bacterium; assembly: GCA_003168355.1. GTDB lineage: Bacteria > Acidobacteriota > Terriglobia > Terriglobales > Acidobacteriaceae > Sulfotelmatobacter. The sequence continues at coordinate 67,178 of PMSQ01000199.1, read as the reverse complement.
CGGTTGGAGCCGCCTGCCCGCCGAATATGCCATCCCGCAGTCCGCTCCTTCGCTGGAAGAGTCCCAAGAATACTGCCGCCGCCTGGCCCGCACCCACTACGAAAACTTCTCCGTCGCCACCTGGTTTCTGCCCAAGAAGTTGCGCCAGGATTTCCTGAATGTCTACGCCTACTGCCGCATCTCCGACGATCTGGGCGACGAAGTTGGAGACGCGGCCGCTGCGCTGGCTCTGCTCAATGAGTGGGAGACGGAACTGGACGCTTGCTACGATGGCCATCCCCGCCATCCCGTTTTTGTTGCTCTGGCGGAAACCGTGCGGAAGTTCAACATCCCGAAACACGAATTCTCCGATCTCCTCATCGCCTTCTGTCAGGATCAGACCGTCACCCGCTTCGAAACCTTCGACGATGTTCTCGGCTATTGCCGCTATTCCGCGAATCCGGTTGGACATCTTGTTCTCTACCTTTGCGGCTATAACGACGTCGAGCGTCAGCAACTTTCCGACTACACCTGCACTGCGCTACAGTTGGCAAACTTCTGGCAGGACGTGACCGTGGACTACGGTAAGGGACGGATCTATTTGCCGCTGGAAGATTTGCGTCGTTATTCAGTGAGCGAGGAAGATCTGGCGCAGAAGCGCAACACTCCTGCGTTCTGCGAGATGATGAAGTTTGAAGTGGAGCGCGCCCGCCAATGGTTTGATCGCGGCCTGCCGCTCGTCAAGAAGGTGGACAGAGCTTTAGCGGTAGATCTCGAACTCTTCAGCCGCGGTGGCCAGGAGATTCTGAGAGCAATCGAGCGCCAGGGCTTTGCCGTACTCGGACGCCACCCGGTCATCTCCAAGCCGCGCAAGCTGGCGCTGGTGGCGCGGGCCGCGCTGGGGAAGTTGTTATGAGTGCAGGAGCACAGCAAGTGTTGACTCCGTGGAATCCGGCGCCGGCGCAGCTCACCATGGCGTATTCGGTTTGCCGCGGGATCACGCGCACCAATGCGAAAAATTTCTACTACGCATTTCTGGTGCTCCCCAAGCGCAAACGCCAAGCGCTGTGCGCCGTGTATGCCTTCATGCGGCGTTGCGATGACATTACTGACGACTCCAGCCTCAGTTTTGAAGAACGCCGCTTCAAGCTGGACACATGGCTGGATGCGCTGCACCGCGCGCAGCAAGGTGAGCCTAGCGACGATCCAATTCTTCTGGCGCTGACCGACGCGCAACGCAGATATACCATCCCCGCGGGCCTGCTCGACGAACTCGCCATGGGAACTGCAATGGATGTGGAATCCGGATCGGAGAGCCATGAACCACCTCCTTCCGCCGAGGCTGCGGCTGTGCCGCTCACCGTGCAATACAGAACCTTCGAAGATCTGAAAGTCTATTGTTACCGCGTGGCGTCAGTGGTGGGCCTCGTCTGCATCCACATCTTCGGCTATCGCGATCCCGCGGCTGAATCGCTGGCTGAGCAGTGCGGCCTGGCCTTCCAACTCACCAACATTATTCGCGACGTGACGGAAGACGCCGCCATGGGCCGCGTTTACTTGCCGGAAGAGGACTTGGCCAGGTTCGGTCTGTCTGCCGCGGATCTGCTTGCCAACCCGGATGCACCACGCTTCCGCCCCTTGCTGAAACTCGAAGCCGACCGCGCCCGCGAGTTCTACCATGCCGGCGACCAACTGATCCCCTATATCTCGGAAGACAGCCAGCCCGCGTTGTGGGTGCTGGTCAACATCTACCGCAGGCTGCTCGAGAAAATCGCCGAGCAGCAGTATGACGTCTTCAGCGGCAAGGTGAGCCTCACCGTCAGCGAGAAGCTGCGCATCCTCGGGAAAGGTTTTCTGCAGCGCCTCACATGATAAGTTTGCCATTTCGAACCGGTTTGAACCAAATTTTTGTCATTCCGAATCGAGCCGAAGGCTCGGTGAGAGCCTGAGCGAAGTCGAAGGGAACCTGCTGTTGTTCCAGCGGCAATAACGTAGCCGCATTCATGATCCAGACCCCAACCCAACCTACTGTAGCGATAGCCGGAGGCGGCCTCGCCGGCCTAGCCGCAGCCTGCGCGCTCGCCGATTCCGGCTTTCGCGTTATGCTCTTCGAGCGCCGTCCGTATCTCGGCGGGCGGGCGTCTTCCTATGAACATCCCGGCACCGGTGAAGTCGTCGATAACTGCCAGCACGTCCTCTTTCGCGTCTGCACTAACCTGGTCGAGTTCTACCGCCGCATCGGTGTGGAAGACAAAATCCGCTGGTACGACGAAATGACCTTCATCGAGCCCGGGGGACGCACCAGTGTGATGCGTGCTTCTCCGCTGCCCGCGCCGCTGCACACTGCGCCATCGTTTCTGCGTTTTCCTTTTCTCTCAGCGAAAGACAAGTTCGTAATTTCCCGCGCCATCGCGGCCCTGACTTTGACTTCGCAACCCGACACCGGCCGATCGTTTCTCGACTGGTGTCGCCGACACGGCCAGACCGAGAACGCCATCCAGCGCTTCTGGAAGCCGATCCTGATCAGCTCTCTGAGTGAGGACCTTGACCTGATTTCAATTTCCTACGCCGCGCAGGTCGTCCGCGAGTCGATGAAGTCCCCCGCGGCGCGCCACATGGGCGTTCCTGCCATTCCCTTGACCGAGCTTTACAATCGTGCGGGAGATTACATTCGCGCCCGCAGCGGCCAGATTCGCTTCCGCGCCTCGCTGGAAACTTTTTTTTCCGAGCCCACGCAGGTCAAGGTTCGCGTTAGCGAAGCGGAAGAAACCTTCGATTATCTCGTTCTCGCTCTGCCCTTCGACGGCCTCGACCGTGTCCTCCCGGAAACTCCCGAAGCCGTCCCGCTACGCGAAAAGCTCACCCACTTCGAATCCTGTCCCATTACCGGCATTCACCTCTGGTTTGACCGCCAAATCTCCGATCTCGACCACGCCGTCCTCCTCGACCGCACAATTCAATGGATGTTCCACAAGTCGCGCCTATTGGCGACGCGCGGCAATGCCCAGGGAGACTCCGGCAGCTACATTGAACTCGTCGTGAGCGCCTCGAAGACCCTCATCGATAAATCGCGTACCGAGATTGTTGACTTAGCCCTGAAAGAAGTCCGCGAATTTTTTCCGGAGGCGCGTACAGCGAATTTGGTGAAGTCGACCGTGATCAAGGAAGTCCACGCGACTTATTCGCCGCGCCCCGGCATTGACGCTTACCGTCCGCAGCAAACCACCGCGTGGCCACGTGTTTTTCTCGCTGGAGACTGGACCGCCACCGGCTGGCCGGCCACCATGGAAGGCGCGGTGCGCAGCGGATATCTGGCTGCGGAAGCGCTGATGGTTGCCTGTGGAATGACGGACAGAAAGTTCCTTGTACCTGATCTTCCGGCTTCCGGCTTGATGCGCTTGTTTGCGCGCTGAGGTTACGATTTCGGTCGCGATCTCGTGCCGGCTGGGCCGGGAGCTAGCGGTGGACGATGCGCTCTTCGATCCTGGACACGAATTTCGGCGCGTGGTTTCTCATCAAATGCTGAAGGCCGGGACCAACCTCGTGCCATACGTTCATGCCGGCGTCACCGCCAACGGTCGAACCAAAATCGCTGAACGGCTCTCCGGCAGAACGCCTCCAATACGGAGTCGAGGCGGTGTCAGCGGCGACTGAGCTCAGTGCTCGCAGGAGATACGAGGTGTTCAACCTGGCCCTTCCGGACTCATCCCGCGTGACAATGATGCGCGAAGCTGCATTCGTGGCCCGGCCCATCAAGCTGCCATTGCTGGAAAGTCGATCGCCCTGCTGCTTTGGCGACGACGGTGCCAGATATTTCTCAAAAATAGTGCGCGACTTTTCCTGACGGGATGCTGTTCTGTACGTAGCGGCGAATTCGCTTTGGCGCACCACGGCTGCGTAGCCGGGCATCACGCCAAATTCCAGAGGTGAGCGCGCCTGTTCGAGCACGTTAAGGCTTTGCGCCCGAGTTGCGGTCTGCACCAAAGGCGCATCAGGAAGGGTCGGACGCACGTCCTGGCATACCGCCGCGCAGGCAATCAGCAACACAAACGAAACGACTTCGACAAGTGCAAATCGTTTCACCATACACCAGTCCTGCAAGCGCCAATCTGCATTTGCCCGGCGACTTGCTCGCAATCCTGACCTGCGCGTTGCACTTCACGTGCCATTTCTCTGAGCGAGGGCACGCATCTTGAGGCATAAAGTTAGTTGAAGGAGAAGACCATCCGGTTGCGGGATAACGCCGTACGTGCATCGACATTTCGCACTAGGGAACGTGGGGGACGTTATGTAGGTTACCGTTTTGTTCCAGGGTCAGCCGGGCGAAGGTAGCTCGCTCATGCCGGGCTTACTGTGGGGGTATTACGGATTGGGCTCTCGGAGTGCTGGTTCTAGCGTGATAGCGCAAATTGTTGAACCAGAGTGAAAAAATCTTTCATTCGGAACGGCTCAGTTCCCACATCCCGGGGTAAATGTGAGCTGGCCGCCGGCTGCGAAACATCTCCAGAATAGCTCGACTGCCGGCGTTGTCAGAAAATTGTCGTATCTAGCACGGGAAATCAGGGTCCTCCCCGGACTTTCAGCCCGATTCGGAATGACAATGGGCGGGGCCTTTTCAACCCGCCAGCAGCGCCACCCCCGCCGCTACAAGACCAGCCGCAATCCAGCGCCGCCGGTCCACCCGTTCATGCAAAAAGATTTTCGCGGCGACGGCGTTGCCGATGAATGTGAGGGATGCGGCGGCAGGGGCGACCAGGCTTACGTCTCCCCAGGAGAGTGCAAACAGCAGGCTGAAGAAGGCCACGGCCATGGCCGTGACGCCGAAGAGAAAGTAGGGATTGCCCAGCGTACGGCCGATCACGGCGACGAAGCCAATGCGTCGCCACAAGGCGCCAACGTCGCCGACTTGCTTCATGGCGCGGGCGAGAAGCACATCGCCGACCACCGACGCGAAGACGATAGCGAAGATCGCGCTCCAGGTATAAATGCCCTTCATGATTCCACTCCACTGGGTGCCCCATTTCTCGCGTTCTTTGCGACAAGTGGGGCTTGGCCGACCGCGATGGCGCTCGGCGCGTCCTGAGCCTTGGCCGTATGCGGATGCTCCGTAAGTGCCGGCCCTCCAGCGATAAATCCCACTCCGCCGGTGATCAAAGCGATCCCCAGCCAGCGCAACGGACTGACGTGCTCGTGCAGCAAAAATCTGGCGACCAGCGCGAGCAGCACGTAGCCAAGCGAAGTCGCGGGCAGAACGTAAGTGAGATCGGCCCAGGAGAGGGCGGTCATGTACGTGGCGAAGAACGCCAGCAGAAGAAGAATTCCGATGGCGACCCAGGGATTGAGCACTGCGAAGATGACCCCTTGCAGGTGATTGAGGGAAATGCTGCCGGTTTGCTTCATCCCGTGCGAGAGCATGGAGTCTCCGGCCGCGGCGAAGACCGTGACTCCGGCCAGCACAAGATACTTGCGAAAGTTCACGGGAAGTTTAGGTGGTGCGGCTTGCTTGTCATTCCGAGCACGCGGTCGGGCCCTTGATTGTCATCCTGAGCCAAGCGTTCTTTGCTTGGCTCAGGATATGGGCGAGCCACGCGAAGTGTCGCGTTCTCTGCGACACAATAATCGCGCGTCTGGCTCGCATCCTTAGTAAGCCTTATTAAGCCTTGGCAAGTTCGGCAGCCTCGTCGCTATGTTGCTTGACCAGCTTGTTGCGCGCTGAGCGCAGCTTCAAAAACGTCCTCGCTTCTTTGTAAAGCCGCTTGCGGTCGTTGCTGTCGAATGCGGCCTTCCTCAAGATGCGGAACACAGCCTTGGGCCGGAAATAATATTCGTCGTAAAAACGATGCACGGCGGAAAGAATGTCATCCGCGGGCAGTCCGGGGTATTGGATGTGCGCGAGCTGATGGCCGCCTTCATCCACCATCTTGTTGTCGCCGACCATGAACCCGTTCTTTACGGCGTAATCGTAGAGCTCGGTGCCGGGATAAGCATGGGCCACGGAGACCTGAATGGTTTCCACGTCCAGTTCCTTGGCGAACGCGATGGTATTGTTGATGGTCTCGTGCGTCTCGCCCGGCAGCCCCATGATGAAATCGCCGTGGATGACCAGGCCCAGCTTGTGACAGTCTTTGGTGAACTGGCGGGCGCGCTCGACCGTAGCACCCTTTTTGATGTTCTTCAGAATCTGTTGATCGCCGGATTCGTAGCCCACGATGAGGAGACGGCATCCAGATTCCTTCATCGCTTTCAGGGTCTCGAAATCGGTAGTCACGCGTGAGGTGCAGGACCACGTCAGGCCGAGCGGCTTCAACTTGGCGCACAGTTCGATGGTGCGTGCCTTCTGGATGTTGAAGGTATCATCGTCGAAGAAAAATTCCTTCACCTCCGGCCAGTAAGCTTTTACCTTTGCCATTTCCGCGGCGACATCGTCGGTGGAACGTTTGCGCCACGGATGTCCGCTCAAAGTCTGCGGCCACAAGCAGAAGGTGCATTGCGCCGGGCAGCCTCGCGTGGTATAGAGCGAGACGTAAGGATTCAACAGGAACGGCACGTTGTAACGGGTAACGTCGAGATCGCGTTTGTAAATGTCGGTAACGTGCGGCAACGCGTCCAGATCCTGAATCTGCGGCGCGTCCGGATTGTGCACGATCTTCCCATCTTTCAGGAACGAAACGCCGGGGATATCTTCCAGCGGTTTGCTCTTGGCGTAATCGACCACGGCGTAATCAAACTCCTTACGCGCAACGAAATCGATCGCCGGACAGTCCCGCAAGGACTTCTCCGGAAGCACGCTCACATGCGGTCCAACAAAAGCAATCTTGATCTTAGGATTCGCCGCCTTGATGGCCTTGGCGAGGCCGATGTCGCCAGGAAAACCGGGAGTCGAGGTGAACAGCACCAGAAACTCATAGTCCTTGGCAATCTCAATCGTCTGCTCCGCCGAAACATGGTGCGGAGGAGCATCCAGCAACCGGGCCCCCTCCAGCATTCCAGCCGGGTAAGCCAGCCAAACCGGGTACCAATAAGACTCGATTTCGCGGGTAGCAGGCCAACGGGAGCCGGCCCCACCGTCGAAGTTTTCAAAAGAAGGAGGGTTCAGAAATAGTGTTTTAAGAGGCATAGTAGGTGAGTAGTTATTTTACCATTCATGGGCGGCCAATGTATTGGAAAAGCAGTGTTTATGCAGGTTCGTCGTTGGATACCAAGTTTGATGCAGCGAACGGGTGAAAAGAGGCATCGGAGTGAACTCCGCTGCTGGGGAACGGGCTGTCGATAACCAAGAATCCTTGTCATTCCGAACGGTGCCGAAGGCACGGTGAGGAACCTGCTGTTTCTTAGGCGCTCCTGGCATTACTATTTGCTTCCCAGAGCCCAGCTTTCCAGGTCTCCGGTGGCGCGCAAGAGTGAGACCTGGCTGCGCTCCAGTTCGAAGGTGACATCCTGGAACGTGATGAAACGTTCGGTGGCCTGCGAGCGGGCGTCATCGAGATCGTGCAGGTTTGCAGTCGACGAGTCCATGCGAGTTTGAACCGCCGCCACGTTTTTCTGGGCGATCTCATACTCAAGTTCCGCAACATCGTGAGCAGCCTGCATCTGGGTGACGGAACGCTGAAGGCGCAAGGTTTCCTCGGAAACCTGGTTCCGAGCGGCTTCCGCCTGCTTCCTAGCTTTGAAGGCATCCGATTCCGCTTCCTGCACGCGAGCGTGCTGGGCAAAGTTAAAGAAAGGGAAGTGGAGGGCCACACCGATCGTAAGGTTGTTGGGCTGAAAGCTATTCATTCGATAAAACTTTTGGTAATTATTGTAAGTGGCGATGTTGGCGTACTGGGCGGCAAAGTCCATGCTCGGCCACAAGGACTTGTGCTCTCCCTTCGCCCGCAGGTATTGCGCTCGGGCATGTTCCACTGCTGCCTCCACCGAGGGGGTCGAGTCTGCGGCCTTGTCTATGGAATCCCGAGAATCCTCCTGCGGTTCGACCGCGGGCAGAGCAGGCATGGACTCGGAATCGATTTCGATGGAAGCCGCTTGAATTCCCGTTACCCGGGAAAGATGCTCGCGAAGAACATCAGCCGCACCGCTAGCCTCAGCCAGGCGCAAACGCACCCGCGCTACCGATAAGCGAGCCCTGGTCCCGTCCATTTCGCTGTCGATCCCTTCTTTGATCCTCTGCGTCACGGCTGTTTGCATCTCCAGCGCCGCAGCCTCGGCCTCGCGCAGCCCGCTCAGACGCCGCGCCCATTTGGCCAGCTCGGCATAGCTCAACACCGTATCCTGAATAATTTGATAGCGTTGGTCTTTGATGTGCAACTTGCTGACTGTGACGTCGGACTGCGCGGCGTGAATGAAATCCCTCAGCGCCGGATTGATGAGCGCGGATTGAGCGGTCAGGTTGAAGAGTGAAGGAGCGGAGTTTTCGAGGCTGAGGGGAAAACCATCGGACCAGCCGATCCCGGCTCCCGCATTCAGTTGGGGAATGTAGCTATTGCGGAGCTCGCGGTAACTGGCGGCGGCGTGCTGTTCGTCGGCGGCAGCGATGTCCACTCCAGTGGCGTGTTTTAGAGCGAGTTCCACTACCTGATGGAGCGTGAGCGGTTCGGCGAGCAGGGAAGCTGGCAGAAAGAAGAGGACCGCCGATAAGAGTTTATGAACGCTCGTACTACTCCATGATTTTCGTTTCATTGTTGTCTCACCTTCGTGATGCCTGGGAAGATTCTACGGATAATCTGATGCGGGTGAAATGATAAGGATGGGTCAGAGGCGGCGGCCGAAACTTGTGAAATCTCGGCCTTCAAGGGACTAACGGTGGGCGGCAGCTCGCAGCACCGGCACTGCCGGCAAGGGCATCGGTCCTTCGGCCCGCAAAAAGCGCGGTCCTCAGGATGACAATCCGACATCGCCCGGTACGTTGCGCTGGGACTGAAGGTTGTGCTTCCCAGCAGGGCACATAGAGGTCTGTGAGAAGATAAGGGCTCTGTCGATCCTATTTTTGCGGAGGGGAATTCCTGTCTATACCGATTGAAGATTACGCGATGATTGGCGACTGCCACACAGCCGCCTTAGTTTCAAAACAGGGATCGATCGACTGGTGTTGTCTTCCGCACTTTGATTCCCCGGCCTGTTTCGCGGCGCTGCTCGGAACGGCTGAAAACGGGCATTGGTCCATTACACCGGCGGAGCCCGTCCTCGCCATTCGACGGCGGTATCGAGACGGGACTCTTATTCTGGAGACTGAGTTTGAAACCGCAAGCGGATCGGCAACGCTGATCGACTGCATGGTTCTTCGCAGTGCGATGCCCGAGCTGCTGCGCGTGGTGGTGGGCACCAGAGGGCAGATCCGCATGAAATTGGAGCTGGTGATTCGATTCGACTACGGATTGGTGGTGCCATGGGTTCGGCGGACCGATAACGGGATTTCCGCCATCGCTGGTCCGGACATGATTCGGCTGCGAGCGGATGTTCCGCTTCAGGGTGAAAACATGCAGACGGAGGCGGAGTTCACGGTTGTGGAAGGACAAAAAGTTTCGTTCGATCTGACCTGGTATCCCTCGCACGAGCGGGAGCCTGAGCCGGTGAATATTGGCGTGGCGATTCAGAAGACGGAGAAATGGTGGCGGGAGTGGTCGGATCGCTGCACTTATCAGGGCAAATGGCGGGATGCGGTGTTGCGTTCGCTGATCACGCTAAAAGGTCTGACATTTCTGCCCACGGGCGGGATCGTAGCCGCGCCAACAACATCACTGCCGGAGTTGCTGGGCGGGGTGCGGAACTGGGACTATCGTTTTTGCTGGGTGCGGGATGCGACCTTAACCCTGCAATCCCTGCTCCACGCCGGATATCTGGACGAGGCGCGGGAGTGGCGGGAATGGCTGCTGCGAGCCGTCGCCGGAAGCCCCTCGGAATTAAATATTGTTTACGGGCTCCATGGCGAACGGAGGCTTACGGAGCTGGAGTTGCCTTGGCTGGCGGGGTACGAGAAATCGGCGCCAGTCCGGACCGGCAATGCGGCTTACACGCAGTATCAGTTGGATATTTTTGGGGAAGTGGTCAACACGCTTTTTCAGGCGCGCGAAGCGGGACTGGGACCGGCAAAACACTCGCGTGCGGACTTGGTCCCGGCGATGCTGGAATTTCTGGAGACGGGATGGGAGCGGCCGGATGAGGGCATTTGGGAGGTGCGCGGTCCGCGGAGGCATTTTGTCCACTCGAAGATGATGGCGTGGGTCGCAGTCGATCGCCTGATAAGGTCGGCGGAAAAGGGCCGGTTCACGATCGATATTGCTCGATGGAAAAAACTTCGAGAGGCGATCCATGAACAGGTTTGCCGGCAGGGTTTCGATACGGATATGAATTCCTTTGTGCAGTATTACGGAGGCAAACACCTTGACGCCAGCATCCTGATGATGCCGCTGGTTGGTTTTCTTGCGGCCGATGATTCGCGGGTAATGGGTACGGTTAAAGCGATCGAGACCCATCTCATGAAAAATGGCTTTGTGGGACGGTACACGCAAGACCCCGCCGTCGATGGCCTGCCGCATGGAGAAGGAACGTTTCTGCCTTGCTCGTTTTGGTTGGCGGACAATTATGAGCTGCAGGGACGCCACGAGGATGCAGTCCGAATGTTTGAACGGCTTTTAGAGATCCGGAACGATGTTGGGCTTTTGGCGGAAGAATATGATCCCGTCGCTAAACGCCAGCTGGGCAATTTTCCTCAGGCGTTCTCTCACGTCGGCTTGGTGAACACAGCCTTCCATCTAACTCATGCGTTTAAAGAATAGGTTCGAGCGAGGCCGATGCTTTTTGCTCTTACTGGTGTGCGTCGTGTTCTTGCGGTGTGATCTGGCTCGGGGACAACAGGCCAATGGGAGCGATCCGCCGCCTGACGCGCCGAAGCCAGGCATTGCGAAGGAGAAGGGGTTCTTTGGCCGCTGGGCGGAGTTTTATCGCCAGGACTGGCGGGGGACGGCTACTTCATCGCCGGTTGCTTCCTTGTCGACCCCCGAGCGGCGGGGGCTTCCGTCGCCGCTGGATTCGCCGCCATTTCCAAATTCGGATTGGTCCTATGGAGGTTCGCCGGTGATTGGTGAGCCGGATACGAACAGCTATCCGCTGATGACGGCGATCAACCAGGCGAGGACCCGGACGAAGCTGTATGGATGGATCGATCCGACGTTAAACTTCAGCACGTCCGCGGTAAGCAATGCGCCAGAGGCGAATGATGTCTACGCGAATCGTTTTGAGTTAAATCAACTTGTTCTCTATGCCGAGCGGCTACCGGATTCGGTGCAGCGCGATCATGTCGACTGGGGCTATCACCTCACCGCACTGTACGGCACGGATTATCGGTTTACGACAGGCAAGGGTTACCTGAGCGGCGCGTGGGTAAACGATCATGATGAATATGGCTTTGACCCTACGCTGGAGTATGTCGATATTTACGTTCCGCAGGTTGCGCAAGGAATGAATGTGAGGGTGGGCCGATTCATTTCCGTGCCTGGGATCGAAGCCCAGTTGGCTCCGAACAACTACATTTTCAGTCACTCGCTGCTTTATGCGATTGATCCGTTTACCGACACGGGTTTGATTGCGACGGTCAAGCTGAACGAGCAGTGGCTGGTGCAACTCGGGATCACCGGCGGCCACGATGTTGCCCTGTGGACGACAGATGCGAAGCCCTCGGGTACGGCCTGCCTGGGATATACCACGAAGTCGGTGAACGACAACGTCTATGCTTGCGCCAACGGGATCAATGACGGCAAGTACGCGTACAACAATCTGCAGCAGTATGACGGCACCTGGTATCACAAGTTCTCGAAGACGGTGCACATGGCAACCGAAGCCTGGTATATGTACGAGCGCGACGTGCCTGCTCTGGGAGGCAATATTCACCCGGAAACCGGCGCGAATGCCGCGTACTGCCTGCCGGGGCAACAGCGTTGCACTGCTCCTGAATACGCTGTGGTCGACTTCCTGCAAAAGGAACTCTCAGCGCATGACTTCCTTTCGTTTCGCAGCGATTTTCTCGACGATAAGAAAGGGCAGCGTACGGGCTACGAAACAAAGTACTCCGAGAACACGATCATGTGGTGCCATTGGATCGGTACAACGGTGCAGTTGCGTCCGGAATTGCGATTCGAGCGAGCGTGGAATGTGACGGCTTACGATAACGGGCGACGGCATAATCAGCTCACAGCCGCGAGCGATTTGATTTTCCACTTCTGACCGGGGCCGCAGCCGCAGACCTTGGTCAAGCCCTCAGCCAAACGATGGGAAAGCTGTGACCAAGTTTGCGGAAGTCAGAATCACTGGTCACCAGCGTAGTTCCAGACTCCTACCCGCGAATCTTGGCCGCCACCTAAAGAGATCAATGCAGAATCGCGGGAGATACGGAGACATGCGATCGGCTCCCATGAGATAGTGCAAGCTGCAGCGGGACGGCACACTTGTGAAACCCTTGACGATATTTGGTTTGTTTGCAGTGACGGCAATGCTAGTGTGCTATGCCCTGGAAGCGCGGAGCCGCTGGTTCATTCTGGCTTTTGCCGGAGCCTGCGCGCTCGGGTCTGTATACGGATTTTTGCAGGGAGCTTGGCCGTTCGGATTGGTCGAGGCCGTTTGGTCCGTGGTCGCGATCCGGCGGTGGGCAGTCGCCGCGCGCTCGAAATAATCGGCTAACGGCTGGGCGAAAGAGATAATTCCGCCGCAGCGACTGGCGGTCAGAATAGAGGATGGCGGGAATGACGCGGCTTCTGAGCCGCAACTGGTGGGTTGGCTTAATGTGCTGCGTCTTTGCACGATCCCTTCCGGCCCAGAGTAGTTTGGGTTTAGTGGAATCGAAAGCAAGTTTCTGCTCGCCGCCCCGGTGGAGCAAGACCTTCAGAAAGCTAACTGCTAACTGCTAACTGCTATGAAGTGCCTCCTGGCGTAATTCTTCCAGCATCTTGGGATCGATGTTGCCGCCGCTGATGATGGCGACGTTCAGCTTCGTTTGCGGAAGCCGGTCGCGGCGGAACAGGAAGCCGGCTGTGGCCACAGCTCCACTGGGCTCTGCCACGGTTTTGGGATTCAGCGCCAGCAATCGAACCGCTTCGCGAATTTCATCTTCGGTTACGGTTACGATGTCGTCCACGTAACGGCGGATGTGCTCGAAGTTAATCGGCCCGATGCTTTGCGTACGCAGCCCGTCGGCGAGAGTGCGGGAAACTTCGCTGGCAGGGAACTCAACGATCTTTCCCGCGCGCAAGCTAGCCTGCGCATCGCCTGCCAGTTCCGGTTCTACGCCGATTACCTTCACCGAGGGCTTGCTCAACTTAATCGCCGTAGCCACGCCGCTGATCAGTCCTCCGCCGCCGACCGGCGCAAGAACCGTTTCCACCTCTGGCAGGTCTTCGAGAATCTCCAATCCAATCGTCCCCTGGCCGGCGATAATCTGCTCGTCGTTGTAGGGAGGCACGATCACGTATCCATGCTGCGCGGCCAGTTCTTCGGCTTTGACTTGGCGCTCGGCGCTGCCCGGGCCTACGAAGACGATCTCCGCGCCCAGCGCCACCGTGGCCTCGCGCTTGATCGCCGGAGCGTTGTCCGGCATCACTATGACGGCCCTCACACCCAGCGCGCGCGCCGCGTAGGCTACACCTTGCGCGTGGTTGCCACTGGAGTAGGTAATGACTCCACGTTGCAGCTCTTCGGGCGAGATGGACGCGATCTTGTTATAAGCTCCGCGAAGCTTGAAGGCGCCGATGGGTTGCTGGTTTTCGGGTTTGAGGTAGAGGCGAGCGCCGGATTCTGGATAATTGAATTCGATCAGGTGCGTTTGCACGGCCACGCCGTGGATGCGGGATTGGGCTTCTTTGATTTTCGCCAGGCTGACCATAGGTTACGCTTTTAATATACAGATTGTGAGTCTAGGACGATCGGAAATACCGCGGTACGCTCTACATCACGGGCCGCGACTGTGCGCGCTTTCCGGGGCTAAGGTGGTGGAAGAACCGCTTAGCTAGCTGGCGCCACGGAGTATCGATCAATTCTCAGCTGTCGTGGATCCGCGCCGGAGGTCCTGGACGACAAAACCGGCGGGAACCTTGAACATTGCAGGATCGGGTTCGGAGCGAGAGAGATCAACCACGCGAATCGCCTGCGTACCTTCCCTTGGATCCTTGCGAGTAACGGACAAATTTATCTGAAGGTCGGGGGAGTACCAGAAATCTCGCGTGGTAACCAGGGGCTGGCTGTTTCCCACTACGCCGGCGTTAATGGAAATCGTTTCGCGCGTGCCGATGACGTTAACACCATCGACGGTGTCAGACCCCAGGCTCTCGCGAGTAAGGAAGCGCGTCCCGTTGTCGAACGGTCCGGCCGGCAGCGGCGTAAACGAAGTGGGCGCATAATAGCCGGTGACCGTGCAGCGACGCAACGCAACCGCGCAGATTGTTCGCGTGTGGGCGACGGGGTCGAAAAGTAGGATGGCCTTCAGTTTCGATTGCTCCTCCGTATTGGCAGGGACGAAACTGCGGCGTTCGCGGTAGATCTGGCCTTGGCTGTCCCGGGCAACCATCGCATAGAGATGCGTGGTGACAACGCTTCCGTCTTCGAGGTTGCGAGTCCACTCGGTGGTGCTCCGGCCCGAAAACGGCTTTCCGGTGACGGGAAGGACTTTGATGCCTTCTACGCGATATCGCGTGCCCCCATCGGGTCCGCGCCACACTTCATCGGACTCTTGAGCCGCAATGGTGCAGGTAAGCAGGAGGGATACTGCTAGCAAGGAGAAGAACTTCATGAAAACCACCTCACTATCGAACGCAGAAAATATAGCATTCGGTGCGGCCGAATTCAATCGGGTTCCGAATCTGGCTAGATCTCCAAGATCACTGGCATAATCAGCGGCCGTTTCTGCGTCTGCCTGGAAATGTATCGCTTCAAATCGGCACGGATCTTTTCCTTGATCACGCCGTAGTCGGCTTTTTCTTCTTCGCTGGAGTGCGCCAATGTGTCTTCGACGATGCGCTTGGCTCCGTCGAGTAATCCATCTTCGCCAGGATTGAAGCCGCGCGTTACGATTTCCGGCGCGGTTTCTACGCGGCCGGTAAGCTTGTTGATGGCGATGATGGGCAGCACGATGCCGTCTTCGCTCAAGTGCCGCCGGTCTTTAATAATTAAATCCTCGACCACGTCGGTTCGCGAGCCGGAATCGATGCAGACGCGGCCCACGTTGACTTTCCCCGCCTTGCGGGCGTTGTGTTCGTCGAACTCGAGAACGTCGCCGCTCTCGATGAGGATTACCTTGCCCACCGAACTATGCATGGCGCCAGCCATTTCGGCGTGCAGCTTTAGTTGACGGTACTCGCCGTGGATGGGAATGAAGTATTTCGGCTTGACCAGGTTGATGATGAGCTTCAGTTCGTCCTGGCTGGCGTGTCCGCTGACGTGGATGGGAGGCGACGTGCCGTCTTCATAAATTACGTGCGCTTCGCGGCGGAATAAGTGATCGATCATGCGGTAGATCGTTTTCTCGTTGCCCGGGATAATACGCGACGAGAGCACGACCGTGTCACCCTTCTCGATTTTGGCGTGCTTGTGGTTGTCGACTGCCGCGCGGGACAGAGCGGACATGGGCTCGCCCTGAGTTCCGCTGATCATCACGCAGACTTTTTCCGGCGGAAAATTCTTCATGTCTCCGGGGTTGATCACGAGGCCGTCGGGAATTTCCAGATAGCCGAGATCCTCGGCGATTTCCGCGGAGTTGTTCATGGAGCGGCCGATAAAGGCCACCTTGCGTCCATGCTGGTGAGCCAGTTCCACCGCTAAACGGATGCGGTGAATCGAAGAGGAAAAGCACGAAATAAACAGTCGCCGCTGAGTGTGGGCGAAAACTTCGTCAAACTTGCGGCGCACGGCGCGCTCGCTGGGCGTGTATCCCTTACGCTCAACGTTGGTGGAATCCTGAAACAGCGCCAGCACGCCTTGTTTGCCATACTCGGCGAAGGAGTGCAGATCGAAGAGGTGATTGTCGGTGGGCGTGGGATCGACCTTGAAGTCGCCGGTATGAATGATCACGCCGAGCGGGGTGTGAATTGCGAGCGCAACGCAATCGACCAGACTGTGCGTCACGCGGATGGGATGAACGGTAAACACGCCGGCCTTGAAGCGCTCGCCGGCTTGCATTTCGCGAAGGTCGGCATCGTCGAGCAGTCCGTGCTCGTCGAGTTTGTCCTCCACATAGGCCAGAGTGAATTCTGTGCCCCAGACCGGCACTTTGAGTTCGGAGAGAAACCACGGCAGTGCGCCAATGTGGTCCTCGTGGCCGTGGGTGAGTATGATCCCGCGAATCCGCTGGCGGTTCTCGATGAGGTAGGAAATATCTGGGACCACAATGTCCACGCCGAGCAATTCAGCTTCGGGGAACATAAGGCCCGCGTCGATCACGATAATGTCGTCACCCCAGCGCACAGCCATGCAGTTCATACCAAACTCGCCGAGGCCGCCCAGGGGGATAATCTGCAGTTTTCCAGTTGGCATTAGATACTCATGATGCTAGCACAGAGAGGGTTTCGCTCCTGCATGGCATTCTCCACCGCGATGAGGTAACTTTGAAGCAATGGCCGACGCTGAATCAAAATCCTGGCTTCGAGGCCGCGTCGAGAAGACGCTGATCAAAGCGCTGACGCGCGCCTACTCTACGGTTCAGGTCGATCAAGGGAAGTTTCTGCTGCAACTGCGCACCGCCTACAGATTGCCCATCAGCGGCTATCACGGAGTGTACTCGCTGGAGATGGGCGAACTGGATGCGGTGGCCGGCGAGATCATTCGCAGCGGCATGAAACTCGCCGCGGTTGAGGGTGCGGGCTTCGGCCTCGGCGGGCTGATCACTATATTTCCTGATCTCGGCATCCTATCGGCCATTACCATGCGCACCATCCAGAAGCTGAGCCTGGTTTATGGCTTTCAATTCAGCACAGACGATGAAATCGCCGAACTCTGGATTGCCGCCGCCAGCGCGGCCGGGGTCGACATCAGCCGCGAACTGCTGGAAAAGGAAGTGGTCAATAAGTTCGTTCCGCGCGTGATCCAGCGCATTGCCGCACGCGCCAGTGCTGAAGTTGTGGAGAAGTGGGCAGGGCGGCTGATTCCGCTGACCAGTTCCGCCATCGGTGCAGCCTTGAACTACTGGTTCGTGCGCGCCTGGGGTGAGCGAGCCAAAGGCCACTTCCGCCAACGCCATTTGCAACTCCGCCAGCAAATACAGCAAGCGGCCTTGGCGCCACAAGGGTCGGAGATTCTGCTGCCGCCCTCCCGCTAACGCAATACCGTCTTACGGATTGCTTGCGGCGTAGTCCCGATCATCTTAGAGACGGCTCCCGCGCGGCGGTGTCGAACAATATGGTAAAAAAAAGAATGACCACCTTTCGCTGTTCCGCCATCCTCTTTGATCTTGACGGAGTTCTCGTCGATTCCACCGGTTCCGTGGGGCGGCAGTGGCGCATCTGGGCCCGCGAGCGGGGTATTGACGAGGAGAAGGTGATTGCCATTGCCCACGGCGTCCGAGCCCTCGAGGTGATTCGAACCGTCGCTCCTCATCTTGATGCGGAGTTGGAGGTACGCAATCTGGAAAAACGCGAAGCTGCGGACCACGACGGAGTCGCTGTGATGCCCGGTGCCATCGATCTTGTCCGCTCGGTTCCCGAAGGCCGCTGGGGCGTAGTCACGTCCGGATCGCGCCATCTGGCAACTGCACGGCTGCAGCTCGCGGGGATCCCGGTTCCTGACGTGATGATTACTGCCGACGATGTGGTCAATGGAAAGCCGCATCCGGAGCCGTATTTGAAGGGGGCGGAGCAGTTGGGCGTGAATCCCGCGGAGTGTTTGGTGATCGAAGACGCGCCAGCGGGAATCCGGTCTGCGCACGCAGGTGGCATGAAGGTGATTGGATTGACCAGCACGTATCTTGCATCCGCGCTAGGCGAGGCCGATTTCGTTGTACCGAAACTCGGGGAGATCCATGTTGCTTCCGATGGCATGCGGAAACTGGCCATTCGCATCGGTTAGATAGACTCATGTCATTCCGAACGCTTGTGCAGCCGCGCCAAAGCGCGGCCAGACAAAAGAGGAATCTGCTGTTGGGTTGAATCCCGCACGTAACGAATCACCGTAACCAATCTTCCATCTCGATCCCGCGATCCGTCTTCTCGTCGCGGTACTTTACGATCACCGGCGTATACAAAGAGATTCCCAACTCCGCGGCGGCGCCTTTCTTCACCGCACGCGATCCCGGCACCACCACCGCGCCTTCTGGAACTTCGAGCGGCGCTTCCGGCGTCGCGCGATAGACCTCGCCACGCACCAGATCGTAGAGTGGCGTCGAGCGCGTCAAAATCGTTCCTGCGCCCAGCACAGCCCGCGCTCGCACCAGCGTGCCTTCATAGACTCCGCAGTTGCCGCCGACCAGCACGTCATCCTCAATGATCACAGGCGCCGCATTGACCGGCTCGAGCACTCCGCCGATCTGCGACGCGGCGCTCAGGTGCACGCGCTTGCCGACTTGCGCGCACGAACCCACCAGCGCATGGGAATCCACCATGGTGCCTTCGTCGACGTAAGCGCCCACATTGATGAACATCGGAGGCATACAGATCACCGACGGCGCCACATACGCTCCCACGCGCACCGAAGATCCGCCGGGCACAATCCGCACGCGGTCGGCCACAGAAAACTGCCGGGCAGGGAAGGTGTCTTTATCCACGAAGGTCAGGCCGGCGGCGCCCGACTCAGTGAGTTCACCCAAGCGGAATCCCAGCAGGATGCCATGTTTGACCCAAGTGTTGACTACCCAGCGGCCGTCGATCTTTTCGGCGGCGCGGATCTTGCCCTGGGTGAGTGCGTCACGGAATTCGAGAAACGCCGGCCGCGCGTCGGGATTGTGTTCTACCTCACCCTGGGCGGCGAAACGTTCGATGGAGGATTTAAGGGATTGCATGCGGGAAGAGTATAAAGGAAATGCAGAAGTCAGAGTTCAAAGGTAAAACCCTAAACTACGCATTCTTATTTCTGCATTCTGACTTCTTAACTTCTGAGTTTCACACGCACTTGCACTCACTGCGGATCAGCACGCCGGTCATGCCATGCGCCGCTTCGCGTCCCTGAGCCGGCGTTGCATAGGGACCGTGCCAGCGCGCGTGATTGGCGTCGTGCCCAGCCGGACGGCCCTTGCCCTGATTGCATTGTCCGCAAGATCCACGGTGCAGCACGATCTTGTGCGGGCCTGCCGCCCAGTTTTCGTAGATGTAAAATTCCGTCGCTTCCGGTGCTGGCGTTGCCGGCTTGGCGACCAGTCCAACCTCCATCACAATTTTCTGCAACTTCGATCGTGTATCACGGCGCATGGGCAAGAGCGGCAGACGATAGTTCTCCTCAATCTTACCCATCATGGCCAGCACGGCCTTCACCGGAAGCGGACTTGATTCGATGAAGTTCGCCTGCATCAAGGGCAGATACTTGCGATGGATGCTGCGTGCCGTGGCCCAGTCATTGCCCAGCGCAGCTCGCGTCATGGTTGCCATCTCGTGCGGAATCTCGTTCGATGCCACCGAGACGACTCCCACACCGCCCAGCGCGATCACCGGCAACGTAACCGCATCGTCTCCCGAGAAAACTAGGAACGTCTCGGGCACCAGGTTGATCGACTCGGCGACCTGCGTCATGTTGCCGCTGGCTTCCTTGACACCCACAATGTTCGGAATCTCCGCCAGCCGCGCCAGAGTTGCTGGTTCCAGGTTAGCTCCGGTGCGGCCGGGCACGTTGTAAAGGATGACCGGCTTGTCGCCCACAGCCTCGGCGATCGCTTTGAAGTGCCGGTACTGGCCCTCCTGCGTGGGCTTGTTGTAATACGGAGAAGCGGTGAGAATGGCGTCGACTCCAGGCCGGTCGGAAACTTCTTTGGCTTTTTCAACGGCCTCGTGCGTGGAGTTCGATGTTGCGCCCGCCATGATGGGCACGCGTCCCGCCACCACTTCGATGGTCGTATCGATTACTTGCAGCCATTCGTCGTGAGTGAGTGTGGGCGTCTCGCCCGTGGTTCCGCAGGGCACGAGAAAATCGATGCCGGACTCGACCTGCCATGCCACTAGATTGCGCAGGGCGGCATTGTCGACAGAACCATCCTGATGAAAAGGTGTTACGAGTGCGGTGCCGCAGCCACGGAGTTGCATGGTTATAAGATAGCGCGAATGGGCCTGTGGGGGAACGGGCGGCGGCGGAACTACAACTCCCGCCAGACATTCTTGAAGGCGTAGAAGCCCTTCTTACCCGCGAGCCACTCGGCCGCGCGCACCGCGCCATCCGCGAAGCCCTGGCGGGACTTGGCGTCGTGGCAGAGATAGATCCTATCGGCCGCGGACTCAAGCACGACCTCGTGCATACCAACAACATCGCCTTCGCGAAAGGAAGTAATCTCGAGATCTCTGTTCTTTTCATCGCCGCTGGCTTCGCGCATTACGTGCTGGATGGCGATAGCAGTTCCCGAGGGAGCGTCCTTCTTGTGAACGTGGTGGCGCTCGAAGATTTGTCCGGAATACTCGTGCCGCAAGGCGGCCGCGGCGGCACGTGCGACGTCGAGAAACAGATTTACGCCTACTGAGAAATTGGCCCCGAAAAGGAATCCCGTACCGTGGCTCTCTACGAGCTTGCAGATACGATCTAGCTCGTCATACCAACCGGTCGTACCGACTACAACGTTCTTGCCGGCAGTAACACAGGCTTCGATATTGGCGACGACGCAGGCAGGAGTGGTGAAATCGATCACTACCTCAATTCCGCGCAACTTCTCCGCGGTGAGAGTTGCCCCTCCAGCATTCTCCGTGGCGCCCAGGACTTGAACGTCATGCCCGTGCTGGCGCGCTACTTCCGCCACCAGCGAGCCGGTTTTTCCACGTCCGAGAAGGAGAATGTTCATCGAAAACCTTAACGCGGAGATCGCCGAGAAACCCGCGCGGAGTTTACAAGAAACCCAGAGCCCTCCGCGTGGTCTTCTCCCGAGATAGCTGCGATGGAAGCTCTTAAGCGTACACTTCAGGGTCCAGGTCGGCAAAAAATGTGCGGTGCAGGCGCTGGATCACTTCCGGCACTTCATCTTCTTCGATCACAAAAGTCAAATTGATCTCCGAAGCGCCCTGCGAAATCATGCGAATCTTCTTGTCCGCCAACTCACCAAATACGAGCGCCGCCACGCCCGGTTTATCCCGCAGGCTCTCGCCCACCAGACATACGATCGCCTTCCGACCCTCATATTTTACGTCGGCCAGCTTGGCCAGATCGGCGGCCAGCGCCGGAATTGCCTGGTTAGAATCGACAGTTAGAGAAACGCTTACCTCGGAGGTCGAGACCACGTCAACCGCAACCTTGTGCCGGTCAAAGGCCTCGAAGATTGCGCGCAGGAAGCCGTGAGCCAGCAGCATGCGCGGCGCTGCCACGTCCACAATGGTGATCCGCTTCTTTACCGCAATCGCCTTGAAAATGTTTTTCCCCTGCGGGGCGCGGGTTATGATTTTCGTCCCTTCGCACGAAGGGTTGCGCGAATTCAATACGTAGACAGGAATATTTTTCTGGATCGCCGGCAGCACTGTCGCCGGGTGCAGCACTTTTGCGCCGAAGTAGGCCAGTTCCGCCGCTTCGTCGAAGCTGATCACCTTGATGCGCCGCGCATCGGGACAAATACGCGGGTCGGTGGTAAGAATTCCGTCCACGTCGGTCCAGATTTCAATCCGTTCAGCGCCCAGCCCCGCGCCCACAATCGCGGCGGAAAAATCAGAGCCGCCCCGTCCGATCGTCGTCGTAATGCCTGCGCGGTTGGACCCGATGAAGCCGCCCATCACTGGAACCTGACCGGCATCGAGCAGCGGCTTCACTCTGGTTTGCAGGCGTTCGTTGGTTTCTTCGTACTGTGGCGCCGCCTCCATGTAGCTGCTGTCGGTGACCAGGACTTCGCGCGCGTCTACGTGCACACCGTTCAGACCGTGGGCGGAAAACGCTGCCGCTACAATCTTGCTGGAAAGCATTTCACCAAAGGCGGCGACGTGATCGGTGGTCCGCGGGGTCAACTCGCCGACTGCGGAAATTCCGCGAAGCAGTTCGTCGAGCCCCTCGAAGTCGGCTCCCAGTTCCGCGTGAAAGTCGGTAAACAGTGCCGTGCCCAGCAGCTCGCTGGCGGTGTTGTAATGCCGCTCCTGAAGGGAGCGGCAGAGTTTGAGCGCCGTTTTGCGTTCCCCGGCTCCCGCGGCGCGCGCCATGGTAAGCAGCGTGTCGGTAACTTTGGCCATGGCGCTGACCACGACCACCGGCTTTTGCGGCAGCCGGTCTTTCACGATCGCCGCCACGCGCTCGATGGCCCGGGCATCCTCCACCGAAGTGCCGCCGAACTTCATCACGATCATCGGCATGACCCGCTTGCGGGGTTATGGGAGTGGTGCTCGGATGTCATTTCACGTCGCCCATGGCGAGGTAGCCCTTGGCCTTGAGCAGCTCCGCATTCAGCACGGCCGCGCCGGCGGCTCCGCGAATCGTGTTGTGCGAGAGCACGGTAAACTTCCAATCCAGCACGCCGCAAGGCCGCAGTCGGCCGACGGCGGTGGTCATGCCTGCTCCCAGGTCAACATCAAACCGCGGTTGCGGACGGTCATTCTCCGTCAAATAAACGATCGGCTGCTGGGGCGCGCTGGGCAGCTTCAACTCCTGTGGCTCGGCACGATAGCCATTCCACGCCGTGATGATCTCTTCTGGCCTGGCCTTCGTTTTCAGCCGCACCGAAATCGATTCCGTGTGTCCGTCTTCCACCGCAACGCGATTGCACTGCGCGCTCATAGCGAAAGTCGCTGGCACAACTTTGGTTCCGTTCAGTTGCCCCAGCAGCTTGAGCGTTTCCTCTTCCATCTTTTCTTCTTCATTGCGGATGTAGGGAATCACGTTGCCCAGAATGTCGAGTGAAGCCACCCCTGGGTAACCCGCGCCGCTGACCGCCTGCAGAGTTACAGCCATAACGGCTTCCAGGCCGAAACGTTGCTGCAGGGGAGCCAGTGCCAGCACCAGTCCGATGGCGCAACAGTTGGGATTGGTCACCACGAAGCCACCGGATTTCTTCCGCCACGCCTGCCCATCGATCAGCTTGATGTGCCCGGCATTTACCTCGGGGATCACCAACGGCACATCGGGGTGCATGCGCAACGCGCTGGAATTGGAAACCACGGCACATCCTGCCTCGGCAAAGCGCGGTTCCATCTCAGCGGCAATCGCAGCGTCGAGCGCGGCGAAAATGATCTTCGGCGCGCCCTCGGGCGTGGCCGGGGAAACTTTCATTGCAGCCACGTTTGCTGGAATCGGTGTCTTGAGCCGCCAGCGCGCGGCCTCATAGTAAGTCTTGCCCTCAGAACGATCGGACGCGGCCAGCCAGGCCACTTCGAACCACGGATGGCGCTCCAGCATCTGGATGAACCTTTGCCCGACCACGCCAGTAGCGCCCAGAATCCCGATAGGAAGTTTCTCGCTCATAAGAAGGTACCTTGAATTCTACAACAGCCTCTAATTACAAATTGTTTGCGAAAACGGCACCAACTCAGGATTCCACATCGACGTAAACCCGGCAAAATGCCGAAACGACAACCACTTCCGTGCCGCTCCGGAAGCCGAAAGTACTCGGCCGCTACAGTGCCGTGCTCCGCTTGCCGATAGAAGATGCTGGAGGATCACCATGCCGGAGCTGCGTCAGAATTTTTTTACCAAGGAATGGGTCATCATCGCCACTGAACGCGCCAAGCGCCCCGAGGAGTTGGCCACTCGCCGACCAGCGCAAACCGCGCCCGCGTTCGTGGAAAGCTGCCCCTTCTGTCCGGGCAACGAGAGCAAGACCCCGTCCGAAGTCATGCGGTTCCCGTCAAATGCCGGCGAACCCTGGACGGTCCGAGTCATCCCCAACAAGTTCGCCGCGTTGTCCAGCGCCGCTCAGCCCACGCGCAGCCTGCAGGACGTCTGGCGACGCATCGAGGGCTTCGGCGTTCACGAAGTCATCATCGACAGTCCCGACCACTCCTGCTGCATGGCCCTGCTGCCGGATGCACAGGTGGCCAGCATTCTGCGCGTCTACCGGGAACGCTACAACCTGTTGAGCATGGATCGCCGTGTCAACCACGTCACAATTTTCAAGAACCACGGGGCTGACGCTGGAGCCAGCCTGCAGCATCCGCATTCCCAACTCATCGCAACGCCTGTGATCCCCAGCCAGGTAAGGCATCGGCTGCATGAGGCCCTGCTCTACTATGACGACGAGGGAAAGTGTATGTACTGTCATATGGTGGAACGGGAGGTTGAGGAGCAAACACGCATTGTCCTAAAGAGCGAGCACTTCGTCGCCATGGAGGTTTTCGCCTCGGCCACGCCGTTCGCCACCCACATCGTTCCTCTCCGCCACATGGCCAGCTTTGGCGACATCTCACCCGCCGAGATCGCGGATCCTGCACATGTTTTGCGGAGTCTGCTGGCCAAGATCCATGTTGGACTTGAAAACCCCGACCTTAATTTCACTATCCGCAGCAGCCCTTCCGATTATGCCGGAGCCCGCCATTTCCATTGGTATGTGAGCGTGATTCCGCGCCTCACGCGCGTCGCCGGTTTCGAACTGGGCTCCGGCATGTTCATCAACACCGTGCTGCCGGAAGCCGCCGCCGAATTCCTGCGCAACATAAATGCGGAGAAAGCAACCGGAGCAGGCGCCTCTGGCAGTTAAAGAGGCCAGAGAACCGGAGAGCGCACGGCCAAGTGTGAGAAGGGAAGCCTGGAAAACGAGAGAACTGAACGCCAAGAACTAGGGATTGGAAGTGCTCCTTACTTCGGCCGTCCCACCGGGCTGCCTAATGCGTACTCATTGAGCGGGCCGAACTTTCGCTTCTCGGCATACAGCCGCCAGCGCCGGAAGAAAATCCGGAGACTCGCCATGACCGGGATCGAAAGAAAAATGCCAAGAATGCCGGCGATCTCGCCGCCCGCCATCACACCAAAAATTGCCGCCAGCGGATGCAGTTCCATGCTGTGTCCCATGATGCGCGGCGAAGTCACATAATCCTGAATCAGCCGCCAAATGCCAAGAAAGACGATCAACGCCAGCCAATGACCGTAACCGTTCAGCAAGGCCACGCCTATAATCACTACTCCGGCTGCCAGCGGACCGACCACCGGAATAAATTCCAGCAAGCCCCCCAGCGTTCCCAGCACCAGCGCATACTGCACGTGCATCGTGGCCAGAACCGCCGAATACATGACGAAGGTCAGGGCCGCCAAGGTGAGTTGCGCGCGGATGAAGTGGGCCAGCATCTGGTTCAAGTCGCTGAGTACGCCTTGCAGCAGTTCGCGCTGCGGCCGCGACTGCACCAATGAAAGCAGGATTTCGCTGAAGGCCCGGCCATCCTTCAGAAAGAAAATCGCCAATAGTGGGACAACCACCAGCAACCACGCCTGTTTCGCCACGTCAGCAACCCGCAGCCCCACATTCTTTGCCAGCTTGGCGATTTCGTCGCCGTGGTTGGCGAGGTAGTCCCGAAGCATATCGACGGCCTTGTTGTTCCAGCCATGTTGCTGTCCGAGTTGTTCCGCGATCTGTCCAGAACTCAACTGGGCCAGAGCCGGCAGCGATTCGGTTAAGCGCCCGCCTTCCCGGCCGATCCGCGGGCCCATGGAAATGAAAAACAGCACGACCAGCCCCAGCAACAACACGTAGATTACGGCGATGGCGCGTCCGCGCCCATGCAGCAGCTTCTCCAGATAGGACACCAGGGGGCTCATCAGGTAGGCAAAAAAAATCGCAAACAGGAACGCGATAAGCGTCTGCCGGGCCACGTAGAGAAACCCCATGCCCAGCGCAAACAGCAGCAGCGTGATCACAACCCGAGCCGTACGTGCATCAGCCAGCGGCAAAATCAATACCCCGTCAATTCCAAGTCAAATCCCGCGTACCTGCTGCGTTCTCACTAGTCCCGCACTACTTCGGTATTATCGTCCGCGATCACCACGCGCATTAGCTTGAACTGATCTTTTTCATCTACCCAAAGGGTCCAGGAGAAGGCTTCGCCCTTCAGGTTCAGCCGCAGCAGTTCCCGTTCCGCTCCGCGGATGGTGACTTTCTCCACTCCCACCAACTCCAAGCGGACGGTCATCGAGGTTCGCTCTTGCGGCACTAACACGGCGAAATCCAGTGGTCCCTGCTGACACTTCTGGGTACCGTTGTCCGTGTGACAGTTGGTTGCCAGATAACGCCACGCCAGCACCTGGCGGTGCACGAAAACATTGTTGTCGAGAATCGCCGCCGTGCTAGGCATGAGAAACGACTGCTCGGCCGGCTTGGAGGACCCCGCTGTCATGATCTTTTCGAGCAGAAAATCATTGTTGGGCGTGACCACCAGGGACCCGCTGCCATCGCTCCATTCGTAACGAACCACCTCCGCGGAGCCGGTCATTTCCAGTTCCGACTTCTGCCCGGAGGAGGCGGAACCGCCGGTCTCCTTCAGTTGCGACTTTACTATGCTGACACCGTTGTCTTGCCGCACGCTGAAGGTTTCTGTGACTACACGCTGGCCCTTGACGAAAACCCCGAACGATCCCGAATCCACCACCTGGCTGGTCGCGGGTTTGGGCTTGTCTTTCTTGTCGCCGGCATACAGCACAGCCGCGCCCGCTAGAACCACCACCGTTCCCCATCGCATCCGCGCCATCAGAGTCACTGCTTTTCTCCTCGCCTTCCCTCACGTCGCCTCAACCCAAGAGCTTGAACCAGTTCTTCCGCAATCCCCTCGATGTTCTTTCCCCCAGTTTCCTGCCGCCAGGATGCTTTCATGTAATGCGGCCGCCGCTTCTCGTAGAGTTCACGAAAACCTTCCAGTCCCCCCAGCAATGGGCGCTCAGTTCCTTGCTGCTCGGCTTGCGACCTGCAACGACGCCACAACTCATCCACGTCCGCGTCCAGGAACACCGTGGGAACTCCTCCCGCTTCGATCAACCTGGCGTTGCGCTTCTGCACAAACGCTCCACCCCCGAGGGCGATGACTCTCTCAGCGCCCTCCCGCAAGCCCTTCAGCAGTTCTTTCAAAGCCTCATGCTCAGCCCGACGAAACTCAGCTTCCCCCAAATCGCGAAATATCTCCTGTACCTTCCGCCCATTGCGCCGCTCAATCCGCTCGTCGAGATCCTCAAACGTCCATCCCATTTGCCGGGCCAGCGCCCCGCCTACGCTGCTTTTGCCGGCGCCCATGAAGCCAATCAGGATCACTGCCCCGGGGCCGGGCGGTCGTCGAGTCGTCCCAGCCTGGCGATGAAACACACCATTTCTCGCGGGCTTGGCCGAGCCTTTAGGACGCGCTTTTCGCCGATCCGGTTTACTCTTCGTTTTTCTTATTGTTTTTCGGAGCGTTTTCTGAGGTGAATTTTACCACTGAAGGTCCGCAATACCACCGTGGATGATACCGCTACCCGGCCCACCGTACCTGCGAAGGCACGTCCCTTGTCGAGTGCGAAATAGGTGTGGGTTTTGGGTTGGAGAGGAATGTCGTCGTGCACTTCTCCGCGAACGGAGCGGGCGCTCACGTCGGCCGAAGTCCACTCGGGGATGGTGGCGTCAATATCGCCGCTATGGCTGGTCAGGCGATATTCGCCGCTTTTGCCAAAGTCGCCAATGTAATTGATTCTGCCGCTGGTCGAAACCACTTGCACCAGCGGGCCATTCACGCCCTTTAGCGTAACTTCTCCGCTCAAGGAGTCGACCTCGACGTGGCCGTTTTGGATGTTGTCCAAATTCACGGAGCCGTTCATGGTTTTCACATGCACATGCGCGTCCGAGATATCGCGGACATTCACTTCCGCTCCTGGACTTTCCAGACTCACGTCGCCGTGCAGTTTCTCGGCGCTCAAGGACCCGGTGTTGGAATGCAGGGTGACGCTGGCATCGGCCGGAACCAGAACCTCATAATCTACGCGTCCTGAATCCGAGTCGGCCCCGGCAAGCAGGTGCGACTGAATATCCACGCGGTTTCCGTTCTGGTTGTTATCCACCTCGACCTTGTCGGAGTGCAAAATCGCATTCACCACCACGGTATTGTTCAACGACGGTCTCACCGAAATGGAGCCGTATGGATTCATTACTGACACGCCCGCTTTAGGTCCTACCGCGAAGTGGTACTCTTTCCTGCTCTCGGCCACCAGCGTGCCCGCTACGATCACGCCAATCGCAACCAGTTTTGCGGTGTGTCTGTTCACCATATACCACTCCCCCAAGCCAACTGATCCGTCATCGCCTTAAAACACGGCCCGCAAAACTTCCACCATTATGGCAGAGAACGGTCCATCGCCATCTCAAAAAGCATGGATTTCTGCTGGTACGCTTCCATCAGCGAGCGGCGGGCTTCCTCGTCGTTCGGACTCTCGTCCACTACCCCCTGCGCATCGTGGATGGACTGATTCACGCGCCGCAGGTTTTCTACGTATTGCGTTTTCATCGCCGGAGCGTTGTCGGCGACCTCCTGCATCAGGTCGTCGTCATTGAGGTCGGCCGGATTTGCAAGCGGCACGGCGACCGACGCGTGCTGGGCTAGCTGATTGGGCAGGGACTCACGCCGCACGTATATTCCCAGAGCCAGCAGCAACATGGCCGCCGCTGGCACCAGCCAGCGTGCCCCTCCCCAGCGCGTGCTGAACGAGGGTACCCTCGGCCGCGCCCGCTGCGGACGGATCAACCTCTCCTGGCGCAATGCGATCTCAATGGAATTCCACACCCTTGGACTGGGTTCGTGCGCCGCTTGCAGTTGGCTCGCCGCCGCGACGATCTGATTCAACTCTGTCACCAGCGCCGAGCACGCTGGGCAAGCCCTCAGATGGGCTCTATGTTCCACACTTCCGACGCTTTCTGCTTCCGCCAAGCTCTGCTCTAGCTCAACGCAATTCATACTAACCTCTCCCGAAAGTCCGCCGCGGCTCAATTGTAGCCGCAACTCGAACGCCCCTGCCCAGGTAATTACTGTTTCTGGTTGGACCGATGTTTTGAGTCCCTGTCTAGCCTGCGCGAGATTTCCCGGCCTTTTCGGCTCTATTCATCTTGAGCAGGTCGCGCAACTTCATGCGTGCCTTGTGTAGCTGCGATTTGCTGTTGCCGATCGAGCATCCCACCAATCCTGCGATTTCGTTGTGCTCGTAGCCTTCGATGTCGTGCAGTACAAAGATCGTGCGATAGCCGGGAGGGAGATCGCTGACTGCCCTCTGCAGTTGCAGCCGGTCAATGGATCCGGCCAATGCCACATCATCCGCTCCGAAATCCTTCTTTGGGGAATCATCCTCGGTGCCCTGCGTGGTCTCTTCCAACGAAACCACCGGAAGACTCTTCTTCCTCAAGTGCATCAGCACGACGTTTACCGAAAGCCGGTGCAGCCATGTTGAAAATGCCGACTCCCCGCGGAACGTCGCGATTTTACGGTAGAGCTGCAGAAACGCTTCCTGCGCCAGGTCCTCGGCCTCGGCCGTGTTCGCCGTCATTCGCAGACACAGCGAATACACCCGCCGCTTGTGCTTGTCGTAGAGCACCCGGAACGCATCCGCGTCCCCTAGCTTAGCCCGTTCGATGGCCTCGGCTTCGCTAGGATCGGCGCCCTGTTTCTGTTGTGGCTCGGTCAAGTTCTCTTTTCCGGCCGCATTCATTGGGATGCGGCTTAAGTAGTTTGTGTTGTATTGTTTGCGGCTCTCGCCGAGATGGTAATGGCTTCCTCACTTCCAGAATATCAGAGTATTTCTACCAATCTTCGGATGCTTGCTGCCTAGCTCATTTTGCGACCCAGACGGTACTGGAAAGCCTTTGCATTCGGAGGCTTGGATGCGCCTACCTCCCCCTAGACCCTAAACCCGAGCCGGCCCGAAGAGTCGCGATCTTCGCAAATCGGTAGCGGCTGCCCCAGGTCAGGCCGCACTCTTGGCCGTAGTAATCGTCTCCAGACCATGCCCATGCGGCCCCAACTCCCGTTGCCGCAGCAAGAAGGCGAACAGAACCCCGAGAATCCCTAACACTGAGAAAATCCACATCCCGAGGTGGTAGCCGGCAGGGTTGGCGGCATCGGCGTGACCATATTCGTTGGCCCATCCCACTACTAAGTTAAGGCCGAATAGCCCGATATTCTGGATCATCGTCATCAACCCGTACGCGGTTCCCAGCTTCGACTGATCGACGATGTAGGCCACCGAAGGCCACATCACCGCGGGAATCAGCGAAAACGCCACCCCCATCATCGCCATCGGCACGTACAAGCTGACATGCGTGTACGCCATCATCAGATACACCGGGATCAGCAGCAGCGACCCGAACATCATCAAGAGCGCCCGTTTGCCCACGCGATCCACCAACAGCCCAAACAGCGGCGTTGCAATCATGGCAAACAGGGTCAGCATGCTGGACAAGAACCCGCCAAATTCACGCGACGTGCCGTGCGCCTCCATGAAAAATTTCACCGCAAACGTCTGAAAAGGGAAGATGGCCGAGTAGAAGACAATGCACAGCGCGACGATCAGCCAGTAACTCACGCCAAACTTCCACAGGTCGGCGAAGACCACTTTGTCGGTGGAAACCGCTCCCAGGCTGTAGTTCTTTTCGGCCCAGACTTCCATGGCCCAGTAGATAACCGCTGCCACCACGCACAAGGCCGAGAAGGCGAGCGCGATCAGGAACGGAGTTCGCCAACTGGCATAAGCCCAACGTGCCCAGGTCGGGGAGTTGAGCGCGGCAAACGTGCCCAGGCGCGCCGTAGTCAGGTTCAAGCCAAAAGCAAAGCTCAGTTCCTTGCCTCGGAACCAGCGCCCCAGCGCGGTGATGACGGCAACATTGAGCGATTCCGCGCCCATTCCAAAAATGAGGCGTCCAGTTGCCATGATCGAGAGGTGGCCGGATGCGGCAGTGATCGCTGGACCAATGAAACAAAGCACGCCGAAGATCATCAGCGACTTTCGCAGCCCAATGCGGTCAATGATGAAACCGCCGATGACCACCGTGAAAATGTTAGGGAAACTGTAAATCGCCTGAAGGAATCCAATATCTAAGTCAGTGAATCCGAGTTGTTGCTTGAGCACATCGGCAAGCGGGCTAAGAGCGTCGTACACGTAGTAGCTGCCAAACATCGCCAGGCTGACAAAGATCAAAACCAGCCAGCGGTACAGCCGGCTCGGCTCAGGACGCACAGTTTCCGTCATCCGCGCTCTCTATCTTCGAGCAGATTGAACCCCAGGGATTGCGAGCAGAGAAGATTAGCAGATCAAACAGTAGTCCGCATCAGCGTTAGTGTCACGATGGTCATGTGGGGAAAGCCGCCCTTTTCGACTCCGCTCAGGTCAGGCTCTCACTGTCCAGCCGAGCGGGGCGGCGCTTCACGTCAGTACTTCACAATCCCCGCAAACGACTTCGGATCGAGCGACGCCCCGCCCACCAGCGCACCATCGATCTCCTCTTGCGCCATCAGAACCGAGGCGTTGTCGGGCTTGACCGATCCCCCGTAGAGAATGCGAAGTTTGGCCGCGAACTCCTCGCCAAATACCTCGGCAGCTTCCCGCCGGATGACGGCATGGGCTTCGGCCGCGATCTGGGGCGTTGCCGTCTTGCCCGTGCCAATCGCCCACACCGGTTCATAGGCGACAACCAGCTTCACGGCTTTCCTGGCGGAGATCGCATGAAAAGCTCGCACACATTGTCGTCGCAGCACGTCGTCGGTCAGTCCGGCCTCGCGCTCTTCGAGCACCTCTCCCACGCAGCAGATGGCAGTGAGACCGGCTTCCAGCGCGGTTTTTAGCCGCAAGTTCACGGTGTCGTCGGTCTCTCCAAAGTATTGCCGCCGCTCGGAGTGGCCGACAATCACATGGGTCACGCCCAGGCACAGCAGCATCCCCGCCGAAATTTCCCCGGTGTAAGCGCCGTCCGCTTTCCAGTGCACGTTCTGAGCGCCGATTGCCACACTAGAGCCCCGTACAGCTTGAATCGCAGCGTGCACATCGGTGTAAGGCGGACAGACTACAATCTGGTCGCGGCTGTGATCCGCGACCAGCGGCAGAAAATCGCGGAAGAAGTCGCCAGTTTCATCCGGCGTTTTATTCATCTTCCAGTTGGCGGCCATCAACTTGGTTCTCATGAAGATCCCTTCTCGAGTGTGTAGGAGGAAGCAGAATTCAGATCGCGTAACTTCTCGGCGGCCCGCGTGTAGGTTCTCAATGTCGCGATGTCAAACAGAACGAATCGAACCTTGCTTACATGGTGGGCTGAGGCTAGAGCGTCAACCGTAGAGGAAATCGCGATGGTCGCCGCTTGCGAAGCGGGGTAGCCAAACGCTCCCGTCGAGATGGCAGGAAAGGACAAAGAGTTGAGGGCGTGCTCGTCGGCCAAGCGAATGCACTCGCGATGACAACTCGCCAGCTTTTCCGCCTCTCCATGTTCTCCGCCGCGATAGACCGGGCCAACGGTGTGGATCACGTGCTTTGCGGTAAGGCGTCCGCCGGTAGTGATCACGGCCTTTCCGGCGGGCAGGCTTCCAATCTTGCTCACAATTTGCCGGCATTCAGCGAGGATCGCCGAACCGCCCGCGTGGTGAATGGCGTCATCGACTCCGCCTCCGCCCAGAAGAGATGAATTCGCCGCATTCACGATTGCGTCGGTAGTCTCGCCGGTAATGTCGGCTGGACCCTGGAACTCGATGGTCCGCCCGTGGTCCAGGAGGATCCGAACTTTGAAATCTTGCACGCTCGTATCCAGACCGATCACTTTTTGTCCGTCAACGCTTCGACTCCCGGCAGCTTCTTGCCTTCCAAGAACTCCAGGGACGCCCCGCCACCGGTGGAAATATGCGTCATCTTATCCGCAACTTCGGCCGCGTGCGCTGCCGCGACCGTGTCGCCGCCGCCCACAATCGAAATCGCTCCCGCATTTTCCGCCACGGCATGAGCTATCTTGAAAGTTCCGCGGGAAAATCCCGGAACCTCAAACACGCCCATCGGTCCGTTCCAGACAATTGTGCGGGCTCGCGAAATCTCCTCCGAGAATAGTTCAATCGTTTTCGGCCCAATGTCGAGCGCCATGCGATCAGCCGGAATGGGTTGGCCTTCGCCGATCTGCTGCACCACCGCGTTGGTTTCCGGTTTCATCGCGACAACGTGATCGATCGGCAGAAGGAACTTGATATTTCGTTGCCTGGCCTCCTCCAGTAGTTGCCGCGCCAGGTCCACTTTGTCGGCTTCGAGCAGCGACTTGCCAATCTGCTGCCCCTGCGCCTTCAGAAAGGTGTAGGCCATACCGCCGCCGATGATGAGCGAATCGACCTTGCCCATCAGGTTCCGAATCACGCCGATCTTGTCGCTAACTTTGGCGCCGCCCAGGATTGCCACAAACGGCGCTTCCGGATGTTCCAACGCTTTGCCCAGATACTGCAGTTCCTTCTCCATGAGCAGTCCAGCCGCAGATTTGGACACAAACTTGGTAATGCCAACAGTGGAAGCATGCGCCCGATGCGCCGCGCCGAACGCATCATTCACGTAGAAATCCGCCAGACTTGCCAGTTGCTTGGCGAACTTTTGGTCGTTGGCTTCCTCCTCGGCGTGAAAGCGCAGGTTCTCCAGAAGCAAGGTTTGGCCCTTTTCCAGTTGCGTGGCGACTTCTTCGGCTTCCGGACCCACGCAGTCGGGGCAGAAGCCCACGTTTTCGCCGCGGGCCAGTTCTTTGTCGAGCACCATGCGCAGCCGCTCGGCTACCGGCTTCAGGCTCATCTTCGCGTTGGGCTTCCCCATGGGCCGGCCCAGATGCGAGGCCAGAATAAGTCTTGCCCCATGCCGCAGTGCGTACTCTATAGAGGGCAGGGTTTCCCGGATGCGGGTGTCGTCCATGACGCGTCCGTCTTCCAGGGGAACATTGAAGTCAACGCGCATAAAGATACGGTTACCGTTCAAAGGGAGATCACGGATGGAGAGCTTGGACATTGGCTGGTTCGTCCTTAGATTAGAAATGAAAGATTAGAAGCGAGATAACGAATAGCGCCGCCCGGCGGCTATCCCTTCTACAAGCTCAGAGCAGCCTGTGCGGGCGCCCCGCCCGCACTCTCGACAGCATGCAAAATGCCGGTGCTTACAGCCTACAGACCCTTGCCGGCGATGTAGTGAATCAAGTCCCGTACGCGGCTGGAGTATCCCCATTCATTGTCATACCAGGAGATCACCTTGACGCAATTGCCGCCCACCACCAGCGTCATGGGCGCATCGACGATCGATGAGCGAGCATCGCCCTTGAAGTCCGACGAAACCAGTTCGCCTTCTTCAAAACCGAGGTACCCCTTCAACGGACCGCTCTCCGATGCTTTCTTCAGCGCCGCGTTTACTTCTTCCCTGGTCGTCTTCTTTTCCACCCACGCCACCAGATCGACTACCGAAACATTCGGCGTAGGCACGCGCATAGCGAAGCCATCCAGTTTTCCTGCAAGATCAGGAATTACCAGCTTGAGAGCTTTCGCCGCACCGGTGGACGTGGGAATCATGTTGATCGCCGCCGCTCGCGCCCGCCGCAAGTCTTTGTGCGGAAAATCGAGAATCACCTGGTCGTTGGTATAAGAGTGAATCGTCGTCATGGTGCCACTGACGATCTTGAACTCGTCATTGATCACCTTGGCGATCGGCGCCAGACAGTTTGTTGTGCAGGACGCATTGGAAATAATGTGGTGCTTGGCGCCGTCGTACTTCTCATGGTTAACGCCCAGCACAAGCGTGATGTCTTCATTCTTCGCCGGAGCTGAGATGATCACCTTCTTCACGGATCCGCGCATGTGCTTCTTTGCATCCGCGGCATCGGTAAAATGCCCGGTCGATTCGATCACCACTTGAGCGCCCACCGAATCCCAGGGCAGCGCGCCCGGATCTCTTTCCTTGAACACCTTGATGGTCTTGTTGTCGATGGTGATGCTGTCGGCGCCGGCAGTAATCTTGTTTGGCAGGTTGCCGAGAATGGAGTCGTATTTCAGCAGGTGCGCCAGCGTCTTCGGATCGGTGAGATCGTTGACNNCCGAAGCCGTTGATGCCAACTTTGATTGCCATGGTCCTCCGCTTTATGAATGCAAACTTAGAAATCGTCTGAGCTGTCTATGCAGACAGATGATGTTAGCAGGACAGGGAACCGGCGTAAATGAGCGCTCGGGTGATTGAAAAGACTTCGGTTCCCATCACGGAATGTTATGCACCCAATCCTTGACGGGATGTTAAGGAAAGCTTATTTCCAGGAACGCATCCGCCCTGCTAAAAGGCGATGACAACCGGGCCAGCCAATACTTCCGGTTGATAGTCTGCCGCGCGTGGGCATGCTCTTCCGGCGGCAGGATTTGCGCCGTAGCAGCAGATTCAGGTCCAGTCACTTTTCCCCGGATTGTGCAGGGAGCGACCGTCACCTGCGGATTGTTGCGAATGCGTTTCGTTTTGCCCATATCGCTGCGGGTCATTACATAAAGCTTGTCGCCATCCTCGCCAAACCACACCGGGGTTGCGATCTTTGCGCCGCTCTTGCGGAACGTAGCTAGAGAGATGTATTTCTGGTCGCGAATTGTGACTGGGATTGTCCCGGGCATGCCGGTATTGTAATGCCGCACCCGAACTCTATGTTGATCGCCCTGATGCTTGAAGCGGCTGTCGCAGGTGGTTCATCGGCGAGCTTGGACGATTGATCCCGCCCTTACTTCCGTGTTAAAAATCTTGCATGCGCAAATGGATGCGCGAGCGCTTGACGCGCCGCAAAAAGACGCCCGCAGAGCCGTCCGATCAACCTGCGCCCCCGCCCTTGCAGCCGGCTTATTTCGACGCAGAGCAGACCCCCAGCCCGCCCGGAGAGGCCGGAAAAGACATCGGGAACAGCGGACCGGAAATTTCAACTGCGGCTGCTCGGGCGCCGGAAGATCGACCAGTTCGCCGGGCGCGGTCCAGTTCTGCGGAACAGCCGTCTGTGGAACAGCCTGCAGCCCCGCCGCTCGCCCAGACGAATACCGGATCCACCGGCCGTGGTCGCCGTCGTCGCGGCGGCAGAGGACGCGGTGGTCGCGGGCGCGAACAGGCCGTTGCTCAAGCTTTTGCTCCCGCCGCCGCGAAAGGTTCCATCCCGGTGGTTTCCGAAGAGACTGCGGCGGAAGATTTTTCGGATACACGCGAGCCGGAAGGGCAACAAGCTCCGCCAGTTGCTGCGGCGGCAGCGAAGGTTCCAGCGGTTCCGGGGGCCGCGCCGCAGCGTCCTCCAAAGGGTGTGGTCGTGCTTGCCATCGGTCTGCCCGGCTCTGGTAAGAGTTCGTGGTTCAAGCGCCACAACGTGGTCCCGCTCTCCAGCGACATGGTGCGCTCCCTGCTTTTCGATGACGTGCGCGAGCAACGTTTCCAGGACCTTGTCTTCTCCAACCTGCGCTCCATGCTGAAAGCGAGACTCATCGCCAAACGTCCCACGAACTATGTGGACGCCACTAACCTCACCCCGCAGGAGCGCCAGCACTGGATCAAGCTGGCCAAGGATTATCAGTACGAGGTGCAGGCGGTTTTTTTTGACGTCCCGCTTGACGTTTGCCTCGAGCGCCACCAGCGCCGCGACCGCGTCGTTCCCGAAGACGTGATGCGCCGCATGGCTGCCAAGCTGAAGCCGCCCGCGTTCGAAGAGGGCTTTGCCAAGATTACAGTAGTCCGGGTAAAAGCAAAGGAGCCCGCGGCAGGCTAGAAAGATTGGCGCTTCTCAGGTACCCCCCAATGGCTCATCTTGAAGCGAAGGCACTTGTGTGGAGACAGCCGCCCTCGGCTGTCCGCCGGGCGCAGCCCGCCTCTATCCCTTCAGATGCGGCAGCATCTCCTTGAATGCCGGCGACGACGAGGAGCGCATCAGCTCATAAATCATCATTTCGGTGGAGGAAATCACTGCGCCGGCCGCGCGCATTCTTTCCAGGCCAATCTTCCAGTTCCATTCCGCTCGCGAACTTACCGCATCCGAAGCGACATGCACCAGATAGCCTTCGCGCAGCGCCGCCAACGCCGTCTGCATCACGCAGATGTGGCTCTCCATGCCGCACAAAAGCAGCGTATTGCGGTTGCCCGGCAGCCGCTTCAACAGCGTGCAAAAAACCTCGCTGCCGAAACAGGAGAACCGATCTTTGTCGATGGCCTCGGCTTCCGGCAGCAGGGAAGCGACCTCAGGCACAACGTTGCCCAGCCCCTTCGCGTATTGCGTGCTCACGACGGCGGGAATTTTGAGTATGCCTGCAGCCCGAATCAGCAGCTTCGAGTTGCGCACTAGCTCTGCCTTGTGAAAGATCGGCGGAAGAAGTTTTTCCTGAATATCCACTACCAGGAGCGCGCACCGGTCCGCCTCCAGAGGTCGGCGCACAATTTCGGCGTAATCTGCAGCGGCATTCTCAAGGGCAGTGACCATAAACAACTCCTGGGGCAATAAATTAGGCCAACTCAACCGAAGCAGATCATCGGCTCAAATAAAGTTTAACGCGAACGGATGGCCAAGGCACGAAATCGGTGATTCTTGTCGCACTCAGCTTCGGAGTCTGCAAGAATCGATGGATCATTGGGTTATCGGCTCAATCGGGGGAATGGATGAAAGAGTTCTCCAGAAATCGACCTATCGTTTTTCGCTGGATCATTCGAGTTGCTCTGGCCACGGCCATGCTGAGCGTGCCCGTGCGTGCGCAAGAGTTATCGCTTCAGGCCCTGGTTACACCGTCCACGATAATTTTGAAAGACGGCCGCCCTGTCACCTTTGCCCTGCATGGCTTCATTGAATTCAAATCGGTGTCCGAGTTGTTTCCTTACATCGAGTCCCAGACTCACCGCTGGAAGACTGAGGGAAACCTCGCCAGCTATGGAAGGCAAGACCTGGCGCGCGAACTGCTGCGCCGCGGCATCGAGAGCCGCAGTGTTTCGATGACCGACGAACGCCCACTCGAGATCCTGCTGACCCATACCAGAGACGAACTCGTGCAAGCATTGGCGCGCGTGAAAGAGCCCGTACCGTCAGGCTATTCCGAGGCATTTCTGGCAGTGCAGGAGAAATGGAAGCATTCCGTGAACTGTTGGAGTGCGTCCCCGTCAATTTCGGCCCGCGTGCTCTCCAATTGGTATCCGATCGACGAAGGCATCCAGCTGTACGGCGCTATTTACGATTCGACGGAGCACTTCTGGCAAGCCGTGAAGTATCATTCCGACATCACCGTGGCCGAGCTGACGAAGTTGCTCAGCCTGATGGAACAGAAGGACTGGAAGCCCTGGATTGCACGTCTGGATGACGATCCCGACCTGTATTTGCCCAACGCCTATGCAGTGGAATTTCTGCGCCATAATCTCGCGACGGAGCGCTTCCGCTGGTTTCGGGAGGAGCTCGGCCGTCACGGTCTGCAGGCAAGCGATCGCGCGCGATTGATCCAGCAACGCGGCGCCACTCCATTCCGCTTCAGCGCCTACGAAGAAAAGGTTTTGTGGGGCGATCTCGCCGACTTGTTCCACTTGGTCTACACGTTTTCGCTGCCCAATGATTCCATTCGAAACACATTAGCCGAAAGCCATTTCGACGTCATTTACCTGGGTGAGCGCCACCTGGGTTTCATCAGCCAAGAGTTCCGCTCGTTAATGATCGAAATCTGGAGGGTGAAATACCTGCAGATGCCTCGCTTCCGTGAGGTGATCAGCTCCATCCCTCTTGAGATCCGGCTGGAACACTTCCTCAACGACGGCGATTCCCCCGACATACCCATCCCGGTCTATGTGGGATACCTCAACCAGATTCGGGATCTCGCACGCGCCGCGCCGGATAAGTGAGCTCCGGTTGACCGGCCTTGGAACTCGTTGGATAATGAATGCTGTTGCCCCCTCGTTCAACGGCTAGNNAGGACAGCTGACTCTGGATCAGCATATCGGGGTTCGAATCCCTGGGGGGCAGCCAAATCTTTTCCAGCAGTACCGTCCCGTTCCTTCATCCCATCCGTTCGCCGAACAGGGACGTCCCGCCCATGCCAGAGCTCTCAAGCCGCCGCCGCTTTTTGAAGAAGGCAGCCATCGCAACCGGCGGTGCTGTGCTCGGTAGCGTTGGCCTGAACCAGATCTCTCCCAGGCTCTGGCCTGAACTGTTGGAGTTTGAGCCCAATCAAAGCTACTGGGCGAAAAGTCAGCCGCCGCAGAACCCGCCATTAACGCAGGACATCGCAGTAGATGTCGCGGTACTCGGTGGCGGTTTCACGGGACTCTCCGCCGCCTACTACATCCGCAGTATCTCGCCGCACAAGCGCGTCGTCGTTCTGGAAGCGAAGGGCTGCGGAAATGGAGCCTCGGGACGAAACGGCGCCATGGTGCTGACCATGACCGAAGACCGGTACATGAACTTCAGCTCGTCTCCGGCCATTGACAGGAAAATCTACGAACTGACCGCCGAGAATATCCGGACATTGTCGAAGCTCAGCGCGGCCACCGGCATTGACTGTGAGTTGGAGACAAATGGCGCTCTGCAAGTGCTCAACACCTCCGACGACGTCAAAGCGGCGAAGGCCTACGTGCAGCAGGCACGATCCCTCGGCATGCCGGTTGAATTCTGGGACAAGCAGCAGTTAATTAGCGCAATCGGCTCCAATGTCTACGAGGGAGCCTTCTTCGACCCCAGCGGTGGACAAGTCCATCCCATGAAACTGGTGCATGTGTTCAAGGCCGCTGCCGAGAACGCCGGTGCGGAGATTTACGAAAACACAGCCGTGGCCGGCATCGAGGAAGGCCGTGAGCACCTTCTTCATACCAGCAGCGGACATACCATCAAGGCGAAGTCGTTGGTGCTAGCAACGAATGCCTTCACCTCAAGACTGGGATTCTTTCGCAACTCGATTGTGCCTGTCCGTGAATACGTCGCTGTGACGCAGCCCCTCAGCGAGCGGCAACTGGCTGAAATCGGATGGAGCAAGCGAGTTTCGTTCAATGATACCCGCACCGAAGTCTTCTACCTCGGCCTGACGCAAGATAATCGAATCCACATCGGCGGAGGCAGCCCCAGCTACTCTTTTAATAACGGAGTTGGCGATACAAGCAGCGCAGCATCTCATTTTTCTCAACTCCAGCATGAGCTGGCACGAATCTATCCCAGCCTGTCGGGCGTGCAGTTCGAAGCAGGTTGGGATGGAATAGTCGACTGGTCACTCGATGAGG
Source organism: Acidobacteriaceae bacterium (assembly GCA_003168355.1). Taxonomy (GTDB): domain Bacteria; phylum Acidobacteriota; class Terriglobia; order Terriglobales; family Acidobacteriaceae; genus Sulfotelmatobacter. Next base: position 26,978 of record PMSQ01000199.1, on the reverse strand, counting down.
CGCCCTCCGTGGGTCGTACTGGAAAGAACAAGAACATCTTCTATGGACTCGGCTACAGCGGCCATGGCGTGAATCTGACCTCAGTCTTCGGGCGAATCATTGCGGATCTGGAGGCCGGCCGTGAGGAACCCTGGCAGCGGTATCCCTTCCTCAACGCCAGTCTGGATTACATTCCGAATGAGCCTTTTCGGTGGGTGGCCGTACAAGCAGGAATGGCATGGTATCGCTTGACGGGGGCTTAGACTTTGGGTATCTGCTTCGGTCCGGCTTCAACTCCCCACAAACCTCGCATACAAACTCCGCGCTACTCCAGTGTCTGTCGTCCCCTTGATGATCGCCCGCCCGTCGGGGAACAGCGTCATCTCATAAGGCTCGCGCCAAAACTTCAGCACAAATTCGTTGTGCCGCACCATGCCGTGGGACTCCAGCCGCGCCTGCATCTCGGTAAAATCAATCGGCCTCGCCCGCTCGTGAATCTGCACCGAGTTTCGTCCGCACATGGTGATATGCGGACGCCCCTCGCCCGCCAGATGCACAAAATTCCGCTCTCCACATGCCCGGCAGCCTGCCCGCGGCTTCGCCGCCGCAATCTCCGCCTGCTCGTTCGTCCAAACGTCATAGGACCACAACGTCGTGCGCAATTTCTCCGCAGCCCCTCCACCGACCAGCAACTTCACCGCCTCCGTCGCGGCAACCGATGCGACCAGATTCACCGCCGTGTTCAATATCCCCGACGTTTCGCAAGTCTCTATCATCCCCTGCGGCGTATCGGGAAACAGGCATGCCAGGCATGCGGTCTTACCCGGCAACACATTCAACGTAACTCCATAACTGCCCACCGTCGCCACATAGATCCACGGCAGGGAATTCTTCACGGCGTAATCATTAACCAGGTATCGCGTCTCGAAATTGTCTGTGCCATCGAGAATTACGTCCATTCCTTCAAGTAACTCATGAATATTTCCCGGAACCAGATCCTCGACCCGCGCCTCGACCACAATCTCTGAATTGAAGGCCGCAATTCTCCGCGTCGCGGCAATCGCCTTAGGTAACGACTCGGCCGCATCCTTTTCCTCAAACAGCGACTGCCGCTGCAGATTGCTCGCCTCCACATAATCGCGATCGATAATCCGCAATATTCCTACGCCCGCGCGCGCCAGTAATTGCGCCAGCGCCGACCCGGTCGCGCCGCATCCCACGATCGCAACTCGCCCCGCCGCCAGCCCCCGCTGTCCCTCGGTTCCGATTCCGCGAAACAGAATCTGCCGCGAATACCGCTCGTCGAACTTGTCTTTCTCCGCGCCCTGCCTCAAAGAGGTCACCAGTTCCTTGCCGCAAAACCTTTATTATATGTGTCTGGATTCCTTCGACCGCCAGAATGCAGACAACACGGGCCTTCTGCCCTTCATCGAATGAAGGCAACGGGCCCAAGGACATTTATATTTGCTGAGACGGTGCGCATCATTCATCATCTTGATTATGGTTCCGCTCGGCCCAGTCGCCCGGGCCGGATCGTCCCCATCCCCCTCTTCGCAGTCATCCCAAAACACACAAACATCCCCGCAAACTGCGCCAACGTCCCCGGAGTTCAACTCCATGGCAGCCTATGTCGGACGCGCCGTCCAATCCATTGAATTGCCGGACGTTCCTGACTCCGCCCGCCTGCTCGAAATGGTCCCCCAAAAATCCGGCCGGCCGCTCGACCGCGACCAGGTCCGCGATAGCATCCGCATCCTTTTCGCCACCGGCCGCTTCTCCGACATCCAGGCCGAAGTCACTCCTTCCGGCGCGGGCGTCGTACTCACCTTCACCACGTCGTTCAACTTCTTTGTCGGCGCCGTCGACGTGGAAGGGGCCCCCAACCACCCCAGCACCAACCAAATCCTCAATGCTTCCAAGTTCCAACTCGGCGAACTTCATAGCCTCGAAAAACTCAATCGCGCTTTGCAGAACATTCGCCAGCTCATGCAGGAGAACGGCTATTACCGCGCGCGAGTCACGGCCGAAAGCACCTCGAACGCCGCTACCCAGCAGGTTAATATTCTGTTCCACATCACGCCGGGAGAGCCGGCTCACATCGGCGAGGTCAAAGTTACTGGCCACGCAGCCCTTTCTCAAGCCCAGGTTCAGGACATCGCCAGGATGCACTCCGGCGATCGCGTCACCGCCGCCCGGGTCACCAATTCTCTTCAGCACCTGCGCAAGAAGTTCCAGAAACAGCAGCGCGTTCTCGCCCAGGTTTCCATTGCCGAGCAGAAATACCACCCCGAATCGAACGCCGTCGACTATACCTTCCTGATTGATCCCGGTCCCGTCGTGGTGATCTATGCCCAGGGTTTTCACGTCAGCCGCGGCGTGCTAAAACGGCAAATCCCGGTCTACGAAGAAAACGCTGTCGACGACGACCTGCTCAACGAAGGCAAGCGCAATCTCCTTGATTATCTCCAGTCCCGAGGTCTGTTCGATGCCGCCGTCGACTTCCAGAAGGAAAACGGCCCGGACGTTCTCCGGGTCATCTACAGCATCAATCCTGGCCCGGTGCACAATCTCGTACACATCGAAATCGCGGGAAACAAATATTTCACCACTAAAATGCTGCGCGAACGCCTCCAGATTCAGGTCGCCAGCAAGTTCATTTCCCACGGCCGCTACAGCGGAAACTTGCTCAAGAGCGACGTTGCCGTCCTCCAGGCCCTATACGTCTCCAACGGATTCCGCCAGGCCAAAATTCAGACCAAGGTCGACGACAACTACCACCACTCCGACAACCGTCTTGCGGTTCACATTCAGATTGAAGAAGGGCCGCAGACCGTCGTCGGCGCTGTCCACATTGATGGAAACCAGAAAGTGAGCGTCAACGCGTTTCCTGAACTCAATACCAGCGCAGGCCAACCCTACTCCGAACTGAATCTCGCTAATGACCGCGAGTCCATCCTCAACTATTACTTCAATCACGGTTTTTCCCACGCCACACTGGAAATCACCACCACTCCTTCACCCGGTCAGCCCAACCACGAAGACGTCACCTATACCATCCAGGAGGGCGAACAGTTCTTCGTCAACCAGGTAATGGTCGCCGGGCTCGATCACACCCGCGACTACGTAGTGCAGCGCGAAATTCAAGTGGTTGCTGGAAAGCCCCTGAGCCAGGGCGACCTACTCGATACGCAGAGTAAGCTCTATGATCTCGGCATCTTCAGCCAGGTAGACACTGCCGTCCAGAATCCCGATGGCTCCGACCCGCAGAAAAATGTTCTGGTGCAGGTAGAGGAGGCCAAGCGCTATACCTTTACCTATGGTCTCGGCCTGGAATTCGAAACCGGCCTGCCTGCCGGAACCAGTGCTCCAGGCGGGTCCACCGGGGTAAGTCCTCGCGTCGAATTCGATATCACCCGCCTCAACGTCGGCGGTCGCGACCAGACGCTGACCTTCCAGTCCCATGTTGGTCGGCTCCAGCAGCGCGGCCTCATCAGTTACGAAATCCCCAAGCTTTTCAATAGCAACCGCTTTAAGCTTTTCTACACAATTTTTTACGACAACAGTCTCGACGTCTCCACCTTCACCTCGCAGCGCCTGGAAGGCAAAATCGATCTCCGCCAGCAAATCGGCAAGCAGCAACTCAATCACTCCACCTCTATCACCTACCGCTTCGATTACCGCCGCGTTAAAGCCAGCAACCTGGTTTCAGACTTTTCGCCCGCCGAATTTAATTTGCTTTCCCTGCCCGCTCACGTCGGCGGTCCCGGCTTCACCTACATCCGCGACAAACGCGACAATCCGCTGGAAAGTACCAAGGGCCAGTACTTCACCCTCGATGCTTTCGCCGCGTCCAGTTACGTCGGCTCTCAGGCTGACTACGGCCGAGCTCTCGGCCAGGATGCCACCTACTACGCGTTCGGACATCCCAATCACAAGTTCGTCTTCGCTCGTTCCACCACTCTTGGTCTGGAACAGGTCTACCACGGCACGAGCGTCTTGCCGCCTGGAGCCTGCCAAGTAGTTCTCTTGGTGAACTCTTGTCCCTCCGGCATTTCAGTGGTTCCACTGCCTGAAGTTTTCTTCGCCGGCGGTGGCAACTCTCACCGCGGTTTCGGGTTAAATGAAGCAGGACCCCGAGATCCTGATTCCGGTTTTCCCGTCGGTGGCACAGCGCTGTTCGTGAACAGTGAGGAGCTCCGCTTTCCCTCTGTCAGCCTTCCGTATCTTGGAGAAGGTTTCGGTTTCGCCATCTTTCACGATATGGGCAACGTCTTCACCGCCGAACACGATATGGTCAAGGGCCTCCTGCGCTGGCACCAGCCCAATCCGTCCCAGTGCCTGCCATTCGTCCCCGCCACGACGCCCTATAACAACTGCGTTACCAGCTTCGACAATTCTGGCTACGACTACACTTCTCATGCCGTGGGCCTTGGGTTGCGTTACAAGACACCCATCGGCCCTTTGCGCTTCGACTTCGGGTACAATTTAAATCCGCCGGCGTATATCACCGGCTACACGTCGACCGCGACGACGCCGTTTCTTCCGGAGCGCCTGGGCCATTTCAATTTCTTTTTCAGTATCGGTCAACCATTTTAAGGAATCATTTTTAGGGCAATCATTCTGGGGAAATCATTTTAATGAGCGGATTTCGCACAAAGACGGCGGCAACCGTGGCGGTTCTCGCGCTTCTGATGGGATTACTCGCCCTGCGGCCGCTGCAAGCCGCGGAGGTAATCGACCGCATCATCGCTACCGTCAACGGCCACGTTATTTTGCAATCCGATTGGGATGAAGCCTTGTGTTACGAAGCTCTGCTCTCCAATCGCACGCTTGGCCAGTTTTCGGATGACGACCGCCGCGCCGTTCTCGACCGCCTCATCGACCAGGAACTTCTTCGCGGACAGATGAAGTCGGCCGACTTCCGCCATGCCACCGATGCCGAAGTCGCAGCCCGCGTTGCCGAAGCCCGCAAAAAATCGCCTCAGGCAGCATCCTCCGAGGCCTGGCAATCACTTCTCGCCCAATACCACCTGACGGAGAAGGAGCTTTTCGACCACGTCCGTCAGCAGATCGACGTGATGCGCCTGGTCGACGCCCGCCTTCGTCCCGCCGTCCAGATCGATTCCAAGTCCATCGAGGCCTACTACCGCGAGCAGTTCGTCCCTAAATTGAAAATGTCCGGCGCATCCGAGGTACCCCTCGCCGATGTCTCCAACAAGATTCGTGAGCTGCTCACTGAACAGAAGGTGAGTGAGATGCTAGTTTCCTGGCTGCAAACCTTGCGCTCCGAGGGTCAAGTTCGCATTCCCGGCGTCACGCCTTCCTCCAACGACCCGGGAGTCGAATCGCGGTGACCGAACCCGCCGCTAAGCCCGCCCGCCGCTGGTGGAAATCTCTACTCATCTTTGCCGGGGCAGCCTCTCTGTTCGCGATCGCCTTGACGATCTATGTGAACACTGAATCGTTCCAGTCGCTCGTCCGCCGCCGTCTCGTCGCCGAGGTGGAGCGCATTACCGGTGGCCGCGCCGAAGTCGGCAGCATCCATACCACTCCCTTCCGTTTGCAAGTCGACGTACGCAACCTCACGGTCCACGGCCGCGAATCCGCCACCGACGTGCCTCTTGCCCACGCCGAGCGCATCGTCGCCCGCTTGAAGATCAGCTCACTTCTTCGTTCCGAGCTCGCCTTCCACGAGGTCATCCTCCAGCAGCCCGTCATTCACGTCGCCTTCTATCCCGACGGCACTACGAACTTTCCTCAGCGCAAGGCCAGCGCTTTTAATGGCCCCGACGTTGTCGAGCAACTTTTCTCTCTTTCCATTAATCGCCTCGAACTGCGCGGTGGCCGGCTTTTCTGGGACGACCAAGCCGTTCCTCTCGATCTCGCCGCTCGCGACATTTCGCTCGACATGGACTATTCCCATTTCCCCGCACAGTACAACGGGCGCCTCCTGCTCGGCTTCGTCGAAACCAAGCTTCTGGATTGCCGCCCCTTCGCCTGGATGACCTCCGTGGAATTCAAACTCGCGTCCAGCTCTGCGGTTGTTACTTCTTTGAGATGGAACTCCGGCCACTCTCATTTCTCGGGCAGCGGCCAGGTCACAGACTTCCGCCATCCGCATCTCCAGGCAACCTATGATGCCCAGCTTGATCTAACCGAAGCTGCCTCCATCGCGCGTCGCCGCGATCTCCACTCAGGCTCCCTCGAACTCAAGGGAAGCGGGGAGTGGTCGCTCGATCAGTTCACCTCCAATGGACTGCTCACGCTTGGCGATCTCTCCTGGCAGGATGAGCGGGTGTCTTTCTCGAGAGCGTCTCTCAGCACCGGCTACTCGATCAGCGACCAGCAACTCAAACTTTCCAGGCTGCAAGGCAAAGTTTTCGGAGGCAGCTTCACCGGCGATGCGGAATTGAATCAGTGGCTCGCACCCGAACAGCACCTCTCGCCTGCGGCTAGAAAAAACCTGGAGACCGCCGTCATTTCCGCCGGTCCACCCCCGGGCAAATCCGGCCAGAAAAACGCCAAACCAAAGCTGTCATCAAAGCCGCCGGCAGTTCAAAGTGCGCGGATCTCGCTGCGTGTGCGCGATCTTTCCGCCGAGGATCTAGCCGCCGCCCTCAATGTTCCCGAACACCCAATCTCGCTCCTTCATCCCGTCGGATCGGCGTCCGGCACTCTTGAAGCTCGTTGGAAGGGAACTCGCCGCGACGCCGAGGTTCAATTTGCCCTCGATGTCACCCCTCCCGCTCATCACGCCCCCGCGCAACTACCAATCACCGCTCACACCGATGGCCTCTATCATGTCGCCACTGACACTTTGGATCTTCCTCAGTTCACCCTGACCACTCCCACGTCCCACGTGCAGGCTTCCGGCACGCTGTCGTCCGCGTCCGCAGTCCGCCTCTCCATTTCCACCTCTAGTCTCGCTGACTGGCTACCTTTCTTTTCTGTGGTTCGCGGTCCTGCGTTGTTTCCCGTCATGCTGAACGGCACCGCTTCGTTCAACGGCAGCATGAGTGGCTCACTCTCTTCTCCTCAACTCGGGGGCGCTCTGCAAGTGGAGGATTTCGACGTTAACATTCCCGCCACAGCCAACACGCACCTGCTCCAAACCCACTGGGATTCGCTTTCCGCTTCTCTTCAGCTCTCCTTTCATGCTGTCGCACTTCACAACGCCAGTCTGCGCCGTGACGACAGGTCCGCCGAATTCGACGCGTCCACAACTCTGCAGCACGGGCATTTCACCGGCGACAGCGCTTTCACTCTGCGCGCCAACCTCCACAACACGGAACTCGCGGAGCTACTGGGCATTGCCGGATACAACTATCCCATCACCGGCAACGCCAATCTTTTCGTGCAAGCCTCCGGCACTTTCTCCGACCCTCACGGCGAAGGACAGATCCACCTCAATCACGCCTCCGCCTACGGTGAGTCCATTCGACAATTCGATTCCACCTTCCAGGTCGCCCACGGCGAAATCTCACTCGATAATATCCATCTCCTCCAAGACGATTCCGTCGTCACGGGAAGTGCTGCCTACAACCTCACCACCCGAGCCTTCCGCCTCGATGTCGCGGGAAATAATTTCGATCTCGCCCGAATCTCCCGGATTCATTCCAATCGCCTCTCCGCCGAGGGCCGCGCCAACTTCACTCTTAAGGGCTCCGGCACTCCCGAGGCGCCTTCCCTTAACGGAAGCGTTCACGTTCTCGATCTGACTTTGGATCATGAACTTGTCGGAGACCTAGACCTGCAGGGCGTAACGCAGGACCGCGAGCTTCATCTCACCGGCAGCTCCCGCCTGCAGCACGGCTCGTTACTCGTCAGCGGCAACGTCCAGTTGCGCGACGATTATCTCGCCGATCTTTCTTTCCGCATGAACCAGCTTGATCTCGACGCTCTTTGGAGGTCGTACGCCCGCGGCCAACTCACCGGACACTCCGCCGTTGACGGTTCGCTCGAAGTCCGCGGTCCGCTGCGCCAGCCCTCGCAGTGGACGTTCGACGGCGCGCTGACTGCGGTTGCTCTCGATGTCGAAAATGTTAAACTCCACAACCAGGATCCCATTCGCTTCACCCTTGCGAATCGCGTCATCGACATTCAGCAATTCCATCTGCTGGGGGAGGGAACGGACCTCATCGCTCACGGCTCCGTGCAACTCTCCGGCGCCCACTCACTCGATCTCGCCGCCGATGGCCGCGTTGACCTCAAGTTGCTCTCCAGCTTTGACCCTGACTTTACTTCGTCGGGCCTCGTCACCATGAACCTGACGGTCGGGGGGACCATCGCCGAGCCTTTACCTCAGGGGCATCTTCAGGTGACCAACGCATCTATCTCCTTTGCCAGCCTACCCAGTGGATTGAGCGAACTCAACGGCTCTCTGCTTTTTACCCGGGACCGCGTCCACGTCGAGACTCTCACCGCTCGCACCGGCGGCGGCACGCTCGATTTCAAAGGTGACGCCACCTATTTCAACCAGCAACTTAATTTCAATCTCACCGCCTCCGGCAAGGAAGTTCGCCTGCGTTATCCTCCCGGCGTCAGCTCCACGGCGGATGTCGAATTGCACTGGATCGGCACGCGGTCCGCTTCTGCCGTCTCCGGCGAAATCGTCATCAATAAGATAGCCATCACTCCCGGCTTCGACTTCGGTTCCTATCTCGAAAGCAATCGCCAGGTTTCCACCCTCACCAGCGCGAACTCGCCCCTCTACAACATCAAACTCGATATCCACGTCCAGACCTCGCCCGCACTTCAGATGCGTACCGCCATCGCCCGTCTCTCCGGCGACGCCGATCTTCGCCTTCGCGGTTCCGTTGCCCGCCCGGCCATCCTTGGCCGTGTCGATATCCTCGAAGGCCGGGCCACCATGCATGGTATTCATTTCACTCTCGAGCGCGGCGATATCACATTCGCCAATCCTGTCGCCATCGAGCCCCAGTTTGATCTTCAGGCCTCCACTCACGTCCGCAATTACGACCTCAACATCACCGTTACCGGTACTCCCGACCACGGTCTCAACATCAACTACCGCTCCGAGCCTCCGCTGCCCAAGTCCGACATCATCGCCCTGCTCGCTCTCGGCCGTACCGGCGATGAATCCTCGCAACTGCAGGAGCAGTCCGGTCAAAGCGCCTTTTCTGATCCCGATTTCATCCTGAAGCAGGCCATCAATGACACCGCCAGCAGCCGCTTCCAACGCCTGTTCGGCGCCAGCAACATTAAAATCGATCCCCAGGGACTCACCACCGAAACCAATCCCACCGCCCGCGGTCCCCAGGTGACCATCGAGCAGCAATTCGCCAACAATATCTCCCTCACCTACTCCACCAATGTCTCTCAGAGTGCGGAGCAGATCATCCAGGGCGAGTACTATATCAATCGCAATGTTTCGGTCGTCGGTACCCGCGATCAGAATGGCGTAGTCAGCTTCGACATCCAAGTCCGCCGCCGCAAGAAGTGAAAGCAGTGGTCAGTGGCCGGTGATCAGTGACCAGCAATCCGATTTGGTTTTTTCACTGACCACCGACCAATAGCGCTGACCACTATTAAATGCCCGACCCCATCACCGCCCGCACACGAATGGTCGATTCTCAACTCCGCGCCCGCGGTATCTCCGACCAGCGCGTTCTCGACGCCATGCTTCGCGTCCCCCGCCACGAATTCGTTCCCGAGCCCTACCGCGCCCAAGCTTACGAAGACCATCCTGTTCCAATCGGCGACGACCAGACCATCTCCCAGCCCTACGTGGTCGCCGTCATGCTCGAATCACTGCAACTTACCCCCAATGACACTGTTCTGGAAGTCGGCACCGGCTCCGGCTACGTCACCGCTCTGCTCTCTGAACTTGCCGCACAGGTTTTCTCCGTCGAACGCCACTCCGCTCTCGCTGACAACGCCCGCCGGATTATCGCCGCGCTCGGCTATACCAACGTTCGCATTTTCATCGGCGACGGCACCCTCGGTCTAGCTGCCATCGCTCCCTTCGACGCTATTCTGGTATCCGCCGCCGCTCTCCGTGTGCCTCCCGCACTGATGTCGCAACTCCGCGAAGGCGGCCGCATGATTATTCCCGTCGGTTCCCCCAACTCTCAGCAACTGCAATTCATCCGCATGTGTAGCGGTCAACCCGTCGTTTCTTTGCGCGAACCTGTCCGCTTCGTCCCTTTGATCTCAAACCCCGAGTGAACCCGCAAGCGATTGATCCGTCGCTTATGAGTGGTTGGGTTAGTAATGCAGTTTGGGAAGGAAGCGAGCAAAGCGCGCGATTGTTGCGTCGCAAAGAACGCGACGCCTCGCGCGGATCGCCCAGATCCTTCCACTGCGCAAAGAACGCTTGTTCAGGATGACAATCAAACTGCACCAACACCAGTGGTTGCCGTGAGTTGCGGCTTCCCGTCAGGCGTGATACAAGCCAATCAAAGTCATGTCGGCCATTCGGAGCTTTGCCAAATCCTGCATCGTGCTTCTGTGGGGAACCGAGTCCAAGCCCCGGACAATTGTGAGAGGCCTCGCCTCGGGCTATCGCATTTCTGTCTCCCCTGCCCAGCGGCTTGGCTACCTGCTGGGAACGGACGAGCCCCACCTGCAGAAGGCAATCCGGGATTACGTTGCGGCTGGCGATACTGTCTATGACATTGGCGCAAACATAGGCTATGTCTCGCTGTCACTGGCCAGGCGAGTTGGACCCGGAGGGAAGGTCATCGCGTTCGAGCCGGTTCAGCAAAATATTGATGCTTTCCGGCAAAACATCGCGATCAACAGACTCACTAACATTCGGCTATTCGAGTTTGCCGTCTCCGACCGGACGGGCGATGCAGTAATTCGTATGGCCGAGAATCCCTCCACCGCTAGTATGGTCTGGCACCAAAACAACTCCTCCGCGACCGAATTTCGCATTAGGACCGTGTCTATCGACGAACTTGTCGAGGCGGGCGAGCTTGGTTACCCTCGGTTCGTAAAAGTCGATGTTGAAGGTGCGGAGGATTCTGTGATTCTGGGAATGCGCCGTACTCTAGCTGCCGCCCGGCCTGTCCTGTTTGTAGAGTGCTCGGAAGCGGGCCGCGAAAACTCCTGGCACCTGCTTCGGGACCTAGGATACCAATGCCAGTCGGCGAACACGCGCAAATCGGTAACTGCATTGGAGGACTATCGGCACTCCGATTTCCTCTGGTTGTTCCCGCATCCATAGCGAGGTTCCTGCGGTTGCGCCATCTGCTCCGCCCTCCTGTCGAGGGCAGCAGCTACGAGAGGACGCTTGCCTCGTTATCTCGTTGGCTGCCGAAACTCTTGCCGGGCGAAAGCGGAAAAGAGTTGGAAGCCAGCACCTGCGGATCGGGGTTGATCCCCGAAGTCAGGTCTACTAGCACAAAAGCCGATACCCAAAAGAACAAACAAAGATAAGAACCCGCCGCAAAGAGCCAGTCTTCAAAGCCCGCATGAATCAGACCTGCCAGCGCGATCAGGGCAAACGGTACAGCGTAATGAGACGGGCTACCCGTTCTTCGCACCCAGGCATAGGTCCGACCTGCCGCCCGACCCACTAGAATCAGCAGAAATAGGAAAGGCAGAATACCCAACAATCCCATGTATTCGGCCATTGCCAGGTAGCTGCTGCCGTGCTCTCGGTTCGAACCTTCTATGGTGTAGATCGACGATGTCCCCAGACCGGGTGGTTCACTTCCCATGTCACTGGTCCCAAATCCAGTGCCAAACCATGGATGCTGCTTGACGGCAGCAATGGTGTCATCCCAGGGGGTCTCGCGCGATCCGAAGACACCTGTTTTAGTTCGGTGCTCGTCGATTTTGAAGATGAACCGCCCGCTCAGAGAATCCATTAACTCGCCCATGTGCGAGGGGTTGGCAACCGCCATGATCTCAAGCAATAAAGCTCCGGCAAAAGCGGCTTTCAACAACAACTGCGGACGACGCAACGCGAGGGTGAATACAATAATAACAGCTGCATCAGCGACAATCGCAGCGCGGCAGACGGTGGCATAGAGCAAAACACCACAGAGCGCCAAGGCAGTGTATCGGCGTTGGCGTTCCGCCCGGTTCTCCGCTGTCAAAGCCGCCCAAACCAGAACTGGTACTGCTCCAACCCCAATAGCAGCGCCCAAATTGTTTTGGTTTCCGAAGATGTCGTAACCAGCAAAATAGAAAAGAGACGCAACAAAAACCAGAATCTCACACGCTAAAACAAGACCTCGAACAAAGGATATTTCTCGACCTGCGAGGGCCACCCGTGCGCCGGTTGAAGTGTACAAAAACAGCAAAAATAGGCTTCCGACCTTCAGAAAGGCAGTGATAGGCAGATCTGAGGCGCTCGCCGAAGCTAGTGCGGAAAACACGCAAAACAAGGCAATAAGGTGGAACAGCGCAAAGTGTTTTTCCCGGTTCGTTCTCATCCAGAGCCCGAAGCCGGCCAGCGCGCCTACCGCCAGAAAAAGCCAGCGAAGCGTGAAGCTTTCTCCCGAAAATGGCAGCGCCGACCCCGCCAAGACAAATATCCCCATAGTCACCGGGAAGAATACTTTCTCGAATCGCCACAAGCAGGCAAGCACAACTTCTAGCGCCAGGATCGCACTCATGTAGGTCGAGTTGGCGAAGTAACCCGGACGCCACTCCAATTCGCGCAGCAGGGCCAAAAGCCCAACCACTCCCAGCGGGATAAGCAAAAATCGAAGTTGAACCTTCATCCTCTGCTCACGATCTATTTCCAATCATAGTCGGTCCCGGTTCGCTCCAATACCTCTGCTATCTCGGTGCGCGGAGTTGCTGCACGGCTGCCCAGACCGCGCTGCCTGACCACCTTCCGCACTACGTAGTGTGGACGCCCCTTCGCCTCTTCATACACACGGCCAACGTATTCTCCGATGATTCCCAGAAAAAACAGATTTACACCAGAAAGAAACGTGATCGCCAGGACTAACGCCGTGAAACCCTGAGGCGCGTGCAGCCAAAATTTCACGTACAGCGAGTAAATAGCATACAGAACCGACAACCCAGTGGCCGTCGCCCCGAAGATTGCCGCAGCGCGCAGTGGGACGATGGAAAAAGCAAAAATCCCATCCGACGCCAGCTTGAGCAACCGCAGCGGGCTGTATTTGGTACGGCCCGCGCGCCGCGCCGCGCGCTCAATCGGAACCCCAATCTGCCGAAATCCCACCCACGTCCTCATGCCACGGAGGTAGCGATGGTGCTCCGGCATCCTCCTGATCTCTTGCACCACGCGACGTGACATGAGTCCGAAATCGCCCGCATCGAGCGGCAACTGAATCGAGGAGAGGGCGGTCAGCAGTCGGTAGAAAAGGTAGTAGCAGGCACGCAGCCACCAGGCCTCTTTGCGGTTGACCCGCTGCACGTACACCACGTCATACCCCTGCCGATAGGCGTCCACCAAAACGGGGATGGCTTCGGGGGGATCCTGCAAATCCCCGTCCATCAGTACCGTCACGTCGCCCGAAACGTAATCCAGCGCCGCCCCAAGCGCGGTCTGATGACCAAAATTGCGGGAGAGCGTAATTACCACCAGACGCGGATCTTTCTCTGCGGCTTTCTCCAGCAGTTCCCATGTGCGATCTGAACTTCCGTCATCCACCAGCACGATTTGATGCGGACCGCCTGGAATTTCATCGAGCACTGCGCAGGTCCGGCGAAGCAATTCCGGCATTACCGCCTCTTCGTTGTAAACCGGGATGGCGACGGAAATGCTCGGTTGCTCAGTCAGTTCATTCATCTAGGCCTGGTTCTCTAGGACGGCCATAACCGACGTCCCCAGAAACCTCTGCGGAAGCGGCTCACATCGCGCCAACAACGACAGAAGAGCATTCATGGTATGCCCCCGGGAATCGAATCCAGCCTTGCCGTTGCTGCGCTGCATACTCATTGCCTTTCGCACCAAGAGCAGCGGAACCAGAGGAAGACCCCAGTAGGTTAGAGCGCGCACCTTGAAACCATTCTGTTCTGCGACCCTCGCCAACTCATTCACTGAATAGCGTCGAACGTGCCCCGCAGCCCGGTCGTAGTCCGAATAGAAGAACTGATGTGCGGGAACATTGATCAGCAGCGTGCCGAATTTCGCCAAATGGAACTTGACGGATTGGAGAAACCCACTCTCATCCTCGATATGTTCCAGCACATCGAACAGCAACAAAAGATCGAAGTGGCCGCGAAACTCCGGGTTGCGCTGATGGATGTTGTAGCAGTATAGCGGGCTCAGGCGGCTCACATTCTTCTGCAAGGCCACCTCGTTGAGCTCGAATCCGGCGACCGGGATCCCGTAATGGTCTTCTATATCCCTTTGTAGCAAGCCATTGCCGCAACCGATCTCGGCCGCGTGCCTGGCATTTCGGACCGCCGAATCCGCCACTCGGCTCATGACTTCAAAACGCCGCCGAATCCAGAAATGATCGCTGGTCGCTATATCGAACCACCAATCGCCCATGTTTACCGGCATGGAAGCCGATAAATAGGCGACATCACGACATTGCGATCCCATGGCAGAGCCTTTCCGCGGTTCGCGGCATTTCAGTTGCAGAATGATATCAGGAAGAGAGGTCGTCGAGAATATTCTGCCGTATAATGGCCGACATCGCTTGGAACCTCAGTGCTTTTCTTGCTTTCAGAAACTTGATTTACAATTGCCGGACACTGCCAGCAAGATGACAAATCTGCTCCGTGATGCACTTAGCAGCGCAACAGAACGATACCCGCATACAGGCCAGGAGCTATTCCGCAGGCCGAGCGGTGGCTCAGTTTGCCGCCATCGTCCTCGTCCTTTTCATTTATTCCTATCCTTCGCTGAAGGCCAGAGCCGATTTCGGGCCAGCAAGCCTGCCTCCCATCTTTGCCCCCGATCTCAGTTTGTATTTGAACTTAAGCAGCGTCGAAAGGGTTAGCCCGGGACAAATCTTGAATCCCTATTACCTTGTCCCAGTACCCGCCAATGGGACCGCATACTTGAAGTTCCGCCTGGGAGTCGCTCTGTTCAGCGCTTGGAACAAGCTGCTCGCCGGTCGGACGTGGCTCGCGATGTTCATCTGGAATCTCTTCTGGTGGGGATTGCTCTGCGCTGGTGCACTCTGGTTGTTCGAGCGATTCTTGCCAATGGGTTCATGGGCGATCGGAATTGCTGGTCTCGGTCTGCTGATGCTGGTCAATACCGGGATGGCAAAACTCTTGCTAGCCGCGTGGATTCACCTGCCTTCTCTCTCCGGCTTCCAGAGCGTGGGACTCCCCTTTATGCGCGCCTTCTCACCTCAGATTCCGATACCTCTGCTTTTGGGTTATCTCGGATTGCAGATGGACGCTCTGCGAGGGAGAAGTTTCCTCCGTTGGGTTGGCATGGGAGTGCTGCAATTGCTCGCTCTCTCGGCTTTTCCCTATACGACGCTGATGATGGCCGGCCTAACCTTGGTGAGCGTTTTATGGCAGATGTTTTCACGGGGCTTGCGTAACTCCTGGCAGGCGCCGTTTGCTTACGGTGGGACGTGCGCCGTTGCAGACGGGGCGTTTCTGATGCGCGGCTCATTGAACATCTACGCCAGCCACTCCTCCCCCATCCATTTTCAACCACAGGTACTGCCTCATTTGGTCGGAGGAGCTTGGCTGATACTTTGCCTGCTGACGGTCGCTACGGCTCTTAACAAGACTCTGCCTGCGGAAGTGAAGTGGCCGCTGGTCGGCCTGGGCGCAACCAATGCTCTGCTTATGCTGGGGGATGCCGTAGTTCCCTCAACCGTCCTGTTGTTGTCGTCGCATGCAGCTTACTTCGCACATACCACGATCGCGGCGCTCTGTACGTTCCTGTTATCCGCCGCAATGGTCCGCATGCATCCCCAGTCCACTAAGATGCGTATTGCTGTTGGGGTTGCGCTGGGCCTCCTGGCGCTAAACGGAATCCTGCTTTCTCTGGGAACATACCGCGCGTTCCTGCCGCTTAATCGGGAACAGGCGGGAGTGGCACGTCTGCTGAGTTCCTTGCAACCTGCGCAGGGAGAACTTGTGATTGCGCGTTCACTAACCGTGGACGATGCCTGCGGTTGGGTCGCCCTGCTATCGAGAGGGCCGGTGCTTTTTTGTACCGATGCCGAAACCATGCTCACGCCGCAGCAAAACCTGGACATACACCGCTTCCGCCAGGCCCTATACCTCTACTTCAGCGGCAAGGATAGTGCCTACCTACAACGGGTCCTCAGTGACCCGAATCCAGCCGGACCAATGTATCAGTTAGGCTTTTGGGCAGAAGCTACGTCGTTCTCGCGAGAGGAGCGGCAGGAGGGGCTTCGCGGCATTCAGGCAGACTTGATGCCCATCTTGGAGCGAGTTGAAACGCATGATGCCGCCGCGAGTAAGTTTTTCCGCCAGTTCCAAAGGGTTATCGTGATCGATCACCTGCAGGATCCCGCTTTCCTGCCCGCACGACTCGGTTCATTCCTGAAGCTTGAAGGGGAACAACATCTCGACAATTGGGTGTTGGTCTCCTACATCCCGGAGTAGGCACCAGCGAGGACCAACCATCGATTCAACGCCCGATACGAAATCCAGCGTTCTCCGCCCAAACGCCGTCGGAGTCCCGGGCTACTTGGTCAAGGATTGAAGGTAGAAATTCGTATTTGCAATTCGCTTCCAGCCCGGATCCATGCTGCTCTCCGGCGGATTCCACGCCACGACCACCTTCGCCCCGGTACGGCTCACATATTCGTAGGCCAATTTCCTGCGTTCCCACGGTTCGCTCCAGAACCGCCGGTTTCCAGCATCCGGAGAAAAAATTTCCGCCACGATCCTGAATCGTCCCAGGCTGCCCAGTAGGCTGCCGTTCCATCACCGACGATTTCCACTGGGTCACCCGCCCGCAACCCCATGCTCTGTAATCCCTCGGCCGCCTTCATCTGGTCCTTCTGCATCGGGTCGGAGTAGACGGTCAGGCTTAGGTAAGCCGTCTCCGCCAAGTGTGCCGCCACTGAAAACAAAATAGTCGCCATCACCGCTATGGCCACATACCGTGCCAACGGCGCAGTCTGTTCATTCCTCGGCAGACGGATTCCGGCCAGAATAGCAACGAACAACAACACCGCAGAACCACCCACGTACCGGGACGTCACCAGCACCAGCGAGTAGAGGCCAATGCTGAGGCCCGCCGCCGCGATTAGCGGCCAGTTGGAGACGATCGCTCTTCGAGTCGGCGCGCCGCCCCAGAAAATAAAAATAAGCATCCCTGCGAGCAATCCCAACTGGCCGACCAGCATCTTCGTGTATTTCAGCGCACTCTGCACCAGAACCCGGATCTGTGATCGCCACCGGAAGGTCCCTCGCACTCCTTCATTCCAGTACGAAGGGTCATACCAAGGAAGGTAAGTGCCTACGACCGGCCCGGCAAACTCATAAACCGCAGGATGGTTGAGAAGCTGTCGAGTGGGATGTTTTGGAACTCCACTTCCAGCGGGCTCGCCCTGCCAATGTTTCGGCGGGCTGTTCGGACTCACCATGCCGGCATAGTTCAACCTTCCACTATCGCCAAAAGTGAATCGTCCCTTGGTTTTCGAGAGCGCCGCGACAAAAGGCAGAGAAACCATCAAGAATAAGAACGTAGACAACAAAACGCCGTACGCTCTGCGCCTCGATATCCTGCCGGAGAACAGCAGAATCGTTAGCAACCCAAACCCTAGCGGGAACATGACTGCTTTGCCCAAATATGCCGCCCCGTTCAGCACACCAAACATCGCGAACTTCTCGTAAGATTCGTCGTAGCGCAGCTCGACCAAGTACCCGCCAATCAGGAACAAGATGCCGGCAACCAGAAGATCCGGCGTAATATAGCCGGGATCGATCAGCACCAGCGAAGCCCAGAGAAAAATGCCGTATCCCAGCCCCAACACGATCCACTCGGGCAAGGGAAGTGAGTCATCCGAAGGCTGGGTTCCTTCCCGGATTGCACGCAGCACTGAATGAAGAAAAAAACGAAAAGAAAACAGAACTCCAATGTAAATGATCAGATTTACCAGATGCGCGGTGATCAGTTCCCACCAAATCGACGGCTTAAACAGATACAGCGCGAGCCCCAGACACCAGGAATACATCGGGCTCCAATAGCCGTTTATCGCTGCCGCCCAATTGCCCCGGAAGTACGTGTCCCCAACATCCAGATACGACACTCCGTCGCCGTTCACTGCATATCGGTTGATCCAGACGGAAGCTATGGCCAGCGCAATCGAGACAATAAGGAGTGAACGTTCGCTGATCGCCTCCTTATTCATGGTTCCCTGCCGTGACCATCGGTAGAGATAGTCTTCCCCGCCTCGGCACCAGGAGTGGCCCATGATCGGGAGGGAGAATCGTTACATTCGTTACACGCATCAAGCCCTCGTTTCTCGGAGTGTCCGTTAGTTTCTCACAAACGAGTCCGGGAAAAGAACGGAACCCACTGCAGCCCTTGTGCAGCCCATGTTCGCCCGTTCTGAGAACCGATGTTCTACAATCTTCCCGTGCCCGTCCTCCGCAACCTTCGGGTCACCCTCGAAATGATCAAGTGGGAGCATTCCATCTTCGCTCTCCCGTTCGCTCTTTGCGGAGCCATGCTTGCCGCCTCAGGCTTTCCCACGGCTCGTCAACTTCTTTGGATCGTTATCGCCATGGTCGCCGCCCGGTCCGCCGGCATGGCCTTCAATCGCCTCGCCGACGCCTCTATTGACGCCGCCAATCCCCGCACTCGCACTCGCGCTCTTCCCGCCGGCCATCTCTCGCCCGGGTTCGTCACCACTTTCGTTGTCGTTTCCTCTGCCGTCTTCATTTTCGCCGCGGCCCAATTGAATCGCGCCACACTCTTGCTTTCCCCTGTTGCCCTTGCTGTCCTGCTGCTCTATTCCTACACCAAGCGCTTCACGCGCTGGTCGCACCTCGTGCTTGGTTTTGCACTCGGTATTGCGCCCTCCGCCGCCTGGATCGCCGTTCGCGGCTCTCTCGACCCTCGTATCCTGTTGCTCACCGCTGCCGTCACCTTCTGGGTCGCCGGCTTCGACGTCCTCTACGCCTGCCAGGATTTTCAATTCGACCGCGATACTGGCCTCCACTCCATCCCTCGCTACTTCGGTATCCGTCGCGCTCTCTGGATCTCCCGCGCCTTCCACGCCATCATGTTGTTCTTGCTAATCGCGCTGCTCCCAGCTTTCGCGCTTGGCAAACTCGCAGTTGCCGGTATCGTTGTCGTCACCCTGCTCCTGCTCTACGAACATTCCCTCGTCAAGCCCGATGATCTCTCCAATCTCAACGCCGCCTTCTTCACCATGAACGGCGTTATCTCTGTAGTCTTCGCCCTCTTCGTAGCCGCAGATCTCCTCCTGCGAAAATAGGCACAACGAGAGAAGAACCACGTAGAGACAGTCGTCTCGGCTGTCCGCCCTGAGCGAAACGAGGCAGCACCTGAGCCTATGCTGGGTTGGCTAGGAAGAACTCTGGGTTGAGTGACGCAGGGCTTCAGCGCTGCGAGAAAGGGCGCAAATCTAATAACGCCTTTAACGCCAAGGTAGACGCACGAAAATTAAAACCGGCGTCCCCACCCCCTGCGGCGGGACCGCCGGCTCCCCCATTCCCTCACGACAACGAGGGCGTGAAGATCGGGTGACCGGCAATCCCCCTTGCTGGTCACGCAACCATCATGCCGGTCGCTCCGCGCTCTTTTGTCAGGCCAATGTCTACAATTTGTAAAAACTAAGTACGGGGAAGGGAATGCCTGAAGCTGGAGAAGTTAAATGAAGAGTCGTCTGAAACTGGCCTGTCCGCATGGAAATACTTGCGGTAAGCAGCGATCCAGTCCGTCGAAATATCGTGCTGTGCGGTCGCCAGATCCACATCGCCGCGGCACACCATCCGATGCAGGCGATCTTCGAGTTGATCCTTTACATGAGCGTTCCACACCGTGTCCTGGTAAGGTTCGGGCCAGAGGTTACGAATATCGGTGGCGCCCCCGAGCTCCGGGGTAATCAGATAGTCCACCTCATATACATCGGGCTGCGGCGGGGTGACGCCATACTCTTCAAACACCTTGCGCTTTAGCGACACTGGAACTACGGGCACAGCCTTGGCCGCCGCCGTTCCGCAAACTTCACTCTGCGTCACCGGAACAGTCGCTCCTGGAGTCAAGCGCAGATCCGGTTCTTCCCAATGCCCCAGCGATGCTGATAGCGGGTGTGAGCTTTCCGCCGGCCTTTGCAGCCTAATCGCGACCAGCAAACACACGGCAATCGCAACCCCGGCCAGCCCAGCGGCATATCCATGCTCCACAAAAACCACTCGCACATAGCGCAACCACCCATTCCCGCTCGGCTGTGCTGCCAATTCTGCCAACCGTATCTTGAGCAGCGCCCGTGCTCCCGCTCCAGGCGGCAACTCCGCCTCCCAGGCCGTCCGATGAGCCTCACCGACTTCAGACAGAGCGCTCTCCAATTCCAACCATCGAGCGCGGCACTGCGCGCAGAATTCAAGATGAGCCCGAATCTGGCTACTGGAACCAGCCCGCATTTCTCCGCTTGCGTGCAGCAACAACTCCTCATCTGCAACATGAAGCTGTTGTTCCCTCATGTTTTAACCTCCATCCGCGCGGCCCAGTTTTTCCAGCGACCGCGCCAACGATGCCGCTACCGACCCCAGCGAAATTCCCAGAGCCTCCGCGATCTCACGGTAGCGCAACCCCTCTGCTCGCATGCAAAGGCAGGATTGGTCTTGCTCCGGCAACGCGCGCACCACCGCCTGCAATCGTCTCTGTCTTTGCCGGGTTTGCAATTGTTCCTCCGGATTTGGATTCCGGTCTGTCTGTTGCTCCGGCAAAGTTTCGTCAAAGTCCACCGTCCGCCGCAATCGAATTTGGTTTGCTGTGCGCTGTTTCAAAGCCAGATTGCGCGCTACGCGAAAAATCCAGCCGCGAAGATTCTGCCGCGATTTTCCGCGCCGCAAATGTTGGAACAACAGCAGAAACGATTCCTGAACAATTTCTTCCCCATCATGCACCGATAAGCCCAAAACCAGCAGATAACGCAGAAGCCGGTCGCGCAACTCCTCGAATAACTCCACAACTTCAATCTCGAGAGGAGAAGAGACCTGCGAGCCCGCATCAGCCGGCCTCGCCAGCGGCCACGA
Organism: Acidobacteriaceae bacterium; assembly: GCA_003168355.1. Lineage (GTDB taxonomy): Bacteria > Acidobacteriota > Terriglobia > Terriglobales > Acidobacteriaceae > Sulfotelmatobacter. The sequence goes on along the minus strand of PMSQ01000199.1, from coordinate 5,867 downwards.
GAAAATGGAATCGGAAGAAAACGACAAACCAGCACCTTTGCGTAGGAATACGGGGAGAAGCAGAGCTTAACACATTCCGTCGCAATTTTGTCCGGTTTGGGCGCCGTCGGTGGTGGCCGAATTTCTGCCGCGGTGTGCGGGTGTGGGTTTCGGAAGGACTAACGACTCACTGTTGTGGGACGAGTTTTGTCCACGACTGGATCTGCTTCTTCGCCTCGTCAATACTCATGGTATGGTCCACGCAGACTTTCTGCCGGAGCAGCTTTTCGACTTTGTCTTTGGCGTACGATCCAAACTTCCCCGCATGTCGTTCGAACCAGACGTTCTTGGGCCCATCGGATCCGCCCATCCACTCGGGGAACCAGTGGTCAAACTCGCCGGAAGCCTTGTTTGTATCCGCCGGGTACCCGTATGCCACAAGTATCAAATTCTTCTCGGAGTCGCTGGCTTGGCGCAGGTGGCCGCTCATCGAGCATGCCAGCGAGGCATCCATCTCGCCCGGCGTCAATTGAGGATCCGGCACGGTGCAATAGCCGCTCGACTTGTCGATATCAACTTTACGACAGTGCTGCGCCGACGCGAGACTGCCTGCCGACAGTAACGCCAACACCATGACGATTTTCGCACGCATGAATGTCTCCTGGAGCTCTGTTTGGAATTTATAAACCTATGCGGAATGCTAGACTCATTTTCTTTTGCGCGTCAATCGAATCCGTCAGGGTGATCGCGTTACTAAATAACAATTCGGGCTCGGAATTCGGTTATGGATGTGGGCGCAAAAATAATGTCTGAACAAATCCCACACGGAAAGAATATTCCTTAGTAACGCTTGCCTTTCGCCAAGGCAGCCAAGATGTCGCCTGCTTGGAACAAAACGACAAAATATAGAGACGGCAGAGTACGAAGGTAACTTCCGAGGAGATGCCTCCGCCCGGCAGACTGAAAAAAGAGCAGCGCCAAGGGCGAACGCCCACAAGTTTTCCATGCACGACTACGTATGAAAAGAGCCAGTCGCTATATCGCTATTTTCCTGTTCCTCGCGCTTACCGCCCTGGCGCAGACCAACTCCGGAGAACTCCGCCTAAAAGTCACCGGTCCCGACGGCGTACCCGTCAAAGCCTCCGCTGAACTCTCCAGCGACGCCATCCAGTTCCACCGCTCTTTTTCCGCCGATGACGCTGGTCAGCTCATCGTTCGCAATCTTCCCTTCGGCCGTTATCGCCTCAAGGTGCAGGATCAGGGCTTCGCTTCCTACGACGGCATCGTCGAAGTTCGTTCCGCATTTCCCGCTGAATATGCCGTCAGACTCAACATCGCCTCTGTGAGCACCGCCGTTCAAGTCACTGCGCAAAACACGCTGCTTGATCCCGAACTCGCCGGCTCCTCCAACCACATCGATCAGCAGGAAATCGCCGATCGTCCCGCTTCGATTCCCGGCCGCTCGATGGCCGATCTCATCAACTCCCAGCCCGGCTGGCTCTACGAAGGCAACGCCGTGCTCCATCCCCGCGGCTCCGAATATCAAACTCAATTCGTGGTCGACGGCATGCCGCTCACCGACAACCGCTCGCCCAGCTTCGGCCCCGAAATCGAAGCCGACGACGTTGAGTCACTTACCATCTACACTGCCGGCATCCCTGCCGAGTACGGACGCAAAATGGGCGGCGTCATCGAAGTCAACACTCTCCGTGACGCCCAGCAGGCCAACGGCAACCTTCACGGCGATGTCATTCTCTCCGGCGGCAGTTTCGATAGCGCCGGCGCCGCCGCCCGCCTCCAGGATACCTTTGGAAAAAACACTGTCGGCGTCAGCGCTTCCGGCGGCATGAGCGCCCACTATCTCAATCCCGTCGTCCCGCAGAACTTCACCAATCGCGGCACCATCGCCGACTTCGCTCTAAGCTATGAGCGCGACTTCACTCCCAAAGATCATCTCACGCTCAGCGTCCGCCACGAACTTGCCCGGTACGAAATTCCCAACGAGCAAGTGCAGCAGAACCCGCAGCTCCTGCCGGAATTGGGGGGAGGCCAGTCTGCGCCTCCGCCCGGAACTCCGCCCCAGCTCCAGACCGCCGACAATTTCGAGACGATGGGTTTTGCTTCCTATCGGCACATTTTCTCCCCCAACGTTCTCCTCGATATGCACGCCATGGGCCGCGACAACTCCAACGACTACTATTCCAATCCTTCCTCCTGGCCCATCATTATCTTCCAGCATAATTACTTCAAAGAAGGATATTTCAACAGCTCCATCTCCATTCACCATGGCCACCACGAATGGAAAGCCGGCGCCGAATCCGACGACATGTTCCTTCATGAAAACTATAGCGACATCATCACCGCCAATCCCAATTACGGCGACTATCCCTTCGACCCCGGCACGGTAACCACTTTCGCGTTTGCGGCCAACCGTCCTGATCTCGAACAGGCTGCCTTCGTTCAAGATCTCATCCACTTCGGCAACTGGACGATCAACGCCGGCCTGCGCTGGGACCACTACCAGTTACTTCTCAATCAAAATGCCGTCAGCCCCCGACTCGCCGCATCGCATTATTTTCCCAAGGCGAGCTTGACTGTCCACTTTTCTTACGACCGAATCTTTCAAACTCCGTCGTTCGAGAACATTCTGCTCTCCAGCTCCAATCAGGTGCAGTCCTTTGAACCCACGGTCCTTCGCCTGCCAGTGCAACCGTCGCACGGCAACTACTTCGAACTCGGCGCCAGCAAAAGCTTCTTTAGCCAGTTCCGCTTCGACGCTAATTATTTCCGCCGCTACGTCAACAACTATGCCGACGACGACCAGATTCTCAACACCAGCATCAGCTTCCCCATAGCTTTTCGCAAAGCCATCCTCTACGGTGCCGAAGCCAAGCTCGAACTCCCGCACTGGAATCGCTTTTCCGGCTTCCTCAGTTATTCCTATATCGTTGGGAACGCCTGGTTTCCGGTTAGCGGCGGACTTTTTGTCGGCGACGACGCCACCAGCGCTACCACCCAGCTCACCGGGCATTTCCCCGATTCGCAGGACGAGCGCAACACGGCCCGGATTCGCATCCGCTATCAGCTAACCTCGCGGGTGTGGATTGCCGGCAGCTCCGAATATGGCAGCGGCCTACCCTTCGATTTCGACGGAACCGGGCAGCAGGCGCTTGCGGAGTATGGACACGCGGTCGTCGATCGCATCAACCTCAACAGTGGACGCATCAAGCCCACGCTGGCGGTCGATGCTTCCCTGGGCACTCAACTCTACAAGACGGAAAAACTCGCCCTCAACTTTCAAGCCGACGGGGAAAACCTTAACAATCGCCTCAATATTATCGATTTCGGCGGCCTCTTCTCCGGCAACGCCATCGGCCCTCCCCGAAGCTACTCCCTCCGTCTCGCCGCCACGTTCTAAGCGGCGGTGGCGACGCTTTCAGGATTATCATCCTGAGCGAAGCCGAAGGGACCTGCTGTCGGCGCGCTCCAAGCGCGGCAGGAGTTCCTACCAGCTCACTAAGCTCAAGCCCTCTTGAAATACTGCACCGCCCGTTCATGCTTTTGCGCCGCCGCGCGCGAAGAAAATGTTCCAAGGTTCTTGCGCTTCCCCGTTTTCCAGCTTTTCTTGCGGGAATAGAGACGATACTCACCGGATTGTAATTTGCGAATCATGTAGAAGAAGATGCCATTCGATGACAGCCGGTTGGAGATAAAAGGGACCCAAAGAAAAGAGGGATGCTTATGCGTCCCTTAGTAGAGCTGTGTTTATCCGAGCAAATCCGCGGCGACAAAAGTCACACCACGAAATACTTTGCCCCCGGATGATGCACCACCAGCGCCGATGTACTTTGCTCCGGCTCCAGCAAAAATCCCGAAGTAAGTCGCACTCCCACATTTTCTTCCGGCTTCAGCAGTACAAACAACTTCGTCTGGTCCTCCAGATTCGGGCACGCCGGATACCCAAACGAATATCGCGATCCGCGATACTTCTGATGAAACAAATCGCGAATCGCCGGTGCATCTTCACCCGCAATCCCCAATTCCTCGCGCATCTTCTTATGATGCAGCTCCGCCAGCGCTTCCGCCGTCTCCACGCTCAACCCGTGCAGATACAAATATTTCGTATACTCTCCGCCCTCAAACAATTTCTGCGTTTCCACCGACGCCTTCGCGCCAATCGTCACCAAGGAAAATCCAATCACATCCATCTTTCCAGACCGCTTGCCGGAAAAAAAGTCGGAAATACACAACCGCCGCCCCTCCCGCTGCCGGGGAAAAGTAAACCGCAGTAATTCACGTGTGGGGACAGCCGCCCCCGGCTGTCCGGTCGAGCGCAAGCTCGACTGCTCCACCTCCGGCTCATACACCACCACATCATTCCCGTCGCTCTGGCAAGGAAAATATCCCCACACGACTTTAGGATCAAACAAATCCGATTCCGCCACTTCCTCTTCCAACTTCTTCTTGATGGGACGGAACTTGTCCTCTACCAGCCGCACGTAATCCGCCTGTGATGCCGTCTTCAGCTGCCACTGATTCTTGAACAACGCCGTCTCATTGATATACGGAAACACCTCCCGCACATCGTAATGCTTCACGCGCACGCCCCAGAACGGAGGCTCCGGAATATTCGGAGCATCACTTACCACTACGCTGCGTTCGGAAAACACCGGACCAGTTTCCTCATCCACTGCCGCTGCCTTCGCGTATTCCTTCACCGTCCGCCCATCAAGCAGCCGTGTCTCCCGCGCCCCATCTTCCGTCACCAAATCTTCCATCACGTGCAGCCCGGCAAATGCGTCTTCCGCATAAAACACCGCATTCGCATACTCGCGCCGCAAATCATCTTCCACATACTTACGCGTCAAAGCCGCCCCGCCGCAAATCACGGGAAACTCCAGTTTCTGTCGCTGCAAATCCTGGATCACATACTTCATCTCCAGCGTCGATTTCACCAGCAGCCCGCTCAACCCAATCGCGTCCGCACCGTGCTCCTGCGCCGCGCTGATAATCTTGTCCCCCGGCTGCTTGATTCCCAGATTCACCACCTTGAATCCATTGTTCGACAAAATAATGTCCACCAGGTTCTTTCCAATATCGTGGACATCGCCCTTCACGGTCGCGAGAACGATCGTCCCCTTCTGCGATCCGCCTTCCTTCTTCTCCATCTTCGGCTCGAGATACGCCACTGCCTGTTTCATTACTCCCGCCGAATCGAGCACCGAAGGCAGTTGCATCTTGCGCGCGCCAAACAGATCACCCACCGTCTTCATCCCGTCGAGTAGCACCGTGTTGATTAACTCCAGCGCCGAATAGTCCTTCAGCGCCTCCTCCAGCAACTCCTCCAAAGATTTCTTGTGGGCGCCTTCGCCAACCGACTTCTCGCCGTTGATGATGGCAAACTTCAGTTTGTCGTCCACCGAAAGTGTATCCACATGCGCCGTCGTGGATGCTGCCGGCTTGCCCTTCAGCCCTGCGAAGTGATTCATGTATGCCTGCAGCGGATCGCCCGCCGACTCGTCGCGGAAAATCAGCTTCCGCGCCAGATCCACTTCTTCCTGCGGAATCTTGTACAGCGGATAAATCTTGGTGTAATTCACGATGGCCATATCCAGCCCGTGGTCCACCGCCTCATGCATGAATACCGAGTTCAACACCCGCCGCGGATAAGCATCCAGCCCAAACGAAATATTGCTCACACCCAGAATTGTCTTAACGTTGGGCAGTTCTTTCTTGATCCGCTCCACCGCCTTCAGCGTCTCAATCCCCGCGCTCCGGTACTCTTGCTGCCCGGTTGAAATCGGCAGCGTCAGCGCATCAAAAATCAAGTCGGTCCCGTCCAGTCCATACTTCTTTGTCGCCAAGTCGAAAATCCGGTGCGCGATCGC
>PMSQ01000137.1 GCA_003168355.1 Acidobacteriaceae bacterium | reverse complement strand
AGTCCATTTTTCCGCAGCCTGCTAGTGAACCGGTTGCACCCAAACCGGCGACAAGACCCTTGCCATTGAAAGTCAGGCTTGGTCCACCGGGAAATACGAGGTTGCAATCCACTTGCAGATAAACAAAGACATAGGCTGCAGCGCCTGAGGCACTACTCGTAGTCCAGCTAGGACCATCAACCGCCAGGCCAGCATAACGTTTGGCCATATCGGCGAAATTACGCGTAATTGCTTTGTGGGTTTCCTCTGTACGTCTTTGGATATCTTCACTCATAACCTTCATCCTCTCGTCGAGCTTCTATTGGCCTAAGTGGCCGGCGACGATTATACATCTATACCTCCAAATAGTTGTTTTGCTTAAGTACCTCGTAAAATTAGCCCTATATTAGTGGGCTGAGACCGTATTGGATTGTCGGAGCTATAGCTAGCTGGGATGCAATATTGAGAAAGTAAATGGGATTTAGTGGAATCTAGATGACGCAGAGAACGATCGCAGAGCAAAGCATCAATTACAAGGGATAAAATCGCTAACTATATAATAAAGTACTCTCCATAACTCCGGCCAAACCGCAGAAGATAAAGCTAATGTGCTTCCGGAACAATGTCTGGCCCGTGTGGGTCATGCTGGTTGATCCCAACCCCGCAGCCGCGGCCACCAGCGGCGTACGTTACGGCGGTACTCTTCGTAATCCGCTCCGAACTTTCCGCGCAACGTCGGCTCCTCGTAAAAGACGACGAACAGATGTACGCCGAGGGCAACCGCCGCAACGGAAGCGATCGCCACCGGATTGGCGTGCCCGAAAATCACCCACAGCCCAATCCATCCCGTTGCGAAGCCCACGTACATGGGGTTGCGCACGTAGCGGTAGAAACCCACCACCACTAATCGCTGCGGCGGAGCGACCGGCACAGGCGTGCCGCGTCCCGTCCATCCGAAATCCCAGATGCAGCGCAGGGCAACGGCGAATCCCAGCACGGACGGGACCGCCGCAAGCCATCGCCAGCGTGCCGCGCCTGCTATTTCCACGCTGAAACCGAGCCATCGCGGCAGCAGCCAGAACCACAGGGCGAAAAACGCCGCGCCAACGGCCAGCGAGATGGGCGTGGTCAACCATCGATCGTGTCCGTTTGATGGAGCCCGCATAGACTGTGCGTTCGTCATAAGTCCCCCCGCGCTCGCGGTATATGTTTGGTTGAAATTCTATGCCGTTTTCGCTCCGGTAGCGATGCATTCATCAAACTCCCGCCTGGGATCACCGTTTGCAAGGGCGAATCTTGGAAAAGTTTCGTTCCTGTGCAGGCTGCGGTCGACACCAAAAGAAACGGCCCGGCAAAAATGCCGAGCCTTGGTCTCACTTCGGTGGATTCCGACTTCCTCAGGCTGCTAGTAGCTGGCCGCCTGCACGATCAGGTGATCGACGATGCGGTGCGCTTCGTCGATGTGCCGGATGGCGCGATCGCGCAGACCACGCACCGACGGGTCATCTTCTTCACGGGCGATATCGTTGTGCGCTTTGTCCAGCAGTTCCAGCGCGCGATGATAGCGGCCGGCGCGTTCCATGTGCGCATCGACCGGAGGGTGATCGTTCAAATTCTTGCCGTCATCAATGGAAGCCCGCTTGATTTCGTCGATGGCTTTGTCAATCTCTTCGATGGCGTGCTCTTCTTCTTTGTCCATGTGATGGGTGGGAGCCAGGTTCTCCAGGTGAGCGCGCGCGTGCCGCAGGTCGGTAAGCGCATGCAGGTATGCCGGATGCCTTCCCGGTTCGTCGGCAAAGGTTAATGCGGTGCAGATAGCAACAACAAACACGAGTACGGCGCAGTGTCGTACAGTTTTCATGGTTTCCTCAAGCCTTTCGGCAGAATGAACTTCGTTGTAGTAAACACGAAACTACGGCTTTAGACTCGCCGAATTCTACGTCACGGTCCCGCACGGCAAAAGTCACTTCAGGCCATGGCCGGTCTAAGTCCCTATCTTTCGGAGGTTTGCGCGCCACTTGACCCGGATCGCCGATGCCGGGCAGGTTGCCACATGCGGTGCCTTCCGTTTGTTTCAAGGGCGATGGTGAAGGTGACGACAAAATGACAAGCGATTGACGGTGCGATGACAATCTCGCACCGCGCCTTGCGTACGCTCGTCTTCAGTCACGAAAAGTTCCCTGCTAACTGAATAAGTGAATCGACCGCCGGTTTTTCAGCGGTCAGGCCGATGCAGGGTTCCGCAGCGTGGGCCGGCGACTTCGACGAAACGAGGAGGAAAAATATGAGCAAACTTTCTACCGTGTTCTGGCGATTGCCGTCTGCCTGGGAACGACGGCGATGCTCGCGAACAACAAACGCACGACCAACGCAAACCTAAGCGTAGATGCGCGTCTGGTATCCGACGGGGCGTTTCGCGACGGGCTGTACCTTGGCAAGCTTGCCGCCCATAGCGGCCAGCTGCTGCGTCCTGCCGTTGGCCGCTGGTCAACCAATCAGGACCGCGCCACTTTCCTGGCCGGCTATCGCCGGGGATATAACCAATCGCTTGCTCACGTGGAGCCATAGAAACGAAGGTTGGCAAAACAAGAATTCTGAATTGAGGTGCAGTCGTATGCATGAAAAGAAATTAGTTTCCATACTTGCCCTTATGCTCACTATTTCCTTCTCCTTGGGCATTTGCGTTTCTGCTTCCCGGGCCGCGAATGCCGGCGACCCTCGGCCAAGTACAAGCGGCGCGGCCAACCTCAAGGGCACGGTGCGATTCGAAGGCATAGTACCGAAGCCCAAGCTGGTCAGCATGTCTGCGGATCCGAGTTGTGCCAAACAACATCCGTCGCCCGTATTTGCGCAGGAGGTGATGACGGATGCGAAAGGTGAACTGCAGAACGTGATTGTGTTTGTTGCCGAGGGTCTAGGTAATCGCACATTTGATCCGCCCACGCAGCCGGTCGTAGTCGAACAGAAGGGCTGCATGTATATGCCGCATGTGCTGGCGGTGCGGGCGAATCAGCCATTGCATCTGGTGAACGACGATCCCACATCGCACAACATCCATCCCACGCCGGCGAATAACCGCGAGTGGAACAAGGCCGAACCCCCGGGATCGAGCGTTGACGAATCGTTTGCGCGGGAGGAGATCGCGATTCCCGTGAAGTGCAACCTGCATCCGTGGATGCACGGCTACATTGCGGTGTTCAAGCATCCCTATTTCGCGGTGACCGGGAAAGATGGCAGTTTCGATCTGAGCAGTTTGCCTCCCGGCACGTACACCATCAAGGCGTGGCACGAGAAACTGGGCACGTCCACACAGACCATCACGATTGGGGCAAATGAAACCAAGGAGATCAGTTTTGTTTTCAAAGGAATGTAGCCGGGCTCAGTGCTTGGCCGGCTGGAAGCCTTTGCGGCGTTGTTCGCTGTAGCGGTGCAGGGCGTCGAGGATGATGGGATAGGCTTCGCCGGCGGGGCGTATCTCGTCTACCTCGACGGCTTTGCCTTCGAGTTGCTTGTAGTCCTGAAAAAAGCGTCGCAGCATGAGCATGCGATGCGTCGGCATTTCAGCGGCCTCGCGGTAGGAGTTGAACTCGGGATCTTCGGTGGCGATGGCAATGATCTTGTGGTCCTGCTTGCCGGCGTCGATCATGGTCATCAGCCCAATGGCGCGGGCGTGGATGATGGTGAGCGGCACGACGGGTTCCTGGCAGAGCACGAGTACATCGAGCGGATCGTCGTCTTCCGCCAGAGTCTGCGGGATGAAGCCATAATTCGCGGGATAGTAAACGGCGGAATACAAGATGCGATCGAGCTTGATCAGTCCGCTGGCTTTGTCGAGTTCATATTTCACGCTCGAACCGAACGGGATCTCGATGACGCAGTCGAATTCCTGCGGGAGCTTGTCGCCGGGAGTTACGTCGTGCCAGGGATGGATCATAGGGTTTATCGGCCTGTTTCATTCTATCGGAGACCGGTTCGATTCGACGACCGGCTGGGCACGACGAGTTTCGCATCTTGCTACACAAATTTATTGAAGGACGCCAACAATGCCGCCGACCAAAGAATCCATCCGAGAAGTGTTTGACTGCCATCTCGCCGAACGGTTGGAGACTATCGACGAACGCCTGGTGTCGAATCTCCCCTACCCAAGACGCGCTTTGAACATCCTCGATTGCTGCGGGGGTAACCTTGCCCGGGCCGTGATGGTGGCGAATGCCTGCGCGGAGGCGGCGTCCCGCGAGGGCAATCTGGAAGAGGAAGTCTGCTGGGTGACCGTCAGCCAGTTGTTGACGCCGGGCGAGGAGTATGACGCTTGAAACGGGCGGTTGTGGATTTTCTAGAGTAAATATTCTTTTCGCGGGGGCTGGCCCAGCCTTTCCGTACTATCTCTGCTGCGGCACCTGGCAAAAAAATGCCTTGACTCTGGAATGCATTCCAAGGTTCATACTTCTCATGGTGCAAAGCGGTGGCTCCAAAACTTTTCGTTCCGGGGCTTTGGCCAAGGCAACTGGGGTCAGTCCTGACACGATTCGACACTATGAAAAGATCGGGGTTCTGCTGCGAGCTGCACGAACGGAGGCTGGTTACCGCGTCTATCCCGCGAGCGCGGTGGAGAGAGTGCTCGTGGTGCAGAGGGCGCTTCGGATCGGATTCACTCTGGCCGAGCTGGCTGAAGTCCTGAAGGCTCGTGATGCTGGAGGCACTCCGTGCCGCCGGGTTTACGAGCTTGCGCAAGAAAAGCTCAAGGGTATCGAGGCGGACATTGAGGCGCTGAAGCGCATGCAACGATATGTGAGGAAGGTGTTGTCGGATTGGGAACAGCGTATTCAGCGTGCGGGTCCGGAGCAGAAATCGCACTTGTTGCACTCGCTCACTGACGCGGTAAAACACTCTGGTTTTCCGCTAGATCAGTTTCGGAGGAGGAAAATACCATGAAAACAGTGATCGCATTTCTTCTGTTCGGCGGTCTGCAGTTGGCGGCACAGGACATGCAGTCTTGCCCCATGCACAAAGAGCATATGAAAGAGGCCGCGCAGCATCAGAGCGATGTGGAAAAACACGGCGATGAGGCAATGGGATTTCCGCATGACAAGACCACTCACCACTTTCATCTATACGCAGACGGTGGGGCAATCGAAGTGACCGTTAACGACAGCAAGGACTCCCGGAATATGCAGGCAATCCGGTCTCATCTGACGCACATTGTGACGATGTTCTCCAACGGGGAATTCTCTATTCCCATGTTCGTCCATGACCAGGTGCCGCCTGGCGTACCCGTGATGAAAGAAAAACGCGCTGAGATTTCTTACAGGTTCGAAGAGTTGCCGACAGGTGGCAGGGTACGGATTAAGACAACAAACCCGGACGCACTGAAGGCGATTCATGATTTTCTTCGTTTTCAGATCGACGACCATCACACGGGAGACACCGCCGATATTGGCTCTTTGTAAAGACTACACGCGCAGACTGGCCTGAATCGATTAATCGCTAATGCACGTGCCAGAGCAGCTTGACTGCAAGGCCCAGCACCGCCGCAATGAATATCCGCCTTAGCCAGACTGGGCTCAGGAACAGGGCAATGCGGCCGCCCAGCAGCGCGCCTATAAACATGGAAGCGCCAAGGATGATGCCGAGCTTCAAATCCACAACACCGCGCCAAACAAACACCAGTGTTGCAACACCTGAGGAGAAAACGTTAATTATCTTTGTGGCAGCGACGGCCTGCAGAAAGGTCATGCCGAAGAGCACGACAAAAGCGACGGTGAGCATGGTGATGTAACCGCCGCTAAAAAAGCCACCGTAGATCGCCAGAAGGAAGGTGGCAGCATAGCCGGTAACTTCTCCAACGCGTGATGCGGGAGCGTCATTACTTGCCTGTCCCAGGTTTTTATTCAGCATGGACAGGACGGCCACGGCAATCATCGCCACGGCGATGATGATTTGCAAGGCCTTGAGCGGCACAGTGAGCAATAGCAATGCGCCCAAGCCAGAGCCAACGATCGTGAGAACAACCGAGGGGAGCAAGCGGCTGCCGCTAAGGACTCTCCGTCCCATGAAAGGCAAGGAACCACCCACGCTCATAAAGGTCAAAGCCAGCATGTTGGTTGCAATCGCAACGTGGGCTTCAATGCCCAAGGCGATCATCACAGGAACGGTGATGAGAGATGTACTGCCCGTCACGACGCTGATTACGCTCGTGAAGGAGAACACTGCGATTAGAGTGAAGAGTTTGGCCCCGGACACGCGCCTATGATAGCAAGGCTGGATTGGGGGCTCAGGGGCTGGCCAGCCTTTCCTGCTGCGCAGCTGCGGATATGTGTCGAGATCAAAATCCCCGCCCTGTCCCTGTAGAGACCGCAGGAACAAGGACAGGGCACCCCGTTTGAGTTGTGCCCGGGGTTTTCTCACGAATCTTGATTCTGGGCTTGGGAGAGGCAGAGCCATTTACTTTGACAACTTCACGTATTGCGAAGTATTCTGGATGAGTGCATATCGTTACGCGTAGACATCTGAGCGAGGCGATGGAACGCTATCCAGATGCGGCGAACGAAATCAAATCGTGGGTGGTAATCGTCGAGGCGGTCCGGTGGCGCAATTTTGCGGAAGTGCGCGGCGCGTTTAAAGATGCCGATTCTGTGGATGGCTACGTGATCTTTAACATCAGACAGAACCGGTACAAGCTGATCACCGTCGTTCACTATGCAAAGACGATGGATGAGAAGCGGACCGAAGGGCACATCTACATCCGATCTTTCCTGACGCATAAGGAATACGACAATCACAATAACTGGGATAGGAGGTTTGGAACAAAATGAGCACGGTGCTTGCAAAACCTGCGGAAATGATTGCGAAGGGCGCTCCCCGCGTCATCCACAATGACGCGGAGCTTGAAGCCTATACCCACGCTCTCTTCCAACTGACGGCGCTGGAAAGCCCCTCCAGCTCTGAAATGGAAGCAATCGAACTCCTGACCTTGCTTGTGGAACACTACGAGCGGGAGCATTACGCTATCCCCGCGGCTGATCCGGCTGTAGTTGTTCGGTTTCTCATTGAACAGCAGAACCTTACGCAACGTGATCTGATTCCTCAGTTTGGCACGGAGAGTGCGGTTTCGATGTTCTTATCAGGGCAAAGGAATCTGACCGTAGAACAAGTACGGAAATTGAGCGCCCGGTTTAAACTTCCTGCCGATGTTTTCATTCCGAAGAGAGCCGTGCGTACAAGGGCCTGATGCTTGCCCCTTTTTTAATGAACCGCTGCCTCTCTAAATCTTGATTCTGCGCTTGGGGAGGATTAGAGTCTGAAGGCACAGAGCTGTGGGGTGGTGTCCTATGTCCAGTCAAGGCAAAACATATCTCAAGTTCGGCTCGGCCACGGTCGTGATTTTTTTCCTGCTCGGCTACCTTGCTTATACCGGGGTGCAGGATAGCAAGAGCTACTACGTCACCATCAGCGAGCTGCACAAGATGGGGAACGGGGCTTACTCCAAGCGGCTGCGGGTGGCGGGGAATGTGCAGCCGGGATCGATCAAGCGGACCGGAACGCACGTGCAGTTTGTGCTGATGGAGCAGGATCAGTTGCTCTCGGTGGATTACACGGGAACCGAAGCGCCTCCCGACACTTTCAAGGACGACTCGCAGGCGCTCGCCGACGGCAGCTTTGGCCATGATGGCGTCTTCCATGCCAAGGCACTGCAGGCCAAGTGTGCCTCGAAGTATGCGCCCAAGCAGCCTGGCAATCCGATGCAGGCCGAGCCGGCGAAGAGCATGACCCAGGCGCAACCCGCGTCGACCAGGATGACGAACTAAAATTTTTGTCATAGGTGCTCGGGGAGAGGAAGCGGAAAGTCCGTCAGGGGCTAAAGCCCGCATTCTTATCGACGGACGGCGGCGCGGCTGGAAGCCGCGCCCTTTCAAAGCTATTTGTGAGATTAGTTCTACCCGCCTTCCTGGCGTCCTCGACTTCGCCGCACGCTTTCGCTATCTTCTACCTTTCAACTTAATCCCATGACTGTGAGCGCCCCCGTAGTTCCGGCCGCCGCCGGAATCATCGCAATCAAGAATTTAGTCAAGCAGTTCGGCCGCTTCGCCGCCTTGCGTGGAGTGGATGCGGAATTTGAAGCGGGCAAGTTCCATGTGATTCTCGGCGACAACGGGGCAGGGAAGACTACTCTGTTGCGCGCTCTGGCGGGACTTGCGCATCCCACACGCGGCACGATTTCAATTCTGGACAAGAATCCGCACGATGCCTGCCGCGAGATCGGCTACATGGCCCACCCCTCGCTGCTCTACGACGAGATGAGCGGCCTGGAGAACCTGCGCTACTTCGCGCGACTGTACGACATTAGTGGTGACGAGCGTTGTAAGCAGGTGATTCGGGCGGTGGGGCTCGATCCTGAGCTGTCGCGGCCGGTGGGGAAGTACTCGCAGGGCATGCGGCAGCGCATGTCGCTGGCGCGGGCAATCCTGCACGATCCGAAGATTCTGTTGCTGGATGAGCCGTTTTCCAACGTGGATGTGCACTCCGCGCGGGAAATGGTCGGCTTGCTCAAAGGGATGCGCGACGCCGGCAAAACTATTTTTGTAGTTACGCACCAGGCTGCGCTGCTGGAAGGCGTGGCCGACGAATTTGTGTGGATGCAGGCGGGGCAGATCGTTGAGCGCACCTCTCATCTTGCTCCGGAACTTCCTAATTCGAATCCGCCACGAGCGGTGGAACCATGAGGTTGTTCTGGTCGATCACGCTGGCCACGCTGACGAAAGATATCCGGCTGGAGTGGCGCTCCAAGGACGCGCTGAACGCCATGCTGTTTTTCTCACTGCTGGTGGTCGTGATTTTCGTTTTTTCCTTTGATCCGCTAGCGGAAGAATCACGGCATATTGTCGGCGGTTTGGTTTGGATCGCGTTCCTCTTCGCCGCGATGGTGGCGCTCAACCAGACTTGGGCCCGCGAACTGCGCAACCAGGTGCTCGATGGCTACCGCGTGTCTCCGGCCCCGGCCACTGCGTTGTTCGTGGCCAAAGTTCTGGGTAACTTTCTTCTGGTCAGCCTGCTGGAAGCGCTGATGGCGCCTCTGTTCGTGATTTTTTACAATTTGCGCGTGCTCGGCCCGGCATGGCAGTTGATTCCCGTGGCGTTGCTGGGAACCTGGGCGCTGGTGGTGAACGGAACATTCTTTGCGGCGATGTCGCTGCGCACGCGTAGCCGTGAGCTCATGCTGCCGCTGCTTTTATTTCCGGTTTCCATTCCCGCCGTGATAGGGATGGTCGCAGCCACTACGAGTATTCTCACGGGAGACGATCCCGCGCACTTCTACATCGTATTGCTTCTCACCTACGATGTGGTGTTTACTACTGCTTGTCTGGCCCTGTTTGAGACGGTGTTGCAAGCGGAATGAAAAAGGCCTTCCCCATCCTGGTGGTTCTGACGACGATTCTGCTGGGCTACGCTTTTTACCAGGCCCTGTGGGTTGCGCCCACGGATTCGCTGCAGGGCGACGTTTACCGCATTATTTATTACCACGTGCCTTCCGCGTGGACGGCCTTCCTGCTGTTCTTCATTAATTTCATCGCCTCGGTGCAATACCTGGCCAATGCGAAGCCATCGACGAAGCGCGCCGCGAGATGGGTTGTGATTGTGATCGGAGTTATCGGCGCCGTAGCACCTTTTATTCCGCAAGTGAAGCAGCAACTGCCTACCGGGATGTATCCCAGTTCAGTCGCGACCACGGTTTTGATCATTGCCGGTCTTTATTTTGTGATCGGAAAATA
Source organism: Acidobacteriaceae bacterium (assembly GCA_003168355.1). GTDB lineage: Bacteria > Acidobacteriota > Terriglobia > Terriglobales > Acidobacteriaceae > Sulfotelmatobacter. The sequence continues at coordinate 28,039 of PMSQ01000137.1, read as the reverse complement.
TTTTCCCGGACAAAGTCTTGACCTGCTCGCGGTAACCTCCGCCGAGGTTGGGGTGGTTTTCTGCACCATCGTTCTGATTACCGGCCCGATCTGGGCGCGGCCGGTGTGGGGCATCTGGTGGGCGCCGGGAGACATTCGCCTCACCTCGACCCTGGTGTTGTGGCTGATTTACGTGAGCTACCTGGTCCTGCGGCGTTTCTCCGACAGCGCGCAGACTCAGAAGCTAGCCGCTGTGCTGGCTGTGTTTGGGGCGCTTGACGTTCCGCTGGTTTATTTTTCCATCTGGTTCTTCCGCACCCAGCATCCGCAGCCGGTGATCGGTGGAGGTGGCTCGATGGATCCGCGGATGTTGCATGTGCTTTTGATCAGCTGGATGGCGTTTCTGTGTTTCGCGTTTCTGGTCTGCTGGTCGCGCTACGGACTGGAAAAGCTGCGACGCGAAGTGGAGGAAGCTGAGGCCCTCGAATCATTACTGGAGCCCGGAGGGCCAACTACGCAAACTTCCCAATCCAAAGTTCCCCTAAGCCGGAGTCCACAATGAATTCCGCAAGCGCCATCAAATTCCTCTACGCCGCCTACATCGCCACCTGGCTGATTCACGGCCTCTACCTGGTCAGCATCGTGCGCCGCTACAGCCGCTTGCGGCGGCAGATGAAGGATCTGGGTAAGGGTGGGAAGTAAAGAACCGGGCTTCAGCTTCGGGCTCGGCAATCCGGATGTTTATCGCTCATCCATTAGCGGCACAGGCGTTGTCATTTGAGTGCATAAAGGGGCGTGACCCGTTCGATCAGACAGCCTGGTTGTGGAATCGCCGAAGCCCAGAGCCCGTCAGCCGAAGGCCCGTCTCTCAGTTCGCCGCTCCCCGCTGCAGGGCGCTGAGGAAATCCGTGCTGCCGCCGGAACGCAGGAATTCGTAGTCTTCGATCATGGCGGCGGTTCCAATCCGCAACGAGGGCAGAGGCGAATCCACACGGATCACGCGCGCCGTGAAGCGTACGCGGACCGCATCGGTCAGCGTGATGTGAGGTGGAAAAGTGAGAGTGACTTCACAGGGAGTTCCCGCGGGCACCGGACGATCGAGGTAAAAGAAAACGCCGCGCGCGCTTACATTCTGCGTTTCAGTTTGGAATTCGTCGTCTTGATCCAGACGGACCAGCGCCGGTAAGCGCATATCGAAGCGCCGCATGGCCCGCCGTTCATCCGCTTGCATCCGTGGCGTATTTTCCGAAAGCATCTTTCCCCGAGAAAAAACCAAATCTAATGCAGAACGGAATCAACAGCCCGGCTGGGGAGGCTCCAATCCTGCCCTCGCCTTCGGGCAGGCCCTGATATAACTCAACTCTATAGAATTGCCAGCAGTTTGCAAGAGCAAAAAGACCCATGGAACTGCTTCTATAAACGTTCGAGTGCGCTTGCAGGACGGCCCCAAAGGCATGTACAACCGCCCAGATTCCGCGTACGGATGAGCAATCCCGCTGCCAACCGGTCTCTGCGTCGTCCCTCACGTTGTCTACGAAAAATCAACAGCTTTCGCTTGATACCTGCCCTTCCTGGCAGCAACGCATGCAAGGCTTTGCAGAGAAGACGCCTGCCGCGGTGATCTGCAATCCGCTTCATCCCACTTTCGTGCTACCTGCGGCATCTTTCCACGTCCCCCCACGCATCTGACAAGTCTTGGAGCGTGCGCGGAAGCGGCGGCGCGCTTGACTTGGCTATCCGTCAGATGTTTAAGTAGTTGTTTGTTTTCCGCCAAGTTTCTAAGTCACATGTCAGCAGCGGGCGGTTTCGCCGGCGCCGGGGTAAGAACTCGCGCGTCGTTTCTACTCTCTCCAAAATGATCGGATTGAACCGGAGGAAAAACGTAATGGGAAATGGCCGTGCGTCGTCGGCAAGAAAATCGGGAAGCTCAGGAGCCAGCCGGGGATGGGTCCGTGCCTTTGGAGCCGGTTTTGTTCTGCTGTTAGCGGGGTGCGTCATGATCGGCTTTGGTTCCCTTCGGAACGCACAGAACTCGCTGGCTCAGGCTCCCGCTTCCCCGATTTCAACTGCCTTCGGCAGCGCTTCTACCGGAGCGTCATCCTTGAAATCCAAGCCGGATGCACACGCCCTTCTCAGCCAGCTCCCGATGATCTTCGAGCCTAACCAGGGACAGTCAAATTCCGCCGTAAAGTTTCTGGCGCACGGTGCGGGATACAGCCTTTTCCTCGATGCCACCGGCGCTGTGCTCGCCATGCAGACTGCGCGCCCGGCCTCGCCAGGACAAAGCCGGCCCGGCCGAGGCCTGGAATTCCTGCGCATGAAGCTGGTCGGCGCGAACCCGGCGACAGCCGTCGCTGGAAGCGAGCGGCTTCCCGGCAAGAGCAACTATTTCATCGGCAACGACCCGCAGAAGTGGCGCACAGGCATTCCGCAATTTGCCGGAGTTCACTACGAGAATGTCTATCCCGGAATCGATGTGGTTTTCTACGGACACCAGGGCCATTTGGAATACGACTTCAAGGTCGCCCCCGGCGCCGACCCGGCACTGGCCGAGTTGCAGTTTGATGGCGCAACCAAGCTGGAACTCAGCGGTGGAGACCTGATTCTCACCGGCAATGATAGCGACGTGCGCCTGCAAGCTCCCCAGGTTTACCAGCGTATCGGAGACCGCGAGCAGCCGGTCGAAGGGCGCTTCGTCCTCCGCGCCGCCAATCGTGTCGGTTTCGAGATCGGCGCCTATGATCGCGGAAGGGAACTGGTCATCGACCCCATTCTGACCTACTCGACCTACTTCGGCGGCAGCGGCTCGGAAAGCTCCCCTTCCATCGCGGTGAACGGCGACGGCAATATCTATCTTGCCGGATCCACGACTTCCGGAGCTTTGACCGGCACGACTCCGCTCCCGGTAACGTCGAACGCTTACCAATCCACGCTAAACGGCGCGCAGAACATTTTCATCCTCGAGCTGAATCCGAACGCCGGCCTTAGCGGCATCCTGTACCTCACTTACCTGGGTGGCAGCGGTACGGACACCAGCGTTGGGCTTGCGGTAGACGGTTCGGGCACCGCCTACGTCGCCGGCACCACCACTTCGCCGAACTTCCCTTTTACAAGTGGCGCATATCAGACGGTGCCTCAGGCCGGTAGCACCGGCACCTCGCACGTCTTCGTCAGCGCACTGAGCGGACTCGACAGCCTGCAAACCGTCCCGACGTTGAAGTACTCAAGTTACCTTTCCGGCAACGGCACGGACGTTGCCAGCGGCATGACCATCGACAACAATGCCGATGTCTTCGTCACCGGGACCACGACCTCCACCAACCCCCTCCCCCTGAGCCCGTCGGTCGTCTTTCCAGCGAGTTATCTGCCCACGCCGTATCAGCAATTCCCGGCGCCGGGTTCAACGATCCAGTTCTTTGTGACCAAAGTGAATACCAACAGCATCAGCACGCTTAGCGTTCCCTATTCCACGTACTTTGGCGGAGGCAGTCCTGGCGGTGCGATTGCCTTGGGCGGCGGCATCGCGGTCGACACAGCCGGGAACATTTACTTCACGGGCACCACGAATTTCTATAACAGCCAGGAAACCCTGAGCGGTGGCCAGTCCGGCGATTTCCCTATCTTGAACGCCTACCAGCCGTGCCTCGATACGCCTCCACCGACCACCATCACCTATCCCGTGGCATGCACTGAACCGACCACGCTTCCCTACCCGACCGATGCCTTCGTCGCCAAGTTAAACCCCCTCGCCGCCCAGACCAGTAGCGCCCAGTTGATTTTCTCTACCTATCTCGGCGGTAGCGGCACGGATACGGGCCCCGCGATTGCGATTGACTCCGGCGCCGCCAACATTTACCTGACCGGTTCGACCAACTCGCCCAGTTCGCCCACCCCGGGCGGTTTCGTCTTTCCCATTGGTATCGCACCCTTCCAGATGTGCCTCGATACTCCAGTCAACCCAATACCCCCGGCAACATGTCCTGTGATCGCGGCCCCAATGCCTACCGACGCCTATGTGGCGCGGCTATCCAACCCCACCGGGGCTACAGGAAGTACAACCACGGTAGGCCTCGATTATTTTTCCTACCTTGGTGGAACCGGGAACGACAGCGGGCTGGCCATCGCCGTAGATCCGGCGCAGGGCGCGGAGATCACCGGCGCTACCAGTTCCACGGACTTTCCGGTGAGCACCGCGATTGGACCGATCCAGAGCCACCTTGCCTGCGCCGCGCCGGGTTGTTCGAACGCCTACTTCGCCCATATTTATACGGTGACAACTAGTGGCTCTAGCACGGTTGGCTCTTACGTAACCTATTTTGGTGGCAACGGTACGGATCGCGGTACCAGCATTACGCTCGATACCAGCCTTAACACCTATTTTGCCGGCGATACGACCTCGAGTAACCTCGAGACCGAAAATCCGTTGCAGGCGCAGCTCAATGGACCTAGCGACGCATTCGCGGTCAAGCTGCGAACGGAGAGCAGTTTGTGCATTCTTAACTGCCCCGCACCGGTGGTGGCTCCCCCCGGAGGAGTGGTGGGTGCAGGCACTGCGGTCACAGTCACCTTTACCGTGACCAACCAGGGGCCGGATCTCGCCACAGATATTACGGTGACGGGCGAGCTTTCTTTTACGGGATCTGGCGGTTCATCGGCCACCTTCAATAACGGTACCGCCGGGTCGGGCACCTGCAGTACGCCCAGCGGCGGCATCGTATCCTGCACCATCCCTACGCTGCAATCTGGTTCCGATTCGGCAGTCGTCTTCACGGTGACGCCGAATGGCGTAGGCAGTGGTTCGCTGATCGCCACGGTCGGCAACAGCAACGATACCAACACTCAAAACACGGCCTCGGCTACATTCACCGCGACCAATTTTTCGGCGAGCATCGCTCCCGCTTCCGCGACCGTGACGGCCGGCAACACCGCGCACTACACTGTGGCGGTGAATGCCAGCCCGGGATTCGGAGCCAATGTCTCCCTCAATTGCAGTTCTCTTCCGGTGGGCGTGAGTTGCGGATTTACCCCGGAAACGCTCAATTTCAACGGCAGCAATAATCAGTCGAGCTTTCTCAGCGTTACCACGACGGAGCGCCCCCCTACTACCATCACATCCAGAAAATGGCGTGGTCCGCTTTATGCCCTGTGGCTGATGGGGCCGGGCATGGCTTTGCTGGGGCTTGGTGCCAGCAAACGCAGGCGAAACCGGCTGCTATGCTTCCTCGCGCTTTCAACCCTGTTCGTGCTAGTGGTGCTGCAGCCAGCGTGCAGCCACCAGAAACAGCAGCCTGTGGTGAGTGGAACCCCTGCCGGCACTTATCCTCTCACGGTTACGGCGAATTCCGGATCGTTCACCCAGAGTGTTGGGTTCACGCTGACGGTGCAATAGGCGTGGAGACAAGTCCGCGTGCTTAAATGCAAGCATTCGGGCTAGGGCTTAAAGCTCGCGGGGATGGTCTATGCTCCCGCGGAGAGCTTGTGGTGGCTCTTGGCTTCGGCGATTCCGTATTGCCGAATCTTATAGAGCAGGGCTTTGTAGCTGATCTGCAGCAGCGCCGCCGCTTGTTTGCGGTTCCAGTTGGTTTGTTCGAGCGCCTGCCGGATGGCTTCTCCTTCGGCTTCATCTTTGGCGCTGCGAGCCAGCGATTTCAATCCGCCGCTGGCTTCTCCGCCCTTGGTTCCGGAATCGACTCGGGCGCTGCCGCCGCCGTTGCCGTCGTGCCGGGGTTGAAGTTCGGCTGCCGCCAGGTTCTCGTCACCCAGGATCAAGTAGCGCTTCAGGAAGTTATTCAGCTCCCGCAAATTGCCCGGCCACGAATGCGCCTGGCAGGCTTCCAGCAGCGGTTGCGAAAGTGGGAGTTGAGGCCGCGCATATTGTTCGGCCATGCGCGTCATGAAATGTTTCAGCAGGATGGGAATTTCTTCTTTACGTTCGCGCAGCGGCGGCAGGTGCAACGTGAACGCGTTGAGTCGGTAGTACAGATCTTCGCGCAGCCGCTTGGTCGCCAGCGCCTGCGGGATGTCAATGTTCGTCGCCGCCAGGATGCGTACATCCACCTTGATCACGGACCGGCTTCCAAGCCGCGAGAATTGCTGATCCTGCAGCACGTGCAGCAGCTTGGCTTGCAGCGCCGGCGGCATCTCGCCGATTTCATCGAGCAGGATCGTACCCTTGTTGCACAGTTCGAACTTGCCCGGTTTGGCGTGCGTCGCTCCGGTAAAGGCGCCCGGCTCGTAGCCGAATAACTCACTCTCCAGCAGGTCGGCGGGCACGGCCGCGCAGTTCACCTTCAGGAACGTCCGGTGCGCGCGCGGCGACAGCTTGTGAATCAGCCGTGCCAGTACTTCTTTGCCGGTACCGCTCTCACCCAGCAGCAATACCGGAATATCCACATTCGCGACCAGCGCCGCCTGCGAGCGGATCTTCCGCATCGCAGGGCTGGCCGCAATGAAGAACACATCCTCGGCGACTTCCTCGACTTCCCCTGCAACCGGCCCTTTCCCCTGATCCAGGCACTGGTTGATCACCGCATCCAGTTCCGCTTTCTGAAAGGGTTTGGTGAGATAATCCTGCGCCCCCAGGCGCATGGCCTGCACTACCTTCTTGGTATCGTTGACGCAGGAAAGCATCACGACCTTCATTCCGGGGCGTTTCTGGCGGAGCTGTTCCAGTGTCTCCAGTCCATCGATTCCCGGCATCAGCACATCCAGCAGTACCAGGTCCGGCTCCAGCCCTTTTTCTACGAGCTTCACTGCGTCTTCGCCGGTCGAGGCGGTTTCCACCTTGTAGTCGTCGACCTCGAGCAGCGTCCGGATGTAGCGGAGCATGGCCGGCTCGTCATCCACCAGCAAAATTTTCGCGGTTTCGCTCATCGATTCCTTCCTTTGCCCGCGGGATTCGGCGACGGCTTGAAGGGAATCAGGAATGAGAATTTGCAACCCGCGCCGGGGTCGCTCTCCACCCAGACTTTGCCACCCATGCCTTGCACCAGGCGGCGCACAATCGCCAGACCCAGCCCCATGCCTTCCTGATTTTCAGTGCCCGGCAAGCGGAAGAAATCGTCGAACACTTCCTGATGAAACTCCGCCGGGATTCCCGGACCCGTGTCGGACACGCTGACCTTCACTGAATTCGGTTGCGACGTATCCTGTGTGCGTCTCTCCCCCGCCGCCGGCTGAGCTGCGGCGCGCCGTTCCCACATGTAGGGTTCCGCGTGCAGCCAAACCGTCCCGCCTTGCGGAATAAATTTAAAAGAGTTCTCCAGCAGGTTGGAGATCACGCGCTCCAGCTTCGGAGAATCGAAAGGAAACCCCGGCAGCTTGTCGTTCGCCAGAAAATAAAGAGCCAGTCCTTTTGCCTGAAAGCGCGTCGACCACAGACGGCAGACCTCCGACAGGCACTCGTTGAGGTTGCCTTCCGAGAACTGCATCTTCAGGCCACCGGTCTCCAAAGCGCTGTAGGTGAGAAAGTCCTGAATGAATTGCTGCAGCCGTTTGCCACTTGCCTGCATGTCGCCCAGCACTTCCCGCTGGCGTACATTCAACGGTCCCAGCTTCTCGCTCTGCAGCAATTCCACGTAGCCGTTCAGAATTGCGAGCGGTGTCTTAAGATCATGAGCAGCGGAGCCCAGGGCGTTCGTCGTACGCTGGAATCGCTCTCGCAGGTCGGAGTATGCCTGCATTAAATCGGCTGAACCGGTCAGTCCCGCCTCCGGAACCGGAGGCGCGGGTGCGCCCGCTTTTCCTTCGCCATGCCCGGAAGCACACACGTTCTTTTGCACGCTGGCCATAAGGGGTACGGTGGTCTAAATACTGCGAGGGGGGATGCACTCGACTTGCTAAGGAAGCATGCTGTAACAAAATCGTATGCCACAGGACTTTTCATTGTCAACGAAAAATGCACGCTGATTACCCAAGTGTAGCAAAACCTTGCACTTCTGGACCGCCTCAACCGCCCTGTCCCACGGCCCCGGGGGTCGAGAGTTCCCTTTCCGAAAACCATGAAAAGCCAGCACTTTCCCGATTTCTTGCCTCCGATTCGCCTGAACTCAACCGTTTCTCTAAGGCTTTCATACTTGTTTCTTCGGAGAGGTTGCTCCTAGCTCCGGATTTGGCCCCTTAGATGCTTGAAGTACTACGTTAAACGAAGAAGGAAGGGGTGTGCGTGAGCCCAAGTGCTCCAGCGGCAGAGCGTCGGAGGTGGTCCCGTTTGCCTTTGGCCATACCCGTCTTCGTCAGAGGCCAGGTTGGGCAGGAAAGAGAATTTCTTGAGTTTGCCACTGCCCTGAACGTTTCCGCCGGCGGCATGCTTTTGGCGGTTCGCCGCTCTCTGCCTTCTTCGACGCAGGTTTTGCTGGAGATTCCAAGTGCTCCGCTGGCTGCTTTGGCCGCCCTGCCAAAGGTCGCGCGCAGCCTGCGTGCCAAGGCGTTGCGCACGCAACATGCCGAGGGATACAACCTGGTAGGCCTGAAATTCTCCCGGCCGCTGGTCAAGTCCCACCCCCAGCTCAAGCCCGGGCGACGGAAACTTGTTTCTGTCGTGTGAAAATCTTTTCCCTTGCTCTACCCTGCCTTTCCCCAGTCTTCATGCCCTACTGATTACCCGCTATTCATCCCATGAATCTTTAGTAAGTTGCTTTTCATCAATCAGATAGACTAGCCTCATGTAGTATGTGCATGCTCCCCTGCGTTTGGCTCTGCGCATGCATAGTCCAGGGTAAGCCTGTGCCCCCGCGAGCCTGTAATCCTTTATGAGCACTTCTAACCCAGTCAGCTCCCTTATCCAGCCTCTCGGAGAGATGCCTCCTGAGGCAATCGTATTTGGGAGCACGGATGTCATGCAGTCTCTCCGCGAACGGCTGGCCAAAATTGCCGGCGCGAATGTCCCCGTGCTGATTCAAGGAGAGAGTGGCACCGGCAAAGACATCATCGCTCGCATGATCCACGCCGCTTCTCCCTGGAAAACCGGCCCCTGGGTGAAGGTAAATTGTCCCGCGATTCCTGGAACGCTGCTCGAAAGTGAACTGTTCGGCTACGAAAAAGGAGCCTTCACCGGCGCCTTCGGCACCAAGCCGGGCCGCGTGGAGATGGCGCATCGCGGCACGCTATTCCTCGATGAAATCTCTGAACTCGACATGAGTCTGCAGTCCAAGCTGTTGCAGCTCCTGCAGGACGGCCAGTTCTGCCGCATCGGCGCGCAGGAAGACAAGAAAGTCGAAGTCCGCGTGGTTTGCGCCACCAATCGAAAACTGGAAGAGGAAATCGCCAACGGCACCTTCCGCGCCGATCTGTTCTACCGCATCAATGTGGTGAATCTTCGCATGCCGTCGTTGCGCGAGCGCGCCTCCGATATTCCGGATCTCGTGGCGTACTTCCTCGAGTATTACAACCGGAAATTCAATTCGCGCGCCAAGCCTCTCTCGGCTGAATTGATGAATGCGTTCCAGAAATACCGCTGGCCGGGCAACGTCCGCGAGCTGGAAAATCTGATGAAGCGCTACGTCATCCTCGGCACCGAAGAATCCATCTCCGGCGATCTGCGGCCTCAGGAACCGGATTTCTTCAGCGCCGACATATCCGTCGACGGACCGATCTCCCTGAAAAAAATCACCCGGCAGGCGGTGCATGAACTGGAACGCAAGATCATCCTCAAAGTGCTCCAGCATCATCACTGGAACCGCAAGCAGGCCGCCCGCGCTCTGAACATCAGCTACCGCGCACTGCTTTACAAGATCCGCGACGCCGGCCTGCCCTCCAACCGCGCCGCTCGCCGCTCCCAGGACGATGATATGACCCAAACCGTAGCCGCCGACTGATCGCCAACCCCACAGTCCGCAGTCTCAGAAGTGACTACTAGGGATTGGCCCCAACGCTGGCCTCCCGACTACACATTTCCGTGTCAGCTGGTTAGTCCCATCCTCTGACTGAAGACGCAGTAAGAAAACATTGGCTTCAGTTGGGTGAGAAAACGGCGGAGAGCGATCACAGAGGCATCTTCCTTGCTTGGCCCAAATCCGGCAATTCTTCCGAAAAGGAACTTCGCTCTCGCTAGGTTTTTCGCCATTTGCATCTCCTCGGCGCTCCACACACCAACGTAACCCGATGCTCTAAGCCCGCCCTGACGATAGTCAACTACGAGCGTTACGAAGCGGACTCGTCGGCGAGAGGTTCCGTGTCAACAGGGAGAATCAAAACCCGCATTCATTGCGCGCTATTTGTACTGGTGCTGGTTCCTGCCTCCAGTCGGGCGCAGAATGACAGCTCCAGCTCCAGCGATCATGAAACGATTGCCCAGTTGATTGAGCAGATCAAGCAATTACAGCAGCAAGACCATGACCTGCAGGAGCGGATCAAGATTCTCGAGGCCAAGCAGCCGCAAGCTTCACCCGTCGCCCAGGCCGATCCCACTTCACCGCCGGTACCCCAGCAATCTGCGGAGCAAACTCCGTTACCAGACGTGCCGCCTGCCCCGCCACACGATTGGCGCGACCCGCACGGCATGCAGTTGCTAGGCTTCGGCGAATTTAACTACAAGGTGCTGGATCAGAGGCAACCGGAATTGGGAACCGAAGGCTTTGTGCCCGGTTCCGCAGGCAATTTTTACACCGGCGATTTCGATCTCTTCCTCTCGGCCCAAATGAGCGACAAAGCCAGCGTGCTTTCCGAGATTGCGGTCGGTGAGCTCGACCATCAGACCTTTAACGTGGACCTGGAGCGTTTTCTGCTGCAGTACGAGTTCAGCGACTACCTCAAGATGTCGTTTGGCCGATATCAAACCGGTGTTAGCTACTACAACACAGAGTTCCGCAGTGCCAAGTTCCTGCAAACCACCGCTGACCGGCCGCTGATCGCGCAGTTCGCAGACGAGGGCGGCCTGCTGCCTTCGCAAGCCGTAGGCGTCTCGATTACCGGTGCCGTTCCCTCAGGCAAATTAGGATTGAACTATCTTTTTGAGTATGGCTCGAGCGATACCGTGAGGCCCGCTATCAATGGCTCGGGCCAGATAGACGACGAGAACAACGGAAACCATGTAAACGTTGGTTTCTTTGTCCGCCCCGACGTCCTTCCTGGCTTGCGAATCGGCGGTTCCTTCTACCACGACAAGATCGGCAACTCAAGCGTGCCCTCTACCGTCAGGATCGGCCAGACCATCGTCAACGCCCACGCGGTCTATGTGGCGCATGGCGTCGAGTTCCTCAATGAGGGCTTCCTGATTCGCCACTCCGTCGATCATGGCGGAGCCGTGTTCAACATGCCGGCATTCTATTCCCAGATTTCCAGACGGTTCGCTCATATTCGTCCATTCTTCCGCTACCAGTACATCAACGCGAATCCGAATAGCATTTTCGAAGATGTCGATCTGCGCTACGGTCCATCTTTCGGAGCGCGTTATGACTTCACCGACAATATTGCTTTCAAGGCTCAGCTGGACCATACCGTTCGCAAGGATCAGCCGGACCTAAATGGCCTGCAGCTGCAAATAGCATTTGCATTCTGAAGCAGGAAACATGCAGAACTTCATGGCAATCCTCTTGTTGAGTTATCTGTTAGGGCCGGCTCTCGTTCAGACCTCGCTCGCTCAGAATCAGGAGGTCGCCGTGGTGGTGAATCCGAAGAATCCGATCAGCAATATAACCAAGTCCGAGTTGCGGAAGGTCTTTGCCGGGGAAAAGCGGACTTGGGCAGGAGGGCTCTCCATCAAGCTGGTCGTGCGTGTCACGGGATCATACGAACGGGTGGTCCTATTGAGGCTCCTCGGAATGTCGGAAAGCGAGTACAAGCAGTATTGGATCGCGCAGGTGTTTCGCGGGGAGGCCCAAGCGGAACCGGTAGCCCTCTTTTCCAACGGCATGCAAAAAGAAGCCATTGGTGCGCTTCCAGGTGCTATTGCTCTCGTCATGGTAGGAGACGTCAAGACTGGAATGAAAGTGATCAAGGTCGATGGTCTGATGCCCGGCGCAACTGGATACCCGCTTTACTGAAACCCAAAAGTCGGGTGCATTCGTTCCGACTGGAACATTTAGTCTAATGTTCCGATGGAAACAGCCCCGCCCCATGAAGTGAACGACAGCGAACCCGTTGCCAATCGCGTTAGAACAGGCTACCATGGCGGGATTTCGGTCAACTGGCTGGAGTCGCCACGGCCCGTATTCAACCGCGGCGCTTCAGGTCCATGTCTTAACTCATCACTCGAAGTCTTGCATCAGGAACTTGGATCACTCGTTCTCCGCTACAACGCGAGGGCAATGAGAAACCTCTACGCGGCGGTCATGGTGTATGACACCGGTCATCCCATCGACTTCCACATGGACGCATTCGCCCAGGCGACTGAGTTCGACGCGGGCAGCCGGGAGGGTATCTGGTGGCTGCCCGGGGATTCGGTAACCGGCTACCTGATTTTGACCAACGTCGGCGACCGGAATCTGGCCCCCAGCCTTGTGCTTTGAGCAACCCTGATCCAGCGCTAGGTTTTCCGGCCGGGGCCATTCTTCAGCCAAGAGTCTTTGTACGCAATGCGTCCGGCGCGGCGTTCACGGCTCACATTTATTTCGACTGGCGCTCGGCGACGGCAAGCGGAAAAAGCGCCGCTGTCGATCTTGCGCTCAAGCCCAATGCAACGCAGGTGGTGGATGTCGCTGCCCTGCAAGCGCAGAAACTTTTGCCAGCTGACGCTCACTGGGCGGCGGTGATCCTCAGTGCCCCAGTCCAGCCCAACGATCTCATGGCGGTGGCCGCCAGCTACGACCAAACCGGACGCTATGGTGCACAGACGCCCTTTAACGACCAACTGGCGTTTCATTGGGAAGGCGGAAAATGGGAAGTGGACGCCATGCACAATTCCCTGGTAACGGTCGGCAACGGCGGCAATAAAGCGGTGCGGGCGCAACTGAGCATCTTCTACAATGAGGGCAAGGGGCAATACCAGGTGGAGCAGATGCTGGCGCCGGACGAGCAGATGGGGCTGGATTTCGGCAAGCTGATCCACGATCAGGTTCCCGATAAAGATGGGCGCAGGCCTGCCGCCCGATCTCATCTCCGGCGCATACCGGGTTCGCGATCTCACCGACGTGGCGGTGGCAATTTGTACGAGGGCAAAGTGATTCTGGATAAGACCTACGGCCACGCCACTTACGGCTGCATGACCTGCTGCGGCTATGCCGAGCCCTACATGGAGTTTGACCCTCTGGGCGTGGCGGTCTCGTCGTACAGCAACCAAGTCGTACTGCACAGAACAATTGCTTCGACCTTCCTCCCATCAGCTTGACCGGCGACATGACCCGCTGGTGGACGGGGAACACAGCCATTGCGACCATGAATCAGATTAACGGCATCGCCGCCGGCTACATTCTTCACAGTTCCCTTGATTTCGGCAGCACGCAAAGCCACCGAGCAGAACAAGACGAAAGCGGCGAGGCGGAGAGTCATCCAATGTTCCTGGCTCGGCGGAACGCACCCAATCACCCGATCACAAAATCCCCCGATTCCCCTAGTTCGGACCTTTCATTTTGTCCTTCACGCTGTGAGCCAGTTTCTCGATTTCCTCCGCCTTCTTCAGCACTTCAAGCGACAAAACGTACTCATTCGATTTGTCCACATAATCTTTTAGCTCACCGGCCAGCTTGACCAGCTTGTCAGTATCGGCCTTGAGCAAGGCCTGCCGCTCCTGGTTGGCTTTCTTCGCCATGTCGCGAGCAATGCGGTCGCGGCTCTCGTTATCATCCGCGGGCGCCACCGTGCCATCCACTCTCTGCGGCGGACCCGGGTGAGTCTGCGCATTGCCGGAAATCGCAAACAGTAAAAACAAAAATACAACTAAAGATAGACTCCAAGCCATTGGTTTCGCTCGCACAGTACCCTCGAAAATGGGCGCGAACCGTCTGCCCGTTCTTAAAGTATGGCGATTTTTACGGGAGACGGCAACGGAGATTTTTCGCAGGGACTGCGGAAGAAACCGAAAGCATAAAAACAGCGAGCCTCCAGCACCTGCCGGAGGCTCGCCACCATCGAATACTTTAAAGCGCGCGCTTACAGTGCGCTCATGTTCGACAAGAACTCCCCGTTCGCCTTGGTTTTGCTCAGCTTGTCAATCAGCAATTCCATGGCTTCCACCGGCGAGAGCGGGTTCAGCACCTTGCGCAACACCCAGATCCGCGACAGATCTTCCCGCGGAATCAGCAACTCTTCCTTGCGCGTGCCCGACCGTTGAATATCGATGGCGGGGAATACACGCTTATCCACCAGCTTGCGCTCCAGAATGATTTCCGAGTTGCCCGTGCCCTTGAACTCTTCAAAGATCACATCGTCCATGCGCGACCCGGTGTCGATCAGCGCCGTAGCGATAATCGTCAGCGATCCGCCTTCCTCAATGTTGCGCGCCGACCCGAAGAACCGCTTGGGACGCTGCAACGCGTTTGAGTCCACGCCGCCGGAAAGCACCTTGCCCGAGGGCGGAACAATCGTGTTGTAAGCCCGAGCCAACCGCGTAATCGAATCCAGCAGGATCACCACATCGCGCTTGTGCTCGACCAGNNTCGATCACCATTTCCGCGACCTGCACGTGCCGCGCCGCAGGCTCATCGAAGGTCGAAGAAATCACCTCGCCCTTCACCGACCGCTGCATGTCCGTAACTTCTTCGGGGCGCTCATCGATCAGCAGCACCATCAGCACCACTTCCGGATGGTTCGTGGTAATCGAGTTCGCCACATTCTGCAGCAGCATGGTCTTGCCGGCGCGCGGCGGAGAAACAATCAACCCGCGCTGTCCCTTGCCGAGCGGCGTCAGCAAATCCATCACCCGCGCGCTCGCGTTCTCGCGCGTCGTCTCCAGCTTCAGCCGCTCTTGCGGATACAGCGGCGTCAGGTTGTCGAATAGAATCTTGTTGCGCGCCTCATCCGGAGACTCAAAGTTCACCGCCTCGATCTTCACCAGCGCAAAGTATTTTTCGCCCTCATGCGGAGGCCGCACCTGTCCGCTGATGGTGTCGCCGGTTTTCAAATCAAATTTGCGGATTTGCGATGGCGACACGTAAATGTCGTCCGGCCCGGGCAAATAGTTGTAGTCCGGCGAGCGCAAAAAGCCGTAGCCGTCAGGCAAAATTTCCAGCACGCCCTCGGCGAAAATATGGCCTTCCTTTTCGCTCTGCGCCTGCAGGATTTTGAAGATGAGATCCTGCTTGCGAAGTCCGCTGGCACCGGGCAGCTCCAAGGTCCTTGCGATCTTGGTCAGCTCGGTGATGTTCTTTTCCTTCAGTTCAGCAATGGTCATGATTCACCTAACACCCGGTCACTCAAACGTATCGTTTCAGCGTTTTCGGGAGATTTTCAAAGGAGGGTATTCAGGGAAGACAAAACAACACCAGGCAGGCGGGCAGGGCTGTTTTAAGCAGCCCGCCGTTGTGCCTCAGCAAAATTTTCCGGCTCCGACAGAACTTCCTGCCGCTCCTTGCCTGCGATCCGGTCCAATACACCATTCATTGTTTCCTGGATTCTGGTGCTGGGCCGATGGAACTTCCGCGTGGCCTTGGAGGCGAGCTGGCAAAGCATATAACGATTTCGCAATGTTTGTAAAGCGTCAAACACACGATCAGAGCGCATGTGTGTGTTACTCCTTCCTTATTATGTGGGCATCTCGCTTTCGCCCTTGTTCCCGGGGAACCTGCCAGAACCCCAATAGGTAGTTCTAACCCACTGATTCCACTGAGATTTTGAGGAGTTAGCGCAATTCCTACCAAGAATAGATGCGCGACCGGACTCCGAAGATGCTCACTTTTCCCGATGTGGGCTCACAGGCCGAGGCAGCTTGAAAACTGACCTGGAGACTCCAGATGTCCTTTGGAACAACACACTCTAGCCGGAAACCGGAAAGAGGTCAACATATTTCTGGCAGATTTACGTATCTTTACTCCTAGCCGGGTGCCGTTCCGGGTTCCCCCGCCAGGCGGCTCAAATCGCAGACCCCGGCTCTTGCTTAGCGCCGTGCTATAGGAGGATTGATCTGGTTCAAGAAAATATCAGATCTCTTTACACAAAATCCCTGCTTTCAATAAGTTGCATTGGTTCGATCTGGCGAGTTCCGCGTAAGATATTGATAAATAATGGCTTGCCTGTAAAATATTCCAGAAAAAAGAGTTAGCGCTGGGGTTGATAACCGCGCGCGTGCGGCGGCCGAGTATGTCTTATAGATAAGCGCCATACAAAACATTATAACACTGCCGGGGTGCTGGATTGACGGGGCTACGACTGATTCGGTCTTGTAGCAGAGCCAGTTACGGCGGGCGAAAATTTAGAACTTGACAGGATTTCCACACGGCTCAAGCAAGACGCAGGCATGCCGCTCACTCACTTAACCTCACCAACACCGCCGCATCGAAACCTGAATAATATTTCTTAACATCCCCGGCTCCATACTTCTCCCGAAATCTCTCGACCACAGATTTCACTGCATTCGCGCCAGTCACAGGCACAGCTCGCAACTCTGCCTCCGCGCCGCGCGCATCAATCCCGATCGACGGATTCTTGCGCACATTCTTGTACCACTGCGACTCCGACCCCGCCACCGGCAGCAGGTGGAGCTTCTCGCCTTCCAGCACGAACCAGACCGGAATCGAAATTCTCCGCCCCGACTTCCTCCCAATCACGCGGATATTGATCGCCCGGTATCGGGCAAGGCGGTCTCTGAGGATGTCCTTCGAGGTTGACACGGCAAGCCTCCTGTACCTTCCAGCAAACTATTCTATCTTTTGACGCTGGGAAGATTCGTATCAGGGTATGCCTTCAGGCATACCGCGGGCCCCGCCCACGTTGGAACAGTGGCTCCTACTGATATTTACGTTGTATAAATACACGGTATTTGATATAGTTGGCGACGATGCGCACAAAAGCTAAGAGCCGCACCGCTCCCGACTGGAACAAGCTGCGCCGCATGACGCCGGCCCAAATACGCCGTGGAATTCTTGCCGACCCGGAAGCCCACCCCACCGACGAAGCCTTCTGGAAAGACGCCAAGGTTGTCATGCCGGTCCCCAAGGAAATCGTGACCATGCGCCTCGACGCCGACTTGCTCCGTTGGTTTCGCCGACAGCGCGGTTACCAGACTCGCATCAACGCCATCCTCCGCACCTACATGAGGGCCCAAGCGTGAGCATGTCACGTGCGGAAGCGGGCGACTCACCCTTGCAAAGGAATGATGTAGTGGAGCACCATTCTGTAGGAGAGTTATTGTGCTCAAATCTCCGGTAACCCACAAGCGCAACTCCAGCGACTGCCATTGCGAAATATGCAGAGACAATCGCCCCTTCGAGTTGCCGCCAGACCTCTACGAGAGATTCAAGGATTGTTCCGTCGTTGTCTTTGCCGGAGCAGGGGTAAGCACCGAGACGCGCGGAGTGTATCCATATACGTTTTACCAAGATGTATGCCGAGAGCTCGATATTCGCCCCGACAACGGCCCGCCGTTTCCGGACCTGATGAGCCAGTATTGCAGCCAGCCCGATGGCCGGGCCAAGCTTCTAAAGAAAATAAGGAAGCGCTTCGATTACGTCCGAGCATTTCCGGAACTGTACCGAAGGGCAACGCAGTTCCAGCGAGAACTGTCCACGCTGTCCGTTGTCCAAGATATTGTCACGACCAACTGGGACCCTTATTTTGAGCTCGAATGCGGGGCAACGCCGTTTGTGAGTGCTGAAGATTTCGCATTTTGGGCCGTGCCGGGCCGCAAGGTTTTCAAGATACACGGGTCTGTGGATAGTTATGGGTCGATCGTTGCGACGCGCGAGGACTACAACGCTTGCCACCAACGACTGACGGGAGGCTTGCTGGGAAGCACCCTTAGAATGCTGCTCGCGACCAAGACTGTCGTGTACATGGGATTCTCGTTCTCGGACGACGACTTCATCCAGTTACACAGCGCACTTGTTGCGGAAATGAAAGGACTATGCCCTCAAAGCTACATCGTTACCCTTGACCCCTCCTCAGACGCTCGTTTCCGAGAAAAAGGACTGATCCCGATATATACGGACGCAACGTACTTTATATCCAAGGTCAAGCAGAGATTCGTTACTGAGCATCAACTTCTCGACGACGAGCGGTTCGCAGGGGTCGAAAAACTTCTGAAAAGAGTTGTCCATGCTCACCACGGTCTTTCAGGCATAGACGCACGAGAGTTCCCCGACGTGGTATTTGGATTGAGCCATCAAGACGGCCTTATCCATGCGCTCGAGCGCATCCTGGCTCTTAAGAACACTGGCTACTACTCCCACGCATGTAACCCGCGGAACACGGCAGAACTTTACCTTCGCAAAATCCGCCCAGAAAAGCTTAGGAGGCGGAAGTACCACGACGTGGCGTACGTCGAGGGTTATGTCGACGGACTCACGTACCATCGCGGAAGATGAACTGCGCAGACTACTCCCTATGTACTTCGCGTTCGGTGAGAAAAAAGAAATCTATACCCTTGCGGAGTACCGACGCGCCTTAGCCAGAGCTGCTCGGACGTCACCCAGGGAGCATAAGTTTGCTAAGGTCTTGGTGGAAAGGCACGCGGGCGGGGACGGAATCGTACCCCATCACACGCCATTTCTTCTGTAGAGCGGCAAGACTGTCGGTTCCCACCCAACGGCCCGTGCACCCCTTACTCCTTCACCCCCAACTGCCAAAACAGAAACGAATAAAGATCCGTGTACTCCTCAATCTGCTTGGTCACCGGTTTCCCGGCTCCATGTCCCGCTTTGGTCTCAATCCGCAACAAAATCGGCCGAGTCCGACTACTCCCGTTCTTAGCTTCATCTTGCATGAGAGCCGTCATCTTCTTCGCGTGCATGGGATCGACGCGTGTATCTGTGTCCGCCGTCATAAACAAGATCGCGGGATACTCCTCGCCCGCCTTCACATGGTGATACGGCGAATAGGCATAGAGCCACTTGAACTGATCCGCGTTCTCGGAGCTGCCATACTCGGGAATCCAAAGCTTCGCGATCTGAAAGTCCTGGTAGTGCAGCATGTCGAGCAGCGGAACCTGGCACACCACAGCGCGAAACAAATCCGGACGCTGCGTGATCATCGCGCCCATCAGCAGCCCGCCGTTCGATCCTCCCTGAATGGCCAGATGACTCTTATCCGTATATTTTTCCGAGATCAAATGTTCCGCGGCGGCGATCATGTCGTCGAAAACGTTCTGCTTATTCCCCAGCATGCCGGCGCGGTGCCAGTCTTCGCCAAATTCCGCTCCACCGCGCAGGTTGGCGACAGCGAACACGCCGCCGTGCTCCATCCATAAATAAGCGGTGCGGCTGAATGAAGGCGTGAGGCTTACATTGAAGCCGCCGTATCCCGTGAGCAGCGTGGGATTGTTCCCGTCCTTCTTCAATCCTTTCTTATTGACGATAAACATCGGCACCCGCGTGCCGTCCTTCGAGTGGTACCACTCCTGATTCACTTCATACGCCGAAGGATCAATCGAAGGCGCATCCACTTTCGCCCAAAGGGAGGTCGCAAAAACCGTGCCCTCATCAAAGTTCCCGTTGGCGGCTTTCGCGTGTATGGGCTCCAGATCGATGCGATAGATGCTGGGCGGGATCGTGAACGAGAAGAATCCAAAAAAAATCTCATCGCGATCCCATTTCCCCTCCGACCCAAACACCGTACCCAGGGCGGGAAGGTGAATTTCGCTGATTTGCTTTCCGTCAAGATCGAAAATTCTCAATTGTGAAGCCGCATTCTGCTCGTACTGCGTGAAAAGTTTCCCGCCCCACGCCCCCACGCCCTGCAGAACTGAACCTGTTTGGGGAATGAGTTCTTTCCAATCGTCGCGCTCATAGTTGCCAGCTTCGGCGACGAACAGGCGGTAACGCGGCGCATCTTCGTTCGTTGTGATGTAAAGCCTTCCGTTGTACACCGAACCGCTATAAAGAAAATTCTTGCCGGTAGTGATGCGCGTAGGTGGTGTGCGTTTTTTCAGATCCATTAAGAACAGCTCAGTCTTAGTCCAGCCTTGTTGGACCGTGATCAACAGGAAGCGGCCATCGTTGTCGAGACTCACGCTGGGCCAGTCTTCGGGATCGCGCCCTTCGCCAAAAATCAGCGGATCGGTTGCCGGATCGGTTCCCAGTTCGTGGTAGAAAACGTGGCGGTTGTACATCTCCTGGCCTTCGGCCACGTCGCCTTTCCTGGGATAACGCGTGTAGTAAAAGCCGGAGTTGTCGAGCATCCACGCAATGCTGGCGGCGCGGGTGCGCTCGATCGTATCCGGAAGCAGCGTGCCAGTTTTGGTTTCGATGATGTGCAGCGTGCTCATCTCCGAACCGCTCAGCGACGTTCCATAGACCAAGTATTTTCCATTCTCCGAAGGCTGGAACCAATCCAGAGCAACAGTTCCGTCTGCCGCAAGCTGGTTAGCATCGAACAGAACCCGATCCTTTCCTTCCACGCCTTCGCGGACATAGACGACGGGCTGGTTCTGCATGCCCTCGCGCCGCGTGTAGAAATAATATTTTCCACCCATCTGCGGCGCGGTGAGGCTTCCGATGCTAAGCAGTTCGGTCAGCCGCTTGTGGATCGCGTCGCGTCCGGGCAGCGGATCGAGCAGCCCCCGGGTGTACGACATTTCTTCTTCCACCCACTTCTGCGTGTCCAGACTCTTTCCGTCCTCTAGCCAGCGATAGTTGTCAACGATCTTGGTACCGTGAAAAGTTTCTTCCAGAGGACGCTTCTCCGCCTTTGGAGGCGCGGGCTTGGCATCGTCTGCTGCATAAACGGCGGCCGCTAGAACAAACAGGGAAGCAATCATCCAAACCAAACGAACACCTCCAGACATAAACACCTCGTGAGGGCCGCCACCGAAGCCGCTTTGCCACGCGGTTCATCGCGCCCTACCGCCTTCAACCAACCGCTTAGCCTATCAAAAACGTGGACAGAATGAACTCCATTTGCGGGCAGGGGTAGTATTGTTCTACATGCAGGTAATGGGGAAGGATTTCCCCATGGACTTAGCAGAATGGGCAGGCTTCCCTGAATGCTGATCAGGTCTCGGCGCTGACCCAGGAAATTTGCGCTGCGTTCCTGGAAACGAGTGGCGGGTGGCGAATCGCCCTGCCTTATCGCCGCTTCGTCTTCTTAGCGGCAGATTTCCGAGGTTGCTTCTTAGACTTTTTGGCAGTGGCCTTCTTGCCAGCCGATTTCTTCCTGGTCTTCTTAGCTAGGGCCTTAACCGCTTTTTTTTTAGGAGGCTCCGCCGAGGCCGCCAGGTTGATTTGTTCGGCCAGGTCAAGGTTGATGGCCCAGCCAGTGGCGGCCACGTCGTATGTGACATCGATCGGGATGCCGTTTCCGAGGGCCTTAATCAATCGAGAAGAACAGTCCCCACCGGAGAACGGGTAGGTGCCGCTGTCGTCGGAAACCTTACCGTTGTTGTTGTACGGGTTCCACTCTATAACTTGTCCATCCATAACTTGATCGCTTCCTTTCTAAGGTTTAACACTTCGTTCTTCATGTGCCCGCTTGCAACAGGATCTACGGATTGCTTCCCGGATCAGAAACCAGATCGATCAATGCGCCGATTGTGGGATAAATTGTGGTTTGCCCGAAAATCACGCTCTGCTGTGCGGAGGCGTTGCTTCCTCCCTTGCGCACAAACCAGCCCACCAGCGGAACCCACGGGCGCACGTAAGGAATGTCTTTCAAGATAGGAATCCCGCCCCAGTAGGTGGTCGGCAGGCCCAGCCGCGCATTGACTTCGAAACGCGATATCTCGCGCGTTTCCAGATTGCTGAGCTGAACTTCCGTGTTGATGGTATGACGCTCGATACGGGAAAGCTGCGTGTTGGTGGTGCCGTTTGGCTCCTGTACATTCGCGGTGGCAACATAGTCGAACTTAAAGCGCAAAGCCTGTCCTGAAGGATCGAAGACCGGAGTGACCTGGAATTTGTTCCCGGTGTTGATCGCATAGATTTCCGGTTGCGGTTCGCGAGGCAGCTGTTGCAGCGCGCCGAGCGCAGCCAGCGCGCCGCCGGTCTGCACGGTGGCGTAGATTTGCGCGAGTTGCTGGATGCCGGTGAGGATGTCCTCCTGATCTCCGACGGCCAACTGGGCGGACGCCCGGGGATCGATGCGAGCTACGCCACGATTGGTGGCCAGCAGCGATTCCCGCTGCACGATCCCGACGCTTACGCCCTTTTTTGTCGTCAACCGGGTGCGCAATTCTGTGATCATGGGCTGAACGAATTCCCGGGCGAGGTCGTCCTCGACTGCGATGATGAGTTCCTTCAGCATTTCATCAGCGGCCGCAACCCGCGGCGAGGCTGTACTTAGCCCGGAATAGTTGAGAATTCGCTGCTTAAGGGTTGCAATGTTCGCGCGAGTTTGGTCAGCGCTACCGGGGATGGCCGTGCTGGCTAGCAGATTGCCAGCGTCGATGCCATACCCCCGCAGTGTGGTTACTACGTGCGCGGAGCGCTTCTTGATCGTGTCAAGGCGCCCTTCCAGAGTAAGCTGCTCGTTGTCCAAGTCGCGATAAGCGACTTGATCGGCTGCAGGAAGCGCTTTGACCGCTTCCGCGGTGAGCTCCTGAGTCTCGTTCTTGTCGGCGTTGGGATCGGCTTGCAGGGCTGATAATTCTTTTGCATCTTTCGCAGCTTTAGCGTCTTTCTCCTTGAGCAAGGCCGACTTGCCCTGCTCCACGTAGGCGGCGATTTTCTCGTTTATATCGTCCAGTCTGGAGTACAGCCCGGGATCTTCGGGGCACTTCGGCGGGACAGACGGACAGACGCCCGGCGCGGAGCGTCCGCTGAGTTCCACACTCCAACTCTGGATCTTGTTGAGCGTGTCGTAGAGAACGGCGTTGTCGTAGGACGCCCGCAGCGCCCGCACAATTTCCAGTTGGGAGGAACTGAGACCGGTGCCCGAGATAGCGCTTCCGTTTTCCCAGATGCCCAATGCGTGCCAAGTCAACGGGAGTATGGGTCCGTCTGCCCGGCCCTCGGGCGGCCACAAAGTCGATTTCAAGGGCAGCTTCGATAGTCGATTCTTAACTTCCTCCTCGAATGTGGAGCGAATGCTATCCTTTGTCTCCGGCTTTGCCAGACTCAGGACCAACAGCGCCTCTCCCAGCGTGGTTGTGTCGGCTGGATCGGGAATGAGTTTACGAAGCAAAGCTAGGCGATCGGGGTCGTTGGCGTCCGCGGGGTCAAATTTCAATTGCCTAAGTACCAACGGGTCATAGAACCTGATGCGCCTGAGTTTTTCGCAATCGGCATCGGTTGTCAAAGGGATCGCACTCTTACAATTGGGATCGTCCGGACCTGTTGACCTTGCCACCGCACCGTTGATCACATCTCGAAGCAAAGCCAAGGTCGTGTTTTCGAGCGCCCTGGTGTCGCCCAACTCCTGATCTACGATCTCCATCGATTCATTGAGCTGTCCGGCAGCTTTGTTGTTTGTCTTTTGTCCTGAGTCGGCGCTGAGTTGAAAAGTCCACAGGGTGAGGCGGGCTTGAGGAGCTGGCGTGTCGAACTTGGCGATCATCTGCTTTACAACGGACACGTCGTCGGGCTTACCGCGCATGAATATGGTTTTGCTGTCGTTGAAAGCGTAGAGAATGACTCGCTTAGCAGGATCGGAACTGGAGGCGTCGGCGGGGGCGAACAGGAACGGGGTGTTGTCGCGGGCGAAGGCGAAGGCGTCGGACTCGGCCTGGGCGGCCAGCAGCATTTTTCTACGCTGCTGCGAGACGGAAGTTTGCGCGTCGCTCAGAGATTGCTGGGCGGTTGCCAGCTTGGTGGAGAGGCTATCGTTCTGGTTTTGTGTCTTGCCGGCCACGGCTCCTTCCACGGCCGTGGCCGGGTTTGAAGCGGCGCTGGCCTGTCGTTGCTGTTCCTGCAAATCGAGCACTTGCTTCTGGTAGCGGTTTACGGTGGCCTCGGCGTCGGCGAGGTCGAGTTCAGTTTGGGTCAGCGCGGTGCGTTGAGCGTCGGCCTGCGCTTTGGCCTCGGTCACGCCGCCCATGGTCTGGAACCTGTCATTCAAGGCGTACATGAGCCGGGGAATATCGGAAAAGTAATAGAGCGAAACCTGGTCGGTTTCGAAATCGGTGAAGTCGCCGGCGAGAGCATCGTGCACGCGCGAAATCGAGGCGCGCAAGATGTTGGTCCACTTCTGTAGATCTTCGAAATTCTTTCTGGTGGTGCCGAGGCTGAAACCCGACGGTTGCCCGTCCGCAAGAAAACCGACGAGCGGTGGCCACGCATCGACAATAGACTGATCGGCGGCCAGCGTGTCGGTTTCATCGCGAACATCTCCCAGGGCCGCCGCCCCGTTTTTTGCCGGGTCGGACGCGACCGCGGGAATTTCGGCATCGAGCTTTTGAGAATCGGCTTGGAGTTGGCCGGAGAGGGCTGCGAACCAAGCGGCGAGATTGGTCTGGACGCCGTCGATGTCGTCTTGCAGTTTCTGCAGTTCGACATCGGCGTCGGGAGACGCATTCTTGGCGGAGCTTGCATCTTTTTTGTCTTTATCGGACGTGGCGGGGGCGGATGCGCCAGCCACGCTCGGGGCTGGCGTTTTTCCGGCGCTGCTTGACTCTACGGTGGGCTTCATGGCATCCCATGCGGCCTTGTACTCTCCGATGCTTACCAACACTTGCTGGAGTGCGGGAAGGCCTTTGGGCAGAACCTGCAGAAGGACGGTGGGAGATGGACCGGGAGAAGGCGTGGCGGTTTGCGTAGCTGTGCTGGGGTCATTGGTTTTTGGAATGGTGGTGGTGACGGCAGTTTGAGGCGTACTGGCGACGGTACCCTTCTTTGCTGGGGGAGTGGGAGAGTTTCCCTTGGCTGGAGGTGTATTAGTCGTCCCTTTGGCTGGAGTTGTGTTAGTGGTCCCTTTGGCTGGAGTTGTGTTAGTGGTCCCCTTGGCCGGAGTTGTGTTAGTGGTTCCCTTAGGCGGGGGTGCGTTAGCGGTTCCTTTGGCCGGAGGAGTGGTGGTTTTCTTAGCCGTAACAGCGACGGTAGCGGCGCCGACAGAAATCAGCTTGGCGTCGGTAAACGACTTGAGGGTGCCGGCTAGGACGTCGAATTGGTTGGCCAGATAGGGTGAGATGCTCTGCAGTGCAGATTGCAAACCGGTGAGCGCCTTAGTCGCGGCGGCAAGGGCGGAGTCGGCTTCTTTTTCCGCAGTGGCACATTTGGCCTGAGCGTCGGTTACATCCTGCTGATCTCCGCCCGCGGGTTGCTTCAACTTGCTGCAGGCATCGTTGACCGCAAATTCCGGTTTGCCAGTCTTGCTCTTGTCGAGATCTTCCTTGGCCGTGGTCAGCGCATTCAGCACCTTATTCTGATTGATGGCATCAATGGTAGCCCGCAGAGTCTGCAAGTTATCGAGCGCGGGCTGGGAGGACTTAGCAGCGGATCCAGTTATATCCTGGATGGCCTTCTCGTATTTGTCGGCTTTGTCAGTCGCATCGCTGGCCTGGGCCACGGCGGTGGCCGCTTTATCAATGGCAGTGGTTGCCGCTTGCGCCTGTTTATTCGCGTCACTGGACGAAGATCCCGCAGCTCCGCCTGCAGGTGAAGAGACGAGCTTGGCCGGCGGCGCACTCGACCCGGACGCAAGCGATGCCTGTGCAAGAGATGTAGGGAAAACGAAGGACACCAACAAGATGGTGGCCAACCCAGGAAGCAGAGCGCGAAGAGCCATCGGAGCGACTCCAACTATTCTTGTTAGTTACAAAGCCAGCTCGCGAGGAAGTCGTTGTGATTGGTCACGCCCAGGTGCGCGAACTCATCCCATCTCGTGGCGACGCCAAAATGTCAACGACGGTTTCGCGAGCCACCAACGTCAACCCAGCTTCAGTCCGCTAACGCGGTGTCTCACGTGCGCGGCAGCTGCTCTGTGGCGCGGCAGACTCAACCCTGTTTTCTTGGGGAAGCCGGCGAGTAGAAGCCCCCTCGGAGGAGAAGCTTTGCATTGCTTCTCCCTTCAGTTCGCCGAATTGCCGATCACGATATGCCGTACACCACAGAATGTCAAGGACCGCCGACAAAGGTGCTATGAGCAATTAGATTTGTTGGGGGTGACGGATTATGTCCTCAACTGTGAGCGCCCGCGCAGCTTTCTGATTGCGTGACTCATGCAGTGTTTGTGGTTGGCAAAACAAAGAACGTTGCTACAGAAAATCAGCCAACAGCACTGCCCCAGAGAAGCTTGGCAGACCAGAGCAGGATTTGCTCAGGGCAGAACGGATTGAGAATCCACATTGGGAGGGCAAGCAATTGCAGGTTGCGGCAGGTTGCGGTAGGACAGGCGACAGAGAAAGAGTGATATCCTTCCGCCACGTTGTTTTCCTGGGCCGCGGGATGACTTACTTCCCGCTCCCCGACGTACGCAGAGCGAGGTGGCTCAGATGCGCATATTCTCGTTGAGATGTCTGCTTTTGGCTGTGCCGATGGCCAGCGCGCTCGCGCAGACGCCGGCGCTGCAAATGAATGTTGTTTACGTGTGCACGGACGGACAAAGCTTCAAAGTCTTTTCGTGCGACAACACCACGGGCGCCTGCGATTATCAGAACTACAAGAAGGGGCAGGCATACCAGCGAGGCGAAGCGCTCCGCGTACAACTAGCTGCTTTGCTCCCGGCAAAATGCCACGCGCAAACGCCAGCCGAAGCGCAGGCCGACCCTCACCGCGGCGAGATTCCACCAGCGCCTTCTCCTTTTAAGAAGCGCGCGAGTGCTGGCAGCAACGGTTCGGGATCCGCAGCTGCGGTGAATTCGCAGACCGAGCCCGGAGCCGGCGGATTCAAGGTCGGCGACACCGTGCGCGTTTTGAGCGACGGCTGGCAGGAAGCCAAGATCATCCAAGTGCACGGCCGTTCTTACGTGGTCCATCTGCCGAATGGGATTGACGTCTCAAAACTTTGGCCGATGGAAGTGCGTCGGCTCGGAAAACTCACGGCCGAGGATCACGCGGCGGGGCAATACGATCTCCACGATCGCGTGCAAGTGCTGGTCAACGGCAAGTGGATGGAGGGTGAGATCCGNNCCGGCAAGTATGAAGGCCGGTGGGAGCACGTCTCGGGCATGGGCGGCATGAAGGTCGTTTTCCGTTCCGGGAAGGCAACGATTACCGAAGGATTGGGCGGTGAGATGCCGTTCGATTGCTTCACCGGCGACGGCAAAGTCGTTTTCTACAAGGCCGGATCGTTCACGCCCTTTTCCTACGACTTCGACATCAACAACGACGGAACGCTGCAGACGCCCCTCGGAGCAATCAAGAAGATGGGCAACTGACAAAGTTGCGCGGCACATGAGCTCTCAGCCATGCCGAATCATGCCGCCGCACAGATGTGTCGGCGCGCTTACCGAGCGAGTGGTCGGTTAACCGGAAGTTTTCCGCAAACGGCCTCGGAGGAGATCAACAGTGATCTCCTCGAAGCCGACTTCTGACCCGCGTCGACGGGAGTCCGTCGTGGCCCATAACTTCAGAGATCGAAGTCGCCCGTCACTAAGCCTGGATTGCTCAAAACAGTTGGATTGTGCAAGCTTGAACCGCGCCGAACTGTAACCACAGTCGCAACCGGCACAAGAAAAGAGTCTCCCGCACGCTGTCCACTGACGATTATGTCATCCCAAAGGAACAGGCGAGGAATCAACCCCCCGCGACGGCCACATTCGAACCCGCCGCGGAAGCGATCAGAAGGTGAAACGACCACCGACTGTCGGAGCAACGTTGCTGTCGGAGTTATAGGGGACGCCGGGGCCATGAGGTATGGCGATGGCCAGACCGCCGCTCACGTAGGAATACGCAATTCCGGCGAAACCGTCGAAACGCTTGGTGAAGTGATGATCCGCATAGAGCGACACCTCGTTGAGGGTGCCCGCGCAGGAAGCGCGGAAACCGGCTGCGGGCGAGCAGGTCGGCGGAAGACGGAAGTCGTTCTGCCGCTGTNNTCCGAGGCGCCAACGCCCAACGGGTTCGACGGGTTATTCTGCCAGATGTATTCGTAGCCGGCAAAAAACTTGACCGGGTCCCACGTATACCTGGCAGCGACCATAACGGCGCGGTTGTCGGTCACGATG
>PMSQ01000016.1 GCA_003168355.1 Acidobacteriaceae bacterium | reverse complement strand
CGCTTTTTGCTCGGCTGACTGGCGCGTTGGTTCTGTATATTGCGTCGACCGCGGGTTCGCGCGCCTGACTGCGGGTATTCCAGCACCGCGTCCTCGTGATAGATGCGGTGCTCCGTTTCAAAATCGTTGGCATCGGACGCCGCCCAATGCTGATCCAGTGCCGCACGGATCTCTTGATCTCGCACTCCAGAACAAGGCTCCTGCGTTTTTTGATCGTTCATCTTGAGCCTCCAATTTGACAAAAAGCTAAATGCTTTAGCGGAATCAGAGTGTTCGACTCGTCAAGTCGCGCTGTTTCTTCGATCACCCGCCTGGAAGCAGCCCTGGGCGCTTGAGGGGACGATTAAGGTGGGAACCCGTCCGCCATCCACTTGGCGAATAGTTCAATCCGAGATTGCTGCCAAGGACCTTCTCCTTTTGGTGGTGGTGGCGGCATTATGGCGCCGCCGATTCCACGAATGCGATCGTAGATGGCGCCGGCGTGCTTTTTGACGTCATCGTAACTTCCCAGGTTGAACGCCTTGCTCATGCCTTGAATGTCTCGCTCCGTAAAGAGCGGGCGAATGTCCATTTGAAAGCTCGTCGTTTTCGTCATTGCGCCTCACAGGTATTGAATTATACGGACGTCGCGGTCTCCTTCGGGCAACGACCAATTTTGATATCTGGCCGAACTCGAAGACCTGTTCCTTCGCCTCCCGCGCTCGCGACCGGATTGATGAGCAGATACATAGTTTCGTCTTCCCTGACGGAGTTGGGAAGCGCGTCAAGCGCCGGCCTAGCGCGCGATTTGGCCCAGGTAGTATCCGAGTCGATTTTCGACGTCCCCCGGTTTGTGGAAGCCGTGCGCCATCAGCGCCTTAATCCCCTCCTGGGCAGCAGGTCGACCGAGCGAAGCGATGCACGCATCCCACCCGGCGCCGAGCTCAACGTCCGGCGGCAGGCTGGTGTTGACGAGGCGCTTGGTCTGAGCGATTGCCCATTTGTCGAACTTGGCGATACGGGTCGCGAGAGACTCTACGAAAGCGTCTAGATCGGCGTCGGGCAGGGCGCGGTTGATGTAGCCGTAGGCCTCGGCCTGGTCAGCTGTGATGTCTTCCGAGCTCAAGAGCACCTCGAGGGCGCGGTTTCGACCGATAAGTCGGGGAAGCCGAGCCATGGGGCCGCCTCCGGCGACCATCCCCACGCCCACCTCCCATTGCGAGATGATGGCCTTTTCGCGGCTGGCAAAACTCATGTCGCAGGCCAGCGTGATCTCGCTGCCGTTGCCGGTCGCACGGCCGCGGATGAGGGCGATGGACGCGACTGGTAAGCGGGTCAGACGCGCGAGAAAGTCCGGCCAAGGCGGCAAGCCTGTGGGACCCGCTGGCATCGAGGTCAGGTCCTCAAGCTTGGCCATGAAATCGGAGTGATTCAGGAAGTAGTCGTCGACTGCGCTATCGAAGACCACCACCTTGACCTGCTGGTCGGCCTCGAGAGCGTTGATGACTTCCTGGAACTGCTTGACCATTTCCGGACCCATAACGTTGATCGGCGGGTTGTCGATCGTGACACGCCAATAGGCGGGCGACCGCCGGGTCAGGCGAATCTGTACGGGGTTCGTAGGTGGGTTCATCTGTGTGAGTTTGGCGGGTGCGTTCATAGTTGCCATGGGATTTTCCTCCGTATTTGTTAGTCTCGGAAACCGGTTGATTAAAGCCGACAATAGCCGTCGGCCGTCTGTAGTTCATTGGTCGCAGCAAATGCACACATAGCCGACGACAATCTCAAGAACTTAGAAGTTCGATCCGAAATCGTCGCTCAGATGACACAAACCACCCGGCGACATAAAGCTGTCACCATTCAGCCAGAACAAAATGGGCCGCGCAATTGGACGATGGTATTGCCCATACTTTCGTATCNNGTCGATACCATTGTCCAATTGTTTTACTCCCCTCACGTCTGGTTTAATCGCAATCGTTCGAGACGCACGTTGATCGGGCTTGGAAAACTTTTTTTATGAAGGAGAACACACCATGTCTGAACTTGTTACGAAATCTGTAGCGCAAGAACAACGAGTACAGAAGATAGAAAGCACCGGTGCGGGACGTATCGCCCGCTTTACCATCGTTGCGACAGCGGTGGCAGTGCTCGCCGTCCTCGGTGCGGCGGCCCTTTTCGCGCAAGGCCAAGACAAGGACAAGTACTCGCTGAAATCGCCGAGCGGAATCGCGTTCTCCGACTTCAGGGGATACGAGGATTGGGCGGTGGCTTCTTCCGCGCGGACCGACGAAATACTCAAGGTGATCGTCGCCAATCCGACCATGATCACGGCGTACAAGGCTGGCGTTCCGGGCAACGGTCAGCCTTTCCCGGATGGCTCCATGATTGTGAAGCTCCAATGGAAGCCGAAGAAGAGCACGGAGGCCCCCTTCGTCGTCGATGTGCCAGACGTCTTTACCCAGGCTTTCGTCATGGAAAAGGACAGCAAGAGATTTCCGAAAAGCGGCGGGTGGGGATACGCGCTGTTCAACTACGATGCCGCATCGGACAAGTTCACGGCCGATCCCAAAAGCCTCTCAGACTGCGGAAACGCGTGCCATACGTCCGTGAAGGCGAAGGACTACATCTTCCACCCGTACGAGAAGCGTTAAACCGCGTCTGCCCCGACATCAAGCACCTAACGCGGTGCCGTTTAGTCGAGAACTGCACATGCAACCGGCCGTGCCTCGTTGCCCTGCTTGCGCGAGATGCATGCGCTCCGACCGTCAGTGCCAAATGGGAACAAGTCTACACAGAGCTTCTGGGCGGCGGCTCGATGGTTCTCCAAACCGCTCCACACCGGAACAAAGCCACCGTCGATAAACAACTCGACTCCGGTCCGTCACCGAATTTTTCGGGTACGATGCATTCCAGCAACGGATGTGCTCTGCTCGCATTGCTATATTGTCCTATGAGGCCCGACTTGAAATCAGTTGCGCTTTTCGTGCGTGAAACTTTCGGAACGGTAAGGACGATCTTGGGATGACAATGAACATGCAAACCACTCCATCGCCCGAGCCGGATCGCCTGCAATTCAGCTCGTCGGAGGCACGAAGCGGTGGCTGGCTTCATCTGTTTCAAGGTATAAGGCCTGTGACGCGCGCCGGAGCGGCCCGGGATGCCTTGGCCGGATTCCAACTGGCGGCGATGAACATCCCGCAGGCACTGGGCTATACCAAGATTGCCGGCATGCCAGTAGTCACAGGGTTTTACACGTTGTTGCTTCCGCTGCTGGCATTTGCCGTATTCGGTTCCTCGCGCTACTTGGTGGTCGCTGCCGATTCGGCAACCGCATCTATCCTTGCCGGGAAGCTTGCGACTATGGCTCCCATCGCAAGCACGAGATATGTGGCGCTGGCATCGACGGTCGCTCTGCTCACTGCCGGATTTCTGCTGTTGGCTCGAATCCTCAAGCTCGGATTCCTGGCCGATTTCTTGTCGCAGACCGTGCTGACAGGGTTTCTCACCGGAGTTGGATTTCAGGTGGGCGTCGCCGTGCTGAGCGGGATGGTCGGACTCGAAGTGCACTCCAATCGGACGGTTGGACAGCTCCTTGATATCTTCCGCAGCCTGCCCAGGATTCACCTGCCAACCCTGGCTATCTCGGCGGTGGTCGTGACAGGCGTCTTTGCCTTCAGCCGGTTTGCCCCCAAAGTTCCAGGTTCTCTGCTCGCGGTCGCCGGCGCAATTGCNNACGTGCACTGGAAGGACGTCGTCCCTCTGCTCGGCGTTTCCGTCTCCTGCTTTGTGATGATCCTTGCGCAAAGCGCGGCTACCGCGCGTTTCTATGCGGCGCGCCATCATCAGGACCTGGACGAAAGCGTAGACCTAGTCGGTCTGTCTGCGGCCAACGCTGCGGCAGCGTTGAGCGGGACGTTTGTGGTGGACGGAAGCCCTACTCAAACCGCGATGGTTGAAAGCTCCGGCGGTCAGAGCCAGCTTGCCCAGGTGGCTACGGCGATCGCGGTTGCGTTCGTTCTGCTCTTTCTGACCAAGCCTCTGCAATACCTGCCACGTTGCGTGCTCGGAGCCATCGTATTTTTCATTGCTGTCCGTCTAATCGACGTGCGTGGCTTGCGCGAGATTCGACGTGAGAGTCCCGAGGAATATGCTCTGGCCGTGTTTACTGCGGCCGTCGTTGTGCTGGTGGGGGTCGAGCAGGGCATTCTATTAGCCATGGTGCTGTCGCTGCTTCGGATTGTGCGGCACAGCTATCGTCCTCACACCGGTATCTTTGTCGTAAACGAGGGGGATATCTGGCAGGTAGTCCCGGCTATTCCCGGCGCCGTAACGAAACCGGGTTTGGTGATCTATCGCTTCGGGG
>PMSQ01000123.1 GCA_003168355.1 Acidobacteriaceae bacterium | reverse complement strand
TCGCGCCAGTGGCTGTGTCCCCAGCCCCTGCGGCGCGCCTCGTATTCTTCGGGAAGATATTGCGCGTCGTAGATGAGCACGTCCGCGCCTTCGGCCAGCTTGCGTACGGCCTTGTCGAAGGCGGCGTCTCCGGGTTCGTTGTCGGTGGCGTAGACCAGCACTCCATCTTTGGTTTCGAGGCGGAAGCCCATGCATCCCTGAGGATGGTTGAGCCACGCGGTCTGCAGTTGGACGCCTTCCCCAATCGTAATACGCCCGCTCCCGAGGTCGTAAAAGTCCCGCTGCGCTTTCATCTCATCGATTTTCACGGGGAAATATGGCGCGGCCATCTGATCGGCCAGCACTTGTTTCAGGCTGCGCGTTCGGGCGGAACACTGGAAGAGGAAACGGTTCTCAGCGTTGGCATACAAAGGGCGGAAGAATGGCATGCCCTGGATGTGGTCCCAATGAAAGTGCGAAACGAAGACGTGGGCGGAAAACGGCCGGTCGCCGAATTCGCTTTGCAGTTGCTGGCCGAGCACCCGAAATCCGGTGCCGCAGTCGAAAATATAGATTTGGTCGCCGAAGCGCACTTCGACGCAGGAGGTGTTGCCTCCGTAGCGCATGTTCTCGGGTTGTGGGGTCGGCGTGGAACCGCGCACGCCCCAGAACTTGATCCGCATAGGCTCGTGACCGCACGAGGGCCCGACTGCTTGGTCTCTTCCTTAGGTATCTTCCGATGATCGAATGCGTCCGTCAATTGCCGGATTGGTTCACCGGCCAATATTTCGCAGCCCATTTTCGGGTACCGACGATAGGTACTCCGGTGAGCGAACCGGTCGCTATCGTTCGGGGAGGCGCCTCGCCCATACCGCTCCCCTATAATGGACCGAGAGGCGGTGCTGAGGCTCGCCGAGTCTCATCCATAACATCTTTCGCATGATGAACCCCGAGTTCAAGGAATTCTCGCGTCTGGCGCGTTCGGCGACGCTGGTGCCGGTGGTGAAATCGGTGAGCGCCGATCTGCTCACGCCCGTTTCCGCCTTTCTCGCGATCGCGGAAAAAGAGCCGCACGCGTTTCTGCTGGAGTCGGTCGAGCGCGGTGAGCAGATTGGCCGCTATACGTTCCTGGGAGTTCGGCCCTACATGCGGCTGCGGGCGCGAGGTTCTAGCGTCGAGATCGAACGCGGACGGAACCGCGAACGGCACGAAGGCAGCGTCTTTGAGTTCGTCAAGCTGCTACTGAGCGAGCACCAGCCGGCCGCGATCCCCGGGCTGCCGCCCTTCACCGCTGGGGCTGTCGGCTATTTCTCCTACGACGCGGTGCGGCAATTAGAAAAGATTGGCGAACGCGCAAAGGATGATCTTCTTCTTCCTGATTGTGAACTGATGTTCTTCGACCGGCTGCTGGCCTTCGACCACTTGCGCCATCAGATTCACATCATGGCTGCGGCCGACGTTTCGCGGGAGAACCCCCGTCAGGCCTATGACCGCGCCGTTCGCGACATCGCTGCACTCGAAAGAAAGCTGGCCGCTGGATTGCGGCCGGCGATGTGGCGCAAATCCACGAAGGCAAAGCCGGGGAAACTCAAGATCCACTCTGGAACCACGCGCGCGAAATTTCTGCGCGGCGTGGAGCGCTGCAAGCAATACATTGCCGCGGGGGACATTTTTCAGGTGGTGCTCTCACAGCGCCTCGACTTCGTTCCCGGGATCGAGCCGTTCGATCTTTACCGCGCCCTGCGCCAGGTGAATCCTTCGCCCTATCTTTACTTCCTGCGGATGGGCGAGACGCAGATTCTCGGTTCTTCGCCCGAAATGCTGGTGCGCGTGACCGGGCGCAAGCTGGAATACCGTCCCATTGCCGGCACGCATCCGCGCGGGCGCGACGAAGCCGAAGATCTGCGCCTTGAGCAGCAGATGCTTAACGACGAAAAAGAGCGCGCCGAGCACGTCATGCTCGTCGATTTGGGCCGCAACGATCTCGGCCGCGTCAGCGAGTACGGCTCGGTCAAAGTAAAAGATCTGATGTATGTGGAGCGTTACTCCCACGTGATGCATTTGGTCTCGGCGTTGGAAGGCACGCTGCGTAAGGATCTGGGTGCACTCGACGCGTTCGCCGCATGCTTTCCCGCGGGCACACTGAGCGGAGCGCCCAAAGTCCGCGCCATGCAGATCATCGAAGAACTGGAGCCGGTGCGGCGCGGTATCTACGGCGGCTCGGTGCTCTATGCTGACTTCGCGGGGAATCTCGATTCGTGCATCGGCATACGAACCATGCTCATGCAGGGCAAGCACGCGTATCTGCAGGCAGGAGCAGGGATCGTG
Organism: Acidobacteriaceae bacterium; assembly: GCA_003168355.1. Classification (GTDB taxonomy): domain Bacteria; phylum Acidobacteriota; class Terriglobia; order Terriglobales; family Acidobacteriaceae; genus Sulfotelmatobacter. The sequence continues at coordinate 39,144 of PMSQ01000123.1, read as the reverse complement.
GCCGATTCCGATCCAGCCCGCGAGTTCGAGGAGTCGATGAACAAGGCGCAGGCGCTGTTAAGGGCGGTAGAAAAAGCTAGAGGCCGTGGTCAGTGACTGACGACTTCTAAGAAATTCCCCACCAGATTCTTCCCCGCGTCCGTCAGCACGCTCTCGGGATGAAACTGCACTCCCTCGACCGCAAACTTTCTGTGGCGTAAGCCCATGATGGTGCGGCTTCCATCTTTCTCCGTAGTCCAGGCGCTGACCTCGAGCTCCGCCGGCAGATCTTTCTCTTCGACGATAAGCGAGTGATAGCGCGTGGCCGTCATGGGCGTGGGCAAGCCCCGGAAGATGGTTTTGTTATCGTGTGTAACTGCGCTGGTCTTGCCGTGCATCAGGTTCGGAGCGCGAACCACATTGCCGCCAAAAGCCGCGCCGATGGCTTGATGTCCCAGGCAGACGCCGAGAATGGGCATTTTGCCCGCGAAATGCCGGATTAGATCAATGCTGATGCCAGCGTCTTGCGGCGTGCACGGACCGGGCGAGATCACAACACGCTCCGGCCGCATCGCCTCGACTTCAGCAACCGTAACCTGATCGTTGCGGCGAACCTCAACCCGTGCTCCAAGTTCTCCTAGATACTGAACCAGGTTGTAGGTAAAGGAATCGTAGTTGTCGAGAACGAAGACCATTAAGAACCGTCCAACCTTCAGTTTAGCGCAGCTCTGGTCGATGCGGAGTTGGACTGGAACGTCCTCGACTGCCACTAAGAGGCCGCTTAATCTCCGCTCCTCGCCCCAACGGGCCACCCGACTCCCCAAGGGTGGTATTGACGGAACACACTGGTAAACGGCATTCTCTCAATATCAGTTAGAAGCATAGGTCTGACGCCACTTTATTAGCTTGGAGTAACGCATGGCAGAAGCCCAGCAGGAAAAAAGGGCTGCACGACGTTTCGCGCTCCGGATTCCGGTAGCCGTCTCCCGCGGTGAAAATTCAAACCATGACGAATCGGCCCAAATTCGCGACGTGAGCGCGCGCGGCATTAGTTTTTATTTGGACGCACCCATCGAGCAGGGGTCGCTGATCGGCTTCACTCTCACGCTCCCGCCGGAGATCACGCTCACCGAAAGCATTCGTGTGCAATGCAAAGGGCGCATCGTGCGGGTCGAGGATGGGGCCAGCGACGGCAAGATGGCTGTGGCCGCAGTCATCGAAGAGTACGAATTTCTTCCCGGAAGCTGAAACAGGAGCGACCAGGCTGCCCGTACTGCGCGGGCGACTCGCGCGAAGGGGTCTTTGTTTCGCCCGCCGCTTCTCCGCCTTTCCCACAAGTGATAAGGTTCCTTCCAGAACACTTCTTAGAGGATTTCTTTGTCGCGACCTGGCGTCCAATTGGTTAGCGTTGCGCTGCTGGCATGGCTGGTAGTCCCAGGGGCTATTGCGCAGAACGCCGCGCCGGATGCAACTCATCCAGGAGCGAGCCCTCCGAGGCCCGCGGCCGCAGTGGTCACCAGTGTTCGCGTTGTGCACGAGCGAGGGGTTCCGGTGCTCGAAGTTCTCTCCACCCTGCCCGTGGTGCCGACGATTCAAGTCTTGAGTTCACCCCCGCGTCTGGTCGTCGACCTGTCCAATGCTCGCACCGGATTGCGGCACAAAAAAATCCTTGTGCAGCGGGAAAACATTCTGGCCATCCGTGCTGAGCAATTCCAGGAAGACCCACCCATCATGAGGATCGTGTTGGATCTCCTGGCTCCGTACGGCTACTCCTGGGATGGAGCCGGCAACCGCCTGATGGTGCGTCTGAAACCTCCTGGAGATTCGAACTCAAGCGAAGATCCGAAGGCTGCCAGCAAGAAGTCGCCGTTCCAGCCGCCGCAAGTGCTGTCGCTGGCCTCAACCGCGACCCCGGCGGTTATCCTCGCGACCGGCGGTGCCGGTGATCTCACGCTTGCGGGGAGCCAGATCGCCGCGGGATCGACTCTGACCGCCGGTACCGATACCGCGGTACTGCGTCTGTCGAGAGGAGGCGAGGTGCGCGTCTGCCCTGGCACAACCGTCTCGGTTACGCCTTCAAAGAATGCGAAAGACTTGATGCTGGGCATGAGCACGGGCGCGCTGGAGACCCACTATGCACTCGATGCCTCGGCGGATACCGTGCTGACTCCGGACTTCCGCATCTTGTTCGCGGGACCGGGAGAATTTGACTATGCCATCAGCACAGACTCGCACGGCAATACCTGCGTGCGCGGGCTGATGGGGAACACTTCTTCGGCGATTGTTTCGGAGTTGATGGGGGACCGGGTCTATCAGGTCAAACCGTCCGAGCAGGCAGTGTTTCGCTCCGGGCGGATCGATAAGGTCGACAGCAACGTCCCGCTGGAGTGTGGCTGCGCACCGCCAGTCCCCGTGATGCGAACCGGTGGAGTCGCAACATCAGAGGCCGAGTTGCCACCCAATGCCAGACTCACGTCCGAGGACGCGTCATCGGAACCCGCCGCGAACAAGGCTGCCGCGAAGCTGGACAACGCTCCCCAGACCCTTTCGAGCGGACCGGAAATCCAGCCCCTCCCACCTTCCGAGCCCGGTGAAGCCCATATCCAGGTAGACGCGCCCTTTGTCTTCCGTGCCCGGAAACACTCCGCCGCGCCACCGGCGCCCACAGACGAGGCTGCAGCACTACCGGTGACGGAACGGTCAGCCGGGCCCGCCCAGCTCGAGACACAGATACAACCGCCGTCTGCCGCGCCAGCAAGCACTCAGGCCAAACCGGAGCACCATGGCTTGTTGCGGCGGATCGGAAGACTTTTCGTTGCAATCTTTCGCTAAGTTGGCCGCTGAGCAGCCGCTCAAGACAGTCAGCCGGGCAGACCCTTGGATCAAGCGTACTACCCGCGATTGATCACTCGCCTCAACGGTTCTACTTTCTCGCGAGCCGTGTCACGTAAGTCTTCCGCCAGATCGGCACCGCGCTCGGCCACGTCTCTTACATGTTCCTTCGCGTCGCGGACGCGGTCCTTGGCTTCTTCCGTCCAATCCTGCAGCGTCTCCCTGGCATCCTCATAGCCGCGCTTCAGATCGCGACGGAACTGCTTGCCCGTCTTAGGAGCCAGCACCAGTGCCGCCAGGGCTCCCGCCCCGATTCCAATCAGAAAAAAAGTGACCGCCGTTCCTACGTTGTTATTGTCGGAAGATTCATAACGTCCAAAGCGCATGATATTAACCTCATTTCTTACACCGCGAAAACCGCCTCGCATGTTGTCCGGCCGGCAGTTCTTGCCAGCCACGATTCTAGTCCTATAAACGGGGCGCCGCGTATTTGCCTCAGGCAACTACGGGTCCTATGGGATGAATTGAACCACCGAAAGGTTTTCTTTCTGACGAACCGAGTGTAGAATCAAGTTTTCGGTCCTCTTGCGCCGCGGAAATTGTGGCCTGCCCGCCTTCCGTCGGCTTAGCAAACCGCACTGATTTGTAAGGAGATTGTTTTAAGCAATGTCGATCCCTGCCACGCAACTGCGCCCCGGCATGATCATCAAGCACAACAATGATCTGCACTCCGTATTCGCCGTCGAACACCGCACCCCCGGCAACCTGCGCGCCTTCATCCAGGCCAAGCTGCGCAACCTTCGAACCGGGGCCATGTTCGAGCACCGCTTCCGTTCACCCGACCCCATCGAAAAGGTCAACGTGGACGAAGTCGATATGCAGTTCCTCTACGCCGACGGCGATAACTACTACTTCATGGACACGGCGAACTACGAGCAGACCCACCTCACCAAAGATATTCTCGGCGACGCCGTGGATTACCTGATCGCCAACCTCGAAATCAAAGTCGAATTCTTCGATGGAAAGGCCGTGGGCATCGAACTGCCGCAGACCGTAATCCTCACCGTGGTTGAGACCGAGCCCGGACTGAAGAGTGCGACCGCTTCCAGCGTCACCAAAGCCGCGAAGACTGAGACCGGCCTGGTGGTTCAGGTGCCGCCATTCATCAATGAAGGCGAGAAGATCAAGGTGGATACCGCCGAGGGCGTTTACTTGTCGCGGGCGTAAGGCAAAGTCAAAAGTGAGAAGTCAAAATGAAGAAGTTAAGGTCTCAACCGTTCTTACTTCTGCATTCTGACTTCATACTTTTGCATTTTCACATCTGAGCATGACCTCAGCTGAAAAAGCGATCGAAGCCCGCCGCTTTGTGGTTCGCGGCCGCGTGCAGGGCGTAGGTTTCCGCTGGTTTGTGGAGCGCGAGGCGCACATCCTTGGCATCGTCGGGTGGGTGCGCAACAACGGTGACGGCAGTGTGGAGGTCCTCGCCCACGGTGCTCGCGATCAACTCTCCGGATTGCGCTCGCGCTTGCGCGAAGGTCCGCGTGCCGCCCGCGTGGATGCCGTCGAGGAATTCGAAGCCCGCCCGGTCGCTGGAATCAATTCATTTCGCATTGAAGGAGCCTGGTAGATTGCCCTCCAACTCAAGTCCGAATGCCGACCAACTCAAGCGTCTCATCCGCGAAGTGCCAGACTTCCCCAAGAAGGGGATTCTTTTTTACGACATCACCACGCTTTTGAAAGACAAGACCGGCTTTGCCACGCTCGTCGATCAGCTCTCCGAGCAGTACGTTGCCCAGAAGATCGACCTCGTTCTCGGCATGGAAGCTCGTGGCTTCATCTTCGCTCCCGCACTCGCCTACCGCCTGAATGCAGGCTTTGTCCCCGTGCGCAAGGCCGGCAAACTCCCCGCCGAAACCGTGAAGTTCGATTACGCGCTCGAATATGGCACCAACTCCTTGGAGATGCATAAAGACGCTATCCAGAAGGGCCAGCGCGTGCTGATTGTTGACGATCTGCTGGCTACCGGGGGTACCGCCGAAGCCACGGCAAAGTTGGCGACTTTACTGGGAGCGGAGATTGCAGGGCTCGGCTTTGTGGTGGAATTGGACTTCCTGCACGGCCGGGACAAGCTTAAAGGCTACGAAGTTACGTCGCTGCTGCACTATTAGAACGCTCTCACACAGCTGGAACACGGCCACAGCGGTGATTACTTCCAAACCCGCGCGATCATCAACCCTATTCCAGCCCAGAAGCTCGCGCTAATACCCAGTACCAGCGCCAGTCCCAGAAACCGGTTACGGTTGGCATGGGCCGGCGCCATGCTGTTCTGGATTTCGGAGTCGTAGACGAGCCAGGAGCGCAGGAACTTCATGTCCCGCGAATCCGCGGGCGAAGATCCCCACGAACCCTGGATGGGCAAGCGCAACGGTTTTTCGCAAGTGCCGGACAGGGGGTAGAGCTGAGATTTGTAGCTCATAATATCCGCACCTCCAAGAACCTATTCCCTAGCAATTGGACAACCGCGAGCTTTGGAAGGTTGCTGTTGCAACCACGCATACAGTGAAAAACTTCCCAATCCAAGGTATCGCATCGTTTCCCGATTTGGTCTCGCCCGCCGAATCCCGACCATTTCCTCGAGTACCGTCCGGAGGCGCTCGCTGACAAAACCAAATTACCGGTTAGTTTCCGCCAGTTGTCAGATCTCTTCCAGTGACAACTTCGAGTCCTTGGGCAGGTAGCCCTTCCGCCGAAACCAGTCCTCCATTGCCTCCCGGAGTTGCTCCAACGGAACGCCGGTGCCGATCTCCATCCGTCCGTCGGAGACCGGCAAAGTATTGTCGAACACGCTGGCATTGGTAAAGTTGCGCATGGAGAAGCTGTCTAGCCACTTCAACGGGCAGGCCAGCTTCTTGCCATTGTCCTCGTATTCCGCGCGAATCTTGCGGGCAAACATGACTTGATTTAACCACAGATGCTGCTGCTGGCAGACAGCGCTTGACAGTTCGGCCGGCGATAACTAGTCTCCGGCCATTAGGAATTGCGGCAATACACAGGAGGATCGAATGCTCACGAGTTTGATTTATCTGATCATCGTTGGGCTGATCGCGGGTTGGGCTGCCGGTAAGATCATGAGAGGCGGCGGCTACGGACCGGCGGTGGATATCGTCCTCGGCATTGTTGGCGCAGTCGTCGGCGGATGGATCTTCAACGCGCTCGGCATTTATCCCGCGGGCGGCATTATCGCGAGCATCGTGGTCGCAATCATCGGCGCCATGTTCCTCATCTGGCTGACCCGCCTGCTCAAGAAAGCGTAAGCAACGCAACCGCCGCTAATCACGTTGAAGCCCAGCCATCTCAAAACAGGCAACTTGCATCCACGGCTCCAGAGACCTCCGCTCGGGTGTCTAAATCCCTGAAGGGCCGCACCGTCATGCAAGAACGGCAGCTCTATACGTTCTACCTTTGACGAGCGGCCCCCCACTCTCGACGGAGGAGCCATGTGTTTTCTGAAAGTTGTTGTGTGGTCGTTGTTGCTCGCCTCAGTTTCATCTGGCCAGTTTTTGCTTGGCCAGGCTCCGAATCCAGCAACCGCTGCTGATTCGGCCGCCCGCCTGCCTGTGACCCGCGTCATCCTTTACAAGAACGGAGTCGGCTACTTTGAGCACGCCGGCCAGGTACGCGGCAGCCAGGATGTCAACGTGGATTTCACCACCGCCCAACTGAACGACGTGCTGAAGTCCCTGACCGTGCTCGATCTCGGCAAGGGACGCATCACCGGTGTCAGCTACAACTCGAACGCTCCTCTCGAGCGCCGTCTCGGTTCTTTGCATCTGCCGGTAGGTGAGAATCCAACCACCGCACAGTTTTTGGATGCGTTGCGCGGCGCTCGCCTGGAGGTGCGCGACGGATCGGAAAGTGCCTCCGGACGCCTGCTCAGCATCGATGAGCGCGAGATCCCCATCAAAGGCGACCAGAAGATCACGGTCGATCAGATTTCCATCGTCAGCGACAGTGGGGAAGTCCGCGTGTTCGAATTGAATCCCTCCACCAGCGTGCGTGTCGCCGAAAAAGATGTGAATGACGAAGTTGGAAAATATTTGAGCCTCGTCGCCTCCACCCGCGATCAGGACGTGCGCCGCATGACCATCTCTACCGCAGGCGAAGGCGAGCGCAGTCTGCTGGTCAGCTACATCAGCGAGGTTCCGGTGTGGAAGAGCACCTACCGAATCGTGATCCCGAATGAAGGCAAGCCTCTGCTGCAAGGCTGGGCCATCGTCGATAACACCGTCGGCGAAGATTGGAGAAACGTGGAATTGTCGCTGGTGGCGGGCGCGCCCCAGTCGTTTGTGCAGGATCTTTCGCAACCCTACTACACGCGGCGCCCGGTGGTGCCGATGCCGGAGAACGCCATGATCACTCCGCAGACGCATGAGGCGACGATGGAAGAGGCGGGTGCGGCGTCTGCGGCTCCTGCGGTCACCAGTATCGTCAATGGCGTTCCCGGCGGGCAGATGGGAGGAGTCGTCGGCGGCCCCATCAACGGTCGCTCCCAAGCCCAGATCGGCGTCGGCGCTGGCAGCGGCGGCGGCATGGGAGGCGGAGTCTTTCGCACGAGCAGTGGAGGTAACAAGCAGTGGGTCAATGCAGACCTCGACCGTCTGGAAGCCACAACGACCACTGCCCAGACTCGCGACCTCGGCGATCTCTTCGAATACAAACTCCAGGACCGCGTCACTATCCGCAAGAACCAGTCGGCGTTGGTGCCGATTCTGCAGGCGCGCATCGATGCCGAAAAAGTCTCGGTCTGGAATCCCTCCGAAAGCGCCGTCCTGCGCGCTCTCTGGGTCGATAACACCAGCGCGCTCACCCTCGACGGCGGAAGTTTCAATGTGCTCGAAGGCGACGCCTTCGCCGGCGAAGGTCTGATGGACCCGATCAAGCCCGGCGAAAAGCGTTTGCTCTCCTACGCCGCCGATCTCGGCGTCCTGGTCGACGCCAAGCAAAAAGCCGAGAACCAGCGCGTCACCAAAGTGATCATCTCCCACGGCACCATGATGCAGTCCACTCAGGAACGCGAAGAAAACACTTACACCATCCGCAACCGCGACACCTCGCCGCGCACAGTTGTGATCGAACATCCGGCGCGGCCGGGATGGAAGCTTACGGACGACGAGAAGCCCGCGGAAAGCTCCGCCTCGTTCCACCGTTTCCGTCTTACCCTGGAGCCCAAGAAAACCGAAACCCTGCTGGTCAAGGAGTACCGTCCCATCACGAACACGTACCAGCTGTCGAATGTAACCGACGATCAGATCAAATTCTTTCTTGCCCAGAAGATGATCAATCCCGTCATCGAGCAGGCACTACGAAAAGTAATCGCGCAAAAGAACGGAATTGCTGCGCTGGATGCTGAGGTATCGTCACGCAAATCGAAGATTTCTGGAATCTCGGAAGATCAGCAACGCGTCCGCGAAAACATGAAGGCCTTAAAGGGCAGCGCAGAAGAGAAAGCTCTCGTGGCGCGCTACGTCCGCGAATTGAACGAGCAGGAAGACCACGTGCAATCCCTGCACCACGAAATGGCCGATCTACAGCAGAAGCGCGAGGCCAGCCAGAAGACGCTGAACGACATGATTGAAGGCCTGCAGATGGAGACGACACTATAACCGCTCGCGACGCCGTACGTGCTCATGTAGGGACAGCCGCCTCGGCTGTCCAGCCTGGGCGAAGCCCGGCTGCGAACGAGACACACCATGCCGTAGCGGGCGCTACGCCGTGACGGGTGCTTGCATCGCTGCTACCGCCGCTTCCAGGTGGGCCAGCGTTTCCTCGACCGTGAGCGAGTACATGTCGCGGCCCAAGCCTTCGCCCGCCGCTAGCGCAGCCCGCAAATAATGGCCGGCAATCTCGACGGCCAAGGAGTCCGTGATGGCCTTGCCAGTGCGTTTCTTGTATTCCACCCACGCCGGATGCGGCAAAGCCACCCAGACGGTTCTCCCGTCCACCAAAAACTTCACATCGATGGCATCGGCGTGACGCGTTGCGATGGCGACAATCAGCGCCTGATATACGCAGTGAACCCGCTTCTTGGTCCAGCGATCGGTGGCAGTGAAATCTTCAAACACGGTTCCTAAAACTATAGCGGAGGGATGCGGCGGGAGCAAATGGCTGAGTCAGCAAAATCGTGCGACGGCAACGACAGACAGATCCAGATTGGAAAATTCCGTACTTCAAATTAGTCGGAGACTCCGGCTGCACGCCTTGCGTCCTTCCATTCCTTCGTTAGCTCCAGTTCAACGATCCACTTTTCTAGATAAGCGTGGTCTAACAACTCCCATCGGACCCTTAGTATCGCGCCCACGTCTTCGATCTGCCTTTGCGATTGTGCGAGCTTCGACCATTCCAGCTTCGCGATGACTACATCCTCGGCGCTCGCCACAAAAAGAAAAATGTCTTGAAAGTTGACCAGTTGGCGACGGCTAAATTCCTCTTGGCTGAAAGGTCGGGACTTGCGGATGATTAAGTCGATCTTCCAGCCTGTTGCTAGATCAATCACGTTGAACAACGACTGCCGTTGGTGAGCTTCCAGGGCTGCGTCCACCTCTGCGTAATATTCATCGCTTGGGAGACTTTCGACGAATGCCCGCAACTGATCTGGAGCAGCGGCGATTACGAGGTCAATGTCCTGAGTTGAACGAGGAGAGCCGTAGTAGGCGCTGGCAAAGGATCCCGAAAGCATGTATGCAATACCGGCTAAATCGAGCGCAGACTTGATCCTGGCGAAGACATCCGAGACGCTCATCGTAGCTTCGCTGGCAGCGGCTCCGGCAGGAATGCCAACCTCAGGAGTTCTCGCTTAACCTGCGCTTCCGGCCAATCGGGGCACTCCCGGATGATCCGCGCCCTCGCTAAGTCTCGGGCAAACAGGCTCATCTCAAGCGCCAGGAGCAGGCGCTGTTCTCCCGACATTGCCCGCTGAATCCGGAGCTGGACAGCTTGCGCGGCAGGGCTTGTATCGGTAAAGGGCACGGGCAGAATGTTACCACGGAGCCTTGTAGCCGATCAGCCCCCGGCAATCGCTCCTAGAACAATCAGCGGCTCGGCACCAGAGGCGACCGCTTCGGGCAGTGGGGCGTCCGGGGACTCGTGGGATAGATCCTGCTCGCATGCGAAGAAGCGCAAGAACGGCCGCCGCTGCTGTGTGACGCGATCTCGAATGGTCCCGCACAGCGCCGGATAACGAGCCTCAAGCGTGTCGAGCACCGAGCGCTGCGTGACGAGACCTTCGACTTCAAGCATTACCTCGCTGCCGGTGCGAGACAACGCTCGGAGATGAGGAGGGAGGATGACGCGAATCATGGCCGCCAAACCTAATTATGCGCGAAAGTGTGAAGGAACGTTGAAGCCGTGATTTGGTAGACAAAACTCTCCCGGCCACCTGCATCGGACCTGGATCCCGCGCGAGTTCCACCTATCTTCTCCACGGCTCTTTGTGAGCGCAAATTCCGGGGACCAACCAGGAAGACAACGCTGTTCACGAATTGAAAGGCGTGACGAAGCATGAGCTGTTTCATTTCCCGGTTGTAGACGCCACCCCAGTAAGACCGAGCCAAGAACGTCCAACCGATTTCGATCTCGCTTCTTTCTCGGTCGTATCCGTGAAATCGAGACGACCCGATGACTCCACCATCCTCGCCATCAATCGCGATCAACGTTCCACCGGATTCCATGGCCTCACGAAAGAATCCCTCAAAAACGTCTGCTTTGTAACGGTCGTTGACGGGGTGTTGTTCCCAAATGAGCGGATCAGAAGCTACAGCGTAAAGATCGTGAAAATCCTCTGGCCGAAGGGGCCTGAGTGCGAGGAGTTCGCCCTTCAAAACGGGTTGGAGATCAAAGGGCATTCTAAGCATTTCGTTTCGTCCGCCAGCTCATTTGTTTTTCACCTCAGCGTCTGCACCTCCACGCTCAGCACCGCCGGCAAGTCCCGCACAATCGGCGCCCAGCTATCTCCCGCATCAGCCGAGGCATAAACCTGACCGCCGCTGGTACCGAAATACACGCCGCACTCGTCCAGCGAGTCGACAGCCATGGCATCGCGCAACACGTTGACGTAGCAGTTGCTCTGCGGCAGACCTTTCGTCAGCGGCTCCCACTCGTTGCCGCCGCTGCGGCTGCGAAAAACGCGCAGCTTGCCATCGGGAACAAAGTGCTCCGAATCACTCTTTATGGGCACGACATAAATCGTCTCCGGCTCATGCGCATGCACGTCAATCACGAATCCAAAATCAGTTGGCAGGTTCCCGCTGATTTCTTGCCACGAATCGCCAGCATCGTTGCTGCGCATCACGTCCCAGTGCTTCTGCATGAACAACACGCCCGGTCGCGACGGGTTCATCGCGATGTGGTGAACGCAGTGGCCAACCTCGGCCGTCGGGTCAGGAATGTATTTGGAATACAACCCGCGATTGATGGGCCGCCAAGTCTCACCACCGTCATCGGTGCGGAACGCGCCCGCCGCCGAGATAGCGATGAAGATCCTCTGCGGATCGCTCGGATCGAGAATGATCGTGTGCAGGCACATCCCGCCAGCGCCAGGCTGCCAGTGCGGTCCGGAGCCGTGCTGGCGCAGTCCGGAGAGTTCCTGCCAATTCTGTCCGCCGTCGGTCGAGCGGAACAACGCAGCGTCCTCAATTCCGGCATAAACAGTATCGGGGTCGGTGAGCGAAGGTTCGAGGTGCCACACCCGCTTGAACTCCCAGGGATGCGCCGTCCCGTCATACCACTGGTGAGTTCCCGGAACGCCGTCGTACGCAAACTTGTTGCCGACCGGCTCCCAGGTCTCGCCGCCGTCGCTCGATCGCTGAATGATCTGTCCAAACCAGCCGCTGGATTGCGACGCATACAGCCGATTCGGATCCGCCGGCGATCCCTTCACGTGATACATCTCCCAGCCCGCAAAGTGCGGCCCGCTAACCTCCCACTTATCGCGCTTGCCATCCGCGGTCAGGACGAACGCGCCTTTGCGTGTACCCACTAGAACTCGTACCGTGCTCATGGCTCCCTCTCTTGGTAAATGTTTTTCCTCAAGCTCTCTCGTAGCTAAGCAGCACGACCCCCGAACCAAAGACCTTCGTTGATACCAGCTTTAAATGATTTCTTTCTGTTATGCCTTTGAACAAGGGGCTGCCGCTACCCAGCAGAACAGGTTGCAGAATAACCCGGTATTCATCGACTAGCCCCACTTGCATAAGAAAGGATGCGAGGCGAGAGCTGCCAAATATCACCATGTCTTTGCCAGCCTGTTTTTTCAATTGCGAAACTTCCTCCTGAATATCGTCACTGACCAGCCTCGAATTATTCCAGTCCACCTTTTTCAGAGTCTTGGAAAAAACAATCTTGGGCAAGTTGTTCATCTTGTCCGCGATTTCATCGGCCGGAGCGGACGGCCAGTAGTTTGCCATATGTTGATACGTCGCTCGCCCGAACAAGAGGGCGTCCGTCCCACGCAGCAAGCCTCTGGCGTATTCAAAGAACTCTTCGTCCGTGACAACCCAATCTAACTCCTTATTTGATCCTTCGAAGAAGCCATCCAGGGATGCCACATTTGAAACAATTACCTTGCCCATTGCTTTCTCCGCCGCTCGTTAGACGGCTGAACCTTCCATTGGACAACCGCCGAGCCCCAGCTACTTCGGCGTTGAACTCCGCAGCGGGATAAGCGCCCGCAGCCGCTCATCGCGCAAGTACAACCCTAGCCAGACCACGATGCCCGTGCCAACCGCCAGGTAGAACGGTTCACCCGCTCGCACATGCGTAGAAGTTGCGCCGCCTAGATAGCCCGTCAGCAGAATGGCGCCGAGAACGGATGTGCGCGGGATGGCATAGAGGACGGCGCATGCGATCTCCACAATGATGATGCGCTGCATGGCGCCGTCGGGGTAGCCATAGTGAACGAAGCCCTGCATCGCCATGGCGGGCTTCAGCAAGGCGAACATCCCGGTGAAGATAAAAAGAAGCACCGCTAGCGCGCTGAGAATACGCCCGGCCCAGAGACTTGCTCTCGAGGCCGAAGCAGTTTGAATCGTTGGTTGCATAAACTTGTTCTCCAAAACGTGTTGATAGTTCTGCCTGGCGGGCTGCCGAAAAACTCCGGCTGCGCCTCCGGCTTGAAAGGGCGCGGCTTTCAGCCGCGCCGTAAATGCCGCCAAAATTAGCCGCGGCTTTAGCCGCCGAGAGGATATTCAGCCAGCAAACTAAATTTTTCAGCAGCTTGCCTAAGCAGCTTTCTGCACAGCTTTTTCGCAGTTGACCATCCATGGGATACCGAAGCGGTCAATGAGCATACCAAATCTCACCGCCCAAAATGTCTCCGCGATCGGCATCGTCTCGGTTCCGTTTTCCGCCAGCGCATGATATACACGCTCTGCTTCCGCCGCATCGGTGAACCCAAGGTTCAGCGAGAAGCCCGTTTGCTTCTGGAACCGTCCCGGAGGCGCGTCCGATGCCATCAATACCTGGTCGCCAATGGTCAAACGGCCATGAAGAATTTTGGCTCGCCATTCCGCCGGCACCTGCTCCGCAGCCGGCGTGCCTTCATGGGTCATCAAGACAACGATCTTGGCGCCGAGGACCGTCTCGTAGAACTTGAACGCGGCCTCGCAGTCGCCATCGAAATAGAGGTAGGGATTCATTTGCATACATTTCTCCTTTATCGTTAGTGAAGTTAGAAGTTAGTAGAGCTTAGTCTTCTCTTACTCACCAGCCAGTCAGTGCGTATCCGTGGGTGCAGCCGTTCCATCCGACCACTTGGCGACCTGAATCAGAAATACCGTCAGTCGATCCTCAGTGTCTTTAGACGCCAGAACCGGGGAGCCCGGCAGATTTGCGCCCCAAGTCTGACTGTCGGTTAGCGGGACGAAAAACATCAGGTGAGGATGCCAGTGCCCGTCATGATCGTTCAAGTACCCTTGCTTTGACAGCATGTAACACATTGCGCCAGGTTCCTGCGTCGGCAATTCCCCTTTATCGAGGCCGGACTTTATGCTTTCGAACATTTGAGCTTTGGATTGTCCAGCTAATAGCAACTCGGTCTTTTTGATCGTGAGTGGAATGTAGGATCGTGCGGCTGGCGGGTTGAAGCAGATCGGGGCCCGCAGCTTGGGATTCCAAAACTCCGGATCGTCGATTCCAGCGGTCCACGATCGTTCCACTAGACATACGAAACCGTTCTTGCCTTTGACCGCGGTTTCGTAACCATGCTGTCCGAGGACAAGCACTTCGGCATCGCCCGATATGGATACCGGTGCCGCACTACGTGCCAGCTCTATCTCGGCGTTTCGATCAGCTATCAAGTACTGATCAAGCGGGGCCATGTTCGGATAGAGAGCTTTAGCATCCACTGCATGTGCTTGCCATGCCGCGCCCAGCACCACCACCAGCGCGATTGTCTTGACTATCTCCCGGTTCATTGATTTCCTCCTGAGATTTAGACAGTTTTGTTGCAAACGGTTATGGTTTGAGCGCGCCCTGAGGTTCGCGCGTCAGTCCGTGGGTGCAGGTGTCCCGTCCGACCATTTGGACACCGAAATGATGAACTCGGTGATCGGCTCCGGAGAGTATTGATGCACGTACACCGGTGAGCCAGGGAGGCCTGCGCCCCAAAACATATCGTCTGTTTTGGGAATCCAAAACATCAGATGGGGATCCGCGTTCCCGTACTTGCGTCCAAAGTACTGTTGCTTCGACATCATGTAGCACACCTCACCGGGTTCCGGCAGCGGCAGTTCTTTCTTGTCGAATGCAGCTTTGATACTGTCGAACATCTGAGTTTTGGACAGCCCAGTCATTGCCAACTCTGTCATTTTGAAAGTGAGTGGCAGGTGCGATCGTGCGGCCGGCGAATTGAGGCAAAGCGGAAGCCGCTGATCGGGGTTCAAAAACTCTGGATCGTCGAAGGGGGCCATCCACGATCGTTCCACGATACATACGAAACCGTTCTTACCTTTGACCGCGGTTTCGTAACCATGCCGTCCGAGGACAAAGACCTCAGCATCGCGTGAGATGGACTCCGGTGCCGCGCTCCGCGCCAGGGCTATCTCGGCATTTCCATCCGTCATTAGGTACTGGTCAAGCGGGGCCATGCTCGAATACGGTGTCTTGGAGTCCTTTGCCCGAGTCTGCGATGCGCCTAGCACGATAACCAGCGCGAAGCTTCGCAATGCAATGATCCTGACCGTCTTTCGGTTCATTGATTTTCTCCCGTGATACGGGGACAACGCCCAAATTAACGAACTTTCAGCCCGTGTTGAACAGTATTCACATTTCACTTGCGAATTGCAAGTAATAATTTATTATGGAGAAAGATGCTGCGAAACAAAACATCTGCAAAGCGCCGCTCGGGTTGCCCGCTGAATGCCTCGGTCGAAATGTTGGGCGACCGCTGGTCGCTGCTGATCATCCGCGACATGATGCTCCAGGGTTTTCGCAGCTACAAGGAATTCATGCAATGCTATGAAGGGATCGCCACCAATATCCTGGCGGATCGTCTCCGGAAGCTGACGGAATACGGGATTATCGCGTCGGAGCCAGATCCATCGGACGGACGCAAGCTGATTTACTTCCTAACCGCGAAGGGAATCGATCTGGCGCCAGTGCTCACGGAAATGGTGCTCTGGGCCGCCGCCCATGAAGATACTGGCAACCAAGCCCTCGTCCGGCAAATGCGAGAGGACAAGGAAAAGCTTCTGGTCGGAATAAGGCAACGTTGGGCCGCCCGGCACTCGCTAGCGACCTGAGTCCGCTTATCGCAGCGAACGCGCGTCGGGTAACATGGTCAGGTGCCGAAGCAAGTTTCCAAGCGCGTTTCCAAACAAGATCAAGATAAAGTCAACATTCTTCACGCCAACCACCTGAGCATGCTCCCTTGGCTCATCCACGGATTCTCCACGCGGCAGGGAGGAAGTTCGCGCGCATACGGCGGCAGCGTGCTCAATCTCGGGTTCACCAAAGACGACTCCAAAGCGGCAGTCGAGCGTAATCGCGCTATGTTTCTCAGCAAGCTCGGCGCCAATGGCGACTCGAATAACAAAACCAAGCCTTGGCCGCTAGTCACCTTGCGCCAGGTTCATTCCGACATCGTCAGATTCGTCGACTCGCCTGCTAAAGCGCTTTTAGCCGGCGATGGCTTGATCACCGCAACTCCTGGCTTGTTGCTCGGCATTCAGACCGCCGATTGCCTGCCCGTCATTCTTGTCGACCCCAAGCGCCGCGCCGTGGGTGTGTTTCATGCCGGCTGGCGGGGCACGGTGAAACGCATCGTGGAGAAAGGTGTGGGTGAGATGCGCCGATGCTTCGGCAGCCGGCCTCGCGATCTCAAGGCCGCGATTGGTCCTGGCGTTCGCGGCTGCTGTTATGAAGTGGGCGAAGAAGTGCGTGCTCAGTTCGAGTCGCAGTTCGCGTATGCGGCGAAGCTGTTCCGTGAAGTCGAAGAGTCCGATCCAGTGCGCGAAAAATATCCCATGTTGTTCCTTACGGCGCGCGCTCCCGGCCACAGCGACTTGCCCAGGAAGATTTTTCTCGATCTGGTGGAAGCCAATCGCCAACAACTGCTGGCTGTGGGTGTGCCGGCGAGAAGTATCGAAGCCTCGCCGCTATGCACGAGTTGCCGCACTGACTTGTTATTTTCCTATCGCGCCGAGAAGGGCAGGACTGGACGGATGATGGGCGTGGTAGGAATCCGGGGATGAAGGGGGAAGGCAAAAGTCAAAAGGCAGAACGCAGAAGCAAGTGAATCTTTTCTTACTTCTGCTTTGTGACTTCTGACTTCTGCTTTACTCCTATGCCGTGGGCGGTGCAGCCGCCGGTGGTACCGGAAGTGTCGCCGCATCCGCGATTCCTTCATTCACCAGATCCTTCAACTCTTTGCTGGGCTTGAAGAAAGGAATCTTCTTGGCGGGCACTTCGACCTTTTCTCCGGTCTTGGGATTGCGCCCCATGCGAGGCTTGCGCTGCCGGGTGCGGAAGCTGCCGAAGCCGCGGATCTCGATTTTGTCGCCCGCGCGCAGCGACCGCACCACGCTGTCAAAGATCGTCTCTACAATCACTTCGCTGTCTTTGCGCGTAAGTTCCGCTAAACGCGAGACTTCATCGATCAGATCGGCTTTTGTCATGGTGTCCTCTTTGCCCCCGAGACCTTCATAACCTTCTCAAATTTCACGGGTTGTATGCAAGTCACGGGGGAGAGTCGGGTCTTCCGGTCTTAGGCGTTAGGTCTTAGGCCGATGTCATTGCGAGGGCCTGGATTGCGGCACAGAATAGTCCCGAAACCTGGCACCGTTGACCTAAGACCCGCTTCCTACTTCCACAAATAATAGAACCCAACATGCTGCTCCAGCATTTTCTCGGTGTTGGGCAGATATTGCGAAACATCGCCCAGCATCAGATCGAGCAGCGTCTTGCGATCTTTCTCCGGGTGTACCAGCGTCGGTTCGCCCGAAATGCCGACCGATTTCGCCGTATCTTTGACCGCGGCTTCGAAGTCGCCGACGTTATCGATCAGCTTCATGTCGAGCGCCTGCGCGCCGGTCCACACTTTGCCGTTGGCGATTGCTTTCACGTCGTCGAACTTCATGCCCCGGCCATCGGCCACGGCCTTAACGAACTGCCCGAACATGTTATCGATCAGCGACTGCATGTAGGCCTGCTCGGCCGGAGTGAGGTCGCGGGTAGGGTTGCCCGTGTCCTTAAACTCCCCTGTCTTGAATACGATACTTTTCAGCTTGGCCCACTTCAGCAGGTCGCCATAGTTCACCCATTCGGCGATGACGCCGATCGAGCCCACGATGCTGCCGTTGTCCGCATAAATCTTGTTCGAGGCGGACGCGATATAGTACGCGCCGCTGGCGCCCACGGTCTCAATCGAAACCACGATGTGTTTCTTTTGTTCCTCGCGAATGCGTTTGACCTCGCGATAGATCTCTTCCGACGCAGCCACGCCGCCGCCGGGTGAGTTCACGTGCAGGATGATGGCTTTGATAGAAGAATCGTCTGCAAACTTCTTGAGTTCGCCGACCACCGGCTGCGGCGAGAAAATGACGCCGTCCAGGTCGACCACGCCGATGCGGTCGCCGAAGCCGCCGAAGGTGGCTTCGCCGCTGCCTGCGTGCAGCGTCAGGTAAACCAGAGAAAACACGGCCAGCACAAAGAGGAAGAATGCTCCTCCTCCAATCAGAATCCAGAGCAGGGTGCGCGAACGTCGTTCAGGCATGGGGCAAGTTTAGCACCGGAGGGAGTCGGACGTTTCCAGTTTCCGGTTTCTAGTTTCCGGTTCTGCGCAATATTTCGTGTGGCTGGAGCGACTGCATCAGGCCATGGAGAAGACGGCTCACCTCTCCTGAGCAAATTGACAGGCGATCTGCGGTCTCACTTTTCACATAGCCAAGATTGCAGGCGATGACGATTTGAGTCTCCATTTCGATCAACGATCCGCGGGCGATGCCTAGGAACTGGCGAAACTCAGGCTTGGAAATCCTGCCTTGGCCTTCCGCAATGTTGCTGGCCACCGAAACCGCCGACCGTCGCAACTGGCTAGTCAACCCGTAAATCTCTTCCCGGGGAAAAGACTGTGTGGCGCGGTAGACCTCTGTGACCATCGTGATCGCCTTTTGCCAAACAACAAGGTCTCGATAGGAATATCCCATAAGTGGCTCCTCAGTATCCGGATGGAACGGCAAGAGAACCGCACTACAGGAAACTAGAAACCGGAAACTAGAAACTTGTCTGTGACGGATGAACAACCCGCAGTACGCCGCGTTCAGCGCTAACCTCGACCGGCGTGCGGCAGATGTACTCCCCGTCGGCATAAATGTCGAGCGGCTTCTCGGTTTCCACCCGCAGGCGCGCCGCCTGAAAGTACTCCACTTCGCGGATTCTGAGGTGGCGTCCAAAGTAAATCGTGGGGAACATACACGCGAGTTTGAAAGGATCGACGCCGCCGATCACGCACACATCGAGCTGGCCGTCATCCATCCGTGCTTGGGGCGCGATCTTCATCCCGCCGCCATAAATCGCAGTGTTCGCAAAAGCCGCCAGCATTGTGGGTTGGTCACTGCGAATTGCCCAGCCACCATCCTCGGCTGGCGTGAATATCTTCATGGGCAGCGGGGCAAAGCGAAAGATTGTCGGAGCCAGGGTTAACGCATAGCCGCCGTGGCCACGCAGCCAGCGCGGCAGAGTATTGGCCCGGCGGGCCACCTCGGCGTCGAGCCCGACCCCGGCCACGCTGCAGAAATAGTGCGGAGTACCGAGTACCGAGTCGCGCGATGGTTCGTGTCGTGCGGACTTGCCCTGAGCGTCAGTCGAAGGGGCTCCGCCCGCATCTTCCAGTGGGGCGATGACTCCCAGATCGATCGTGCGGATGTTGCTTCCTCCAGAACAGAAGTTTCGCCACGCCGCGAGCGAATCCCGCACGCCGCGCAGACCCAGCGCTCGGGCAAAGTCATTCCCGCTGCCGGCGGGGACGACCAGCACCGGCAGCCCGAGTTTTACCAGTTGACTCAGGTGCCGGTGGATGGTGCCATCGCCACCAAAGAGCAGGATGATGTCTGCTTGATCAGCCGCGGCTGGCAGGCCAATGCGCCAGTTAATCTTCTCGCAACCGCTTTCGTCTGTCTGGAACGGCTTCAGGTTTTTCGCAGAACATCCCAGCCCGAAGATAACGGCCGCACGCATGTGCGCGGTTGAGAGTAACAGAGTCGAAGCGTTTTCCGGGATCGGCAAACTTTCAAGGACTTGTCCCAGTGGCCAGCGCTGGAGCCTTCCCAGAACGGGCCCGTTCCGACTATGGTAACCTGCCTCCCCCTCCCCAAAACCTGTGACAGATGTCATCATGAATGCTACAGCTCGTTTCTTGGAGGGCGGGAACATGAGGCTGCAGCGGCTAACGAACATATTGTGTTTTCTTATGTTTAGCCTCACCCTCGCAGGTTGTGGCGCAGGCAGCTCGCAGCCTGCACCTACAGTCGTGAGTGCGGCCGCGCCCTCGATCACAGCCCAGCCCGCCAATCAGACCGTTACCGCAGGCCAGACGGCCACCTTCTCAGTCACGGTGGCTGGAACGACTCCGTTCAGTTACCAGTGGCGGCAGGGCACGACTGCGATCACTGGCGCGACCTCCGCCAGCTACACCACGGCCGCCACCACGACTGCGGAGAGCGGCTTCCAATACAGCGTGGCGGTAAGTAATGCGATCGCGACCGTTACCAGCAACGCGGCTACTCTCACCGTAAATGCTGCGGCGCCCGCAACCACCGACGTGCTCACCTATCACAATGACGTCGCGCGCACCGGCCAAAATCTGACGGAAAGCACGCTAACCACCAGCAATGTCAATTCGTCGACCTTTGGCAAACTGGGCTTCTACGCCGTCGACGGTTTGGTTGACGCCGAGCCGCTCTACGCCTCGAACGTGGCGGTTCCGAGTAACGGCGCACACAACGTGCTGATCGTTCCCACGGAGCACGATTCGGTCTACGCTTTGGACGCGGATTCCGGCGCGGCCATCTGGCAGGTCTCGATGTTGAAGACCGGCGAAACCACATCGGACGATCGAAACTGCGGTCAAATCACTCCTGAAATCGGTGTGACTTCGACGCCGGTGATCGATCGCACCAGCGGTCCCAATGGCACCGTATTTGTGGTGGCGATGTCGAAAGATGGCTCGGGTAATTACCACCAGCGCCTGCACGCCCTCGATCTCGCGCTCGGAACAGAATTATTCAGCGGTCCCGTCGATATTCAGGCGACCTATCCGGGAAGTGGCGACAATAGCAGCAACGGAAGTGTGGTCTTCGATCCGGGGCAGTACGTAGAACGCGCGGCGCTGCTCTTGCTGAACGGCGTGATCTACACCGGCTGGAGTTCGCACTACGACATCCGCCCTTACACCGGATGGATCATGGGTTACAGCGAATCCACGCTGGCCCAGACCAGCGTGTTGAATGTGACGCCCAACGGCAACGAAGGCTCCATCTGGATGGCCGGAGCCGGCCTCGCCGCCGACACCTCAGGCAACATCTACTTTCTCGATGCCAACGGAGAGTTCGACACAACCTTAAACCCCAGCGGCTTTCCCAGCATGGGCGATTACGGGAACTCATTTATGAAGCTCTCGACCGCCGGCGGTCATCTCGCCGTAGCCGACTACTTCGAGATGGACAACGGGGTCCAGGAGAGCGATAGCGACACCGACCTGGGCTCCGGCGGCACCATCGTGCTGCCCGATCTGATCGACGGCTCAGGCAACACCTGGCACCTCGCCGTCGGCGCCGGCAAAGACAGCAATCTTTACCTAGTGAATCGCGACTCCATGGGCAAGTTCAGCGCGAATAGCAACAACATTTACCAGCAACTCGGCGATGTGTTGCCGGGAGGCGTCTGGGCGATGCCCGCGTACTTCAACAACACGGTCTACTACGGATCGGTGGGCAGCCCCATCCAGGCCTTCACCATCACCAACGCCAAGCTATCGACCAGCGCGACCGCGCAAACGGCCACCAGCTTCGGATACCCCGGCGCAACCCCCAGCATCTCGGCAAACGGCGCCAGCAGCGGAATCGTGTGGGCCGTGGAGAACTCCACCCCAGCGGTTTTGCATGCCTACAACGCCGCGAATCTGAACGAACTCTACAACACCAATCAGGCCAGCGGCAGCCGCGATCAATTCGGCGCCGGCAACAAATTCATCACCCCAATGATCGTGAACGGCAAAGTATTCGTCGGCACGCCAAACGGCGTAGCCGTCTTCGGCTTGCTGCCGTGAGCCCTTGCTTGCAAAGTGAAGCCCTGGTATAGCCCATGTGGGGACAGCCGCCCTCGGCTGTCCGCTGGGCGAAGCCCAGCAGCTTTGGAAGCCATCACGATTTCAAGCGGGAGCAAAAGGGTTCACAAACGCCTTCCTCCATAACCACGGATATTCGGTCCAGTCGCCCACCAGCCCTGACCGAACAGGATTCTCCAAGAGGTAAATGATCTTCGCGTCAAGATTCTCCGAAGATCTCAGCACGTGATCGAACGATTCCGGCTGCCAAACCCTCCCCTTGCGGCCTAACGCCTTGTTCACCCCGTGGGCCGAAGCCCCTTTGATAGCATCCATGATTTCGGCCAGCGAATAAATCTCCATAGCCTGCCGGTTGACCAACGGCGTGAAGATCATATGCACATGATCCGGCATCACGACAGCGATCCGGAGATCGAATTTGCCCCCCTTGTCATGGAGACAACATTCCAAGACGATCCGGCGCACCCGCTCTGGAAGAACCCACCGATGATCGGTACAAAATGTTACGAAGTGAGCCTTGTCATCGCACTGAAGATGCGGAAGCCGTCTCCGATAAAATGCCCGTGGCATAGCTAAAATGTGGGACAGCCGCCCTCGGCTGTCTGCGGAGCGAAGCTCCGCTTTGCTTGAAGTCTAGTAGGAATTGTGGGGAGGAATGGGTTGTTGACCGGATAAATTGTACCCGGAGTTTCAGTTTGGGAGTGATGGCGAGGACCCTTGGCGAGCGACAAAAACCTGTGGCATAGGTTCTATGTGGAGACAGCCGCCCTCGGCTGTCTGCGGAGCAAAGCTCCGCTCTGTGGAAGTCTAGTTGGAACCACGGGAGGAATGGGTCGTTGAACCGGATAAATTTGTATCCGGAGTTTCAGAGTGGGAGTGATGGCGAGGAAACCTTGGCGAGTTTCACTCGCCCGGACAGCCGAGGGCGGCTGTCCCCACATGGCCATTGCCTATGTCCCAGCATCGGGCATTACTCTGACTCTCTTCATCTTACGGCCAACACCCAGCACGACATCCTGGCCGAGTGGCATATTCACAAGCACTTCCTGTGCGACCATCTTTACACCCGCTATGCTGACGCCCCCCCCCTTTATCTTTCCGGCAGCCTCCGTGTTGGAAGTCGCCAGACCGGCTTGGCGGATGAGCTTGTCGATGCGGACCGGAAACGAACCCGTGAGCGCGCTACTTCCTCTTCCGTCGAGAACCACATCTGCCAGACGAATCTCCACAAGCTCCAATTGTTCTGGCACTTCGCCCCTCTGAAACTGCTTCCCCCAATCCTCATCCGCCTTTGCCCCCGCCTCCGCCGAATGAAAATCCCCCACAATCCTTCGCGCCAACTCCTTCTTCGCCTGCATCGGATGCACCTCGCGCCTCATCTTCTCGATCTCTGCGACCTGCACATCCGTCAGCAACTCGTAATATCTCCACATCATCTCGTCCGAGATGCTCATCACCTTGCCGTACATCTCGAGTGGCGCTTCGTGAATCCCAATTGCATTCCCCAGCGATTTCGACATCTTCTGCACACCGTCAAGACCTTCGAGAATCGGCGTAGTCAGCACCACCTGCGATTCCTGTCCATAAGCGCGCTGCAGTTCCCGCCCCACCAGCAAATTAAATTTCTGATCAGTGCCGCCGAGCTCCACATCGGCTTCGAGCGCCACCGAGTCGTATCCCTGCACCAGCGGATAAAGCAACTCATGCACAGAAATGGGTTTCTCGTCCTGGAATCGTTTGTGAAAGTCCTCCCGCTCCAATAGTTGCGAGACGGTATACTTCGCCGTCAGCCGGACGAAATCATCGGAGGTGAACGGTCCCATCCAGCGCCGGTTAAAGTCGACTACAGTCTTCTGTGGGTCGAGAATCTTGAACACCTGTGCCTTATACGTCTCCGCGTTCGCCTCAATTTGCTCGCGCGTGAGCGGTGGACGCGTGGCCGAGCGCCCCGTCGGGTCGCCGATCATTCCCGTGAAGTCGCCAATCAGAAAGATCGCGGTGTGGCCGAGATCCTGAAAGTGCTTGAGCTTGCGCAGAACCACGGTGTGCCCCAAATGCAAGTCGGGAGCAGTCGGGTCCATGCCGAGCTTCACCCGCAGTGGCTTGCCCGTAGCGCGCGACTTCTCCAGCTTGGCCCGCAAGTCGGCCTCGCGAATGATCTCCGCGGACCCTTTCTTGAGATACGTGAGCTGCTCCTCGACAGGTGCGAAGGTTGACATGGGAAAAGCCATTATAAGGAATGCGGGAGGCAGAAGTCAGAATGGAGAAGTTAGAATCGGTGCTGGGACTAAACCAAGCGCTTCAAAGAAACTGTGAAAGAAACGAAGATTCACATCCGAAAGGCGGCCGCGGCAGATGTTCCGCGCTTGCGCGAAGTGATTGAGGCCTCAGTACGTGGTCTGCAGGCCGAAGACTATTCGCCCGCCCAGATTGAGGGCGCGCTGAAGTCTGTCTATGGCGTGGATAGCCAGCTCATCGCCGATGGAACATACTTGGTGGCGGATATTGAATTGCAGAACCGGCAATCGCAGGACACACCCGAGATCGTTGCCTGCGGCGGATGGAGCAAGCGCAAGACTCTGTACGGCGGCGACCAATACACCGCACGCGAAGACTCGTTGCTTGACCCCGCACGCGATGCGGCGAAGATTCGCGCCTTCTTCGTCCATCCCAACTGGGCGCGCCGCGGTATCGGCAGCTTGATCCTCGAAGCCTGCGAAAACGCCGCCAGGGAAACCGGCTTCACGCGCCTCGAAATGGGCGCAACTTTGAGCGGCGTAGTTTTTTACAAAGCAAAGGGGTATGCGGCGCTAGAAAACTTGGAAGCCCCGCTCGGCAACGGAGAGGTGCTGCCGATCGTTAGAATGGCAAAGAAATTGACCATGCGGCCTTAAAGGAATTTATGTGGGAAAGGGGTTTATGTGGGGACAGCCGCCTCGGCTGTCCCGCCGAGCGCAGCGAGGCGTCAGCAGCCAAGAGCCGGGCGAAAAAGTCAGAGACGTGAGTTTTTTCTGATCAATCTCCGGCCCAGGATCTCGAAATTCCCGCTCAACACAATGTTGATGGCCTCCGTGTAGGCGATGTGCTCCTGCTCCAGAATGCGAACAGCCAGCGAGTGCTCATTGTCGCCGTCGAGCACAGGCACCGTCTTCTGCACAATGATTGCCCCGTGATCGAGTTCTTCATCCACGAAATGCACGGTGCACCCGGAAACCCTCACCCCATAAGCGAAAGCCTGCTCCTGCGCTTCCAGTCCGGGGAACGCGGGCAGCAGCGAGGGATGGATGTTGAGAATCCGATGCGGGAACTGCTGCACGAACCAGGGCGAGAGCAACCGCATGTATCCCGTCAGGCAAACCAAATCAACGTTGTGCTGCTTTAGCGCGGCGACAATTTCGCGATCATGTTCCTCTCGCAGCTTGCCTTTCGATGGAATGACGCTCGCATTCAAGCCGCGCTGTCTTGCCGTGTCGATTCCTGGTGCATCGGCCTGGTTGGAGATGACGACGGCAATGCGAACGTCCGCGATGCGCCCTGCATCAACGCTGTCTGCAATAGCAACAAAATTCGAACCGCGTCCAGAAAGGAGAATGCCGAGGGATTTCATGGGAGTCTTAGACAAGATAATTCACCAGGGAGGCACGGCGAAAATTCTTAAAATTTCCGGTAGTGGGCTACCTTGAATTTTCCTTCGGCGGAAGCAGTAGCCATACCAATAAAGAATATGCCGCAACGGAGATAAGTAGCAGCCACCACGGATGAAACAGAATCGGAAAGAATACCCATAGAGCAATGAGCAACCACAAACGCCACCCTTTTGGCATAGCTATTTACGCCGCTCTTTCCGTCCGCTGCTCGTAGGCTTCCCAGAGGGCCACTAAATCCTCGGAAAGTAGCCCACTACCAAATTTCCTCTGTACTCTGTTTCTCCGTGGTAAATCGCCTTGCCTTTCAGCTGTAGATTACCTTGCGCTCCCCCTTGACGATGCGCCCAACGGTATACGCCTTCTCTCCCACGCGTTCGAGCACGGTCTGAGCCTTCTTGAATTTTGCCAGGGGAACGACCAGCAGCATGCCCAGGCCCATGTTGAAGGTGCGCAGCATTTCGTCTTGTGGGACGCTGCCCAGTTGCCGCAGGTGCTCGAACAGGGGCAGCACCGGCCAGGATCCAAGCTCAATCACGGCTGCCGTTCCCCGCGGCAGCACGCGCGGAAGATTCTCGGTGATGCCTCCTCCGGTAATATGCGCCAGTGCCGAAACGCATTGCGCGTCGAGGAGCTTTTTCAGCGCCGGCCAGTAGCTCTTGTGCGTTCGCATTAACTCGTTGCCGACTTTGTTCTTGATCTCGTTGACGTAATCTTCGGGCGAGTAGTGCGCAACTTCGAAGAGCAGTTTGCGGGCCAGCGAATATCCGTTGGTGTGCAGCCCGTTCGAGGGCATGCCCAGAACTACATCGCCGATCTGCACATCCTTGCCGGTGATGATGCGGTCGCGCTCCACCACGCCCACGATAAATCCCGCCAGATCGTACTCGCCATCGGGATAGAAGCCAGGCATCTCCGCCGTTTCCCCGCCAATCAGAGCGCAGCCGTTGTGCTTGCAGGCATCGGCAATGCCTTCCACCACTTTTTCGGCAATCGTGGGCTCCAGCTTTCCCGTCGCCAGATAATCCATGAAAAACAGCGGCGCGGCGCCCTGCACGGCAATGTCGTTGACGCAATGGTTCACCAGGTCAGCGCCGATCGTCGAGTGCAGCCCCATTTCAAAGGCAATCTTGAGCTTCGTTCCCACCCCGTCAACGCTCGAGACCAACACCGGGTCAAGGTACTTCGTCTTGTCCACCGCGAAGAGGCCGCCAAACCCGCCAACTTCGCCGAGCACGCCGCGGGTAAAGGTCTTGTGCGCCAGATACTTGATGCGCTGCTTGGTGCGGTTGGCACGGTCGATGTCCACACCGGCATCGGCGTAGGTGACAGGCGGGGCAGCGGACGTGGGGTTCTTGGCCACGGATTTATTACGCTATCTCTTTCTCAAGTTCCTTACAGTTGTGGGGAAATGCCGGCTTCCTGGCGCGCAGCAGCAGCAACCTCTAAGGCCGCTCATTGTAGCACGTTCAAAGGGGCACGCCGGGCGAGGCAATCGCAGGTTCCGGAAGCCGGAAACTCCAACCTCAAGTCACGATCTCACCAGCGTCACTCGATTGGTGGGATTTCCGCGTACGAACAGCGATTCCGTTCTGCCAGCAGCTCGCGCGGCTCACGTTGGCCCTAGCGCTTGAGCTTCAATGGACTCGGATGCTTCGGCTCGTAAACGCCTATTTTGCCGCCGCCGGGAAGCGTGAAGGTGGCAACCTTTCCCCAACGCTGGTCGTTCACCTCCGAGACCTTCACCTTTTTCGATCGTAGCTCTTGCAGAGTCGTCGCGATGTCATCGCACATAAAGTAGAGTTCGTGCTTGTCGTTGCTCGCAGAATCGTGGAACGCAACTTCAAGGGGCGGCATGGCGAAAATCAACCAGCCGTGGCCGCCATCAACGGAGGGAAACTTAAGCACATCGCGAAAGAAGGCGCGATCCGCCTCCGCGTCTTTCGTGTAGATAACAATATGCGCGCCGTTGATCAAGGTGTACTCCGGGTTCGAAACAGACCAACCTTCCAGCTAAATACACCGCCAGATAGTTCCGCGGACGCGCACGTCCGCTCGTCACTGCCGGCAATTCCTAGTGAGCGATGAAGTCCGAAAAGAAATAAGCCAAAAGGCCGAAAAGAGCCAGCCCAGAGATTCCGTAGGCGGTGAGAACCCAGGCGCCGCGGCCTTCACAATGCTTGGTGGCCGCTTGCTGGGGGTAGGACTGCTGAGAACCTGAAGAAGAGACAACAGGGGCCCGATCTTCCATGCAAAAACCTCCGAACGGAAAGATCGTGGCGCAAGTACATTATGCGTCACGCCTGCCCAGCGTCGCGGCCGGGCAAGACTATCTCGGGCGGTATTTTACTACGGTTTTGCGACCGCGGAACAGGGAAATGTGACTCCCACCGCCGGCAGGACATGCAGATCCACGATGTGCAGATCGATGCGCATGAAGATCCAGAATTGCGGCCCAGGCGCCCCGAGCATTCGCCAGTGCCCTTGCCCACGCTTCCTTCTTGGGATACAAACGCCCCAGGCCTTACTATTAACCTTATGCGTCGTCCTTATCTACCGCTTCTCGTTTGCGCATTAACCATTCCTTTTACTGCCTCGGCTCAATCGGGTCAGACTCCCAGCAGTTCAGCCGTTCCTGCGGAAGTGAGGAAAGGAGCGAAAGCCGCCTCCGAAAAGCCCGCGGACAGCGCCGTCTCCAAACCGGAAGAGCCCAAGCACGACTATTCCCAGGAGGCCTTCGTCGTCGAGCAGTACCGCTCCCGTTACCGCTTCGAAAACGATGGCACCGGTCGCAAGGAAACGGTCGCCCGCATCAAGGTGCAAAGCGAGGCCGGAGTCCAGCAGTGGGGCCAGCTTCAAATCGGTTACAACTCCGCCAGCGAGCGCGTGGAGATCGCCTACGTCCGCGTAATCAAAGCTGATGGCACCGTAGTAAAAGCCGGCGACGACGCCGTGCAGGACCTGAGCGCGCCAATGGAACAGCAAGCCCCCGTCTACACCGACTATCGCCAGAAGCACATCACCGTGCCCGGCTTGCGTCCCGGCGAAACCCTCGAGTACGACATGGTCACGGTGACTCACACCCCGTTAGCCCCCGGAGAATTCTGGGCCGACTACGATTTCGACAAGAACAACATCATGCTCGATGAAGAACTCGACGTGGATGTTCCCTCCGCCCGCCCGCTCAAGCTGAAGAGCAAGCCCGGCATGGATCCGAAAATCTCCGAAGAGAACGGACGCCGCATCTACCACTGGACCAGTTCTAACCTCGAGCGCGAAGACGATACAAAGGACAAAGACAAAGATAAAAATAAAGATAAAGACGCCGCCAAAAAGAAAAAGAAGAAGAGACCCGACGAGGAACGCCCCGACGTTCAGTTAACCACGTTCGTCAGTTGGGAACAGATCGGCCGCTGGTATGCCAGCCTGGAAAAAGACCGTCGTGCGCCCTCGCCGGAAGTCCGCGCCAAAGCGCAGGAACTTACCAAAGGTCTCGACACCCAGTTAGATAAAGTCCAGGCTCTCTACGACTACGTCGCCAAGAATTTCCGCTACGTCAGCCTGTCGCTCGGCCTGGGCCGCTATCAGCCTCACGCCGCAGGAGATGTCCTCCACAACCAGTACGGCGACTGCAAGGATAAGCACACTCTGCTGGCTTCTCTGCTCGAAGCCGAGGACCTGCATGCGTCTTCCGTGTTGATCAACTCCAGCCGCAAGCTCGATCCCGATGTGCCTTCGCCCTCGCAGTTCGACCACGTCATCACGTTGCTGCCCATGCCCGTGACCCACGAAGAAGTCTGGATGGACACCACCAGCGAAGTGGCTCCCTTCCGCCTGCTCGCCTACACTCTGCGCAACAAGCTGGCTCTGGTCATTCCCGCCGGCGGCGGCACGCCGCACCTGGAGCAAACACCCGCCGACACTCCCATGCCCGATAGCGAGATTTCCGAAATCGATGGCAAAGTAAACGACATCGGGAAACTCGAAGCCCACGTGCACTACACCTTCCGCGGCGATGAAGAGCTCCTGCTGCGTTCGATTTTCCGCCGCGTTCCCGAAGCACAGTGGCAACACGTGGTGGAAAATGTCAACGCCGGAATGGGTGGCGATGTCACGAATTTGAAGATCAGCGATCCCGCCGCAACCCGCGAGCCCTTCACCATGTCCTACGACGTCGCCCGCCCGAACTTTCTGGACTGGTCCAGGAAGAAGTCCGACCTGACGCTGCCGCTTTGCCAGTTCAACCTGCCGGATATCGGCGACAGCAATGCCGATGACAGTGATGCCGACACCGAATCGCTGAAGCTCGGTCCCAAAGCAGAGTACGTCTACAAGATCAAGCTCGAACTCCCCGCCAAATACACCGCGCACCCCCCGATCGCTTTTTCCGTAAAGCGCGACTACGCCGAGTACCAGGCCACCTACAAGCTAGAAGGCACAACCTTCACCGCCACGCGCGCCCTCACCCTCCGTCAGGACGAGCTTCCCGTCCCGCGCGCCGAGGACTATCAGGCCTTCCGCCGCGCCGTCGGCTCTGACCTGGGTCAGTTTCTTTCCGTCGAGAATACGGTGGCAGGTACGCCCACGCCGCCCGCCGATATGAAAGCCGACGACCTTGTGGAGAGCGGCCGCGCCGCCATCGCCAGCGGCAATATCCCCATGGCGATCGAACTTCTCAAGCGCGGCACCGAAGCCGACCCCAAGAACAAATATGCCTGGTATTTTCTGGCCGTCGCTTACATGAACATCCGCCAGAACGACGATGCCATTGCCGCGCTGAAAAAGCAGATCGAAATCAATCCCTACGATGAGAACGCCTACAACGCTCTCGGCCGCGCCTACTGGCAGCAACGCAACTATGACGATGCCGTCACGGCTTTCAACAAACAGATCGAGATCAACCCCCTCGACAAGTTCGCTCACGCCGGCCTGGGCGCAATGTATTCCGAGTGGCACAAGTACGACTTGGCCGCGCCCGAACTGGAAAAAGCCGCATCTCTCACGCCCGACAATCCAGAACTCCAGGTCAGTCTCGGCGATGCTTACCTGAACCTCGGCCAGGACGACAAAGCTCTCGCCACTTTCGACCACGCGGTCGAACTCTCCGCCACGCCGCTGGTCTGGAACAACATCGCCTACCAGCTTTCGCTGAAGAAGTCTCACCTCGACCGCGCGCAGCAATACGCCGAGTCGGCCGTCTCAGCCACCACTGCGGCGTTGCGCAATGTCTCGCTCGACCGCCTCACTCCGCAGGAGTTGCCTCTGGTCCCATCGCTCATCGCCTACTGGGACACGCTGGGCTGGGTCTATTTCAGCGAAGGCAATCTGGATAAAGCCGAAAAATACGTCGCCGCCGCCTGGGGACTGGGCCACCACGGCGAGGTCGGCGACCATCTTGGACAAATTTACGAAAAGCGCGGCGATAAAAATCTCGCCCTTCGCACCTACGCCCTTTCCCTCAGCGCCCTGCGTCCCGACCCCGAAACCCGCAGCCGCCTCGCCTCGCTGACCGGCGGCAACGCCAAGGCCGACGCCACAGTCGCGAAGTACAAAGAAGACCTGCAGCAGTTGCGCACCATCGACCTGGGAAAAGTCGCAAAAGAAACCGGCAGCGCCGATTTCTTCGTGCTTCTCAGTCGCGGCCAGGATCATCCTGGTTTGGGTCATGGAGCAGCATCAGACGCCACCGTCGAAGGCGTAAAGTTCGCCAGCGGCGACGAAAAACTCAAAGTCTTCACCGAAGCCCTCCGCACCGCCGAATACCGCGTCACCTTCCCCGACGACACCCCCGTAAAAATCCTCCGCCGCGGCATCCTCTCCTGCTCCACAACAACGGGCCGCTGCACCTTCGTCCTCACACTGCCAGACGATGTCCGGACGGTGGACTAAAAGAGGACTCCGGCTTGCGAAGATGCTCATGTGGGGACAGCCGCCCTCGGCTGTCCAGTCGAGCGCAGCTCGACAGCCTTCTCATCCACGGCGGCAGGCCGCGCCAGTTCTCGACCTTGCTGCACCAGGCGCGCAAGCCGGGGGTAGAGGTGGAACCAAAACAAGCCCCGGAGGGGCGGCCTATAGTAGCCCGGCACGGAAGTGCCGGGTACAAGTGCAAAAAGACAGAACAAGTCCCGAAGGGGACGGCACCGCAGGAGTCAACCGCCTCACCAAATGTCCAGCACACCTCACGCGTCGGCAGCATCGCCGCCGCCCTGAAAGCGCTAAGCGAGCGCCTCGATATGCGCACAGTGTGATGCCCTACGGCGCGTGAATGGGACCTTGAAGAAGATGGGAGAGGCCTATGAACATTGGTGATTCTTGCGAAGAGATCAGAAAGCTCATTCAAGAGGACCTTCTGACCGAGGAGGCCCGTAATGAAAAAGCTAGCAGCCAGATCCGTAGCAGCTTGGACGTGATCGAGGACTGCCAACTCGCTCTCGATTCTTATTTCTCATCAACGGCAGAGCCCAGCAGCGGCGAATGCTACACAAAGGTTTACGGAATTCTCCAAGTGCTATTTGTCCAGCAGTATGCCGCCATGCACCTCTTTCAAGCTTTGAATCAGACTTTCGCGTCAAATGACGCTCTTAAACAAATTCGAGAGACTAGGAACAGGGCGACTGGACACCCAACCAAGAAAAACGAGGGGAAGCAGAAGCACTCGTTCCACTTCATTTCGCGGATGAGCCTGACCCAGGACGGCTTCCAACTCCGTAGTGAGTCTGAAGGCACCAAGGACAGGTTTGAGCCCATTGACGTGCGCACTTTTATCAGGGATCAGGGCCGGGAGTTGACAGCAATCCTAACTGATCTTGTCACCAAGCTTAAACCACGAAGCTAGACCGGCTCATCCTCTAGGTCCTCTGGATCAGGCGTCGGGGCCGGATCGGGAACATCCCTGCCAAGGGCCCTGGCCCCTTCGTTTTGTCGATCTCCTGGATCCGTCTCGTCACATCGCCGACGCTGGTTTCTCTTGTCATGCAGACACCCCGTACTGAGCCTAGCACCGCTCAGGAGGAAATGCATCCAAACCAACATCTCAACCTTTGCTGCCGCGCGGTGGGCTGAGAGGTGAGAGGATCGTGCGAAGGACAGACAATGTGCTCCCGAATGGTGAGTCGGGTGGGAATCGTCGGAGTAGAATGCAGGCTATCTTTACGAGAGCTGAAGGTAAGGATACCAAGACGGTCTACTACCAATGCGAGATGCGCGGCTTCGAGTCCGACCCCAAGCCGCGCCACGAAGACTCCGGCCTACACCCGCATGTGTGTCAGAGGAAAGTAAAAGTACACATCGTGCAGGCCCGGCCTAGGCCTCCAATGGAGGAGCGATGAAACGAGTCTGGCTGATTTTTCTTCTGCTGATCGTGCACTCAGCCGCAGCGCAAAACGCGACTTCGGGAAAACCCTGTCGCTTTTTCCCCCGGCGATGAGTCAGCGGGAACCGACGGCCTCGCCAAAGACCCGCTCGCGACAGCGGTCACACTCTCCGGAGATTTCGAGTTCTATGCGAGTAGTCACGCTGCCTGCTGGACTGTAGAGGTGCTTTCCTTGCCTGGGCAACTCGAAAACGGTGTGCCGATTGGCTATGCCATTTCTTACACAGTCACCGATCCTAAATCGATCCAGATTTACCACGGACTACAGTTCGGCCCGGACCGAAACGCGTTCGAGCAGGCGATGCGTAAGGCCGCAGCCGTAAAAGACATTCGGTTCACCCAGTACCTATATCAGTTGACCCCGGAGCCAAAGCCCAAGACGAAGCCGCCTTCGGTACCCCCTCCTCAGAAATAGGGCCCGTAGGAGGAGGAGTTGACCCAGCCCAGTCTCTGCTCTCGACACATTAAGAGGGCGAAATGCCCATGAAGAATCCGCCCCATCCAGGCGACCTCTTTGAAAATCGTATTTTGCAAAGAATTTCGCGCTACGGGGATGATTCCAAAACACCCGAGGGGGTGGGGGTGCCCCCAAAGCCGAGGTCCACACGGCCCATGACAATCCCGGACTCCGCAGCCCGTCGAGAATTATTTCGCTGAGAAATTCACAGCCTGCTCGTAAGCGTAAGCCAGCCGCAGCACCAGATCCTCCCGCCAGTGCGCCCCCGCGATCTGCAACCCAATCGGCAGCCCGCT
The DNA here is from genome assembly GCA_003168355.1 of Acidobacteriaceae bacterium. Lineage (GTDB taxonomy): Bacteria > Acidobacteriota > Terriglobia > Terriglobales > Acidobacteriaceae > Sulfotelmatobacter. The sequence continues at coordinate 5,729 of PMSQ01000123.1, read as the reverse complement.
CTTCGTAAAGCCGCAAGGCACAGAGATCGCAGGCAGTCCCCACACATTGAACGGCCGCGTGTTGCGCAGCAACCTAAGTTCCGCCGGACGCAGAGCATCGGGGTCCTTTTTCAAATCGGCAATCGCCGGCGCCGGGATCGGCATCGTAGGCGTAACCAGCAAATCCACTTCGGCAAAAATATTTTGAATGCATCGCCGAGCCTGATCCAGCTCGCGCCGCCGCTGAATATATTCCGCCGCCGAAATATTCGCTCCGGAGCGAATGCGCCGCAAAGTCTCCGGCTGGCACAACTCAGGAGTCCGCGCAACATGGTCAGCGTGATAAGCATAAGACTCGGCAGCCTGCACAGTGCGGTCCGTAGTCACCTCGATCTGCACGTCCCGAACATCCGCCACCAGCGTGCCGATCACGCCCAGAGCCTGCTCCACCGCTGCGCCGACTTCACAGTCAAGCTCATCATAAAAATAAGCCCGCGGAATTCCAACGCGAAGCTTCTTCGCCCCGTCGCGCAACGCGGAAACATAATCGGCCACAGGAACATCAGTACTGCCCACATCGAGCGCATCGTATCCCGCGATAGCCTGCAGCACCACAGCCGCATCGCTGACGGTTGCGGCGAGCGGTCCAACATGATCCAGCGACCACGAAAGCGGAATCACACCGCGCGCGGACACGCGTCCATAAGTCGGCTTGATCCCCACGCACCCGCACAGCGCAGCCGGTTCCCGGATCGAGCCAGCCGTATCCGTCCCAATCGCTGCATAGCAAAGCCCGGCGGCAACGGCCGCCGCCGAACCTCCCGACGATCCTCCCGCAATGTGCGACGCATTCAGAGGATTATGAACATCGCCGAAAAAACTCACCAGCGAGCTTCCTCCGTAAGCAAACTCATGCAGATTGTTCTTACCCAGAATCACCGCGCCCGCCCGCCGCAGCCGCTGTACCACTTCCGCATCCTCGGCAGGGACGCGATCCTGAAAGAGCGCGCTGGCAGCGGTTGTGCGTGTGCCCGCGGTATCGATCAGATCCTTCAAGGCAATCGGAATCCCATGCAGCGGCCCGCGCCACTGCCCGCGCGAGATCTCAGCCTCGGCAGCCCGCGCCTCTGCCAGCGCAGACTCCGCAGTCACGGTAATGAAGGCATTCAGCGTGGGGTTGAGCTTCTCGATGCGATCAAGGCAATCCCGCGTCACCTCCAGCGGAGAAACATCCTTCCGCCGCAGGCGCGCCGCAAGCTCAATGATAGTTTCCAGAGTAGGCATTGTCGTTAACGGCCTTCATTGTAGTAGAACCAAGCCAGACCTCTGTGTGACCCTGTGTTCTCTGTGTTTAGAGATCTTGCTTTCAAGAAAAAGCAACCACCAGCCCAAGCCTATAATCAAAATCGCTGCACGAAGGAGGTCCCGAAAATGCCGGAACTCACCCTCGCCCCAGTCGCAACCCACGGTTTCTTTGTCGACGGCCGTTGGATGGAAGACGGCGACATCGTAGAAATCCGCGCCCCCTTCGATGGCAGCGTGATCGGCCGAGTGACGCAGGCGCGCCGCGAGCACGCCGAGGCAGCCATTGCCGCAGCCGTGAAAGCCTTTGGCACCACCCGCCGTCTGCCTGCCTTCGAGCGGCAGCGCGTGCTGCGGCGCGTAGCGCAGTCGATTGCCGAGCGCCGTGACGAATTCTCCCGCACCCTGGCTCAGGAGGCCGGCAAGCCCATCAAACTGGCGCGCATCGAAGTGGACCGCGCCGTGTTTATCTTCAATGTTGCCGCCGAAGAAGCCACTCGCATCTACGGAGAATATCTCCCCCTCGACTGGCAGGAATCGACCGCTGGCCGATGGGGCATGGTGAAACGCTTTCCGCTCGGTCCCATCGCAGGCATTACGCCCTTCAATTTCCCGCTGAACCTGGTCGCGCACAAAGTAGCGCCGGCCATCGCCGCAGGTTGTTCGATGGTATTGAAGCCCGCGCCGCAAACTCCGCTGTGCTCGCTGTTGCTGGCGGAATGCGTGCAGCAGGCGGGCTGGCCCGATGGCGGTCTCAATGTCCTCCCGCTCTCGAACGATGACGCCAGCCTTCTGGTCACCGACGAACGCATCAAGCTGATCAGCTTCACCGGCAGCGTGCCCGTGGGCTGGGACATCAAACGCCGCGCCGGCAAAAAGAAAGTCGCGCTGGAACTGGGTGGCAACGCCGGCGCCATCGTGCATAGCGATGCTGATCTCCCCTATGCCGCCGAGCGCTGCCTCACCGGCGGCTTCGCCTATGCCGGGCAGACCTGCATTTCCGTGCAGCGCATTCTGGTGCAGCAGTCGGTCTACGGCAAGTTCACCGATCTCCTGGTCGACGGCGTCAAGAACCTGAAAACTGGCGATCCCATGGCGGAATCGACCGACGTTGGTCCGCTGATCCGTGAGAGCGACGCCGTCCGCGTCACCAGTTGGGTGGAGCAAGCAGTCCGCGCCGGCGCTCGCTTGTTGTGCGGAGGCGGCCGCAAAGGTTCCATCGTTGCTCCTACGGTATTGACCGGCACCAAACCCGAGATGAAAGTGAATTGCCAGGAGATCTTTGGCCCCGTCGTTACCGTGGAGCCGTACGAGAACTTTGACCAGGCCCTGCGCCGCATCAACAATTCCAACTATGGCCTGCAGGCGGGCCTGTTTACCCGCGACGTGAAGTTGCTCTTCCAGGCCTACGACGAACTCGAGGTCGGGGCGCTGATCGCGGGCGATATTCCATCGTTCCGCATCGATCAGATGCCTTACGGTGGCGTAAAGGATTCCGGCCTGGGCCGCGAAGGGCTGCGCTACGCCATCGAGGAAATGACCGAACCAAAACTGTTGGTGATGAATCTGCGCTAGGATGCCAAGTGAATGCACGTGGCTCGGTCGTGAAGAAGGAACATGTCTTTGTTCAATTCCGGGAATTTTTTCCCTTCATGCGCGAAAATACGCGACAACTGATCCTGAAGTATTTATAATCTCCAGTTTCCATAGCTGACGCGAGAAAATCAGTGGGTGTTTTCCTTTGCGTCGAAACCTTTGCGCTCCATAAACTTGGGGATCTGCTGGGTCTCGTTCATACTTTCTAAAGCTCGTACGTAAGCATGCCGCAGATTTTTCATCGCAGTACTAACACCCTGTCCCGGGCCACGATTTTTGGCGCGGTGTTTGTTGTTGCTGCGCTCGGTTGGGTCGCGATGGAAGTCCAGCGTTCGCCTTATGTCACTTATGCGGGGGTGCGCAAGCCGCAGCCCGTGCCCTTCAGCCACCAGCATCACGTTTCTGGACTCGGTATCGATTGCCGCTACTGTCACACCTCGGTGGAGACGTCCAGCTTCGCCGGCATCCCTCCCACCAAAACCTGCATGAACTGCCACTCGCAGATCTGGACCAATGCCCAGTTGCTGGAGCCTGTGCGCGCCAGCTACCGCTCCGGCCAGTCGCTGCAGTGGACGCGAGTGAACCAGCTTCCCGACTTCGTCTATTTCAATCACAGCATTCATATCAATAAGGGCGTCGGTTGCAACACCTGTCACGGTCCGGTCGACCAGATGCCGCTGATGTACCAGCAGGAATCGTTGCAAATGGAGTGGTGTCTGAGTTGCCACCGCGCGCCGGAGAAAAATCTGCGCCCGCGCGATCAGGTATTCAACATGCGCTACCAGCAGCCGACGAGTGCAAGCCCTGTGGTAGTAGATGGACAAAGCTATACGGATCAAATCGATTTGGGCGCGGCGCTGGTGAAAAAGTACAACGTTCGCGGCGTGACCGACATTACCAGTTGCAGCACGTGCCACCGATAGTATGAATGAAAAGGCAGCCGCGAAGCGGCAAAAGAATGCAGCCCACGGCGCAAGCCGTGGGTAGTAGGCAAGTTTAGAAGGCCAGCCCCGAAGGGGTGAAAGAAATGGACGAGCAAAACAAAACGGCGTTTCAGGAGAAAAAGCGCGAAGACGTTTGCCCCAGCAAGAAAGACAAGCTCGATCTCGATTCCCTCCGCGCGCAAATCAACGAGGCGAACGAAAAGGCTGGCCCGGAATATTGGCGCAGCCTCGAAGAACTCGCCGGTAGCCCCGCCTTCCAGGAAGCGCTGCACCGCGAATTTCCCAAGGGCGCATCCGAGTGGGTCGATTCCGTTTCACGCCGCGGCTTTCTGAAAGTGATGGGCGCGTCCATGGCGCTGGCCGGCATGACGGGCTGCGTGCGCCTGCCGCTCGAACCGATCGTTCCCTACGTCCGCCAGCCCGAGGACGTGATTCCCGGCCGCCCCATGTTCTATGCCACGGCGATGACGCTAGGCGGATACGCCAGCCCGCTGCTGGTCGAGAGCCACCTTGGCCGTCCGACAAAGATCGAGGGCAACGACCGGCATCCCGCGTCGCTCGGCGGCACCGACATTTTTGCGCAGGCCCACGTTCTCGGTCTCTACGATCCCGACCGCTCGCAGAGCGTGGTGTCGATGGGCGACCAGCGCTCCTGGCAGTCGTTTCTGACCGCGATTCGCGGACCGCTCACCGCGCAGAAGGCGCTGCAGGGCGCGGGCATTCGCATTCTCACGCCGACCATCTCTTCACCCACGCTCGCCGATCAACTGCGCAACTTCCTGAAGATTTATCCGCAGGCCAAGTGGCATGTGTACGAGCCCATCAATCGCGATAACGTGCTCGAAGGTGCGAAGCTGGCCTTCGGCCAGCCGGTCGAGACGCGCTACGATTTTGAAAAGGCCGACGTAATCGTCTCGCTCGACGCCGATTTTCTGTATGCGGGCTTTCCGGGAAATGTCCGCTACATCCGCGACTTCGCCAAGCGCCGCAATCCCGATGGCAAGATGAACCGGCTGTATGTGGTGGAGAGCACGCCGACGACGACGGGCGCGAAGGCGGATCATCGTCTGCCAATGCGGGCGAGCGAAATCGAGAAATTTGCTCATAACCTGTCGAGCCATTTGCCCGTCAATCCGCCGACCGGAGGTATAGTAGGAGACAACCCTGGTTTGTCGGGGCCTATTGTTCAAGATCTCCGCGCCCATACCGGATCTAGCGTCGTTATTGTGGGCGATCATCAGTCCCCTGTCGTGCATGCTTTCGCTCACGCTGTGAATCATGCGCTGGGCAACGTTGGCAAGACGGTTTTCTACACTGATCCGGTCGATGTGAATCCGCTCAGCCAGGCTGAATCCCTGAAAGACCTCGTAGCTGACATGCGTGCCGGCAAAGTCGATCTGCTGGCGATCATAGGAAGCAATCCCGCCTTCGATGCACCGGCTGACTTGGAATTTGCCGGCCTGCTTAAGAGCAACAAAGTTCCTCTTCGCGTGCATGTCGGTCTTCATCAAAACGAGACAGCCGAGCTTTGTCAGTGGCATATCAATCAAGCGCACGAACTCGAAGCTTGGGCCGATGCCCGCGCTTACGACGGTACGGTCAGCATCATTCAGCCCTTGATTGCTCCGCTTTACAGCGGAAAGAGCCCGCTGGAATTCGTAGCACTCCTTTCTGGTCAAGCTGACGCCACAGGCTATGATCTCGTACGCGCGTACTGGCAGAAGCAGCACACAGGCGCGGATTTCGAAGCTTTCTGGCGCAAGTCGCTACACGATGGATGGGTTGAGGGCACCACCTACCAATCGAAATCGGCTGCCGTAAGGAATGACAACTTTGGGTGGAAATGGACGACCGACACGGCCCTCGAGCTAAACATCCGCCGCGACCCCACCATCTACGACGGACAAT
>PMSQ01000086.1 GCA_003168355.1 Acidobacteriaceae bacterium | reverse complement strand
CGCGCCTCCAAAAATTCTGAAAGACAAACACATCAAGCTGAAGCTGAAAGCCGGCGAAGAAATCAGCGGCCACGAATTCTCTCCGGCGGCGTCCCTGAAAGAAGAGCCCGGCGAAGAAAAGCTCACCGCCGCCGCGATTCTCGCCACTCCGCGCTGTCATCCGGATAGCATCGCAACCCTCAGCGAGCGCGCGGAGGCAGCCGTGGGTCAACTGAGAACCGAGAACCGAGAACTGAGAACTGTTCTTAACGCCCTCGGCTGGCACATGGCGGAACGCCTGCGGCAATCACCACTCTTGGCCGGAGACGCCATCGACATCGCCTTCACCATCGGCCACAACGCTCATCCTGACTTCGGCGGCCTCGAACTCACGCTGCGCGATTTCAGAATGCCGTCCGCTCAAGCGGCACTGCCCGTCAATCTAGATCAGGAAATTGATCCCTTTGAAGTGAAAGCACGCGTTTGACACCGCCTTCTTGGCTGGCCATCCCGGATAAAAGCCGGGCGCCCTACCACATATGGTAATAACCGTCCCGCCGCGCTATATCCACCGGGACTCCAAACAGCGCTGCCAGCCGCTCGACCTGCAGAATCTCATCTTTAGGTCCATCTGCAACGATCTGCCCCCGGCTCATCAGGAGGACACGCTGGATCTCCGGAACGATGTCGGCCAGTTCGTGGGTCACAAGAACAATCCCAATTCCCGAGTTCGCCAGCGCACTCATAGTTTGCCGTAGGCTTTGCTGGGCCGAAAGATCAAGCGAATTGCACGGCTCATCGAACAACAATGCCCGGGGATTGTGAACCAGCGCCCGCGCGATCAGCACTCGCCGGGCTTCTCCCGAAGACATCTCGCCCACCGGCCGTTCCGCCAGATGTGAAACTCCCAACTGCGCCAGAGCGGCGTCGGCCAGCTCCCGCTGTCGCGGATCGACAGTGTGATGCGGGAAAATTCTGACGCTGCTGAAAAATCCCGATAGCACCACATCTCGTCCAACCGCGTTTCCTGTGCAGGATAGCATCAGGTCATTCGAGACAATTCCTAGGAGGGCGCGCAAGTCGAACACGTCCCAGCGTTCCTGCCCCAGGATGGCCATCGACGAGCTTTCACGCGCCACGGGATAACACTCGCGTGTAATCGTCTTAATTAGTGTTGACTTGCCGCACCCGTTTGGTCCAAGGATCGCCACACGTTCTTCGGCACGGATGCGGAGGCTAAAGTCATCAAGCGCAATTTTCCGCCCGCGCATCACGCGGATGCGCTGCAGGTCCAGCAGAGGCGGCGTTTCCTGGGTCATCGTCAACTAAGTGTAGATGAGATGCCGGATTCAAGGGCCTGCCAATCGTGTCAGTAGCGTGCACGATCTGCACAACAGAAAGTGCTAGACTTGCGCTCTCGAAAAGCGGAGGTGGGTAATGCGCCTTTCAACTCTGGCTATATTTGCTGCCTTTTCCTTGACCGCCGTTTCCTCGGCCCAGAAAAAACCTGATTTGCCAAGGCCTTTGCCGGCTCAATCTACGGCGCCGGCTGCCGGCGACTCCTCTTCGCGCTTGCCCATCAAGCGCGTTGTGCTCTACAAGAACGGCGTGGGCTACTTCGAGCACACCGCACGCGTCCATGGAACGCAGGACCTTAGCATCGACTTCACAACCTCGCAGCTGAACGATGTGTTGAAATCCCTGACCGCCGTTGATTTGGGCGACGGCCGCGTGTCATCGGTTCGCTATAACTCAATCGCGCCGCTGGACGAACGGCTGAGGTCGCTGCGGCTTCCGTTCGGTGAGCAAGTCACTCAGTCCGAGTATCTCTCAGCCCTGCGCGGGGCGCGCGTGGAAGTGCGCAGCGGATCGGCAACAGCAGTAGGCCGTCTGCTCAGCGTCGAGAAGATCCGCAAGCAGCGCTCCAAGGACGATTTCGAAGATGTCACCACCTTCTCAATCGTCACCGACGCGAGTGAGATGAGGAATTTTGAACTCGGTACAGGCACATCCGTTCGCATTGCCGAGCGCGAACTTACCGATGAAGTTGGACGTTATCTCAGCCTGATCGCCTCCTCTCGCGCTCGCGACGTCCGCCGCATGAGCTTCACGGCAACCGGGTCCGGTGATCGCGATATTTTCGTAAGCTACATCAGCGAGGTTCCTATCTGGAAGAGCACCTACCGCATCCTCTTTCCCGAGAAGCCCGGTGAGAAGCCTCTGTTACAAGGCTGGGCGATCGTGGACAATACCATCGGCGAGGACTGGAAGGACGTGCAGCTCTCGCTGGTTGCCGGAGCGCCGCAGTCTTTCATCCAAGATATTTCGCAGCCTTTCTATGCCCGCCGGCCAGTAGTGCCGCTGCCGGAATCGGTGATGCTTACGCCGCAGTCACATGAAGCCACCGTCGAACAGTATGCGCAGTTGCAGTCCCCGCCGCCTGCTGGCTTCTCCAGCCACGCGACTACCAGCCTCGAAGGCATCGTCAAAGATCCTTCCGGAGCGATGGTCCCCGGAGCGCGCGTCAACGTTCGCAACGAGGAGACCGGCGTGTCTCAGGTCACGACGACCGACACGCGCGGACACTATCGCTTCAACGATCTGCAGGCTGGCAATTCGGCGCTTTTCGTGAATGCGCCCGGATTCCAGCGCTTCAATCTCACGAACGTTTATCTCGGCATTGGCCGCACGAATGAAATAGACGCTACTCTGAATGTAGGAAGCTCCAGCGAAACGGTCGAGGTACAAGGGGCGGCGACCATGGTCAACACGTCGACGGCCTCGATCGTTAGCACCGCGGAAAAACAAGGTTCCGAAGCCGAAGGCAAGTCTGCCGGGGACTTCTTCGAATACAAGATCAAGCAGAAAATCACCATCGGCAAGAACCAGTCGGCGCTAGTGCCAATCTTGCAGACGCACATTGACGCTGAGAAGGTCACCCTCTGGAATGAAAACTCCGCCCCCCTGCGCGCGCTATGGATCAAAAACACCAGCGGCCAGGTACTTGACGCGGGCTCGTTCAACGTGCTCGAAGCCGACACTTTCGCGGGCGAAGGAGTTTTGGAAACCATCCACCCGGATGAGCGGCGGTTGCTTTCTTACGCGGGCGATTCCGCCGTGCATGTAAAGTACTCTGCCGACTCAAGCGAAAAGCCATACAGTCGCGTGCGTATCGCGAAAGGCATCATGCTGCTGACCCAGGAACAGCGCAAGTCGAACAAGTTTACGATTCGCAATGCTGATACCGAGCCCCGCCAGGTCATCCTCGAATACCCTGCGGAAGAAGGATGGCAACTCACACCTGCCACGCCGAAGCCGGAGGAATCTTCGGAATCATATCACCGCTTCCGCGTTCCCGTCGACGCCGGCAAAACCGCGGAACTGACAGTCGAGTCCGTCCATCCTGAAGAAACCCGCTACGAGTTGACTAACCTTGGCGATGACGAAGTGGAACTTCTGCTGGATCAGAAGCGAATGACTCCCGTCATGCAACAGGCCTTCGACCGTATCTTGAAGCAGAAAGAGAAAATCGATGAGATCTCCGGCCAGATTTCCGAGCGGAAGCGTGAGAGCGACCAGATTGCCGCGGATCAGAATCGCATCCGCGAAAACATGAAGGCGCTGAAAGGTGGCTCCGAGGAAAAAGCTTTGCTCCAACGCTACGTGGGTCAGCTCGACGCGCAGGAAAGCCGCCTGGCGGCCCTGCGCAAGGAGTCCACTGATCTCACCGCGCAGGAAAACCAAGCCAGTTCCGAACTCGACCGCATAATCATGGAAGTCAGCGTGGACGAGAACTTCTAAGCGGAAATCAAATAGAAACCACAGCGCGGGCGCAGGAAGCCGGATTCGTTTGCATTACACTGAATCCAGCATGCCCCTTCCCATCTACCGGCTTCGACGCTTGCTGATTGCGATCACGCTGCTCTTCACCACCGTGGTCGCAGGCATGTATTTCTACGCCCGTCTGCGTCAGCATAGCGTCCTCAAAGGACTTCCCGGCAAGATCGGTTACGACATCAAGCAGACGGCCAGCGGCTTTCAATTTTCCAAGTCAGAATCGGGCCGCACAATGTTTACCATCCATGCCCGGAACGTCAAAGAATTCAAGCTCAATGGCCACGCCGAGCTGCACGATGTCAGCATCATCCTCTACGGCCGCGATACCTCCCGCTTCGACCAGATTTATGGCGACAACTTCACCTTCGACCCTAAATCCGGCGACGTTATCGCTCAGGGCGAAGTGCAGATTGATCTGCAAGCCAACCCAACCGGTGTCACGGCGCCCGATCAGGCGACTCCGAAAGAGCTCAAGAACCCCATTCATCTCAAGACCCGCGACTTGGTCTTCAACCGCGATAGTGGCGACGCCTCCACCGATGCGCGAGTTGATTTCCGCACACCGCAAGCCAGCGGCTGGGCAGTAGGCGTGCGTTATTCGGCAAAGATCGGCGCGCTCACGCTGGCAACACAGGTTCATGTGACCTTGAGTGGTCAGGATGCCGGCACACTCTTCGCCACCCATGGCGTATTTACTCGCGATCCGCATGAAATCGTGCTCGACCATCCGCGTATGGAGCGCGAGAGCGGAACCGTGCAATCGGAACAGGCCACCTTCTTCCTCGGCCCGGAAAACGAAGTGCAGCGCGTGCTGGCCACAGGTAACGTGAACGCTGAGACAAAGACAACCGAACAAAATGCCGACCAGATGCACGCCCGCGCCGACGAAGCCGAACTCCTGCTAACCGGCAAGCAAAATCTGCTGCGCACCGCCACGTTGACCGGCAATGTTCACGTCGAACGCATCGGCTCTCAGCCCATGCAGGGCGCTGCCGGACGCGCCATCATGGATTTCCTCGGCCAGAACCAGCTCCAAAAGGTGCATGCCCAAGACGGAGTCCGGCTGATGCAGCATGCTGCCACCACCGACAACACCTCGGCAGATGCCTCGCCACCTACCTCCACACCCCAGGATTTCGATATCACCGCGCCCATCATCGACTTCTTTGTCGCCGATGGAAGCCGCCTCGACCGCGCCGTAACCTCCGGCGCCGCGCAGATCACCATCTCTCCGGCGCAAAACTCCGCTCCCCCGACCGCAAAAACGACCGCAAAAACTTCCGCTCAAGCTTCTTTCCCGCACACCGTCATCACCGCCGGGCGCTTTGACGCCACATTCGTCCCCACTCCCGACGGCTCTAGCCGTCTCACTTCGCTCCACGGCGCGCCCAACGCAAAGATCGTAAACTCTGCTGCAGGTCTTCCCGACCGCGTCAGTACCAGCCGGACGTTGGATGCGAAGTTCCTCCCCGAAGGCGGAATTGCATCCCTCATCCAGCAGGGAAGCGTTGTTTACACGGACAATCAGCCGCCCGAAAAACGCACCCAGGCTTGGGCTGATAAGGCGCTCTACACTCCCACCGACCGAATCCTGGTGCTCACCGGAAGCCCGCGCGTCTCCGAAGGCTCCATGGTCACCACCGCGAAGACCATCCGCATTAATCGCGACAGTGACGATGCCTTCGCCGACGGAGATGTCAAGAGCACCTACAGCGAGCTCACGGAGCAACCGAGCGGAGCGCTGCTGGCCTCTGCCTCGCCGATTCATGTGACCGCTGCCTCCATGACGGCGCACAACTCACCTGCGGTCGCTCTATACCTGGGCAACGCACGTTTGTGGCAGGACGCAAACATCGTCGAAGCACCCTCCATCCAGTTTGATCGCGACCGCCGTTTCCTCGAGGCTCAGGGCACCAAAGCGCATCCGGTTTCCACAGTGCTGGTGCAGACGAAGCTGGTTTTGCCCGGGACGGCTTCGCCAATCCCCATAACTAAGCCTCAAGCTGGAGGAGAACACAAAGCGAAGATAAAATCTCAGGAAAAGCCCGGCGACACCAGCCCCGTAGCCATCACTTCGGCCCGTCTTACCTATGCCGATGCCGAGCGCCTGGCTCACTACGATGGAGGTGTAGTAGCCAAGGGAAGCAACTTCACCGCTTCCGCCAGCGCCATGGATGCGTACCTCCTCCCCCGAAGCCAAACGACGAACCAACTCTCCGGCAATCAATCACTTGCCGGGCCCGGACAGTTGGATCATATGGTTGCCCAAGGCAACGTAGTGATCTTACAGCCGGGTCGGCGGGCCACAGGAAACATGCTGGTCTATACCGCCGCTGCCGACAAATTCGTCCTCACCGGCGGACCGCCTAGCATTTTTGATGCCGAACAAGGCAAGATTACCGGGGTTTCGTTGACTTTCTTCAGGGGCGATGATAGGGTGCTCGTAGAAGGCGAAGCGAGTACTCCTGTGGTGACTCAAACGCGAGTGGCACGATAAATGCGTACCCTGGCCACAGATGAGATTGGCAAATCGTATCGTGGCCGCCGGGTTGTAAATGGTGTCAGTCTGCGCGTCGAGCAGGGCGAGGTGGTGGGTTTACTCGGCCCAAACGGCGCAGGCAAAACCACAACCTTTTATGCCATCGTTGGCCTGATCCCCCCTGATACTGGCCGCGTGTTGTACGACGGTCAGGACATCACTGACGTTCCCATGTACCTGCGGGCACGCCAGTATGGCATCAGCTATCTCCCTCAAGAAGCATCGGTTTTTCGCAAACTCACGGTTGAGGAAAACATCCTCGCGGTGCTAGAGGCGCAGCCTATGTCCTGGCACGAGCGCCGCGAGAAGATGGAAAAATTTATCGATGAACTTGGGCTTGAGCACATCCGGCAAAATCGTGGCTATGCGCTATCCGGCGGCGAGCGCCGGCGCGTCGAAATCGCCCGCTGCCTGTGCATCAGCCCAACTTTCATCTTGCTCGACGAACCGTTTTCCGGGATCGACCCCATCGCCGTTCTCGACCTGCAGAAAATNNCTGATCACCGATCACAACGTGCGCGAAACGTTGTCAGTAACCGATCGCGCTTACATCATCGACGACGGCCGTATCTTCCGTCAGGGCCAGCCCGAACAATTGGCCACCGATCCGGAAGTGAGAAGGGTGTACTTAGGAGAGAGCTTTTCGCTGGTGTGAAGTTGGGTTTTTATTAGGCCTTGTCATTCCGAACCGGCGTTTTTTGCCGGTGAGGAATCTGCTTTTGGCGTGCTGCACATGCGCAAGGGACTTGGTTTTGAAAGGGCGCGGCTTCAGCCGCGCCGCAAGGCAGCGGATTCGTATCAGGGCACGGCTTCAGCCGTGCCGCTATGGTTCGCAACGTGAGCGCCTTTAGGCGCTGAGGTGAAGGGCTTCATTGTGGGAAACATGGCTAAAGACTTAATCGTCTCCGTCAAAACCCGCCGCTTCATCATCGTCACGGGATGCCTCACGTCGGTCGCCGGAATTGCTCTCGGGCTTGCTCTAGGCTTTGCATTCCCTGCGTCTATATCGATCGCCGGAGCTCTTGTGCAGCCGAAGTTTCATCGTCTTGGACGAGGCCTCATTTGTGCCGGCGCCATCTTGTTGAGTTTTTGCGTTTTCGGCGTGGGCATTCTGTTGCTGGGTGAAATGCATACATTCGACGGGATTAAGATACCCGAGATCGTTGAGGCATTTTCGGCAGTTCTCGTTGCAGTTTGCGACGTGGCTATTGTGAAAGAGGAGATCAGAATCAGACGTGGGGAACGCACAGTGAGGAGCGCTCCTACAGAAGCATCCGTCTAGGGCTTTGCCAACGACTAACGACTAACGACTAACGACATGGTTCTCTTACAGCACAAACTGAGCGTCAAACTATCCCAGCGCCAGATCCTCACCCCGGGCCTGGTGCAGATGGTCTCCGTCCTCGCGCTCAACAAGCTCGAACTCAAGGACATGATCAATACCGAGATGGTCGAGAACCCGGTTCTCGAAGAGCTCGAAGAGACTGTTCCGCTGATCGATGAAATAGGCCGAAAGGAAGAGGAGCGCGACCGCCCCGCTCCCGCCTCCGGCGAAGAAGCTCCCATCACCGCCGAAAAGAAAGATCCGTTCGAGGAGATCGACTTCGGCTCCTTCTTTCAGGACTATCTCGATCCCGGTTACCGCACCCGCGGCGAGATGGAAGAGATCGAGCGCCCGTCGTTTGAAAACTTCCTCTCCAAGCCCACCAATCTCACCGATCACCTCGCCTGGCAATTGGGGGCGCTGAGCCTCCGCCGCGAAGTGCGCGAGGCCGCCGAACAGATCATCGGCAACCTCAACGAAGACGGTTATCTGATCGCCAGCGACGAAGAAATGTTGGGAGTGGCCCCGCCCGCGCCGCCCGAAGCCGACGCAGCCGCCTCCAGAAACATTGTCAGCGAAGCTCAAGCTCTAGGTTTAGGACCGGATGCACCACCTTCCGCGGAGGCAACTCCAGGCGAAGCCGCCCTCGACGAGACAGTGCCCGACGAGACAACGCTCGACGGGACAATGTTCGACGAGTCAACGCTCGACGAGACAACGTCCGAAGATGCGACTCTTCGTGCCGACGCTTCCATAACTGATTTCGATGCACCGCTTCCCACCGCATCGAGCGCCCTCGGATTTTCCACCCTAAATGTCATCAGCGGCAACGCAGCCGGCGAGCTGGCAGCCGGCGAGATGTATGATCTGCACGCCGCAACCACACCCCCTGAAACGTATTTCGCCTCACGAAATGGAAACTCCGCCGCTGCCGTCGCTTCCGCGCTCGATCCAGTACCTGCCGCGCAGCTGGCGCCTCCTCCACATCCCGTCTACACCGCCAATTTTACCCTTGCAGATCTCCAGGAAGCCCTCGAAGTCATTCGCCAACTAGACCCCCCGGGCGTGGGCTGCCGCGATCTGCGTGAATGCCTGCTTCGCCAGTTGCGCTATCACCAGCAACAGCTCGCTCTGCACAAGAACGGGGAGAAAAACGGCAACGGCACCGCGCAAGTCCTGCAGGATGCCATCGCCATCGTCGACCAGCATCTGCGCGCCGTGCAGAACAAACAGCACAAAGAGATTGCCAAGGCCATCGCACGTCCGCTCGATGCAGTGCAGCATGCTCTCGATTACATCCGCACGCTCGATCCCCGTCCCGGCCTGCAGTACAACAAAGTCCAGGCCCGCCTCATCGAGCCCGATGTCGCTTTCATCAAGCACGGCGACGAGTGGCTTGTGCTCATGAACGACGACGATCTTCCCCAGCTTCGCCTCAATCCCGCCTACAAAAAGCTGATCACCCGCGACACCAATGACAAAAATACCCGCGATTACGTCAAGGAGCGCTACAAGAGCGCCATCCAGCTCATCAAGAACATCGAGCAGCGCAAGCAAACCATCACCAAGGTCTGCTACTGCATCGTTGCCCGTCAGCAGGATTTTCTGGAAAAAGGCATCGACCAGTTAAAACCCATGATGATCAAAGAGGTGGCCGAAGAAATCGGCGTGCATCCCTCCACCGTAAGCCGTGCCGTGGCCAGCAAGTATGCCCACACACCCCAGGGTGTCTTCGAGTTGCGCTACTTCTTCAGCGAGAGCGTGCAGGGTCCCGAAGGCGGCAACACGAGTTTGCTCATCCTGAAACGCCGGGTGAAGAAGCTTATCGATGAGGAAGACCCCGGCCGCCCCTTGACTGACGAGCAACTCACCAGAATTCTTCAGTCGCAAGGCATTCAAGTCACTCGCCGCACTGTCGCCAAGTACCGCGAAGATATGCGCATCCCGAGCACCCATCAGCGCCGCGTAAGAGAGTAGAAAGGCGTTGTCATCCTGAGGCCGCGGCTTTTTGCGGCCGAATGATCTCGTCGGCACATGCCGCCAGTAAGGGAATGGAGAAGTCCGGCGACTTCTTAGACGTAGTCACCGGTCCTCAGCCCCGAAGGGGCGGCATATGATAGCCTCGCACGTAAGTGCCGGGAAGACGAGAGAGTTAGGAATAAGCCCGAAGGAGTCTGTGTCATAGCTGGAGGGTGATGCGAAAAGTGGATCAGTGACGCGAGTATACAGCCGCGAAGCGGCGCAAGAATGCAGCCCACGGCGTAAGCCGTGGGTCGAAAGTGGAATAAGAACAAGCCCCGAAGGGGCGAAAGAGAAGCTACGACACAGACTCCGCAGGACGGCACCAGCTCTCTGACAGCCTTGATGCAGTGCCCAATTCATATCGAGCAACAATCTAAGGAGGGGCGCTCATGAACGTGGAATACACCGGACGTCACTACGAGGTAACTCCTGCCATCCGCAAAGAGGTAGAAACCGGCCTCGCAAAACTCCGCAAAATCCTCGGCGATCGCTTCGAAGCCAAGGTGATCCTTGCCGTCGAAAAGCATCGCCACAATGCCGAAATCACCATCACCCCGCGCAACGGCCCGCTTGTTGGAGTGGCCCAAGCCAAGGACATGTCAATTGCCGTCAACCAGGCACTCGACCACCTGGAAAAGCAGGCGATAAAATACAAGACCCGCTGGCAATCCAAGAAGCGCTCGGCCCGCAAGAGCGAGGAAGTGAAGAAGTGGAACGGCCACTCCTCGCAGCCGCAGGAAGCCGCACAGGTACAGACCAAAGTTGGCCTGACGGAAAAAACCGCCGTCCCCGTCGCCGTGCATCGCTACCCCGCCGTGGCCAAAACCACTGAGGTTCACCTGGTTCGCTCCAATGAAGCCGTCTCCATGCGCCCCCTAACGCTCGAAGAAGCCATCAAGGAAGCCCACTTCCGCGACCGTGACGTCTTCGTCTTCCGCGACCCCAAAGGCAAGGTGATGATCCTCCACCGCACCCGCGACGGCAAAATGGAACTGATCGAAGCCCCGTAGAAGCAGCCGTCAGCCCTCGGGTTTCAGCGAAACTCAGGCGGGCAGGTTTGTGTAGGGACGAGCGGCTACCACAACTCATGTGGGGAGCTACCACAACTCACGTTGGAGACAGCCGCCCTCGGCTGTCCGGCGGCCCAGCCGTATCGGGCCGCTATCCCGCGCCGGGCAAGGCTCATGTAGAGCTAAACACTCCTGTCTCCGCCACCCTGACTTTCCTCCGCAATTGGTCCCAACTCCTTCCAACCCTCCTCAACCGTTAAAATCAATGTCGATGCTTGATCCCACCGCAACCCTTATCCTCGACTGGCTCCAGCAGATCGGCCTCGCCGTTCGCCTCGCTCCCCTCGCTGCCGGCACCTTTCTGCCCGGCGTCACGCTGGAGCCCGGCGGCCTCATCGTCGACCCCGAGCGTCTGCTCTACCCCGGTGATCTCCTCCACGAAGCCGGCCATCTTGCCACCATGTTGCCCGCCCAACGCGCCTCCACCGGATCGAATGTCGGCTCCGACATGGCGGACGAGATCGCCGCCCAGGCCTGGTCCTATGCCGCCGCCGTCCACCTCGGACTCCCACCCGAGATGGTCTTCCACCCCGCCGGCTACAAGGGCGCCGCCCAGACCCTCATCCAGATCTACCGCGATGGCAACGCCGGCGTCCCCTTGCTCCAATGGATGGGCCTCACCCTGGACTCCACCCGCGCCGCCGAAATCTCCATTCCTCCCTACCCGCACATGATTCGCTGGCTCCGCCCCCAACCGGATTGAGCCCCGCCTTGGAGGATTTGATCGACGCCCCGTGGGCGCAGCGCCCAAGTCGGCTGTCATCCTGAGCGAAGCCGCTGATTCTCGAAGAGAATCAGTCGCGTAGTCGAAGGATCCCTTTCCTGTCAGCGGTGCCTGAGGCTCAAGAGGGAGTTTCTACCAAGCCTGCACGACCGTGGAAGAGCGGCGCTTCAGCGCCGCGTAAAGCCAACAATCATGCGGGTTTCAGCCCCTGAGCAAGAACTCGCGCAGTAACCAAACTCATGTAGGGACAGCCGCCCTCGGCTGTCCGGCGGCCCAGCCGTATCGGGCCGCAGTGCTGGGCGCAGAGATGAAGGTCGTGTCCAATTCGCCCGTGTGGAGCGGACACTCCTGTCCGCTGCCTTTGACTTTAAATTCGGCATTGATTCTGACGCCGTCCCCCACCATTCTCCTTGTCAATCCAAACGTCGTTATGTAATCAACCGGAGTCGGAGCGCCAGCGACGGCGGAGCGGAGGAACCTTCTGTTCTGCCTGCACAACCGTGAAAGAGCGGCGCTCCAGCCCCGCGTAAAGCGCTCACAACCAAGTGGGGCTTGAGATGGGATGAGGCGGACGGTCTCGCGGAGCAAGCTACAGGGTGCTAGACTAGTCGCACAACTGACGTAAATCTTGACGATCTGGTCCTCTCCGATGTCCAATCGCGCTTTGATTTACACATTCCCGTTTTTTCTCGTTCTGATGGAATGGCTGCTGCGCACCAGCCTACGGGTGGATTCCCGTGAGTTTGTTGGTCCTACGATCGCTGCTGCGGCGCTAGGATTACTCCTCCCGCTCACTGGACTAAAGAACCGAGAGTTCGCTCTTTCCGACAAGACCCGGCGCCAGATCGATGCGCTAAAGGCGGTCATTGTCCCAAAGAGAGAGCGGATTCTAATCGACGTCGTTTGGTTAACAATTCTAGCTTCCTTGGCTACTTGGGGCTGCTGTCTCGTTTTTGCTTGTAAACCAGAGCAAAACCCGATCAAGGTTCCTCCAATCTACTACTCTCTAGTCAGCTATTTCGTGGCCGTGATCTTCTGCGAAATTAAGGAGGCCATATGACGGAGTGGGTGTCTCTTCTCAGCGCAGCGGGCGCGGCCCTGGTAGCGAGTTTATGTTCCGAGTGGATTATTGGGTGGTTGAAACGGGGAGCGCACGTGGTCTACGACGTCGCTCTCCCTTCAGGCAAGCGGCAAGAGATCAGGATTTCCAAATCTCCGGGAGGTGGCGTCGATTCGACCATACAGGAAGTGATCCTTGCTGCGCTGAATGTCATGCGCAACGACGATATGAATCCGCAATCGACTGAGGAACTAAGGCGTCTTGTAGTGGAATTAGAAAAGCAGCGGGCTGTCGCGCCATTGTCACGGCTGATCGTTTTGTTGTTAAGCCGAGCGTACCGAAATCTCGGAGAACACCAACGAGCCACAGACATCTTGTCCGAATACATTACCGCCAAAGAACGCGATCATCAGCTTGACCATGATCTAGCCGACGCATATTACAACCGGGCATGCTATCTCGCATTGTCCGGGCAGATGTCACTTGCAGTAGAAGATCTCAGTAAGTCCATCCGCTTGAGTCCTGAGAATAAGCAATCAGCGGCAGCAGATCCGGACTTATCCTCGATTCGAGATCAGCTAGGGCAGATTCTGTCTGCCAACCCATAATCCTGATCTACAGCTTGGCGTTGCAGTGCAACAGTAGTCAGTTCTGCTGCCACAAGAGCCCTCGATCCGTGCCCGTTTCGTTAGAGGCCCGGGCAACCAGGAAGTTTTCCACCGCCCCATGTGACATCCAACCTTGCCCTCACCTTCAAATCGCGCGATCATGGTCGATGCGGACGTACTGCAGCGAGCCTCACTGGCACGCCACTAAGTCCTCTGTTCTCTAGATTTTGCGGAATTATACACTTGACATACCCAGCGTAAAAAGCTAGTATTTACGCATGGAAAACGAACTCAATCTCGCCACTCTAGCCAAGTATTTCAGCGATGAGGACAAAGCGCGTGAGTTCCTTGAGGCTATCCGCTGGCCGGATGGCCCTGTCTGTCCCCATTGTGGAGTGATCGGCGAAGCCTACAAGTTGCAAGGCAAGAGCACTCGCCCCGGCCTCTGGAAATGTAAGGGATGCCGGAAGCCGTTTACTGTCACGGTCGGAACGATCTTCGCAGACAGCCATATCCCCCTGAGCAAATGGTTGCTGGCCTATCACCTGCTTTGTGCCAGCAAGAAGGGCATGAGCGCCCACCAGCTTCACAGAATGCTCAAGGTCACGTATCGGAGCGCATGGTTCATGGCTCATCGGATTCGCTACACGATGACCCAAGAACCTTTGTCATCGAAACTCACTGGCGTAATCGAAGTCGATGAAACTTACGTGGGCGGGAAGTTGCGCGTCGGCCCGTACAGGGCGAAGCCATACATGCGGGCGCGTGGCCGTAAACCGAACTATCCCTCTGTGACTTCCAATAAGGCTGCGGTTGTGTCTGTACTGCAACGGGGCGGAAAGGTTCAATCTCGGCATGTGGAGCGCGTCACGGCGGAGAATTTGAAGCCAATCGTGAATCAGATGATCGCAGAAGATGCCCATGTGATGACCGATAGTTCTACCGTACTCAAAGGTGCGCTGGTTGCCCACAAACACGATCAGGTGAACCATGTGGCGAAGGAATATGTCCGCTACGAGGATGGAATCTGCATCACGACGAACACGATTGAGGGCTATTTCGCAACGTTGAAGCGTGGTATCAATGGGGTATATCACCACGTTGGAAAGCAGCATTTGCACCGTTATCTGAGCGAGTTCGACTTCCGCTACAACTCCCGCAAGGAGAAAGACGGAGATCGCACGTTGCTGGCACTCAAGAGCACAAGCGGAAAGCGGTTGATGCTGCGGGACTCAAGAAGTGTGAACTAAAAGTAAAGGCAGCCACGATAGGCTGCCAATTAGAACTTCGATTTTATTAGTGCTGAATCTCTCTCGTGTCCTCCGCCAAGATGAACCGAGGGTGATTCGGATAATCTTATCGCCAAGGGCGTATTTCGCCCCCGTCGTGTATTTAATCCTACACGACGAGGGGGAAGTATGCCAACAACCGTCCAGCCACGGCAACGCCGGAAGACTATCTATCTAGATACCCCTGTTTTCACCGTTACTTTCAAGAAGGGACGGGCGCGACACAATCGCCTGCCACTGTCCCACGTTCTTGCTACGTTGCAGGAACTTGACTTTATGATCCGAGAGGTAGGGACGCAAATACAGAGGGATCAGGGCATTGAGAATGCAGACGGCGATTTTGGAATTGAACTTCTCGCAGGCGCTAGTGGTGTTGCTTTCGCAAAAGGCAGCGTGAAAGCAACGGCATTGATTACGCGAGACACGAACAACGGCATCGAGACTGTGAGCCGGGTGATTAGCACCACGGATGGTGTGGAGAAAAAGAGGCCCGGTGCTGTTGGCGAATACGGCGAATATGTTCTTAGGCGCTTGCCAAGGATCAGCGATATTCAGGAAAAGGACGGCACGGAACTCCGACTGCAACTCGCCCAGCAGGGCAAAATTACAAGCAAGGCGACCTTCTCCGAGAGCGGGATGAAAGTCATTCGCTCTATGAGCCAAGCGGAGTTTGCAGTCGAATCCTTGACGCTGTACGGGAAATTACGCCAACTCAAGGATTCGAGCAAGGACGAGGAGCACAGCCGTTACTTCTGGGGCGAGTTGCTTGAGGACAACGGTAATACATGGCGTATCCGGTTCAAGAGGGGCGACATGCGCGACGTTCTGCCCCTCTTTAGTAAACAGGTCGTGATATTCGGCGATGCCAATTATTTCAAGACAAAGAATCCGCGACTAGATGCTTTGACCATCAAGGAAGATCACGAGCGTGACTATGTGGCTGCGTTCGATGATTTTCGTAACACCTACGATGAGGTATTCCAGGATCGAGACCCGGAGGAAATACTAAAAGAAATTCGGGGGTAGAGAAACTATGGCCCGTACCGTATATTTCGACACAACGATCTTCATCCAAATGGGAGCTAGGCGCAGCAAGCACGCGAAGAACATCCGTTTGCTCGTGAAGGAATTGAAGGCAGAAAAGGCCCGTATTTACACATCAATTCTGACGGTCCAAGAACTCTCCGTTGCAACACACCGGAAAGGCGCAGTCTCGCGCGACGTATACGGAGACATAGGCAAAATGGCAAGAATCTACGGCCTGACCAAGGAGGTTGCGCTCACTGCGGCGAAGAGAGAGGCAGAACTCAAGGACTTGGCGGGTTTCGATGAGGACAAACGCAAGAAGAAGAACGAAAGCGAAGAAGAAAAGCTTGAGCGCATATGTGAGAATCGGCGGCGAAAGTGGGACTGTTTTCACATTGCGACCGCGCAAATCCTGAACTGCGGAACGGTATATAGTACAGACGGTGATCTCAAGAAACGGCCAAAGCAGCTAGACTTAAAGCACATCAAGATCGTAGACCCAGAGCCGGGACCGGGAAATTATGAAATCGACTTCGATGCGGCAGAGCAACAGCGCAAAAACAACGAACTCTAAGCCAATACCGCACATCCCCCTGCCATTCAATGAAGTGATAGCGGACGTGCTTAAGGTGAAGCCGCCGGAGAGACCACAGGCGAAAAAAACGAAACGACAAAGATAGAGGGCTAGTTTGCTCGCTCTGGACAAACAGATTTGGTGGCAGGCTCCAAATGCTGTTCGTATTCCGCTCGCTATAGTCCTTGCGATTGCATGGACATTCAGGCTGCGCCGTGTTTATTTCGGCATCAAGAATACGCCTAAGCGGTCGCCGCGAGTCCGCCACATCGAGATCGTCACTGTTACGGTGCTATGGAGTTTCATCGCCCTTGGCGTGACATTTCTCCTTTTGACTAAGCACTAGGGTATGTCAAAGGCATAATTCCGAGATTTTGACCTCTAAGTTCTTTGACATCTAGATTTTGCCCACACTTTTTTGCGAACCCCGCGCCCAGCAAGACTTTCAAAGGGTATGGGGGAGGGGGGAGGGGGTACCCCGCATCCGCATCGTATCTCCCAAAGCCGGAACAGACGCGCGCAGGTTTATTTCAGCAAGAAACCCACAGCCGGATGTCTGCCCAGTGTGAGCACTTGGCCGAAGCCCGAAGCCCGAAGCCCGAAGCCCGAAAGCCGAACGCCGAACGCCGGAAGCAGCTTTCCCATTCTCCTGAACAGAGCGTATGATCCTCCCGCCGTTAACTCATCATTACAGGAGATGCCTATGAAGAAGTTCTACGGGCTTGCCGTGTTCGTGCTGCTGCTCGCCCCTTCGATGTTCGCTCAGGAACACTACACCGAAGGCCCCATCTGGCGCGTTACGTTGATCCGCGTCAAGCCCACACACATGGACGACTATCTCACCATGCTGCGCCAGTCCACCAAATCGGTCTACGAGGAAAGTAAGAAGCAAGGCTCCATCATCGACTACAAGGTCTTCCTCAAGGAGACCAAGAACAACCCGGAAGATTGGGACATCTGCATTGCCGTCGAATATAAAAACCACGCTGCCTTGGACGGTTTGGCGGCGAAGGGCGAGTCCATTCGCGACAAGATCCTCGGTGGCAAGGCTCCGGCTCAACAGCTTACCGAGAAGCGAGCCGAGGTTCGGGAGATCATCAGCTCGGAACTCCTGCAAGAGATTTTCCTGAAATAGTGATGTTAAGTTTTGTCGGCCGGGCCGGGGCGATGCTCCCGGCCCGTTCTTTTCTTCTTGGCTATTGTTACGTTTTAATAGAGACCTTCCGGCGTGCTAGAATTCGCCGCCGAGGGGGATTTGCCGATGATGATTCGCACGCGCTCCACGATCCTTTCCGTCCTGCTTCTTGTATTTCTCTTCACAATTCCGAGTGCTTCAAGTCTTGCGCAATCGCAAGCCGTTGCGCTTCCATCGAAACTCTCGGTCCACTGGGAAGAACTCACCGCGGCCGATTTCCGCGAAGGTATCCACCGTTCGCAAGGCACATGCCTTTTGCCCTTCGGCATCCTCGAGAAGCACGGCCCGCACCTGCCGCTCGGCACCGATCTGCTGGACGTCCGCTACGCCGCACTGCATGCCGCCGAGCAGGACTACACCATTGTCTTTCCGGAGTATTATTTCGGCCAGATTGCCGAGGCCCGCCACGAGCCCGGAACGGTCGCCTATAGCCGCCAGATGCAACTCGCCCTGTTGCAGGAAACCACCGACGAGATGGCCCGCAACGGCTGCAAGAAAGTAATCATTATGAACGGCCACGGCGGCAACGAGAGCCTGCTCCCGTACTTCGCCCAAACCCAGTTGGATAAGCCGCACGACTATGTCGTCTACGTTTTCGACCGGCGCACTCCAGAGTCGGGCGGACCTGCGAAGAAGACTTCCATCGATATGCACGCCGGCGAAAGCGAAACTTCGAAGATGATGATCTCCCGTCCCGATACGGTTCACATCGATCGCGCCAACCGCGAATCCGGCGCCGACCAGCACCGCCAGAACCTTCCCGAAGATGTCTACACGGGAATCTGGTGGTACGCGCGCTTTCCCAACCACTATTCCGGCGACGGCTCCGCCGCAACGCGAGAGCTAGGCAAGTTTCAAATGGATTGGTGGATCGACGCCGTGGTCAAAGCAATCCGCGCCGTGAAAGCCGACGAGGTCAGCCTCAAGCTGCAGAATGAATTCTACGAAAAGAGCCAGCACCCGCTGGACACGCAACCGTAACCCGACGGAGACTAGGAACTTCCGATGAGCCAGCCGGTAATGAACACCAACACCCCGCCCAACCCGACCTGAAGTGCCGCCGAAACCCACGGACTATCCATATAACGGTGTCGAATCCAGGTGATTGCGGCCAATTCGGCAACCACCACCGCGCCCGCGGCCCACAGCGCCCTGTGGAAGTCGCGCAGCAGGAACGGTAGCGTGTGTCCGATTCCGCCCAGCGCGGTCATGGCTCCGCAGATCACACCGCGCACCCAGGGATGCCCGCGACCAGTCAGACTGCCATCATCGGAGAGCGCCTCAGCGAACCCCATGCTGATGCCGGCTCCCGCCGACGCCGCGAGGCCCACCCGGAAGGCATCCCAGCTGTTGGTTGTGGCAAACGCGGCCGCGAACACCGGTGCCAGCGTGGAAACCGAACCATCCATCAGTCCCGCCAATCCCGGCTGCACAATCTGCAACACAAAGAGGCGACGCTGAGCCCGCTCTTCATCTTCCTTCACGTTCGCCGGCAGTTTCTCTTTATCCAGTTCCTGGGCGCGCTCTTCGTGCTCACGTTCCTCGTTGATCAGATCGTCGAGCAGTTGCCGCATGCCCGCGTCCTGGGTGCGAGCCGCGGCCTTTTCGTAAAATCGCCGCGTCTCCACTTCCATCGTGCTGGCTTCCTTGCGAACCGCCTCGATGCGCAGCGGTCGAATCAGCCACAGCGCCGGACGCTCCACGAATCCGCGCACGTCCTGCCGGCGGATCAAGGGGATGTGTTCGCCAAACCTCTGGCGGTAAAGCTCGATCAAGCGCCGCCGGTGTCCCGATTCCTCTTCGCGCATCCCCTCGAACATGGCCGCCGACGCGGGATAGTCTGGCCGCAAGCCTTCGGCAAAGTCCGAGTACACACGCTCGTCTTCTTCTTCCAGGGAAATGGCCAGAGCCAGCACTTCCCGCTCGGTAAGATCTTGAAACTTCTTCATGGCGACCTAGCTTACCTGTCCAAGCGGTGCTGAGACAAATCGAAAACTCAGTGGAGTAGTCACGCCGCTTTCGATGCTACTATCCATTTCATGGCGCCTCGGAAATCGTCCAGTCCCCGCAAGCGCGACAAGCCACTGCGCAAGAGCACCGGGAAGAGAACGATACAGGTCAAAGTACCGGATGCTCCGCATGCTCCGGAGCTGGTCATCATTACCGGGATGAGCGGCTCCGGCAAGGCCTCCGTGCTCAAGGCATTCGAGGATTTGGGCTACTACTGTGTCGATAACCTTCCCGTCGAACTGATTCCACGCTTCGCCGAGATGGCGTTGCAGTCGGCCGAGATCCGCCGCACGGCGCTGGTGGTCGATGTTCGCGAAGGCTCCAAGCTCGAGCAACTTCCGGGCATTCTGAAGGCGGTGCGGCGCCTGATTCCGACCAGGGTCGCCTTTCTGGAAGCCTCCGATGCGGTGCTGCTGCGGCGCTTTAGCGAAACCCGCCGCCCGCATCCCCTGGGCACGGACGCGCCGGTGAATGCCTCGCTCAAGGCCGAACGGCGCCATCTGGCGAGCATCCGAGCCCTGGCCGACTTCGTGATCGATACATCCAAATTCAACGTACACGAACTGCGCGCCCACATCACTGAGCGTTTCCGCGAGCAGGCTTCCGAGAAAAGTATCCTCGTTTCATGCGTGAGCTTTGGCTTCCGCCAGGGCGTGCCCGAAGAGGCCGACTTGGTCTTCGACGTTCGTTTTCTGCCTAACCCGCACTTCGTGCCGGAATTCCGGCCGCTTACCGGCCGCGATCCGCGCGTGGCCAAGTACATCCGCTCTTTTCCGCAGACAAAAGAATTCATCCGCCGCATTTCCGATCTTCTGATTTACTTGTTGCCGCACTACATTCACGAAGGCAAGAGCTATCTCACCATCAGCTTCGGCTGCACCGGCGGTCAGCACCGTTCCGTGATGATTGCCGAGGAAGTCGGCAAGCGCCTGCACCAGGCCGGATACCGCGTGAAGGTTGCACATCGGGATATGCCGAAGTAACCAGGACCGGTCGTTAGTCGTTGGCCGCTGCGAAATCTAGCCGCTCACAGCATAGGCAAAACGACAAACGACCAACGACAAACCACCAACGACCGCAGTAAAATAAGGCCTTGCACAGCATGCCCATGCCACCGTCAGTAAGCCATTGCGGCCTGCGCGGAGTTCTATGCGCCAACTGATGCGTCTGGTTCGCTACGCGCTCCCTTACTGGTGGCAGATTCTATGTTCCGTTGTGCTCATGGCATTGGTAGGCGCGCTCGACGCGTTCAAGTTCTTATTGATTCGCCCCATCTTTGACCGGGTGCTGAATCCTTCTACCGGATCGAAAGATATTCAACTGTTTGTCATTCCGGTTACGCACCATCCCGTTTATCTGCAGCAGTTAGTGCCTTCGCATTTCACGAATGCGTGGAACATGGTTGCGGTCGCTCTGGTCGGCTCGACGATACTCAAAGGAATTTTCGATTACACCGGCACGTACCTGGTAAACCATGCCGGTTTTGGCATGATCACCGACCTGCGGGATGATCTTCACAATGCGATCCTCCGCCGTTCCGCCGGATTTTTTTCCAAGCACACCACCGGGACCCTGCTCTCTACAATCATCAATGACATTGAGCGGGTCCAGTACGCCATGTCGACGGTCCTGGCGGAATTCCTGCAGCAGTTCTTTACTTTCCTGTCGGTGGCCGCCGTGGTTGTGGTCCTGGGCGGGAACCTTGCGTGGGTGCTGTTGCTGTTCGTTCCCGTGATTGTTTATTCCTCGCGCAAGATCGGTTTCCGGGTCCGCAGCACAACCCGGCAGGGACAAGACAAGCTTGCCGAAATTCAAAATATTCTGCACGAAACCATCACCGGCAACCGCATCGTAAAGGCCTTCAATAGCGAGAAATGGGAGATTTCCCGCTTTCGCGGGGCGGCGCGCCGCCTCTTCCGTGCGAACCTGCGTTCGGTTGCCGCCACCGCCATCAGTTCACCGCTGATGGATATTTTCGGTGTCGTCGGGATCGCGTTGTTGCTGCTCCTGGGGCGCGGCCGGATCGCACACAATCTGATGACGCCTGGGGTTTTCGTGGCGTTCATCACGGCGGTTTTCAGCCTGTACAACCCGGTCCGCAAGTTTGCCCAGTTCAACAACAACTTTCAGCAGGCCCTGGGCGCCTCCAGCGAAATCTTCAAGTTCATGGATATCGAAGATGACGTCCGCGAGAAGCCGCATGCCCGGCGCTTGCCGGCGTTCGCGAAGACTGTGCAATTCGATCACATCAGCTTCACCTACGGCAGTGAAGGGGAAGATGCTCGCGTGCTCCACGATATCAATCTCGAAGTCCCCCGCGGGGAAGTGCTCGCCATCGTCGGGTCCAGCGGGTCGGGCAAAAGCACACTGGTTCATTTGATCCCGCGATTCTTTGATGCCACCGAGGGCCGCCTGCTCATCGACGGCCACGATGTGCGCGACGTCACTCTTGCTTCGTTGCGAGAACAGGTAGGAATCGTCACGCAGGAAACCGTGTTATTTAACGACACAGTTCGCAACAACATCGCCTATGGCCAGCCGCACGTGGCGCTGAAGGAGGTCGAGGCCGCGGCCCGGGCTGCCTTGGCGCACGAGTTCATCCAAGTCCTGCCCGCAGGTTACGATGAGGTGATCGGAGAGCGTGGTGTGCGCCTTTCCGGCGGAGAGCGGCAGCGCATTGCCATTGCCCGGGCAATCTTGAAGAATGCGCCCATCCTCATTCTGGACGAGGCCACCTCGGCTCTGGACAGCGAATCGGAGGCTCTGGTGCAATCCGCGTTACACAATCTGATGAGTGGCCGCACCGTATTCGTGATTGCTCACCGGCTTTCGACCGTGCGCCGCGCCGACCGCATTGTGGTGATCGAGAATGGCGCCATCGCAGACATCGGCACTCACGAAGACTTGATGACAAAGTTGGGCACCTACCGGCGTCTGTACGAGTTGCAGTTTGCGGACTTCGAGCAGAAACTGGAATCGGCGCAACCCAACTAATATTGGCACTCGGAAGCTTGGAAAATTACATGCCTCTTCGCTCCATGACGGGTTTTGCGCAGGTCAAAGGCGAGCTCATAAGCCACGCCGAAGGAAGTGCTGGAACGGAGCGAACCGGCTCGGCCTCCATGTCGTCATCGATTCAAGCCAACGGTCACCTCGCGTTCTCGCTCTCTTTGAAATCGGTGAACCACCGTTTTCTCGATCTGCATTTTCGCCTGCCCTCGGGCTCCGACTCGATTGAGATGCAACTGCGCCGCCTGCTCAAAGAAAAGATTGCCCGGGGACACGTCGAAGTTACGCTCAGCCTGGAACGCGGGAGCAGCGAAACTTTTCAGTTGAATCGCCCGCTGGTCAGCGCTTACATCGCGGCTTTTCGGGTCGCGGCCACGGAGTTTGGCGTGCCGTCCGACCCCGACCTCAACTCCATCCTGCGCATTCCGGGGGCTCTCGATTCCGCGGGCGACCCTGAGGATGGTGCGCTCGAGTCCGCGGTGATGGCGACGGTGGGCCAAGTGCTCGACCGCTTGAATCAGATGCGGGAGCAGGAAGGCCGCAGCATTGAGCGTGAACTCCGCCAGCGCATGGACCACCTGCGCGAAGCCGTCAAGACGGTGCAACTTCACCGGCGCACCGTGTTGCACAACTACGTGGAGCGGCTTCAAACACGCCTTCAGGAGCTGCTGGGCGCCAGTGCCGACCGCGAACGGGTGCTGCAGGAAGCCGCACTTCTGGTTGACCGCAGTGACATTCAGGAAGAAATCGTCCGCCTGGAAAATCACGTCCAGCATTTCCTGGGCCTGCTCGACGAAAATGGTGAGGTTGGAAAGAAACTGGATTTCCTGCTGCAGGAAATGAATCGCGAGGCGAACACGCTGCTTTCAAAGACTTCGGGTTTGGCCGGCGAAGCGCTGAAAATCACTGAAGCCGGACTCGCCATGAAGGCGGAGATCGAAAAATCCCGCGAACAGGTGCAGAACCTGGAATGAGTTCTTCCGCCAAGCCGATCGTTTACATCATTTCGGCCCCGTCCGGCTCGGGCAAATCGACCCTGGTCAATGAACTGCTGACGAAGGTGAGCGATCTGGAGTTCTCCATTTCCTACACTACGCGGGCTCCGCGAGGCAGTGAGAAAAATGGCAGGCAGTATTATTTTGTCTCTCGCCCCGAATTCGAGAAAATGATTCGCGATGGCGAGTTCCTCGAGCATGCCGAGTTCGATAGCAACTACTACGGAACGGCGCGGCGCTTTCTGCACGAGGCGCAACAAAACGGCCGCGACCTTTTGCTCGATATCGATGTACAAGGCGCGGCGCAGATTCAACAAAAACTTCCCGACGCCACCGGTGTCTTCATTCTCCCTCCGGATCGCAAGACGCTGGAAGAACGCCTGCGCAAGCGCAGCGAGGATAGTGAAGAGGTGATCCTGCGCCGCCTGGTCAGGGCCAGTCGTGAGATTGAGAATTACGACCGATACAACTACATTCTGGTGAACGACCAACTCGAGGATTCCATCAGAGCATTGCGGGCGATTGTCCGCGGCGAACGCTTGGTGCGCGCGGGCCGGCCGCTATCCGTTGAGGAAACCAAAACCCTGGCTTTCGCCGACCGCTTTCGTTTAGCCAATGTTCGCGACCGCCTGAATTCGATTCTGGACTCGTTTCGGCCGCCCGGCGATTCCGGAGGGGGGTAGTCCTCGGTAACCATTATGGAGTGCAGGAAGCCCCCGCAACTTTGAGTTTCGTGGGAAAATGGTAGTGCAAGCCTTTGGCGTCGCCGGCGAAAGAACGAGGCGCACCAATTTCGGCAATCAAAATCTTACATCCCAGTAGCAGGGGAGAGAATCCATGAAATTGATCGAAGGCTTCGACAGCAACTATCGTTACATTCTGGTCGCCGCCCGCCGCGCCCGCCAACTGCAATCCGGAGCGCCGCCGGTGGTTCAAACCAACTCCCGCAAACCTTGCCGCATTGCGCAGGATGAAATCCGCGCCGGCAAGGTGAAGTGGGAGATCCCCGAAACGCGCAGCGCTGCGGAGCAGGCCTCTGAAGTGCTGGATAAGGCGTTCGGAGAAGCCTAGCCGCCGCCGTTGGAAATTATGAAAGTTGCTCTCGGAGTGACGGGCGGCATTGCAGCCTACAAAGCGGCGGAGATTGTGCGCCTGCTGCAAGACCGCGGCATTCGCGTGCAAGTCATCATGACGCGCGCGGCTCAGGAGTTTGTTCGTCCGCTCACCTTCGCAGCGCTCTCCGGTGAGAAAGTGATAACGGGAATGTTCTCGCCCAGCGAAGAGCACTCTTCCAACATCGATTCCGCCAACCTTGATTCCGCCATCGAGCACATTGCGGTAGCGCAATCGATTGACGCTATGCTGGTTGTTCCCGCCACGGCTGACGTTCTGGCGCACTTTGCGCAAGGCATTGCCGGCGACTTCCTCACCACGCTTTATCTCGCCACGACGGCCCCGGTTGTGGTCGCTCCGGCGATGAACGTCAACATGTGGAATCATCCCGCGACGCAGGCGAATCTGGAAATCCTCCGCCGGCGCGGCGTGAAGATTGTCGAGCCGGGTTCGGGATATCTTGCCTGTGGCATGACCGGCTCCGGGCGGCTGGCCGAGAATGAAGCCATCGTCGCCGTTGTTCTCGAGGCGCTCGGTGCGTCGCAGGACCTCGCCGGTGAAACCGTGCTGATCACCGCCGGGCCTACGCGTGAAAGGATCGATCCGGCGCGCTACCTCACCAACCGCTCCAGTGGACGCATGGGTTACGCCGTAGCCGAAGCCGCGCTGCGCCGCGGGGCTCGCGTGCTGCTGGTTAGCGGCCCTACGGCGCTGACTCCGCCGGGAGCGGCTGAGATCACACGCGTGGAATCAGCCGAGCAGATGCGCGATGCCGTGCTGAATCTGCTGCCCCAGGCCACCATCGTAGTCAAGACTGCCGCCGTTTCCGATTACCGCGCGAAATCGGTTTCCCTGCAAAAGATCAAACGCAAAGGTCCGATCACCCTCGAACTCGAACCGACAACCGACATCCTCAAGGAAATCTCCGTGCGAAAGCAGTCGCAGATTATCATCGGCTTCGCTGCGGAAACCGAGAACGTCCTCGAAAATGCCCGCCAGAAGCT
>PMSQ01000208.1 GCA_003168355.1 Acidobacteriaceae bacterium | reverse complement strand
CCACCAGCATCCCGTGAACCGCGCCTGCCACACCTTGGGCATCCCGACCATCGTGCTGTCGCTGCTGCTTTTTCTTGGCAGCGTATTCTTTCACCGTCTGTGGCCCTACGCGTTGGCGCTCTTTGTCCTCGGATGGATTCTCCAATTCATCGGCCATGCCTTCGAAGGCAAGTCCCCGGAATTCTTCCACGACTGGCGTTTCCTGCTCGTCGGCGCCCGCTGGTGGTGGGCAAAGATCCACGGCAAAGCTTGAGTGGAAGTCTTCGGGGATCTGTAAATAGCCATCAACCTTAATGCAAGATGGGAGCATCGAAGGGCTGCCATGTTTCCTCAGCTCGCGCGCTTCACGGATCTCGGGTTGTTGCTTTTGCGGCTTATGGTCGGCCTGGTGTTTGTGAATAGCGGATACAGTCACCTCAAGAGTCCCGCAGAGCGCGCCAAGAGCATTGAGATGAGTAAGGGATTTACCGTCTTTCTGGGCATTGCAGAACTTGCCGGAGGGTTGGGTGTGGCCTTCGGAGTTCTAACCCAGCTGGCCGCAATTGGCCTGATCCTCGTCATGTTGGGGGCCATTCAAACGAAGATTTTTAAGTGGCATACGGGATTCTGGGGAGAGAAAGCTTCTGGCTGGCATTACGACTTGCTATTCGTCGTGATGAATCTGGTCATTGCGTTCACAGATGGTGGGGCATACGTGCTGATGCGGTAACGGCTTCGTGTGTCCTGGCTTGCGCCTGCAGACCCGATTGTTCTATGCTGGCGCAGCCTTACGCGTTCAGCTTAGCTCGTTGTAATTGAAGCTTCGTTTCTGATTTAACAAAGAAAGCATGCACCGCATCACCGCCAGACTGTTGTTGATCTTTGCGTTGGTGGGGAGCTTTGCGCCTGCCGCGCTGGCTTCGATCACAACGCCGGTGCACGCATGTTGCCTCCGCAAGGGGATACATCGCTGCCACGAATCGGCAGGTGCGGAATCTTTCGACCTGGTCCTTCGCGATGCCGGTTGCTGCAACGGCGATTGCGGCCGAGCCGTCACTACGGCACGATGGGCGTACGCACAGCCTTCCGCGAGTTTATTTTCCGCAGAAAAAATTGAAGCTCGTCTCGAGCATCCAAATCTAGCGTCCGCTAATTCCCAAATCCTCAGTTTTCGACCCGCACGAGCTCCGCCCGCCTGCTGAAGGTCTCCAGCCTGATTTGATTTCGTTCGTTTCGCTTTATGCGAACGCACAGTTTTTTGTCTGGACGCGTGTCCAGCGATGCATTGAATGGAACTCTTCAATGCGGAATGGGACTACGCGGCCCGAGTTTGAAGCTGTCCTATACGGAGAGACCGATGACCCGACTAAGGATTCTTGTAATCACGGCTTTGTTATCGATCAGCATTTCCTCTCTGGCCAATGATTACGGCGCGGTTCGGGGGATTGTGCATGACGAGCACCATCGTCCCATCGAGGGAGCGATGGTAATGCTCAAAGCAAATTTATCGGATTGGGAAAAGAGCGTCACCACCGATGCAAGCGGAGAATTCCAGTTCAACGGCGTGGTGCTGGGCGATTATTCCGTGAGCGTGGCCAGCAAGGGGTTCAGGCAGACTTCACAGAGTGGCACA
The DNA here is from genome assembly GCA_003168355.1 of Acidobacteriaceae bacterium. Taxonomy (GTDB): domain Bacteria; phylum Acidobacteriota; class Terriglobia; order Terriglobales; family Acidobacteriaceae; genus Sulfotelmatobacter. Next base: position 8,171 of record PMSQ01000208.1, on the reverse strand, counting down.
GTGATCTCGGGGTCCGTACCGGTGGTGCACTTCCAATTGCAAGTGGAGTCCGCGAATGAGAAGGTAACGGTTTCGGCCGAGCCTGCCGTTGTCGCCACTGATAGCTTCACGCCCACTACGCTCGTCAACCGGCGCGACATCGAGCGTACTCCCGGTGCGGATAGCACGAACAGCATGGCTATGATCACCGACTACGTTCCCGGAACTTACGTTACGCATGACATGCTTCACATGCGCGGCGGCCATCAAATCACCTGGCTGCTCGACGGCATACCGGTCATCAATACCGCCATCGCGCAGAATCTGGGCCCGCAATTCGATCCCAAGGACCTGGATTATGTGGAGGTCAATCGCGGCAGCTACGGCGCGGAGTTTGGCGATCGCACTTACGGAGTTTTCAACGTGGTTCCCCGCACCGGTTTCGAGCGCAACAACCAGGCCGAGCTTGTCCTGAGCGCCGGCAATTTCTACCAAACCAATGATGCGTTCAGCTTCGGCAGCCACACCGCGCGCTTCGCTTACTACGCCAGTGTCAACGCGAATCGCAGCAATCTCGGCTTGCAGACTCCGGTTCCGCAGGTGGTTCACGACGCGGTCAACGGCGTCGGCGGCTTCGGCTCGTTCATCTTCAACGTAGATCCCTCCAACCAGCTTCGTCTCGTAACTTCTCTGCGCCGCGACTACTTCCAGGTTCCCTACGACCCTTTTCCCTATGACATCGAGAATGGATCGATCGCGGCCAACGGCTTCAGTCCGCAATACCCCAGCATCGGCCTGCGCGACGGCGAGCACGAAGCCGACGCCGGCGTTCTCTTCACCTGGGTCCACACTTTTAATTCGCATCTCATGAGCACAATTTCGCCCTTCTACCACTACAACAGCGGCGACTACGGCAGTAACCCGGCCGATTATCCCGTCGCTAGCACGGAAGACCGCAGCTCCGCGTACGTTGGAGGTCAGGCCACCTTCGCCGCCAATTACAAGAAGAACGATCTGCAGGTTGGATTGGTCAGCTTCTACCAGAGCGACAGCCAGTTCTTCGGAGCCATCTTCAATCCGCTCAGCTACAATCCCGTTCCATCGCCCGTCGCCGATACCGAGCGCCCCACCGCTAACCTGGAAACTTTCTACATTGACGATAAATTCAAACCATTCTCATGGCTGGCGCTCTCCGCCGGCATGCGCCCCACGCGCTTCTCGGAAGGCAACTTTGCGGCCGGTTCGACCGCGCAGCCTGTCGACGAGTCCGCCATCCAACCACGCTTCGGCGCCACTGTGACCATCCCTCGTCTTAGTTGGACATTCCGCGCCTTCTATGGACACTATTACCAGGCGCCGCCGATCGAAACCGTTTCCGGCCCGCTGCTGCAGCTCGCCCAACAAAATAACGTGGCCATCATCTCTCTCCCCGGCGAGCGCGATGAAGAACATCAGTTCGGTGTCGCCATCCCTTACCGCGGATGGATCCTCGACGCCGATAACTTCAAGACCGACGTCTCCAATTTCCTCGACCACAACAACATCGGCGCTTCCAGCATTTTTTTTCCCATCACGGTCTCCCACGCCGTGATTCGCGGATGGGAACTCACGCTTCGCTCTCCGCGCTTCGCCCACCGCGGGCAAGTCCACGTTGCCTACTCCAACCAGATCGCCGAAGGCAGCGGCACCATCACCGGCGGACTCACCGATTTCACGCTCTCTCCCGGACTCACGCCGCTCGACCACGACCAGCGCAACACGCTCAACTTTGGCGGCGATGTCAGTCTTCCCTGGCGCACCTATGCCTCCACCAACGTCTACTACGGTTCCGGCTTCAGCAACGCTTTCCCCGGCGCGCCCTATCCCGGCAACTACCTCCCGCAGCACACCACATTCGATCTTTCGCTCGGCAAAGATTTCGGCGAGCGCTTTTCAACCACGCTCACTGCGCTTAACGTTGCGAACCGCCGCGTCGAGTATGACAATAGCCTCACCTTCGGCGGCTTCCACTGGAACAATCCCCGGGAGATCTATCTGGAATTTCGCTATCGCTTTCACTATTGAAAGTCGGAGATACCGAAGTGCGCAGTCACGAAATGATAGGAGATAATAAAGAAGATCGAATGCCCCGAAAATTTAGTCCCTCTTTGTCGCGTCTTGCATTGCCCTCGCTGTGCGCGCTGCTGGCGCTCTCCGCCTGCAACCGCGGACCGTCACAACCAGCCTCTACCGCTCCAACCGCGGCCAAACGTTATCAGCTCAAGGGCAAAGTCATCTCCGTGGATAAGAACGCCGGAACGGCTAACATCGACAACGAGCCCATCGCCGGCTTCATGGATCCGATGGTCATGCCCTACACCTTCAAGCCAACCACTGCACTCGATCAACTCCAGCCCGGCGATTCCATTACTGCCGAGGTCGTAGTTGAGGAGCCAGGAAAGTACTGGCTGGAGAATGTCAAAGTTATCGGGCATTCGGAAGCACCCGCCGGCAAGCCCACCGCCGCCATGCACATCCCGGCTCCCGGCGATGACGTGCCGGATTTCCAGTTCATCAATCAGAACGGCAAGCGCATCTCGCTGCATCAATATCGCGGCCAGACTTTGCTCCTCACCCTCATCTATACGCGTTGCCCGTTCCCCGATTTCTGCCCGCGCGTCAGCCACGAATTTTCGGCCATCGACCACCAGGTCCGCGCCGATCCCGCCCGCTACGGCAAAACCCACCTGCTCAGCATCAGCTTCGACCCTATCCGCGACACGCCCAAGGTTCTCCGCGCATACGGCTTTTCCTGTGCCGGAAGCAAAGATCCAGCGCTCTTCACGCACTGGGAATTCTCCGCGATTCCGCGGGCCGAGTTACCTGACTTTGCCGATTATTTCGCGCTGACCTACAAAGAAGAAGGTGGACTGATCACACACTCGCTCAGCACCGCAGTCATCTCTCCCAATGGAAAAATCTTCAAGTGGTATCACGGCGCAGACTGGCAGGCATCGGACCTTTTGCAGGATATCGCCGCCGTGCATTCCGCCAGTTGATGGTGAGAGCCAGCAAAGAAAGAAGATTGCTGACTGTGAATGAATGATTTCTGATTGTCGATTGTTGATTGAGGATTGAAAACCGATACGCGGCCTTTCAATCATCAATCAGACATCAACAAAATTTAGGAGAACCATGAAGTACCTTCTAGCCCTACTCGCCGTTCTCGGAATCATCGCTTCCACTCTCGCCCTGCGCGAGCATTACCGCACCGAAGGCGACTCGCCCTGCAGCATCAACGAGCGCTGGGACTGCGGCATCGTCAATCACAGCCCCTACGCAGTGCAATGGGGCATTCCGATTGCTTTCTTCGGCATTGCCGGATACCTCGTCATGGGCGCGCTCGCCTGGCGCCGCGCCTATCGCCTGCTGCTCGCTGCAGCCCTCGCGGGATTAGCCTACTCTCTCTACCTGGCCCACATTGAGGCGACCGTTCTCGGAGTCTGGTGCGTCTACTGCGCCATCTCCCTCGCAGATATCTCGCTCATCACGTTGCTGGCGTTGGGAGCCACCGTCGCGTCGCTATTCCGCACATCACCAGCCGCTCCCGTATCTTGATCCAGAATTCGGCTTCGTCTGTGACCGAGATTGCCCGGTAGTGGGCAGTCTTGATCCTGGCCTATTTCTGAGGCGTCATCGGAGAACAAATCCCTTCGTCACCCAAACTGCAACACTACCGATTGCCTAGACCCCGCGTTGACGAACCCGCACGATTCACCTAAGATAAACGCGCTTCCGGTTCCCCCCATAACCGCAGGCCCAGCGTCCGCTTTCATCCATAATCGAACCAACATGATCGGCCAGACCGTTTCCCACTACCGCATCACCGAAATGCTTGGCGGCGGCGGAATGGGTGTGGTTTATAAGGCCGAAGACACTCAACTCGGCCGCTTCGTCGCGCTCAAGTTTCTTCCCGACGATTCTTCCCACGATCCCCAGGCTCTCGAACGCTTCCGCCGCGAAGCGCGCGCTGCTTCGTCCCTGAATCATCCCAACATCTGCACTGTTCACGAGATCGGCCAGCATGATGGCCATCTCTTCATCGTCATGGAGTGCCTCAGCGGCGAGACCCTGAAGCACCTGATTCAGGGAAGTCCGATGGAACTCGATCGCCTGCTCACCCTGGCGATTGAAGTTGCCGATGCCCTCGAAGCCGCGCACAGCAAAGGAATCGTCCACCGCGACATCAAGCCCGCTAACATCTTCGTCACGGACCGTGGCAACGCCAAGATTCTCGATTTCGGCCTCGCGAAAATCTCCCGCGCGGCGCGCCCCACCAGCGGCGACTCTCAGACCCTGGGCGACGACGCCGGCCTCGATCTCACCAGCCCCGGCACTGCGGTCGGCACCGTGGCTTATATGTCGCCCGAGCAGTTGCGCGGCAAGGAGCTTGACGGTCGCACCGATCTCTTCTCCTTCGGCGTTGTGCTCTACGAAATGGCCACCGGCGTTCTCCCTTTTCGCGGAGAAACTTCCGCCGTCGTCACCGAAGCCATTCTGAATCGTCAGCCCACCGCGGCTACGCGTCTGGTTCCGGAACTTCCTCCCAAGCTGGAGGAGATCATCAACAAAGCGCTCGAAAAAGACCGCGACATGCGGTGTCAGACGGCCGCCGAACTCCGTGCCGACCTCAAACGCTTCAAGCGCTCTCTCGATTCCTCACGCACCTTGGTTATCGCGGAATCGGCGCAGCCTTCGTCTTCCACCAGCGTAGCTGCTTCCGCGGCAGCGGCGCCGGTACAACGCAAAAGGTCTCTTGCCCCACTGATTTTCGCTCTTGGCCTCCTCGTGGCCGCGGCGCTCGGCGTTTTCGCCGGCAAGAAGTTCTTCGCCGCCGTTCCGGCGGAGCCGCCACTCTATCGTCAGTTGACCTTCCGCCGCGGCAGCATCCGCTCTGCCCGCTTTGCCCCGGACGGCCAAACCATCCTGTACAGCGCCGCCTGGCAAGGCGGACCGTTGGATGTATTCACGGCTCGTCCCGAAGCGCCCGAGGCGCGCTCCATGGGCCTCAGTCATACCCAACTCATGTCTGTGTCGTCCGCATCGGAGATGGCGGTCTTGCTGAACAGCAAGGCCTTGGGCACGTGGGTCAGCATGGGCACGCTGGCGCGCGCGCCACTGGTGGGCGGCGCACCGCGCGAAGTGTTGGAGCAGGTGCAATGGGCGGACTGGTCAGCGGACGGAAACACTCTGGCCGTCGTGCGTGACTTCGGGGGCCGGAATCGTCTGGAGTTTCCCATTGGAAAGCCGTTATATGAAACCGGCGGCTGGATCGGACACCCTCGTGTCTCCCCTAAGGGAGACTTGATCGCGTTCATCGACCATCCTGTTCAGGGGGATGACAGGGGCAAGCTAGCCGTCGTCGATCTGGCTGGTCACAAGAAAGATCTCTCGGACGAGTGGTACACAATTCAGGGCCTCGCTTGGTCCGCGAACGGCAAAGAGATTTGGTTCACCGCCAGCAAGTCCGGCGTGGATCGGACACTTTATGCGGTCCCGTTGGATGGCAAGGAGCGCATGGTGTTGCGCCTGCCGGGCGCATTGATGCTATTCGACATCTGGAAGGATGGCCGGGTATTGATGATGCGCGCCAGTTGGCGGCGCGAACTGGTGGGCATGGTGGCCGGCGAGGTCAAACAGCGCGATCTTTCCTGGCTCGATTATTCCTACCCCGCTGGACTTTCGGCCGATGGCAAGACTCTGCTTTTTGATGAGGAGGGCGGAGGCGGCTCTCTGGCGTACTCAAAGTCGGGTGGGCTGTCCTACGCAGTTTACGTTCGCAAGACCGACGGCTCTCCCGCGGTCCTGTTGGGAGAAGGTGGAGCGCTGGCCTTGTCGCCCGACGGGAAGTCAGTGATTTCGCAGACCAACGATTCGCCTTCTCAGCTCAGGCTGTTGACCACCGGCGCTGGAGAAGCCAGGGATCTGACCAAGGACAATGTGAATCACACTTGGGCGCGTTGGTTTCCGGACGGAAAACGCATCTTGTTTTCAGGAAATGAGCCCGGTCAGGGAGTCAGGCTATACGTTGACGACATCACCTCGGGTAAGAGCCAGCCGATCACCCCCGAAGGTGTGGACGGCAACGCTTTCTTTGTTTCCCCTGACTCTCAGTGGGTCGCTGGCATCGGTCCCGACCGCAAAGGGTATCTCTATCCGGTCGGAGGCGGTGAGCCGCGCGTGATTCCCGGACTCAACCCTGGGGAACAGCCGATTACCTACAGCTCGGACGGCCGTTCTCTATATATCTATCAACCGGGAGAGCTACCCGCCAGTGTCTATCGTCTGGATATTCAAACAGGACAACGCACCCTGTGGCGGCAGCTCCTGCCCTCAGATCCTGCCGGGGTTGAAACCATTGGTCCCATCCTCATGACCCCCGACGCCCAAACCTGCATCTTCGGCTACCACCGCATGCTCGCCGATTTGTACCTGGTCGAAGGCCTGAAATAACTCCCTGTCGGGTTTCGGAAGAATCGTGTTCCCATGTCGCGAACGCGCGAGATGGGCGTACAATGTTGCCGTTCGGGTCAAGAAGGAGATTCGTGCGAATGCCTCAAGGATCCCCGGGTGAGTCATGGGATCTACATATTCGCCGCGATGGAGGTTCCTATGTCTCGGATGAAGAGAAATCAGTCTTTGTGCCTGACCGTCGTTGCCACCATTCTGTCAGTTCTGTGTCTGGGGTGTGGTGGCGGTTCCAATAACGCAGGCATGGCGAACAATAGCATGTCACCGGCCCAAGCCCAGGCCGTGACCGATCAGGTCGTGCAGGCCCTCACGCAATCTTTGGGGATTACATTGTCCTCGAACGTGCCCGCGACGAGTGAAGTTCGCCCGAGCCTAGCGACTGTGGTGAAGGACATGCACCCCTACGTGCTGGACGGATGCACCTCGACCTCGACGGGCGAAACCTGCAATTTGCCAATCTCCTTGATAGGCGACCCGTGCAGCGGTCCCAAAGGCGGGACAATCTCCGTCACCGGTGATGTCGGCGGCTCGCTGAACAATGCAGGCGACGGGTCAGTGAGCGGCCAATTCACGATAACCCCGTTGAATTGTTCCGTCTCCAACCTGATTGTGAACGGCGACCCCAGCATCTCGGTTGCCGGCCAAATAAACGTTACCGACGACGCTCCCACGTTTCCAATCGTCTTTACCGAAACCGGGGGCATCTCCTACGGGCCAAGTCCGTCCGGAAGCTGTCAGCTCAATGCAACGTACACAATAAATTCTTTGAGTAGCTGTACAGTCAGCGGGACGGTGTGCGGGCAATCGGTCATCGGAAGTTGCTAGCGTAAATTTTAGATATCCAGATTCTTCACATCCAGCGCATTCTCTTCGATGAACTTCCGCCGCGCTTCTACATCTTCGCCCATCAGCGTGGTAAAGATGGTCTCGCACTCGGCAATGTCTTCCAGCTTCACCGAGAGCAGAGTCCGCCGCTCCGGGTCCATGGTCGTCTCCCACAACTGCGGAGCCGTCATCTCACCCAGCCCTTTGTAGCGCTGGATGATGAAACCCTTCTTGCCTTGTTCCAGCACGTAGTCGAAAAGCTCCCGCAGGGAAGCATTATCGAACGCATTTTCGGCATCGTTGAGAAAGTCTTTCGACGTTTGCTCGGGCAGATCTTCCTCCTCGTCGGTCGCCGGCTCGACGGCTCCCTTCTTCGCCTGAGGTTTGGCCTCCACCACATACGGCGGCTCCAGGTATTGCTCGATCAACTTGAATTTTGCCGTGAGCTGGCGACATTCGGGAGTCGACGCCAGTTCCCAGTTCACGATGTGCTCCGCACCCTGAGAGTCGACATAGCGCACTTCCCATAAATTGTGGTCTTCGTCAAAGCGGCTCTCCACCTCTTTGAGAGGCCGACGCGAACTGTGTTCGCCATCCAGCCGGCCGAGCACCGCTGTGGCTTTCTGATCCTTTTGCAGCTTCTTCAATTCTTTTTCGAGCTTCTCGATCTTCTTCGACGGGGTGTTCTTGTCGCCTTCGAAATCCGCGTGCTTCGAAAAATCGAGCCGGGGCAGCAGTTCGGTGATCCGCTCGTCGCGCAGCCGCTTGTTCACCTTGTCGAAGAAGTTGAGATACTCCTTCAGCACGCTCATAAAACGCGTCAGGTTCGCGCCCTCCAGCTTGGCCGCGCCCTCGCC
>PMSQ01000134.1 GCA_003168355.1 Acidobacteriaceae bacterium | reverse complement strand
TGACCGAGTTGATCGATCGCGGCATTGTGAATGCTGTCGTTTCAACTGGAGCGCTGATGGCGCATGGGCTGGTGGAGGCGACGGGGCGCGCACATTTCCGATACAACCCGGAGGTTAGTGACGAGGAACTCTACAAGCAGGGTTACAACCGGGTATATGACACGCTCGAGCCGGAACAGAACCTGGACGATGTGGAAGAAGTGATGTCGGCGGTGCTGGAGGGCTGGGACCATAGCGAAACGATGTGCTCGTATAAGTTAAATCACGCAATCGGAGCGTATCTGGCGAAGCACGCCGGTGAACAGCGCGGAATTCTGAAGTCTGCGCATCAGATGGGAGTGCCGGTGTTTGTGCCGGCATTCAGCGACTCGGAAATGGGGCTGGATACGGCGCTGAACAATCGTCTGCGGGAGTCCACGGGAAGGCACAAGATTCGCTTCGATCCTTTTGAGGATCTGGAGCACTTTGCCGCGACGTTGCTGCGGCAGAAAAAGCTGGGCATTCTAACCATCGGCGGCGGAGTGCCGCGGAACTGGTCGCAGCAGTTTGGTCCGTTCTGTGAATTGCGGCACCGGAGGCTGGGTGAGAATGTTCCACTGAAGCGTTATCACTATGGACTGCGGATTTGTCCGGAGCCGGTTTACTGGGGTGGATTGTCGGGCAGTCCTTATAGTGAGGCTATCTCGTGGGGAAAGTTTGTGCCTCCGGCGGAGGGCGGGAGATTTGGCGAAGTGTTTGTGGACGCCACGGTTGGGCTGCCGCTGATCGTCGCTGCGGTGTTTGAGCGCTTGGATAAGAAGGGAAGCAAAGCCAGCAAAGGGAAGACGGCTACTGCCAGAAAATAAGGTTGTGTGCGCCTAGCGCGACCTAGCTGGCGCTGGCCTCTGACGCGGACGAATCGGCGGCAAACTGTGCGTTGCCTGATTCAATTTCCTCAGACGCACGACTTTCTGCGCGGCTCTTGCGGTAGAGGGGCGCCAGAATGCTATTTCCGAGCACTTGCGACTCTGCTTCCACCCAGTCTTGCAGGGCGAGGCCATCGGCCTGGCCGCGCTGGTCGTAAAGATGCTGCGCGTGCAGGCGGATCTTCCTTTCCAGCAACTCGGTCATGAGTGCTTGCTGCTTTTGTCTACGGGTATCGTTGTCCACTACTACTCCTCGGGTCTAAATCGGGTGATTGCTAACAGGTCTTATGATACGGGAAGACTGTTAACGGAAGATTACATTGGGGAGGGCAAGCGGTTACTAAAGTATAAGTATAGCACAGGAAGCGCATATTCTGCCTCGGGAGCGCGGAACAACGGTAGTAACTCACGTGTTTTCAATGAAATGCATGCCTGACCACTTTGTTACCTTTTGGCTGGCGACTCGTTGCCCAGCAGGGGCCGAAGCCCTAATTCTAGGTCGGCTAATGCGGCCCTGAAGGGCCGCTCTTCCACGGTGATCCACACATTCGTAACTTTTTCCGCGGTGCTGTCGTGCCCTTCCCAACCTGTCCAAGTTCCAGTCCCGGATCTACGTTCTAATCAAAAATCAGCACGGCCGAGGCGATCACGGTGGTCCACAAGCCGCGCTTGTCGCCGACGGCCGACTGGGTCACATTCGCTGTGCGCACGATTTTGTTCGACAGCCGGTAGATCTGCTTTTTCTCGTNNTCTCGTCCCAGGAGCGGTCGGGGTCGAACTCGACGTTCAGGGTGGTGGCCAACATTTCGGCGGCTAGTTCTTCGGCATACTCGCCCGCAGCATCTTCGGTCTCACCGAAGGAGTGGTGCTCGCTGAGGTATCCGTAAGTGTTGCGGTCGGAAGGAATGGCTACGCCGATCGAGGAGGCGAGCAGGCGATGGGCTTCGTGAGTGGAGTTCTCGGCCACGACGGCGAAGACGACTTCACCGGGGTTGAGGTACTTCACGCCCTCTTTGCGAGCCAGCATCTTGCAATTGGGAGGAAAGATAGAAGAGACGCGAACCAGGTTCTGCGCCGCGATGCCGGCGTCGCGCAGGGCCAGCTCGAAGGATGTCAACCGCTCGCGGTGTTTCCCGACTCCTTTGGTGAAGAACATCCGCTTGGGAACCATGTCTTTGCCCAACGCTGTAGCCTCCGGCACGAAAATTATTGAGATGGAGAATGCACAATTTAACACAATGGGTTGTAAAGGAAATATGAATTTCACTGGAGTAGGAAGAAAAATGGCGGGAAGCCGCTGGCGCGGTCCCCGCCGTATGCCCGGATCACTTCTTGGGGAGGGCTGCCGGGCAAAAACGGGACTACTGTATCACAATGTTTGGCGCGTTGCGCAAGAGTGTTCTTGGATTTCGTTTTTCCGAACATCCCGACGGCCGGGCCGCGGGCTGCCCTTCACTTAGCGGCAACCGAAGTGACCGTGATGGTGTCTCCGTCCAAAGAGCCGGTCACCATGGCTTGTTTGCCGGCCTGCTTGTCGAGCGTGTCCAGAGCCGTCTTGTCGGTGGTATCCAGAGTGTAAATTTTGTCGCCGACGATGAGTGCGTACTTGGAGCCGTGCGCCACGCAGGCGCGAGTGCATTCTGCCGCGGGTTCGTCTTCCATGTGCTTTCGGCCGCACATGGAGTCCCCGACCTCGCCGGTGAAGGTCTGCTTGCCGCCGGCCAGGGCGGAAAGATTGAGAACTGCCGTGATTGAAAAGATAAACGTTGCCATTACTGCGAAGCACCACGAACTACGATTCATTCCGCGTTCTCCTCTGCGCCGGGACGGCGGCGCTACAAATCTAGTCTATCGCTGATCGCTGAGCGTGCCCCGGGAAAGTGACGAGAAGCTCACGGTTCACCGCGTGGCTTTGGCCGTATATTGCAGGTCGACGTCTACCGTCTTGTCGCGAGCGATGGCGGTCACGTGGGTGGAAACATCCCAATCCATGTTAGCCGGGAGCAGCTTTCTGGCCAGCGGGAGAAACTGCTGGAGGTAGCTGGCGTCGTACACATCGCCGGGACGTAGTCTCCAGGCGGTGCGTAGCCTGGCCTCCAGATTATTGTCGATGCCGCGAAACGCGAGTTCGCCCATGTGGTAGACAAAACCTTCGTTAACGACCAGGTGGTAATCGACGCTTCCGGCGACGTCATCGAATTCGGCGTTGGCCTTGACCGTGGCGAGGATGTATCCGCGCGAACTATAGAGCGTCTGGACGGCTCGCAGGTCATCTTCCAGCTGAACAGTGTTTGCCATTTGCCCGATCTTGACATGGAGAAGCGGCTGCAGTGCGTCGGTCGGAATCGCCTGGTTGCCCGACCACTCCCAATGGACGAGTTTGTACGGAGTGCCGGGAGTAACGGGAAAGGTAACATCCACGAGCGTTTCTTCGAGTCTGCTGTCGCTCACTTCCGAGGCAGCCGGTTTGACGACCTTGACTTGCGGCGGAGCGCACGCGGCCTTCAGGTAACCGCCCTCGTGATAAATGGGGAGCAGCGCGTGCTCGATGAAGGAATTCAAGAGCGGTCGGGAATATTCCCGAGCGGAAAGTTTTTCGGCGGCAGCCTGCAGCAAGGGTAACTCGGGGTCTCGTGAACCGGTGAACTCGACGTGATGGATTCGGATAATGACGTTGGAGACGCTGTAGTCGATCGATTCCAACTGGCCCTTGCCGGTGGTCTTCACGTAGTCGACGTGGCCGGGGATGGCATTTTCCACCAACAAGGCCTGGAGAACATCGGATACCTGATCGGGCAGGCGCCCACTGGTTGGCAATTCCCCGTTGAAAAGAGGAACGCGTTCGTGCACCTTTTGCCGCAGATCTTCGCCGGAGAACCAGACGAAGTCTGAAAAGCGCGCGGGAACAAACTTATCGCTATCGGTCACCTGAAACGTAAGCCTGGTCCCGGCCGACGAGTAAGTGTAGGTGAAAGTGATCTTGTCGAAGGCTCCGCTCTCACCCAGGTGGCGGGCGGCTTTGCGGAAGTCCTCATCCCGGGCAGTTGTCCCAACCGGCAGTCCGCTGGCGATTGCGACCTGGTCCTGGGTAAAGCGCTTACTGCCGGTCACCTTCACCTCAATGAGCTTGTAGGCGGAGGCCGGCATGGGCCGAGTGGTTGTGCCGTTGGTGGGCTGGGTTTGAGCGGCCGCGGGGCAGGGCAGGCTGAGGCAGACTGCGGCCAAGCCGATGTGAGTAAGCCGGAGGTGCCTGAGATGTGTCCAGAGAAGTGTCTTCATCTGCCAAGCTGACATCGTTGCATTGCTGGATTTATGTTACGGCAGTTGTGAGCGGGGAGCTACTGGCTAAAATATTACGGGAATCCGCCCTTGCTCGGCATCTGCTGTGTCCTCACAACGGCATGCGCAAGAAGCGATGCTGTCCATCTTTCGGCCCACGTTCTTTCCTTGCCGAAGGACCTATGAAGTTGTTGGCAGCGCAAGGAACAACAAGCGGAGCGACACGCCAGTAGACTTCGTCACGGTCTCACCATGTTCGCCGCTGACCAACTCTTGACGAATTCCTCAAGCCGGTCTAACGCGTCGGGAAATTTGTCGGTCATCGCCGTGAACCCGAGGCGAAAATGTGAGGGCGCATCCCAACAATCCCCGGGGGCGAGCAGAATGCCCTGTTCCGCAGCCGCCTGGCAAAAGGCGCGGCTGTTCTCACCACTGACTAGCCATGGAAAAGCGGTCAGTCCGCCACTAGGAGGAATCCAGCCAAGCGTCTCACGATGCTCGGACATGAAGGAGGCAAGCTGCCGAAGATTCTGAGTTGCGGTTTCCTGCGTTTTCCCGAGGACGATATCCCGGTGGCGCATTGCAGTCTCTGCCAGCATTTCTCCGGCAGTATTGTTTGAAATGGAAAAATAGGTGCGCGCATTCCAGTAGAGTTCGCGGCGCTTGGGATCGTGCTCGATCATCCAACCGGTCCGCACTCCGGATAAAGGGAAAGCTTTCGAGAAATCATGGATGACGGTCGCATGCGGCAGACGGGAAGCCGATCTTGTTGCCTGTCCATGATAGATAGGGTGGTACACCTCATCGCTAACAAGTTGAATTTCACGAGACGCTGTGAACTCGTGCAAGCTGTCCAGTTCGGCATCGCTAATCGTTGCGCCAGTGGGATTGTGGGGACTGTTGATCAGAATCAGCTTTGTATTTCGATCCGCCAGTTGCTTGATCTCATCGAGATCGAAACGGAAGTCGTTCTCCTTCCGAACAGCGTAGTAGCGAGTCTCGATTCGGAGGGATTCGGGTAGAGCGGAAAAGGGCGGATAGCCTGGTTGAGGGATTATGACATTGGCTCCGGGCTCCGCGGCCAGCCACATCAGAACGAGAAGTGCCTCAGAGGCGCCGGTTACGACTTGGACAGTGTCGACATTAACATCCTGCATATCGGCGATTGCTGCGCGTAAGCCCTCGGCTCCTGCTGGGCGGCTGTAGACCAAGTTGTGATTCAGGAAGCGCTGCCGCTCCTCCTCACTAGCGAGACTCAGGATCTCATTCAGGGTCCAGTGCGGTCCTTCGCTTGCGGCCAGGTTGAATTCGATGTCGTGCTCGTAGGTGTCTAGCCACATGTCCAGCAGGAAGGGTTTCAATTGCATGTTGCACCTCGAAAATTAGATCAGGCGATCCTCAGCTCGGCCTCGCAAAAACTTTTATGCATTCACCTCCTAGAAGAGCCCGAAGACGCGCTACGTTTCTCGGAAGCAAAATACGTTGCCATCATTTCGTGCGACCATGTCGATCCACGGGATTACCGCGTCTTCCGTGCGATGGCGTCGATCTCAACTTTGATTTCGTCTCCCAGCCCCGATTGTACGGTGGTGCGCGCGGGACGGATCCCGGGAAAGAACTCAGAGTACACTCTGTCGAATCTGCCGAAATCTTGAATGTCTCCGAGGTGGCAAGTGCACTTCACTACGTCAGCGAAGCTGTAGCCAGCGCTCTGCAGGACTTTTCCGATGTGGTTAAGCGTCAATCGGGTCTCTTCTTCAATCGATCCGCGGACCACGGCTCCGGTCTGCAGGTCCAGTGGCCCCTGTCCGCTAATGAAAAGCCAGCCGTCGATCTCCACCCCTGCCGAATATGAACCCGTCGACGCCACCTTGTCGGGATGTTTGATTTCAACTTTAGGCATTTGGTGCGCTCTCTGTGATACAAGTTGCCCAACATTCAGATTGTGCTCTGACGATGGTTTACCAAGAGTGGCATCTGGACCGATTACCTGAGATGGATGTTCACTCAGCGTGTCTTAAACATCACCGCCAAAATAACCTTTACTGGTCATATGCTAACGACGTAGAATATAACTTGTCAAGGTAATATTGATGGTTATAGATAATAGTGTAAGCTGACAAAGCGGATGTCAACACCCCGGCCGAAATCGCCGTTCGAGTTCACAGGAGGAAATCCCTGTCTGGATTTCGCCGACACCGTCGACGACCGCATCAGTGACCATCCCCGGGAACTGCTCACCGACTATGGACGGCTTCTGCAGTGGGGAGAAGAGGCCGGTGTGATCACCGCAAGGACTGCGGAACGCCTGCGTCATCTGACTTCCGAAGCGCCTGGCAACGCCCTGATCACGCTGCGCACCTCGATACGGCTCCGCGACACGATTTACGACATCTTCTCGGCGGTCGCGCAGCGACGGGCGATACCGAGTACGGCCCTCGCGATCCTCAACAAGGCTGTCCGCCAGGCAGCGCGACACACCCAACTCGTCAACGCCAACCGGCGGTTTACCCGGGAATGGATCGAACCGGAAAGCAACCTGGACTCGATGCTCTGGCCAGTGAGCCGAGCGGCGGCGGAGTTGCTCATTGGCGAGGAAATCGGCTACGTGCGGCAGTGTGCGTCCGAGACCTGCTCTTGGCTGTTCTTGGACAAAACCAAGAACCATAGGCGCCGTTGGTGCGACATGAAGAGTTGTGGCAACCGCGACAAGGCCCGGAGATATTACCAGCGGCAAAAAGCAGGTTAGGCGGGTTAACGCTAATCGATCGCGAACGAGCAGGCAAAGCAAGAATGCCACCAGGTCACGCCCGCGATCGCCGACAAGTCTTCCACTTAATAGTGGTATTGCAGCACCGGTGTTTTCCCTTCGGCGCCCAAGTACGGCAGCGGTGTGGCCGTTCGCTCAACCCGCTCGACACAGGCTGGCACAGGATTACGGCTTCAACTGCTTTTCAATCGCCGAGACCACTTCCGTCGAATCCGGGGTGACCGCCGATTCGAAACGCTGAACGACTTTTCCGTTGCGGTCCACCAGAAACTTGGTGAAGTTCCACTTGATGTCGCCGGTGATACCGGCTCCGGTGTCTTTGGTCAGATAGGCGTAGAGCGGAGCCTGGTCGGGACCTTTGACCGAAATCTTCGCGTACATGGGGAAAGTCACGCTGTACTTGCGAGTACAGAAGGTCTTAATCTCTTCGTTGGTACCCGGTTCCTGGGCGCCGAAATTGTTGGCAGGGAAGCCGAGGATGACGAATCCCTGACCTTTATACTTTTCGTAAGTCGCCTCCAGCGCGCTGTATTGGGGAGTGTAGCCACACTGGCTGGCCACGTTGACCACGAGAACCACTTTGCCTTTATAGTCGGCCAATGGCGCGGGTTTGCCATCGATGGAGTTAAGCGTGAAGCTGTAGATTCCCGCGGCAGCGAATAAAGATCCAGCCATAATCAGCAAGGCTCCAAACAGAAGATAACCACGAACTTTAACGAGCATTTGCAGGCAAGAAAGTCTCATTTGTCACTCCTGAAACCGCTGGAATTGAGAATAACGGGGCCGATGAGGACGCGCAACCCGGCAAATGTAAAATCTATGTCTTTTGGAACGCAGGGAAGTAGCAATCGTTCGCTGGAGCACGGTCTGAGGTCGCCCTGGCTCAGACAGTAGGGCTGAGGGTTGTCTGCCGGGCGTTCTGCTTCACCATTCTGCCGACCAGCCTTAAGGTCTTGGGTGACTCAGCAGGCCGGAATGCCTCCTTATCAGTTGCGTCCATCAGGCCTTCCTCGATGGCATCGACGGCCAAGTAGGAGTGCTCCAGAACGGCGAGCAGATACTTCTGAGCAACCGGGCGGTCGGCAGGATGAATGAGGTCCCACCAACGGCGGATCGATTCCTGGACGTCGGATTCCGACTTCTCGCCCACGACCAAGGCGTCAATTAACCGGTAGACCTTGCTTTTGATCGCTTGATAGGAGACGGATACTTCTTGTGGCATATGGGCTCCGGTTTCCGGTATGGAAAGATCAGCAATCCGCCAGCCAAACCCTAGGTGCTTATGTTGCAAGTCCTTGCAGCCTTTTCCGCTGCCGCAGCAATTCTATGGATGGGATAAATCAGAATCCTAGATATGGATTTCTGGAAGTGTGGTTTACCAGAACGGCATGCGTTCGTTTGACGGTTAGCGTCCTGGTTAACCAGAACCCCGAAAGTATTCGGGGTAACAGGTTACAATGTTCCGCTCCGTGGACCCGTTGGCGGATGATCCCATGCAAGGCATGGAAGACGGGATTATTGGGCGTGCCGCGCCGACCGTTGATTCCCAGGCAAGGCATACTTTTTGGAGGCTGGATGAAAACATTGGCGTGGATTTTTGCATTTCCGGTACTGATTTCGGTCTTGGGTAGAGCGCAGAGCGCCCCGCCTGTGAGTGCTTCGCCGGACAGCGGAGCCGAGCAACGAATGTTCTTTCCGCGCGATATGTTTTGGGGATGGGGGCAGTTGGATCTGGCGCCTCCGCACAACGAAATAGACCCCAACCTCTGCGCCGGCAACGCGGGCCAGTACGGCGGCGTGAACGCACCCTGCAGCATGTTTGCGCGCTATATGCTATCTGGAATGCTCGAAGTGCGTCCCTTTGGCCGGGGCGAGTTGCGGCGGTTCATGGTGTTTGGAGCGCCTTCGTTCCTGTTTGGCAAGACCATCCCGCAGACCCTTTATACCTGGTCTCCGGATGCGATTGGCGTCGAGCACTCGTGGGGAGTCGGAATTCTAATCGCGAAAGGATTTGAGTTTCGCGTAACCCAGCACTTTCTGTTCGATCGCCTGGGCGCGCGCGACACCAATCTGGGAGTGGCCGATCTGGGCAATAACGGACCCTGGGGGCGGTATATGACAGTCGGTGTGCGTAAGTCCTTTGGGACGCGACGGTGGTGATCGGCTATTTCTTGATCTCCACCTTTACGCCGGCACGGGAGGGAGCGAAGGCCGCCGCATCCGCTGAGCGATCCAGATTATGAGGGCGACAAGCAGACCAAGGATCACGAACGGTACCAGAAGGATGGGTACGACCCAGACGCGTCCGCCCACGGAGGTTACATCGCCCGAGATGCTGGCCTTCGGGTCGCGGCGGAGTTCGCCGCCAACGACGGTAACGTCGCCAGCAACTTTCACCTCTTGGTCGAGCCGAGCGTCGCCCGCGACGGCGGTGACGTCACCGGTGACCTGCGCTTGATCTTCTAGAACAATGCTGCCTCCAACGGCTGTGGCATCGCCGGCGACCTGGCCTCGAATGCGAATGCTGCAGGCAACGCAGGTGACATCGCCGACTTGATCGTTCGGGCCTATGCTGATGTCATGACCCAACTGTGTGTAACTCGGATTGTTCTTGGCGAAGGCGGCGTTCGAGAACATGAGGCAGAAGAAGGCGAATACTCCAAACCATCGAGCAGGACAGCCGCGGTGCGCCATTGAGGACCTCCGGTTAAGCCTGGCGATGTTCTGCTAGCTTACGGAATTATGGCACAAACACGCACAATAAGCTTTAAGTTCGTGTGCGGTTCCGGGGGATTCTCTATAATAAAAGGTTTTCCAAATGCTGTGCGAAACGCAATAGGGAGGCTGGGAATGGCGGGCTCTTATAACGGCGCGGCGGTACCGTCCGATGGAAAGAAGATCGGCTATACAGAGGGAAAGTACGAAGTACCGGATAATCCAATCATCCCGTTTATTGAAGGCGACGGAACCGGGCGCGACATCTGGAAGGCGTCGCTGCGCGTGTTCGATGCGGCGGTAGAGAAAGCGTACAAGGGCAAGCGTCGTGTCGCGTGGTATGAGGTTTTCGCCGGAGAGAAAGCGAAGGCAAAGTTCGATACCTGGCTCCCCGATGACACCGTTGCCGCCGTTCGCGAATTTCGGGTTGCCATCAAGGGTCCGCTGACTACGCCGGTGGGCGGCGGCATTCGCTCTCTGAATGTTGCGCTGCGGCAGATTCTGGATCTCTATTGCTGCGTGCGTCCAGTGAAGTACTACAAGGGCGTGCCGTCCCCGGTGAAGCATCCCGAACGCATGGACGTGGTCATCTACCGTGAGAACACTGAGGATGTGTACATTGGCATCGAGTGGGAAGAGGGAACTGCGGAATGCGCGAAGCTGATTGAGTTTCTCAACCAGGACATGCTGAAAGGCGGCAAGAAGCAGATCCGGTTGGATTCCGGTGTTGGCATCAAGCCGATTTCTGTGACCGGAACCAAGCGCCTGGTTCGCATGGCGATTCTTCACGCGCTTGAGACCGGCCGTAAAAGTGTGACGCTGGTGCACAAGGGTAACATCCAGAAGTTTACCGAGGGAGCATTCCGCAAGTGGGGATACGAGCTTGCGACCGAAGAATTTCGCGACAAGGTGGTCACGGAGCGGGAGAGCTGGATCGTCGACAACAAAGACAAGAATTCGAATCTGACAGTGGCGCAGAATGCCGAACTGGTTGAGCCGGGCATGGAATTTGCTCCGCCCGCCTTTCGCCAGGCCGTAGAGCAGGAAGTGAAAGAGGTGCTCGACCGCATCTACGCCACCCACGGCAAAGGCCAGTGGAAGAAAAAAATAATGATTAACGACCGGATTGCCGATTCTATCTTCCAGCAGGTGGTGACCCGAGCGGATGAGTATTCCGTGCTGGCGACCCCGAACCTGAACGGGGATTACATTTCGGACGCTTGCGCGGCGCAGGTGGGCGGGCTGGGCATCGCTCCGGGCGCGAACATTGGCGACGGCTACGCGATCTTCGAGGCGACGCACGGCACGGCTCCGAAGTATGCGGATAAAGACGTGATCAATCCCGGTTCAGTGCTGCTCTCGGGTGTGATGATGTTTCGCTTCCTGGGATGGAATGAGGCCGCCGATCTGATCGAGGGAAGCCTGGAGCGCACCATTCTGCAGAAGAAAGTCACCTATGACTTTGAGCGCCTAATGGAAGGCGCAACTAAAGTGAAGACCAGCGAGTTCGCGGATTGCATCGTCGAAAACATGGGTGCGGCAGTGCTGGTGTAGGGCCATTTTGCGATTTAGTGATTGGGTCGTCGGGCGATTGTCGCGGCGCTGGCGAAATGGCGCCACTCTTGTTTTTCAATCGCACAATCACCAGATCGCCCGATTAACAATTTTTCCTGAAAGGATTCATTCATGCGTAAGAAAGTAACGATCGTAGGTTCCGGCAATGTAGGCGCGACGGCGGCTCACTGGATCGCTTCGAAAGAATTGGCCGACGTTGTGCTCATCGACATCATCGAAGGCATACCGCAGGGCAAGGGGCTCGATTTGCTTGAGGCCATGCCAATCGAGAAGCGCGACTCTTACATCACCGGCACGAACGACTACAAAGACACGGCGAATTCCGACATCGTCGTCATCACCGCCGGCATTCCGCGCAAGCCGGGCATGAGCCGTGACGATCTGCTCAACACGAATTACGGCATCATGAAGGCGGTGGTGGGCGAAGTGGTGAAATATTCACCGAACTGCATTTTGATCATTGTGTCGAACCCGCTGGATGCCATGGCCCAGGCGGCTTACAAGCTCAGCGGATTTCCGCGCGAGCGCGTGGTTGGCATGGCGGGGGTGCTCGATTCGGCGCGCTTCCGTGCGTTCATCGCCGATGAGCTGAAAGTCAGCGTGGAAAATGTCACGGCCTTCGTGCTCGGCGGCCACGGCGACACCATGGTTCCGCTGCCGCGCTATTCCACGGTCGCGGGCATTCCGATCACAGAGCTAATCGAGAAATCCCGGCTCGAAGCCCTGGTGCAGCGCACACGCGACGGCGGCGCGGAAATCGTCAAGTATCTGAAGACCGGCTCGGCTTACTACGCGCCCTCGGCGGCGGCGACGGAGATGGTCGAGGCGATCCTGAAAGACAAGAAAAAAATTCTGCCCTGCGCTGCATATTTGCAGGGTGAGTATGGGATCAGCGGCCTCTACGTTGGCGTTCCGGTGAAGCTAGGCGCGAAGGGGATCGAGCAGATCATCGAGATCAAACTGACTGCGGAAGAGAAAGCTGGGCTGGATAAGAGCGCGGCGGCAGTGAAGGAGTTGTGTGGGGTGATTGGGGTGTAGTCGAGTACGAGGACTCAAAGTCTATGTTTCCGCAACAATGGGAAATAGAAATACCTCTTCTTCGCGCTGTGGCTGCGCTCGGAGGTGAAGCTCGCGCGAAGGATGTCTATGAGGAGGTTACAAAACAGTTCAGGCAGCTTACGGACGCCGACCTTTCCCAGACGCTGCCAAGCGGATCTAACAAATGGACGAACCGGATTCAGTGGGCCAGGCAGGCTCTCGTTTCGAAGGGCGAACTCGCGAGCGCAGGGCATGGAGTATGGTCCATAACAGCCAGAGGCCGCGACAGGATAGCCGACAGCAACGACTTATCTGTGAAAGTTAGCGGGGCCAGAATTTCGCCGATCCTGGTGGGCTCAGCCGCGCCCGATGTCAGCCCCGAGCGTGCGGGACACCATGCCGAGCCTCTTTACCCTAGCAATCTAAACTTGGAGGATGTGAGTGACGACTACCGGGCATCTTTCAAGCAGAAGGTTTTGAATAAGCTGCTAGACCTGTCGCCAGGTCAATTCGAGAAATTCGCCGAGACTTTGTTGAAGGGCTACGGATTTCAGAAGACAGAGGTCACGGGCAAGAGCGGGGATGGAGGCATCGACGGACATGGGCAGCTACGAGTCGGCTTGGCAGTGATCAGGGCTGCGTTCCAGTGCAAACGCTGGCAGAACTCTGTCGGTCCGAAGGAGGTACGGGAATTCCGAGGAGCGATCCAAGGCCAGTACGAGCAAGGATATTTCTTCACGACCTCCACTTTCACTAAGTCTGCACAACAGGAATCCATCAAGATGGGGGCTGTTCCCGTGATCTTATTCGAAGGGGACCAAATCGTCGAGATCATGATCGAAAAAGGAGTTGGGATAACGCGTCGGCCCATCGAGCTTTACGAGGATCAGCTGGAGGAACTATTCGAGACCTAAGGCTGATGCCTACGGGCACCGTCATGCGTCTCTTCACGCGAAAAGGTAGCGGCCCTCCGGTTTTCGGAAGAGTCTTACGCGCAAGAAATCGGCGCATGGCAACTTCATAGCTGTCCTCGCGCCGCGATTGCTCTTTTCTAATGTTACGCGCTCTTCGCCTCATGGTAAGAATATAGTCTGAATGAAAGAAATCGGCATTTCCGAATTTAGGGCTAAGTACTCGGCAATCTTCGAGCAGGTGCGCAAGACGCGCCAACCGATTCGAGTGACCCATTTGAGAAAGCCTCTGGCTGAAATCGTACCGGTGGCACGAGCGAAGCGTGCCGCGAGTTGGCTTGGGTGTATGGTTGGGATGGCGCACATTATCGGCGATATCGTCGGTCCGACCGGCAGCCTTAGCGACTGGAATGCAGCGGCCGATGTCGACGAGAAAGAGATTGGCGGGAAGAAGTCGCGGAGGAATTCGCCGCGCAAATCAAAAGCTTACCTCCGGCGCTGAAGCGCGGACGTATTTTCAACGCTCGACGGCACGACTGAAGTCGTGCCCTTCCCGAACCCGCTCCGAAATCTTCCGCGTCTCGCCTTACTTGTCTCTCTCCGCCATAAAGTCATCCCGGCATTTCTTCGCCGCCGAGACCAGCTCCGCAAACTCCGGCATACCCCTCAGCTTTGCCCACGCCGAATCGTTCTGCAACCCTGAGTAGGCGCAGAAGTGATGGTCGATGGCGTTCTTGATCATCTCCAGAGCTATTTCTTTGTAGCCGCAGAAGAGGAAGTCTTGCGCAAGCACGTAATGCGGTTCAGGGTCAGGATCGGCCAAAATCGCGGCTTCCGCTTGCCGATCGAGGGCGGCCTGGTTCGGTGCCGGCGAATCGCTGAGACACCCCACAATCTTCGGCTTCAGCTTCGCCGCGATTTCCTTTGCCCGCACCACATTTCCCTCGCGCAGGTAATGCCGCATCATGTTGTCCTCTGCGTAAACCGATCCCGCATCCAACTGAACAAATTCCGCCCCCCTCGCATAGTTGCCCAATTGGTCGAAGGCAAATATGCAGGAGCGGAAGGTGTAATTTCCCGGATCAAGCGCGAGCGCCGTGTCACATTCGTGCGCCGATTCCTCGACCGCTCCGCCGTAGCGCAGCACGTACGCCAGCGCGAAGTGCGCATTCGCATTCTCCGGATGCGCCGTCACCAGCGCCTTCGCGGCCTGGTAGGCCTTGACGATCTCCCCTCTTTCGACGCGAGTCGTGATTAGTTGGCTCGCTGCGCTGACGAGGTTCGGATCGAGACCCAGCGCCCGTTCGAATGCGCTGTTAGAACGCTGGAACGCTGCGTCACCTCCGTTCGAGTAAGCCGCATCGTAATGGTAGCGAAGCCCCAGCGCGCCCCACGCGGGGGCGTAGTTGGGGTCCAGCCCAACCGCCCGCTCCAGCATGGCGATGGCGTCTTTGTTGGGAAGCGGATCGTGCGGCAGCGCGATGCTGCGCAGGTATAAATCGTAAGCCTCTTCGTTTTTCGGACGCGTTGCGCCTTCCGACGAATTTGTGCCCCCGCCCAGAGCGGGGGCAAGACCCTGACGAACCTTGGCAGTGATCTGCCCTCGCAGGGCGATCATATCGGGCGCGGCGACGGTCATGGTATCGCGCCACACAGTGCGGTTGTTCTCCACGTCAATCGCTTCCAGCGTGATCTGGAGCTGGGAGCCTTCTTTCAGAAAGTGTCCGGTGACTACGTCCGTCACGTGCATGGCGTGACCGGCCTCCTGCAAGTCGAGCGTGGGAGAGTCGTACTTGCTGGTCGTCGCAAACGGACGGATGGAAAGCGACGGAACGTAACTGAGCGAAGTGGCAATTTCGTCGGCCAGGGCAAGGCGAAGAAAATCCAGATCCTTGTCCCCTCCCAGGTTTTGCAGGGGGAGGACTGCGAGGGTTTTGGGACCGGCAGAGCTCGCGGCAGGCGCAGTTTGATGCCGTGTTTGCCAGAAGACGACGGCGGCCAGCGCCACGATCGCAACCGCAGCAGCAACCAGCGCGATTTTTCCGTAAGAACGTTTCGGCGCAACAGCGGCGGTAGGGCTACTCTCGGCGACCGCGCTGCGCTGGCCTGAACTTGCCGGGCCCATGGAGCGCGCCGAGCTTCCCGAATCCACTAACAACGGGCTACGCCCTGAGTCCGTGTCCCGCTTCAAACGCTGCAGGTCGCTGCGCATCTCCGAGGCGTGCTGATAACGCAGATTACTGTCCTTCTCCAAGGCTTTGTTAATGATGTCTTCCAGCTTGGCAGGAACGTCGCGATTCAGCCGCACGATTGGCACCGGTGCGCGATTCATGATGGCCTCGCAAATCACCGCCGAGCTCTCTCCGTGGAAGGGAACGTCGCCGGTCGCCATCTCATACAGGACGGCGCCAAACGAGAACAGATCGCTGCGGGCATCCAGGTCGCGGCCCCGCACCTGCTCCGGCGACATGTAGGCCACGGTGCCCAGCATCGTGCCTGGGCTGGTAAGGTGGGCGTCGTCCATCGTTTGCAAATTATCGGCAGACGGTTTTTGTGCGCCCCTGCCCGCTCCAACTTTCGCCAAGCCGAAGTCGAGGATTTTGGCGTGGCCGCGTTTGGTCACGAAGATATTCGCCGGCTTGATGTCACGGTGAACAATACCTTCCGCGTGGGCGGCGTCGAGCGCGTCGGCGATTTCAATCGCCAGGTTTACCAGCGTGTCATTGTCCATGGGCCGCGAACCAATGGCGTGCTTCAGCGTGAGGCCGTCCAGGAACTCCATGGCGATGAAGGCCTGGCCATCCTGCTCGTCAATCTCGTAGATGGTGCAGATGTTGGGATGGTTCAACGCGGAAGCTGCCTGGGCTTCGCGTTGAAAACGCGCCAGCGCCTGAGGGTCTTTGGCGACTTCGTCAGGGAGAAATTTCAGAGCCACGAAGCGACGGAGCTTGAGGTCTTCCGCCTTATAGACCACCCCCATGCCGCCACCGCCGAGCTTTTCAACCGTCCGGTAGTGCGAGATAGTTTGCCCGATCACTGGAGAAGAATCCTACGTGGGCGTGTGGGGCAAGTCAACGAATCGGAGCGGATTGCCGGCTCATATCCGCTCGATCGTTACCTTCTTCACCACCACATCCTTGTTCGGCTTATCCTGGCGGCCCCGCGGGACTTCGGAAATCTTCTGTACCACATCCTGGCCCTCGATGACCTCGCCGAAAATAGTGTGTTTTCCGGTCAGCCAAGTCGTGGGCGCGACCGTGATGAAGAACTGTGAGCCGTTGGTGTTGGGACCGGCATTGGCCATGGCCAATTTTCCCGCCTTGTCCAGTTTGTGGGGCGAGCCCTTGGTTTCGTCTTCGAACTGGTAGCCGGGGCCTCCCATGCCGGTGCCTTGCGGGTCGCCGCCCTGGATCATGAAGTCGGGGATCACACGATGAAAAATCGTTCCGTCATATAACGGGTCTTTGGATTTCTTGCGCGTCGAGGGATGGGTCCACTCGCGCTTGCCTTCTGCGAGCTCCATAAAATTGGCTACGGTTTTGGGCGCCTCTTTGTCGAAGAGGCGGCAAACGATGTTGCCTTCGCTGGTTTCAAACGTGGCATAGAGTCCGGGTTGGCGGGTCATGAGTTCCTTTCAAAGTTGGCGTTGTCGCTCGTCGTTGGTGGCGGGCCAAAGCTGTCTTGGCCGCGGGCTAATTCGGCGTGGGCGATGGTTTCGCCGGAGCCGGGGCTGCCTTCTTCACGGTCGTCGCCGGTTTGGCCGCCGCGGCGGACGCGTGAGTAATTGTGATGTGCGTAATCTTCACCGGCCGGAATGGGCGGTTGTTCATGGGGTCGGTGGCCATGCGCGCGATCTCCTTCACCAGTGTGACTGTGGCGTCGTCACACTGGCCGAAGATGGTGTAGCTTCCGTTGAGGTGCGGCGTTGGCAACTCGGTGATGAAGAACTGCGAACCGTTCGTGTCGGGACCGGAGTTGGCATAGGCGAGACGGCCCGGCTTGTCGAACAGCAGGTCGGAGGAAACCTCGTTCTTGAACTTGTATCCCGGGTCGCCGCTTCCGTCGCCGGCCGGATCGCCCCCCTGAATCATGAAACCGGGAATTACGCGATGAAAAATCGTGCCATCGTAGAGTGGAACGCCGTGCTTGGTCACTCCTTTCACCGTCGTCCAGTCGTTGGTGCCGGTGGCGAGACCAATGAAGTTGGCGACTCCGATAGGCGCTTTGTCTGGGAAGAGGGTGCATGTCATCTTTCCTACCGTGGTGTCGATGATCGCTGTCGGAGCACCCGCCGCCGCCGGATGGTGGACCGGAGGCTTGGCTGCGGGTGCGGCCTGAGAACTTGACTGCGCCCAGGAGAGCGCACCCGCACAGAGCAGAACCACAACTATGAAAACGTTACGCATAATTACTCCTCGCATCTGCAGGTCTTACGACGTTTGGGACAACGTTGCATTGTACGACAACGAAAGCAGGACAGGGCAAGCACGACCGGGAAGCCATACAGCTTGACATCAGTGGGGCTGGGCCTGCATTCCGCGGCTGACGGTTTCGACTTGCCGGAAGACGCGCAGCAGATTGCCGCCGAGAATCTTCTTGATGTCGTCGGCGCTATATCCGCGATCGAGCAGGGATTGCGTGATCCGGGGCAAGTCGGCCGCGGAGTCCATTCCTTGAGGCGTGGCGCCGCTGACGCCGTCGAAGTCCGAGCCCAGGCCCACGTGATCTACACCCGCGACTTTGGCGATGTGATCAATGTGATCGATCAGCGACTTGAAGGGAGGACGCGGGATCTTCGCCGTCCACTCCCGCTGTATGCGATCGACTTCAAGGTAATTGACCGGCTTGCCCTGCGCCCTTAACGAGTCGATATACTTTTGAATCGCGGCGGCCTGATCTTTTTCCTGGGCCAGCATCGCCTTGTGATAATCTTCGTCCACGAAACCAGAAAAAAAGTTTACCTGAACCACGCCGCCGTTCTTCGCTACCGCGCGCAGCATCTCATCGGTCATATTGCGAGGCGCGTCCACGAGGGCGCGCGCCGAGGAGTGCGAAGCAATCACCGGAGCCTTCGTGGTGGCGATTGCGTCCCAGAAAGTCTTATCGGCTACATGAGAAATGTCGACTATCATGCCGAGGCGATTCATCTCCAGCACAACCTGCTTGCCGAAATCGGTGAGGCCGTTGTGATGCTGAATCTTGGGGTCGTCGATGTCGCCGGAGGAATCGGCCCATTCGTTGGTGTTCGACCAGGAAAGCGTCATGTAGCGCACGCCGAGGCGGTAGTAATCGCGCAGCAGGTGCATGTCGTTCTCGATGGAGTGGCCGCCTTCGATGCCCATCAGCGCAGCCAGCTTGTGTTCTTTGTGTGCGCGCTCGATGTCCGCCACGGAAAAAGCCATCATCAAGCGGTCAGGATGGTGCGCCGCCTGCTCGTAGACGGAGTCGATAAGATCGAAAGTGTGCTGCGCGAAGTGGCCTTGATTGATTTCGGGATCGACCCAGATGGAGAAAAACTCCGCCCCCAGGTTGCCGCGGCGGGCTTTATCGAGGCTGAGATGGCCAATATCGTTTGGGTCGGTCGAGCCAATGTCGAAGCCTTCGTCGAGAAAGCGCTGAGGCGTGTCGGCGTGAGTGTCGACGATAATAGCGGACTCCTGAATAGCCCGAGCCTGAGCGCTGACAGGATTATCCGGCGGACTTGTGGATTGGGCCGCCGCCGAGGTAGCGGCAAGAACCAGGCACGAGAGCAAAAACATCTGGAAACGAGTCATAGGATTTGCGCGGCGAGGCAATGTCGATCTTTCTGCGAACACGATTGTATCGGCAACGATTGTATAGGCGTAGCGCGGCGAAAGAAAACAATTCAGCGGAACGCTGCCAACGCCTGCTCGACGCAGACTTCGATCGATGCGCCCGTATCGATCACGGTCTTGGGCAAAGTGATCGCTTCAAATCTCGATCTCACTTCAAGATAGAGCTGGAAATTGCGATTTCCTGCGGGGTGTGTGCCCAAGGCGGAATGATCCTCCAGACGCTGTCTGGAGATTTCTTGAGGGCACACGCACTCGAGGATGCGCCAGCTCTGGTGCAGGGAGGCCGCTGCGTTCACTACATTGTCGATCTGGTAGCGGCGAGAGAAAGGGCGGCCGTCGAGAAAGAGAATGCGCTTTGAATCCTTCCCCAGCAGATAATGGGCGGTTTCAAGCATGATCTGCAAACAAAAGTCATCCTGGGGCGAAGAGTATTCGATTTCGTCGGCGGAAAACAGAGCGTGGCGGATCTCGTCTTTGCTGAGCACGCGGCCGGAAGTGCGGGCGGCCAACTCGCGGGCAAGAGTGGTTTTGCCGGTTCCAGGAAGGCCCGCCATGAGCACGATCATCGATGTATTAAAGCACGATGCATTTAAATTCACACTTGCGGGTCAGGCAATGCAAGGGTAAAATTGCGCCGCTCTTGAGGTCAAAAAAATGTCGCACAAGTTGCAATCACTTGAATAATTTAAGGAGAAGTCTATGACGCCCAGGAAAACCCGGTACTCGCACTATGCACTGCACATCGCGGCCGCAGCCCTTATCAGCATTTGCTGCCAGCCCGTTTCCGTTGGACAGACCGCCGACGCGGAGGCTGCAGCGCTCGACAATTGGCGCGCGGAAATGGCGCACAACACCCAACAGGGGGAGGGGTGCTTTCAGGCATCTTATCCCAACACAATCTGGGAACAGGTGGAGTGCAAAGAATTGCATCCACGCGTTCATCCAGCCTTCCACAAGCCTGGCGCGGAACAGGTGACGGGCAACGGTCACGACTATGTAGCGCAAGCGCCGGGGCTGATTAGCGCAACCCTTGGAACCTTCCCGACGGTCACGGGTGTAAAATCCGAGAAAAGTGTCGGGGTGGCCGCGTTCGGAGACGGAGGCATCCTCGGGCCGAATGAATACTCACTTCAGCTCAATACGGACTTCGAGGGCACCACAGCGGCGTGTAAGAATCATACCGATTGTGTCGTCTGGCAACAATTCATTTACGCGACGGACTATCCAGTCAAGGGCGAAGCGGCTGTTTTCATGCAGTATTGGCTGATCGGCTGGGGCGACTCGGCTTGTCCGAGCGGTTTCGCCACTGACGACGAGGGCGATTGCTACGGGAACAGCAAGTACGTACCGGCGCCCGATGTGAAGGCTACTTCGCTTGCCAAGCTGTCGCTCTCGGCCGCTGCGGAAGCGGGCGGCAAAGATACGGTGGTATTCACGGATGGAACCACTGCCTACTCCGTTAGCGGCTCCGACAGCGTGCTTGATATCTCGCAGGTTTGGAAGCAGTCCGAATTTAACATTGTCGGCGACGCTGGCGGTTCGCGAGCAGATTTTAATGAGCCTGTCTCGATCGCCGTGAAAGTAGCGCTGACGGACGGCACCACCTCAGCCCCAACTTGCGTCGCGAATGCGGGCTCAACCGGAGAGACCAATAACTTGAATCTGGGCAAGTGCAGCACCGCGAGCGGTTCATCACCCTCGATTCAGTTCACCGAATCGAACTGAAAATTCACTTTGCCGGTCTCGACTTGGCCGCCTGTCTCACACAAGTCACTCGTTAAATAAGGCGCAGATCATCGATCTCGGATTATCAATCTCGATGATCTGCGCTTAATCTTCTTCTCATCGGATCGAGTGCAAGCTCTGCCTGTTCAGTTACTCATAACGCCCCCTGTCTCAAATAGCGCTGCCCCTATTCTTGCGGCAGCCTCGTCCTGCATATGCGGCTTAAGACTGATGAAAAGGCTTAAAGCACGGTCGGATACGCTGGCCCGTGAATCGCGCTAGGGGCTAGATTCATCCATCCTGTAGAGACAATAGTTTCAACTTCAAAGGAGGCAGGGATGCCACTGGTGCGAATTTCCTTACGCGAAGGCAAAAAGCGAAGAATATAAAAAGGCTCTGGCTGATGGAGTGCACCGGGCATTGGTGGAAGGCGTGGATGTGCCGGCGCAGGACCGCTTCCAAATTATTACGGAGCATCCGGCAAGCGGTTTGATCTATGACCCCACGTATCTCGGGATCAAACGGACGGACGACATTGTGATGGTACAGATCACGCTCTCAACCGGACGCAAGCTGGCGCAGAAGCGGAAGCTGATTGAGCGCATGTCAGAGATTCTGGCAGAAAACCCAGGACTCCAGCCGCATGACCTGATGGTCAATCTGGTCGAAGTTGCCTGGGAGAACTGGTCGTTTGGCAACGGCGAAGCGCAATATGCCGTGTGAGGATTATTCGGGTCGGCTGTCGGCAGTGATGGTGGCGGGCTCGGGGCGCTCCATGGGAACGATGTCCTGGCTTTCGCGCCACTCCGCGTAGCGGCCCGAGACCATGATGTGAAACACCCACTGGTGACGCTCTTCTTCGGGTTCAACCAGTCCGATCGCCTTCATGTAGAAGAGGTAGTGCTCCATCCAATGAATCTGCTCTTGGCTCATGCCGCGGCGTTGCAAATCGACGGTGAGGCCGGCCAGATGGGACGATGCCGTATCGCCTTCTGCCGGAGCCGCATTGCGGTTGTGCCGGCGAAGCTTCTTCTGAACCTTTACCGTGCGAACCGCGGAATTCACCTGAATCTGCTGGTGGAAACGGTTGTAGTAGGCTTGCGCGATATCCTGGACAAAATCGCGCGTCCAGGGCCGGCAAAAGCGGCGCGAAGGATCGAGACGCGGATCGAAACGCAGCGTCTCGCCCGCGATAATAGGCTGCAGCGCGCCACTGGCCTTCAGCGCTTCCAATTCGTCGTCGTCCTGAATGCGGGGCAATTCCAGCCGGTCGACTTCCGCGTTCTGCACTAAAAGAGATTCGTGCGTCGGACGGAACATCGGATTCCACAGCGTCCAGTGCAGCAGATGATGGCGGGTGTGGTGGTGGACCGTTTTATGCAGTCTGGTGGAGGTCGCCGAAAAAAGTGGGCTGCACAAGCATGCCAGCAAGGGAAGAAGGAGCAGTTGACGATGTGGTCTTAATTGCAAGAATTCAGTCCCTATTCTTCCGTCCGGCTTAATCCTGAACCGTCCGGACATTGTATGCCACGGTGTCAAGTGGTCCAACCGTTGATTGCAGGCCGGGTAGTTACGAGCGTGCCTCTTGGGGGCGTCCTGGCTTTGGTTACCACTGGTTACTTCCTTGGTTTTGCGACGCGCTCTGGCATGGATGGGAGCACGCCAAACACCACAACTGGCGCGGGATTACCGCTAACTCATGTACTGTCGAAGCAGTTACTTAGCGTTTAGCCGGCGAGAGGATGGAATGCAGGTTGTGGCAAGAGTGACAAAAATAGGCAGGTGAGAAGACGGAAAATCACGCAGATCGTTTGCGGGAGCGGCCCCGTACTTTACTCTGTGTCCTCCGTATTTAAGATTTTTTCAAGTACAGAGGACACAGGCTAAATCAGCGCCGAAAAAGATCGCCGATGGCCTGCTTCATGACCGCGCCGCCGACTTCGGAGATCGCCTTCGTCAGAGGAATATCTTTGGGGCAGACCTCCACGCAGTTCTGCGCGTAGCCGCATTCCTGGATGCCGCCATCGCCCATCAGCGCCGCCAGTCGCTCGCGCTCCAGCGCTTTGCCCGTGGGATGCGTGTTGAACAGCCGGACCTGCGCGATGGTGGCCGCGCCCACGAAACCCGTGTCTTCATTGAACTGCGGGCAAGCCTCCATGCAGCAGCAACAGGAGATGCAGCGCGAAATGGGATAAGCCTGCTCCTGCTCCTCCGCGGTCATGCGCGGTCCGGGACCGAGGTCGTAGGTGCCGTCGATCGGTACCCACGCCTTGACAGCTTTGAGATTCTCGAAGATCACGCTGCGGTCGGTGGCCAGATCGCGTACGACCGGGAACTTTGAGAAGGGTTCAAGTTTGACCGGTTGCTCAAGATTGTCAATCAAGGCGGAGCAGGCCATGCGAGCACGTCCATTGATGAGCATGGCACAGGAGCCGCAGACTTCTTCGAGACAATTCGAGTCGTAGGTGATGGGTGAAGTGGCCTTGCCCTCGCGGGTGACGGGGTTGGCGGCGATCTCCATCAGCGAGGAGATCACGTTCATCCCCGGATGGTGGGCGAGTTCGAACTCTTCCCAGTACGACTTGGAAGTCGGAGTGTTCTGGCGCTTGATTTTGAGGAGAACGGATTTATTTTCGGCCATTAGCTTCTAGCTCTTAGCTCAATCTTGTCATTCTGAGCGAAGCGAAGAACCTATATACTCTGCCGGTGTCGGCAAATTGCATGGGTCCTTCGCTTCGCTCAGGATGACAGCAAATCGTGGGTTACTTTGCCGCGTCATACTTCCTCGCCCTCGGCGGAATCAGCGACGTATCCACGGGCTCGAACTCAAACTTTGGTTCATCCGCATCCGGCGCGAAATATGCCTTCGTCGTCTTCAAGAAGTTCTTGTCGTCGCGCTCGGGAAAGTCCGGCTTGTAGTGCGCGCCGCGCGATTCGTCTCGCATACGAGCGCCCTGCGCGATCACGCGCGACAACTGCAGCATGTTGTAAAGCTGGCGCGTAAAAACTACGCTGGTGTTCGCCCACTGTGTGCGGTCGCTCAGGTTGACTTTGCGGAAGCGTTCCAGCATCTCGACCAGCTTCGCATCCGTCTGCTGCAAATTCTTGTTGTAGCGGATGACCGTGCAATCCTTGGTCATCAGCTCACCCAGTTCGCGCCATAGCTGGAAGGGATTCTCCGTGCCCTGGTTGTTCATGAGCAGGGAATTGCTTTCTTCCTGCTTCTTCCTTTCGGCTTCGAAGCATCCGTTGCCGTCGGAAAGCGCCTGCAAGCCGCGTGCATACTTCACCGCATTCGGTCCGGCGATGCCCCCGCCGTAGATGCACGACACCAGCGAGTTCGCCCCCAGCCGATTCGCCCCGTGATACTGATATTCGCACTCGCCTGCCGCGAAAACTCCGGGAATGTTGGTGGCTTGCTTGAAATCTACCCACAGCCCGCCCATGGTGTAGTGCATGCCGGGGAATATTTTCATCGGCGTGTCGCGCGGATCGTCGCCCACAAACTTTTCGTAGATTTCAAGAATCCCTTCCAGTTTGCGGTCGAGAATCTTGCGGTCGATGTGGGTGAGGTCGAGATAAACCATCGGCTTGCCGTCGATGCCGAGGTTGTGCTCAAAAACTACCTTGAAGATGGCTCGCGTAGCAATGTCGCGCGGAACCAGGTTGCCGTACTTGGGATACCACTCTTCCAGAAAATACCAGCGCTCACCCTGCGGAATGGAGTTAGGATCGCGAGTGTCGCCGGGCTTTTTCGGAACCCATACGCGGCCGCCTTCGCCGCGCGCCGATTCCGACATGAGCCGCAGCTTGTCTTCGCCGGGGATGCAGGTGGGATGCACCTGAATAAATTCGCCATTGGCATAGTAGCAGCCCTGTTGATAAAGAGCGGACTGCGCCGAACCTGTACATACAACCGAATTGGTGGACTTGCCGAAGATCGCGCCATTGCCGCCGGTGGCGATGATGATTGCATCGGCCGGGAATGTACGTACTTCCATGCTGCGCAAGTCCATGGCGCAGATGCCGCGGCACACGCGGCTTCCGTCGAGCACCGCGGAGAGAAATTCCCAGTGCTCGAATTTCTTCACCTTGCCTTCGGATTCATAGCGGCGAACCTGCTCGTCGAGCGCGTAAAGAAGCTGTTGGCCGGTGGTCGCTCCCGCAAAGGCGGTGCGGTTATAGAGCGTTCCGCCGAAGCGGCGAAAATCGAGCAGCCCCTCCGGCGTTCGGTTGAAGGGAACACCCATGCGGTCGAGCAAATCAATGATGCCGGGCGCGGCCTCGCACATGTCTTTGACGGGCGGTTGGTTGGCAAGAAAATCACCGCCGTAAACCGTGTCGTCAAAGTGCTTCCAGGTCGAATCGCCTTCGCCCTTCAAATTCTTAGCTGCGTTGATGCCGCCCTGCGCGCATACCGAGTGCGAACGCTTCACCGGGACGATGGAGAAGAGATCGACGTTTGCGCCCATCTCCGCAATCTTGATAACGGCGGAAAGCCCCGCCAAGCCGCCACCAATGACAATGATTTTTGGAACTGCCATCTTTCCTCTACCGGCCTTCCGTATTCGTTGTAGCTTGAGTCGACTGCGTCGCTGCCGTCCCCGGTTCGGTGGGCTGCTGCGGACGAGACCGGAACGAAGTAAGGCTGGCCAGTCCCGCGCCGGTCAAAACAAAAAAGAATGCCAAACACACAACCAGAAACCGCTTCCGCGCCTTCTCCCCGGAAACGATGCCCCACTTCGCGGAGAACAGCCAGATGCCGTACGCGAAGTGCCATGAAGCCGCGATCAAGCCTGCAACATAGAACAGGAACAACGGAGTCTGAAACACTTCAGCCTGCACCTTGCCGAACGAAGCGTTGGGATATGCGTGAAGATCGACTCCGGTAAAGCGCATCGTCCAGGTGTGCCACACGATGTAAGCGAACGCGATGCCGCCTGTCCAGCGCTGCGCCGTATACATCCAATTGCCGCTCCAGGGATATTCGATGGTGTTCCCGTCGCCGCGATACCAGATGTAGAAGCCGTAGAGCGCATGGAACAAAATCGGCAGCCAGATGCCGAACAACTCAAGAAAGAAAACCAACGGAAGATTGGCCAGAAAGCTTACCTGGCGGGCATAGGCGTCGGGGCCGGTGATCGCGGTCGAGTTGGAAATCAGGATATGTTCGAACAGGAACGCGCCCACGGGAACGATACCGGAAAGCGAATGCAGGCGGCGCAAAAGAAACGACGTACCCTGCCCGGCGCGCAGGGGCGCGACTCCATGCCCCGCACCCTTCGCAACGCCTTTCGTTACCACTGGAGCACTAGAACTGGCCACTGACGCCACGATCGCTCCTTATGAGTTCACTTATTCTGTTAAGAACGACAAAAGAACTTTTTATTATCCGGCGGTAGGAGAAGCGAAGTCAAGGAAAGCAGGGTAACATCAGGCCATGGGTAACGAGTCTGCAATTATCGTACCGGCCCCTGAGGTTGAGCCTGTGGTCGGGCCGCTACGATTGCAATTCGATATGGGAGCTCGTCTCGGTATCCCCGCGCATATCACTCTGCTTTATCCCTTTCGTTCAGCGCAGGCCGTGGCCGGCGAAATCAAGACTCTGCGAGATGTTTGCGCATCGGTCGAGGTATTCCCGTTCTCATTCATCGAAGTTCGAGGGTTTCCGGAAACCGCCTACCTGCACCCGGACAAATCGGAAATATTCGCGCAAATCACCGGGACTCTTGCGGGCACGTGGCCCGATTGCAAGCCGTACAACGGCGCTTTTTCTGAAATAATTCCTCACCTGACCGTCGCCGATCACGTGGACCGCGCAATCTTGACCACGGTGGAGGATTCCGTTCGTCCTCATCTGCCCATCCACTGCGTTGCGAGAGAAGTCTGGCTTTTGACTAGCGATGATTCAGGAATGTGGTCAAAGAAAGCCTGTTTCCCACTGGCTGCCTCCAGGACGGCTTGACTTGACCCTGGAACCATGTCTCAGGCGTCCGCTCCCGCGTCACACCATTCCAAGAGCTTACGGAACGCCGTACCTCGGTGGCTGTACTTGGATTTCTCTTCCGCAGTCAGCTCGGCAAATGTTTTTTCAATCTGCGGAAAATAAAAGAGCGGATCATAACCGAAGCCATTCATCCCGCGTGGAGCGTCGAGGATCACCCCATCAGCAGTGCCGCGAAACAAGGCCAGCGTTTCTCCATCACGCGCGACCGCCAGCACACAGACAAATCGTCCAGTACGTTGAGCAAGTGGGACATTCTTCAATTCGTGCAGAACGCGCGCATTGTTGGCTCCGTCATCGGTGTTCGCATCGGCCTCGTGGGGCTCCTTATTTTGCAGGGTGGGAGCCGCGTAGCGAGCGGAGTGCACGCCGGGAGCGCCGTTCAGCGCGTCGATCTCCAGGCCGGAGTCGTCGGCGACAACGACTTCTCCCGGAACGTATCTGCTGTAGGACTCGGCCTTCTTTCGAGCATTGGCCTCGAAAGTAAGACCATCCTCAACAACGGCGGGCAGGGAAGCGAAGTCAGGAATGCCGGCGATTTCGACCCCGTGCCGTAGAGCTGCGCCCGCGAAGTCTCGCAGCTTGCCGGGATTGGAAGTTGCAATGAGGATTGTTCGCATTCGCGATTTTCAATTCGTAGCGCCGCTGTTCTGGCGGCTGTCCCTTCGGCAAGATGCCGGCGTTACCAGCGCTTCAACGACACCAGAACAAAAACGATAGCGACGATCGAGATCCACCCGCCGGCCGTGCGATCCCAGGTGCGAACAAAAGTGATCTGCACGCGATTCGCCCCCGCTTCCACCGGAACCAGCATCTGTCCGGTGCCCTCGCGGGTCCCGGCCTGTACCAGCCGTCCATTTACTTCCACGTGCCACGCCGGATAGTTGAACAGGCGCAAAGCAAGATTATCCGGCGCGGACATCTCTGCCGTGAGGAGTTTAAATTCCGGGTTCCACTGCGAAACCCGGATCGCCGCGTGGGCGGCTCCATCCACGGTCGCGCGGCGGGCGGCTTTGTCGAGATTGGAAGGGTCGGCTCCCAGGGGCGTGTATTCGTCAGTGCCCTCGTATCCCGCGCCAGTTGCCATGTTGTCCTGCATCTCGCGCAGATCGTCGAGATTGTCCCACCAGGGCGCCTGGAAGTGTTGCCATACAAAAGCGAGCACACAAAGCATAGCCAGGTAGATGGCTACACGCGCCGTCCATCTGCGGAATCCCATCACCGTGAGCAAGGCGAATGGAACGCCCAGACACAGCAGCCACCGCCACGGAAACTGAATAAAACGCAGCTTGGGCAGGATATTCCAGAGCGGACCGGTAATCGGTAGCATAACCACAGCAGATACTGCGCCCCAGGCCACCAGCGAGAACCAAAGTTCGCGGTTGCGGCCGCGCCAGCGCCGTGCCGCCCATGCTGCCGCAATCGTCACCACGATCTCCGCTATCGCGACCCAGGAAGCGACGCGGTTGAAGACGTTGTG
The DNA here is from genome assembly GCA_003168355.1 of Acidobacteriaceae bacterium. Classification (GTDB taxonomy): domain Bacteria; phylum Acidobacteriota; class Terriglobia; order Terriglobales; family Acidobacteriaceae; genus Sulfotelmatobacter. The sequence continues at coordinate 45,481 of PMSQ01000134.1, read as the reverse complement.
ATCTGCGTCGGTGGTGTGGGCAAATAGAAAGTTATCCTGCGGGCGCAAGCCAGTGCCCACGACCTCAGCAATGTTGACCCACTTCTGCTCGTAGATTGCAGGCAGCAGATAGAAAGCGGCCAGCGCGGCGCCCAGAACAACCGCAATTGCTCCGGTCAGCAGAACGCGGGGCGAGCGCCGATGCCAGGCCATCCCCACGATCAGCAACGCCAGAGAATAGTGAATCATAACCGCCGCGGGTGCGTTTACCAGCCAGGCCGAAGCCAGGACCAGCGCCAAACAAAGGGCTATGCGGCGGCCCTTTTCTTCCGTTCGCAGCACCAGCAGCAACAGCAGAGGCAACAACGAACTGGCCAGCAGCTCGGCGAAGGCACTCCGCCAGTAAACAATCATAAGGTGATAGGGATTCGCGGCGTACAACACCGCCGCGAAGGTTGCGTCGCGCCAGTCAAGCCATCGCCGCGCCAGCAGAAACATCGACGTCCCCGCCGCCACCAGAACCAGCCAGATGTAGATGCAGGAGACGAGGCTCCAGGGAAAGATTGCGCCTAAGACAGCGCCTAAAGTCCACGACGCCGGGGGATAGAAGATGAAGCGCGGTTCGCCATAGGCGAATTGCGCCAGCGATGCCCATCGCGGATAGACGATGCCCTGCTTCCACTGGGCCAGAACGTCGAGCCACCCGTACAAATGGAATTCGAAATCATGGCCCGAGGGCAGGCCCAGAAAGAAGAAGGGAATTTCAACCGCGAATGCCGCCGCCGCAATCGAGAGGAACGGTACCCAGGCCAGCCTGCCGCCCGGTGCTCTGTGCATGCGTGCGCGCGACGCTGTATCCCCAGCCTGACCGGATTGTGTAATTGCCGCCAGCTTCGCTCCCGCCAGCCTCCGCACGGAGACGCCGTCTTACATGCGTGTACATGTTCGCACAAGCGCGAGAACCATGCACAGTGGCGGCGGCACTCTCCCGCGCTTCGCGAATCTGCGCTCGACTCGCTCTATTTAACTTAGAATTAATATTGCTGAAACCGCCGCGCAATAAGAATGAGCTACTGTACTCGCAATGGGGTGGAACAGACCACGGAGAGTTGGAGGATCCAGGCCAGAGACGGGGCATGGGTTCTTCGCTCTCCGAAAGCAGCCCACCGCAGGCCTCTCGCACCCTTCGCTGCCGATTTTTTCCAGCCTCCTGCCCAGTCCCAAAAGCCCTCAGCCTCCTGCCGCGAGAGGCTTTTAGTTCCAATCAAATTTAGAAGCTTAGGGCAGAGCTGTGATGGGCAGTGCAGAAGGATAAGGATTTGGAAGGATCAGAGGGCAGGAATGCCAGCTATGTCGTAACGCTCTCACCCGAGCGCTGGCGGCGAAGTTCCTGGAGAAAATTATCCTGTTGCATCGCGGTCGCGTGCCGCAGCAGTTCGAGCAAAGGATCTTCCATATCCTCGTTTTCCTCGGGCCCGTTCACCGCTTCCGGCGCGGATTCAAATTGGCTCAGGTCCGCAACCAGAGCCCGGGGAGAAATACTCAGTTCCGGCATGGAATCGGGACAACTGCGAAGCAAGCTGATTAGATTGCCCACCTGCGCCCGCTGCTCCGGCGTGCGGGAAGGGAATTCCACTCCCATACCGTAACCCGGATGGGCAACCCGCACCATGCCTTCGGTGTGGACCGCCAACTCTTCGGTTTTCAGGCAAAGGTCGACCAAGGCGTGTTCGGGGAAAGGCGAATCGGTTTCCACGTAGCATCCCCCCAGACTCAAATCGGTAAGCTTGCAGTGGGGAACGGTTTCCTCAGGCCCCGGACGTTGAGCGGACGCCGCTGCCTGCAACCAGATGTGTAGATGAGCCTTGATGGCCTCGTCCAGGTCCAGAAAGTGGACCCCCGTTTGGCCATTGGGATTCGCCCATGCCACCTGCCCGTGCGCATGAATCTCCAGGCTTCCGTCGGGCAACTGGAAGCGGAAATTCAGCAGCGCCCCCGGAATCTGAGGTTCGGCGGTCAGAACATCCATCCCCGTTTCGCTCAGATCGAGAAGGATTCCCTCCGCTTTGCGAGTATCGGGCAGAATAAGTTCCACCGGAGCCTGCACCGGGACGCGGTAAGCGCGGCGACGCTCGCGGTTCAATAGAGCGGTTACCGCACGCAGGCCGGCTCTGGCCTTTTCTTCCGAGAGTGGTTTGTACAGCACAAAATGCGCGCCGCCGCTTAAAATATCTCGCGCGGTAGCGCGTTCCGCCACCAAAGCCACAGTGACGGGCGCATCTCCGGAATTCAGCTTGCGGGCCTCTTCGAACACTTCGGCGGCAGCCTTCGCGTCTTCGAAATCAATAATGAGCGCGTCGAACCTTTGCTGCTGAAGACGATCGATAGCGGCCGGCAGAACGCTGAAACGCTCCACGGCGACCCCGGTCGCCGGCAGAACCCGGCCCAGAATGTCACAAGCGGAATCGTCCGTGGAAATCAGCAATGCCAGAAGGGTCATAACAAATGTTCCCCACCCAGAAGCGGTGTGACTAGGGCCAACGAGGCGCTGTGGGCCGAGCTCCCTTGGAGGCGGTTCCGCCCGAACCAGCCGCGCCCGCTTTCGCGGCCATGGCGTCGGAATGCGGCACAGCTTCGTCCACTTCTGTCAGGACGGCGTTGTCTTCGTCATCATTTTCGGCCAGCAAGGGAGCCACCTCACGCAGCTTCTCCGCCGCCTGCTGCAGCATTTCGATTTGCTTACCCAGTGCCGCGTACTTGGTCTGTTTCTGCCGCAACACTTCATGAATATCTTTCATACGACCCCCTGTGGCGAATGTACGGATGCAGGGAGGGACGGTCAACGGTAATCCCGGCCTGACGGTTACTGCAGTAATCTTGGCGGAGTAAGGAAGGTGCGCTTCAGCGGCGCATCGGGCAGGAAGCAAAACAAAAGCCCCGCTTTTGGCGGGGCTTCGGAGAAGACGGATGAAGTGGACTAGGCTTTCAGCTTTTTGCGAACTAGTCCGGCCAGGCCAATCAACCCAGTTCCGAGCAATCCGAGAGTGCCAGGCTCGGGAACAGTGCCACCGATGTTGGTGTCACCGCTGGAGATCGTAGTGCTTCCGTTAAAGAAGCCTTTGCCTGTATTGATCGTCAACTGAACCGTAGCGCCATCCACGGTCGGGCCGGTGCCATACCACTGGCCAGTTACTGAACCTGTCAGCGTGTAATTGTGCGTGCCGTTAGCCAGCGTGACCAGTGTCCAGGTAACTGGACCGGAGAAAGAGCCGTTGAATATCGCACCACTTGGAACGCCGTTGGTGCCGTTCCCGGTGATGGTGAAGATTCCGCCGCCGGCGAATGTCCCGCCCATCTGCAGGCTTCCTCCGGTTAGCGCTCCCGTCGAGAAGCTCACAGACCCGAGCGCGCCTGTGACCAGAGCCGCGCCGCCAAGGCCGTTCACAGCAATGAGTTCAGATCCTGATAAGCCCAACCCCGCAGAACTGCCGGAGAGAGTACCGCCGCTGTTCGTGAAGTCCACTGAAGTATCAGCAAACGCAGCTAATGGCAGAGCCATAGCAAGTAGAGCCATCAAGAGTATGCGCTTCATAACTGTCTTTCCTCCGAACCAGGGGATATTTTTGTGGTCAACAGGCGCACTAAACGAGCTGCTCCGTCGCAAAACCTGCTGCATTCATATTGCCAAACCTGTAAAACTCGTAAACCATTGATTAGGAGTCGGTTAATTCGAAGCTGCTTCGATTTTGCCAAATTGGAACTGCAAAGCTCTGCACACTAGTGTTCCCCTTCTTGCGTCGACTGAAGCCGCCCAGAATGCTTCGGGCCTTGCGATTCCCAGGGCCCAAAAGTCCTAAGGGGTGCCGCACGAACCACCGGGTAGCTCGTGCTATCTCATGGCACCGAAGTGTAATTCACATTGGACTGGGATGCAAGTAGGTTGCTCTTGAGCAGTTCTGGGGGAGGGCTGTTCGGGCGTCCCGAGACTCGCAAAAGTCTCGGGACGCTTCTTAATTTCTGGAGGGTTTTGTGCAGGAATTGCAATCAGAAATCAGGCACGCTGCTCGAACCTGGATTGGTTACCCAGAATTACTGGCCCGCGTTCGGCTCGATTAGATCTCTGAGTCGGCGAGACAAATTCATGGCCAGGGACCTGTAAAAACGAGAGGCGAGGTGAGGAAACAACTCAAACAGGCTCTCCAGGGTGGGCCGATCAAGATGATAAGCTTCTACGTCTTCATGAGCGACCACGTTAGCGCTGGCGGGTGCGTCCTCCAGAAACGACATTTCGCCGCAAATCTCACCCGGCCCGATCTCGGGAGATCTGGTCTGTGGAGGAATCTGTACTCGAGCGGTTCCTGTCAGCAGGAGAAAGACACCGTTAGTTTTCTTTCCCTTGTGGACAAGAATCTGGCCCTTGCGAAAACTGACCCGCTTGGCCTTATCCGCGACGAGGCTCCAATCATTCGGTGTTAGATAAACCAGTCCGTCTTTCGACGAAGACAGTACAGACACTTCGATAACTTTGGACATGGGCACGTGCGCGACCCGATTTCCGGAAACACATTCCGGTGGACTACGGAAACAACAGGGCAGAATCAGATTAGCAGAAAACCCGGCAGAAGGAACCGCTGCCCGCTCCTCGCTTGACACCGAAGTTACGTCCCGTTTCCGACTCGCCTCGGCAATTCCAAAGACGCGCCCGCTAGCCGGGCGCCTCCATTTTCATTCAACTTTCATTCAACGGAAATACGGATTGAAATTCACCCAGAAGCTTGAGCGAAGCGAAAGGAGATTAAAGAGATGGTGCGCCCTGAGAGATTCGAACTCCCGACCTTCTGGTTCGTAGCCAGACGCTCTATCCAGCTGAGCTAAGGGCGCAGGTTTCAGGTTGGCAGGTGAAGTCGCACAGAAATTATAGCGGAAGTCGCCGCTTGCTGGGAACACGATCACCGCATCGCCAATCTGCTCGAACATTCCCGGCCTCACTGCCCGTTGTGTTCTTCATCTTTAAGCTCTTTACCATTTTTTCTTCACAAATTCTCTTGACAAAAATTAAGGCCTTCGCCTTAGCTGTGTTGGCGCGGGTTTCCGTCCGGAGTAAATCTTTCCCGCCGCAGAGCAATTCCTACAAAGTCGCGGAGTGGAGAGTTGTGTATTTTGAACGGCTTACATACGGCACGCCATGTGCTCTAACAAAGGCCAGACGAAGTGGCGCGCAACGGGGCGTTCCAAGAACAACTTCGGCCAGAGGTTCTCTTTGGGCGCCCCTTGCATTAAGCTCGACTCGGCAAAGGACCTCCCCCAGCTCCTTTTTTCCGGCTCTACGCCAGCGCCAAGCGTTCGCGCACATCGACTCCCGCCTGTCGCAGGAGTCGAGCTACCGCCTCTGACTTTAAGCGCGACGCGTCAAACTCCACCCGCACCGTGTGCTCCCGCTCGTTGAACTGTACCCGCCGCACTCCATAAACCTCCCGCATGCCGTCGATGGCCCGCAATTCGTTTTCGCCGGGTGCAGCGCCGTAACGAAAAACAACGTCCAGATAAGTCATGGCATAATCCTTTTGCTGGCTATGAATGAATTCGCCGGGCATCCGCCGACTCTGAATCCAATATAAAGCATTCTCCATCGAACACGACAGTGAGCGTAAACGGCTGATTCCCACTTTTGGGGTTTTAGCCCCTGTGGGCTTTTTCTTGATTCCGCGCGATTGACTCAACATGTCAACGAAACCTTCCGACATCGCCGCGCTCGCACGCGATCCCGTCTGCGGGATGAACGTGAATCCCGCGACTGCCAAGCACCACCACCGCCACGGCGAAAAAAACTACTACTTCTGCTGCGCCCCGTGTGCCGAGAAGTTCAAAGCAGACCCGGTGAAATATCTTGAGGGCACCGCACCTGTGCTGCCGCCAGGTCTGGTAATGCTGGGCGCTCCAGCCCCGGCCAAAGCAGGGGTGGACTACGTTTGCCCCATGTGCCCCGAGGTCCGTGCAAATAAGCCGGGCGCCTGCCCATCGTGTGGCATGGCGCTCGAAGCCGACCTCCCGGTCGCATCATCGACGGTGCGCACCGAGTACACCTGTCCCATGCACCCGGAAATCGTGCGCCCCGGGCCGGGTTCGTGTCCCATCTGCGGAATGGCTCTGGAGCCGCGCACGGTCACAACGTCTCCGGAAGAAAATCCCGAACTGCGCGACATGACCCGCCGCTTCTGGGTAAGCCTCGCGCTCACCGCACCGCTGATGGCAATCGCCATGGCCGCGATGTTTTGGCAGATGCCCTTGCGTCGACTGCTGCCGGCCGCAGCGCTTCCCTGGCTGGAGCTCGCCCTTGCTACGCCCGTCGTGCTCTGGTGTGGTTGGCCATTTTTCCAGCGCTTCTGGACATCGCTCGCCAACCGCAGTCCAAACATGTTCACCCTGATCGGCATGGGCACCGGCGTTGCCTACGGGTACAGCGTCATCGCCACGGTCGCGCCTCAGATCTTTCCTGAATCGCTGCGGACTGGGCCTGGCAATATGTCCGGCCATCCCGATGTCTACTTTGAAGCCGCCGCCGCGATTACTACGCTGGTCTTGCTCGGCCAGGTTATGGAATTGCGCGCCCGCAGCCGCACCAGCGCCGCCATTCGCGCGCTGCTCGATCTCAGCTCCCGCACCGCGCGCCTGCTCCGCCCCGACGGCAGCGAGCAAGATGTTCCCCTCGAGCAGGTAAAGCCCGGCGACCGCCTGCGGGTGCGCCCGGGAGAAAAAATCCCGGTAGATGGCGTCCTGCTCGAAGGCCGCAGCGCGATTGACGAATCCATGATCACCGGCGAATCCATGCCGGTCGAGAAATCGTCCGGCGGCAAAGTCATCGGCGCAACCATCAACGGCACCGGTTCGTTTGTGATGCGGGCCGAGCGCGTGGGCAGCGAAACCTTGCTGGCGCGCATCGTGCAACTGGTTGGCCAGGCGCAACGCAGCCGCGCTCCCATCCAGCGTCTCGCCGACCGCGTGGCCAAATGGTTCGTGCCCATCGTAGTCGCGGTGGCAGTGCTCACTTTCTTCGTGTGGCTGTTACTCGGTCCACAACCGCGTCTCGCGCACGCGCTCGTGAATGCAGTCGCTGTGCTCATCATCGCGTGCCCTTGTGCCTTGGGCCTCGCCACGCCAATGGCAATCATGGTCGGCGTCGGTCGCGGCGCTCGCGCCGGCGTCTTGATCAAGAACGCCGAAGCGCTGGAGATTCTCGAAAAAATCGACACGCTGGTCGTCGACAAAACCGGAACGCTTACCGAGGGCAAGCCGCAGCTGTTGGGAATTTCTGTTTCACCGGATGACCATGGCGAGTCCCTTCGGCTCGCCGCCAGCCTGGAGCGAGCCAGCGAGCACCCGCTGGCCAGAGCAATCGTTCAAGCCGCCGAGAGGCAAGGATTGCCACTCTCGCAGCCGCGTGAGTTCGAGAGTGTCGCGGGAAAGGGCATTACAGGCGTGGTCGATGGCAAGCGAGTCGCCGTCGGGAACGCCTCCCTGATGAAGGAACTGGGAGCGTTCGTCCCTGCGAATGTGGCGGTAGGCGAGGGCAAATCCAACCCCGGATCGAGTCTCTGCATCGCCGTGGATGGCAAGTTCGTCGGAACCGTCTCAGTGGGAGATCCGATGAAGCCTTCCACGCCCGGCACGATCCGTGCCCTCAAGAACCTAGGCATTCACATCGTGATGCTCACCGGCGACAACAAATCCACCGCCGCCTCGATCGCCGGCGCGCTGGACATCGATGAATTCGAAGCCGAAGTGTTGCCGGAAGGGAAGTTGGCCATCATCCGCAAGCTGCAAGGGCAGGGAAGAGTCGTCGCCATGGCCGGCGACGGCGTCAACGACGCTCCGGCCCTGGCGCAAGCCGATGTCGGCATCGCCATGGGCACCGGCACCGACGTCGCCATGGAGAGCGGCGGCATCACCCTGGTAAAAGGCGACCTCGCCGGCATCCTCCGTGCCCGCAACCTGAGCCGGTCTACCATGCGCAACATCCGGCAGAATCTGTTCTTCGCTTTCGTCTACAACGCCGTGGGCGTCCCCATCGCGGCCGGAATTCTCTATCCCTTCTTCGGGCTGCTGCTCAGCCCCATCTTCGCCGCCGCCGCTATGAGCTTCAGTTCAGTCTCGGTCATCACCAACGCCCTGCGTCTGCGCAACGCGAAGTTATGACTATGTGGGTCGGACAACTCCCTTCGGCTTCGTTCAGGGCAGGCTTTGTCCGACGCCTTTGACGTTGAAGGTGATCTTGTCCTTTGAAGCTCCTACTAAGCTGACTCATTCATGAATGCCAGGAGTACCGTGGAAGAGCGGCGCTTCAGCGCCGCGTAAACATAGGAAAAGGAGTACGGGCTTCAGCCCGGTCTCTACAGTTACAGTTTCCCCAAAAAATCAATAACCTCCGGCTCCGTCCAATCCACTGCTCCAATGAACTTGCGCCGCATAATTCCATTGCGGTCGATGATGTAGGTTTCAGGAAACTTGAATGTCCCGTACAAGCTATTGCTCTTCATGTCGCCGTCCCGCACCGAGAGCAGATTCACATTGTGGTCTTTCAGAAAACGCCGGTAATTACCTTCATCCACATCGACGCTGACCGCTAGCACGGTCACGCCCTTCGACTTCATCTCCTGCTGCATCTGCACCAGAGACGGCATTTCTTCGATGCACGGTGGGCACCAAGTCGCCCAAAAATTCAGCACCACCACCTGGCCCTTGAGTTGGCTCAGCGTGACCGTGCGATCGGAATCGCGCACCGTGAAATCCGGAGCGGCCGTGCCGATCCGCGGCGGCCGCGTCCCGCTGTAACAGCCGGAGAGCGCAAACAAAATCCCCAACAGCAGGAAGATCGAAGTAACAGAGCCGGCAAAATGAAGGATGCGTCGCACGCAGCTATAATAATGGATTCGACCTATGCCTGCGATAGCCACAGTTCCCGATCGGCTCGCGCTGTCGGTGATCGTGCCGGCCCGCAACGAAGAAGCGTCCTTACGCGGCTGCCTGGAATCGCTGATCGCGCAAGTGGGAGTCGACTTCGAAATCATCGTCGTCGACGATCACTCCACCGATAGCACCCCCGCAATCGCCTCGTCGTTTTCGAACTCGCGAACGCAAGCCCAGGCGCGAGTCCCAAGGCAAACGAAAGTGCGCCTCATTCAAGCTGACCCGCTTCCCGCAGGCTGGACTGGCAAGAACAATGCCGTCGCCGCCGGATCCAAAGCCGCGCGCGGCGAATGGCTGCTGTTCACTGACGCCGACACCATCCACCTGCCCGGTTCGCTGGCCCACAGCCTGCAAGAAGCACAGCGTCTTAACGTGGCCTTGCTCTCTTACTCGCCCCAGCAGGTAGTCGATAGCTTCTGGGAAAAAGCCATCATGCCCGTGATCTTCGCCGAGTTGGCGTCAAGCTTTCGTCCTTCAGAAGTGAGCGACCCTAAGTCTCCCCTGGCGGCCGCCAACGGCCAGTACATCTTGATCACGCGCCAAGCCTATGTTTCGGTCGGCGGCCACGCCGCGATTGCCGCCAGCCTGCTCGAAGATGTGGCTCTGGCTCGGGCCGTCAAGCGTTCAGGCCGAAAGATCTTCTTCCGCTACGCCCCTGACGCCGTCCGCACCCGCATGTATCGCAGCTTCGCCCAACTGCGCGAAGGCTGGACCAAGAACCTCGCGCTGCTGTTCCCCTCACCGGTGCGGTTGGCCGCGCTGCGGGCACTGGAGTTTGTGCTGATCGTTGCCAGCTTCGCCATCAGCCTCGCAAGCAGTCTGCGCGGTCACCCGCGCCCCGCCACCGTGGCAGGGATTCTTTGTGTGACTTTGTACGTATTTTTTCTCGCGCGCATCCGCCGCGCGCATTTTTTCTGGGATGCAAACATTCTCTCTTTGTTCGGTCTGCCGTTGTTCTCCTACCTGCTGCTGCGCTCGGCGAAAGCGCACGCGAACGGCAGTGTGCCGTGGAAGGGTCGCACATATCAGGACGAACCTTGTTTACCCGCAGAGGACAACGCACAACTGAAAGCTGGATAAAGCTTGTTTCACTGGCAACTGGCAACCGGCAACTGACAACTGTCTTTTTATGGTCTATCTCACGCGCAAAGCCGAATTTTCCGCATCGCACTACTACCATAACCCGGACTTCACTCCCGAGGAGAACCGCCGTGTCTTCGGCAAATGCAATAACCCGAACGGCCACGGCCACAACTACACCCTGGAAGTCACCGTAAAAGGCGAAGTCGATCCCCGCTCCGGTTTCGTCGTCGACCTCAAGCAGCTCAAAGAGATCATGCACCGCGAAGTCCTCGATGCCATGGACCACCGTTTTCTTAACAAAGAGGTTCCCGAGTTCCTGCATCAAATTCCAACTACGGAAAACATCGCCGTCGCCATCTGGCAGCGTCTTGTCACCAAGCTCGAAAACGCCAGGCTGCACCGTGTCCGGGTCTACGAAACTCCCGACCTCTTCGTCGATTTCTATGGAGAAGCTTAGGCGGGCATAAAACCCGAAAGCCAGCACTTAGCAGGTAAGAGCTAGAAGCTAGGAGCTAGGAGCTAAAATATGAAAGCTCATCTCTCCCGCCGCTACCTGTTCTCCGCGTCCCACCGCCTGCACAGTGAAGCCATGTCCGAGCAGGAGAACCAGTCGACCTACGGCAAATGCAACAACCCGTTCGGCCACGGGCACAACTACACCGTCGAAGTAACCGTCAGCGGCCCCGTCGATCGAAAGACCGGCATGGTTTGCAACCTGGTTGATCTGGATGGCTTTATCGAAAGGGAAGTGCTCGCCCGCTACGGCCACGAAAATCTGAATGTGCTGCCGGAATTCGCCCAGGAAGTGCCCACCACCGAGAATCTCTGCATTCAAATTTACGAAATAGTGCAGCGCGGCTTCCCCTACGCGCATCTTGAAAGAGTACGCTTAGAAGAAACGATGATGAACTCGTTCGAATACGCAGGCAAGGCTGTCTGATTTCAAATCGCAAAATCGCCGATCACGCAATCACCCGATGACCATGAAACCAGCCACCGAACCCTCCACTCTCACCAGCGCCAGTTTCGAGGACCTCGTCCAGGAGATGATCGTCCGCCTCGGCGAAGATCCGCAACGCGAAGGCCTCCAACGCACTCCCGAGCGCGTCCGCAAATCCCTGCAAACCCTAACCCGCGGCTATACAGAAGATCCCGAGGCCCTGCTCAAAGGAGCTCTCTTCACCGTCACCTACGATGAGATGGTCATCGTCAAAGACATCGAAATGTTCAGCCTCTGCGAGCACCACCTGCTGCCGTTCTTCGGCAAAGTGCACGTCGCCTACATTCCCAACGGAAAGGTGATCGGCCTCAGCAAAGTTCCGCGCCTGGTCGAAATCTTCTCCCGCCGCCTGCAGATTCAGGAGCGCCTCACCACCCAGATCGCAGAAACCATCCAGAACGTGATCGAACCCCAAGGCGTCGGCGTGGTCATCGAAGCCCGCCATTTATGCATGATGATGCGCGGCGTAGAGAAGCAACATTCCGCCGCTGTCACCTCTTCCATGCTGGGTTGCTTCCGCAACGAAAATGAAACCCGCTCCGAATTCCTCTCCCTGATCCGTCAGCGCCCGAACGGCGTGTAGTAGCCGATGGCATCCCCACCGCCGGAATCTTGTAAGTCGATAACAAAACACACAACCTTTGTGCCTGCCCTGAGCGCAGCCGAAGGGTCCCTCTGCGATTGATGAATTTATTTTCAGAGCTGCTGCGATCCCGCATTTACACAGCGGGAAATTCCGACTAAGATTGCGCTCGCCCATCAGACACCCCGGAGGAATCCAGCCATGACCAGAGCACCATTTCTCACCGCAGCAATGTTAGCCGTCACGATTCTCACTTTTCCCGCCCACGCCCAAGATGCCAAGAAGGAAGCCGCCGTAAAGCCTGCGGGTAGCCCCTCCCAGGCCGTCCTCGCGGCCTGGAACGACATTGCCCGCAAACTCATCGCCATGGCCGAAGACTTTCCCGAGGACAAGTACGACTTCAAGCCCACGCCCGCCCAGCGCAGCTTCGCCGAACAGATACTCCATGCTGCCGGCGCAAATTATTTTTTCACGAATATCGTCACGGGGCAGAAGCCGCCCACCGGTGACCCTAAACGCGATCAGTACAAAACCAAAACCGAAATCGCTGCCTTCGCAAAAAAAGCCTTTGCCGACGGCGCCGCCGCCATCAAAGCGAAAGGCGACAAAGGAATGTCCGATCTGGTCGTCGATCCCTTCGAACACCAGCAGGCGCGCGTCTCCGATTTCGCCTACGGTTTCATCGAGCACTCCGGCGAACACTACGGCCAACTCGTTGTCTACTATCGTGTAGCGGGATTAGTCCCTCCGGAGTCTCGTCCGAAGAAGTAGCCAACGGCAACCACTGTTGTCGACAAAAAAGGCCATGTCATCCTGAGACCCGCGTTCTTTGCGGGCCGAAGGACCTGTGCAAATTTGCGGCCACCAGCGCCGCGGATGCCCAGGTCGATACCGTTTCCCGAGGGCTCGTTACCGCGTCGCATATGGATATCTCTGCTGTCGCTCTCCAAACACCTTCACCAGCAGCGCCCCCGAGACGAATCCGCCCACGTGCGCCCAGAACGCCACCCCTCCCATGTTCTGGCCACGCACCGCGAGCGCGGTCGCGGTCCCGCTCAAGAACTGCAACACGAACCAGTATCCTAGGATGATCCACGCCGGAACCCACAATACAAACACAAAAAACCACGTCAGCACCCGCGCCCTCGGATACAGAATGAAATACGCTCCCAGCACCCCCGCGATCGCTCCGCTCGCCCCAACCGTGGGTGCATTCGAGTTCAGACCCACCGCCACCTGCGTGACCATCGCGATCAAACCGGTAAGAATGTAAAACACGAGGTATTTGAAATGTCCCAAGTGATCCTCAACGTTGTCGCCAAAAATGTAGAGAAACCACATATTCCCGATCACATGCATCCACGACCCGTGCAAAAACATCGATGTGAAGAAGGGAAGCGCCACTGCCAGCAAAGAGTACCTGGGCGAGCCCGCCAGAAACGCTGCCAGATGCTCCGGTACCACCCCAAACTGACGAATTAGAATTTCCAGGCTCTGAGGATCCAGGGCAAACTCGAAGAAAAAAATCGCCAGGTTCAGCCCGATCAGAAAGTAGTTCACCCAAGGCGTGCTATACCGAGGCTGGTCATCGCGAATAGGAAGCATAAGAAGTCTGGTAGCTTAGTAATTGAGCGATTGAGCCATCGACTGATTGAGCAATTGAAAATCTTAAAACGGGCTTCGTGCCGGCATTTTCAAATCGCCCGATGACCCGATCGCCCGATCACTCAATACTCGAGACTCAGTTTTACCAAATTACCAAATCCCTCACATGAATGGCGTCATCATCATCGATAAGCCCGCCGGCTGGACCTCCCACGATGTGGTCAACCGCATGCGCCACATCTTGGGCCAGCGTTCCGTCGGCCATCTCGGTACTCTCGATCCTCTCGCCACCGGCGTGCTTCCGCTCGTCATCGGCAGTCTCACCCGTCTTGCTCAGTTCTACACCACTTCCGAAAAAACCTACGAAGGCGTGATCCGCTTCGGCTTCGCCACCAACACCTACGACGCCGATGGCACCCCTACCAGCGAGCCCTGCCCAGTCGCCCTCACCCTCGCGCCCATCCAGCAACTCGCTGCCGCATTCCAGGGCCTCATCGAGCAAGTCCCGCCTCCGTTCTCGGCCAAGAAAATCCACGGCGTCCCGGCCTACAAGCTGGCGCGAAAACAGCAAGAGGTAGTCCTGAAGCCGGTTCAAGTCGAGATCAAGGAATTCGTCATCCTCTCCGTCGAAGCCGACCGCGCCCGCTTCCGCGCCCGCGTGGCTTCTGGAACCTACATGCGTTCCATCGCTCACGAAATGGGCCAGCGTCTCGGCTCCGGAGCCCATCTCGAATCCCTCCGCCGCACCGCCGTCGCCGAGTTCGATATCACCCAGGCCCACACCATCAATGAAATCGAAAACTGCGTTGCAACGAATAAAATCGTCCGGCCACCAACCGACTGTCATTCTGAGCGAGTGCGAGCGAATGCGAGCGCGAGTCGAAGAATCTCTACCCCCGTCTCTCTTGTCGACGAAATCATGAATGCGACCGGCTCCCCCGATGCCACCGAGATCGACTCCTACGCAATCGAGGTCCACTTCGTTCACCCCCGTCAGCTCCTGCCCCAATTTCCCTCCGTCACCGCCGATGACGCCACCGCCGCCCGCATCCGCAGCGGCCGCCCTGTCAACCTTCCCGAACTCTCCCGCGCCCGCCAGGTCAAAGTCTTCTCCGGACAACGCGACCTCATCGCCATCGCCACCCGCGTCGCCGGCACCCTCTTCCATCCCAAAATCGTCTTCCCCGGCGAATAGCCGTTTGCCTATGTGGGGACAGCCGCCCCCGGCTGTCCTCGGGCCGAAGGCCCGATCTCTCGCCAAGTGTGCCGCTTAGGAACGTTTTTCGTTTTGCCTTGACACGATCCACAACCTTGTATAGATTCACTCACACTTTACCCCCAGAGGAGACTCGAAGACTTTCGGATCACGCATTCCTCTCGGTAGCTTTGCCCAAATTAGTGAGCGGCGCACATGCGGACTGCGCTGAGTAGCGGTGCCACAGCACCGAGGCCCCAGGGATCGAGTTGTTAAATCCTGTTGGAGGCCGGGGAAATGTCTCTCCGCTCTGTCGTATTGAGATTCGCTGTCTTCGCGCTCGCATTTGCTGCTCTTAGCGCAAACCTGCACGCCCAACAGCCCAGAGTACTCGCCCCGCACAAACCCGTGTCGCCAGCTCTGCCCTACACCGGCAAGTGGCACAGTCCTGCCGTCCCGCGTTCGATGATAGGCGGCCTATGGATGGTCGATGCAAATTTCAAGTCCTCCATCTATATCAAGAACAGTGTCAAGGTCGCTCCCATCACGGTTACGCCCGTCCTTTATCTCAGCAACGGACACAGGTACCAGCTAGCGGACGTAAATCTGGAACCCTCCGGCACGGCGGTCGTGAACATCAATCAAGCGCTGGCAGAGAACGGTATCGCACCTTGGTCCGCCCTGAAAGGCTACGTCGAAATAGATTACAACTGGCCGTGGGACGCCCTATGTGTGACCGTGCGTTCTGTTGACGTTCTACATAGCGTGATCTTCAGCTACAACCTTCAGCCGGCCATGGCATCGGACGCGCAGATACAAAGTGATGCCTTCCAACCTCGCGCGCTCGAAGGCATCTGGTGGAAGCACGAGCCCAATGTAACCGGCTTCGTGACGCTCTCGAATCCTGCGGCACAGCCGATTTCCGCGAATCTCCAGGTGCTCGACAACCAGTCAAATATCCTCGGAACCCATACGGTCACAGTCTCTTCGCATGGCACTAAGGTCGTCGATCTGCTTGAAATGCAGTCGGCCCCCGCAAACGAAGGAGGCGTCCGCGTCGCATATAACGGACCCGAACACGGACTGCTGGTGAGCGGCGGACTCGAAGATCTGGCCACGGGCTTTTCCGCCAATTTGCCCTTGCACAGCCCGCCAAAACCATCCGAAAAATCGGCAACACTCACCTACGCAGCGGTCGGGTTCATGATGGGCGAGGCCGATCCCATGATGCGCTTCCCCGCCGGAACCAGATTTACGCCCTACTTCGTCCTGCGCAACCTTACCGGGCAGGCATACTCAATCCAGCCCAAACTCAACTGGGTTGAAAACGCCGCTTCGCGCTCCGTACAGCTTCCTCAGGTTTCCATCCCTCCCTACGCCGCAATGGACCTGAATCTCGCATCCCTAATCTCCTCCAGCAGCCTTAGGAATTTCAACGGCAGCACAAACTTCGTTTTCGATTTTCAAGGCCCAGATGGCGCCCTGCTAATGGCGGGCGGCAGCGTGGATCAGAAAAACACCTATGTCTTTGAGGCGCGGCCGCAAGTTGTTTCGGAAAGCGCCGCAAGAGGCCTCTCCTACTGGAGCACCGCCAACGGCGACGACACCATGATCAACCTCTGGAACCCGGCCGACGAAGCCCAGGACTTGGTGCTTACGTTGTTCTTCTCCGGCGGCCATTACAAGTATCCTCTGCATCTCGATCCGAGAGCCGCCCAAATGCTCAACGTCTCGGAAATCATTCAGAACCAAATCCCCGATGATGATCGCAACTTGATTCCGCCCTCGGTAAAGGAGGGCAGCGCCGAGATCGCGGGACCGCAGGGCGAATACCAACGGATTCTAGTGGTCGTCGACGCCGGCATATACAATGTGCAAAAGGCAACCTGCACGCCGATATGTATCACCTGCTCAGGAGCGGTGGAGGGCTTTATCGACGCCAATCCATTTGCCGTGGGGTCGGGTGGAACTCTGCAGGAGACTTTCACCGTGCAATACAAAAGCGGCACGCAATACAACCTTACCGCATCGGCGAGTTGGAGCAGTTCTAATACAACCGTCGCGACCGTAGCGGCTGGGCTAGTCACCGGGGTGAACGCGGGTACGCTGAACTTGGGAGCCACCTCTACCCAGGAGATCAATGGCGAGGCTTGCAGCGACGATTACCACGATTTACCTACTTGTCCGGAAACGCTGGTGTCAGCGCCTCCTGCTCCGGGCAATGTGCCAAAAATCACCGGCATCGCCCCAGGTTCCGGGCAGGCAGGATCATCCCAGGTGGCCGTCACTATCAGCGGAAGTGGCTTTGGATCAAATGCAGCGGCTATCACTATTGGCGGGATCCCCGCCACTGTCGGTACCGTCAATGCAGGTGGTACGCAGATCACTGCAACCTTCAATCTAACGACGCTGTCACCCGGGAGCTATTCCGTTGTAGTCAACCTTGCAAACGGTGATGGTGGCAGCGCGCAGAGCAATGGCTGGCCGTTCACGGTGAATCTCATCCAGGTGACAACGGCGGAAGTAACAGTAATTGGATGGGTCAATGGCAGCGTCATCACTCTTCCTAGCGGCGAGAATTCAGGGTTGCAGGCTGCGCTGACCTATCAGTCTCCGGGGTGTACAGCGCTCCTCGCCTTGTGGGCCGTAAATAACGCCTCTCTTCTGAACGGCCCAGCCGACGTCAATTATGCTAATGCGTGGCTCTTAAAGAACTCGGCAAACACCGCACCGCCCGCCACAATTAATCCGACTACGCAGCTCACCGGCGGCAATTTCCGACTCTTTAATGATTATCAAGTTTCGCTGTTCGAATTCGGTGGGATCATATCAAGCGCGAGTTCCACCAAGGCCACGGTGGAAGCAGGATCAACACCTGATCCGTGCGGTATTGCACCGAATGCGGCGGGGCAAAGCAGTCCGTACAACGGTGCCCAGGGCCTGACACCCTCCGACACCGGCGTGTACGAACTCGCGGAAGGGCGCGTCGGTACCATAGGCCAAGCAATTAGTCAGACGATCAATGGTAGAACCGTGCCGTGGATATGGAACGTGATCGAATTCAGCGCCACGGGCAGTCCCTCCACCAACAACAACTCGATCTTCCCAACTTTCTATGTCTACGTAAACGGGACTCAGACAGCGACATACCCGCAAAGCTCGCTTACATCATTCATTGCGCTGGACGATACATATCAGCTACTGCCGTCCCAGATTCAGTAAACAGGGGACCAATCGGCGATATTACGGAGGACTCGAATGGCATCCGAGACAGACTTCATGGCCGCTAGATCGATTCGGCGGACTTTCTTGCTTTGGGTGTGCTGGGCTTTGGCGGCGGGCACCGCACCTGCCCAGAGCGAACAAAGCCTTGCCTATGGCCGTGCTGAACAGCGATTTCATAACATCGGAAGCGTGGCCGAGGCAGTCAAGAAGGTCAAAGAGGGCAACTTCACCGGCGTTCACGTGGAAGAGATCGTCCACGCACGTGCAGTGGAAGCTATTCCCGCACTGAGGGCGCAGTTCGGTCGCACCATCGAGCCAAGCCACAGCAGGGATATCGACCCTGGGAACAAAGCGGAGATCGCAAGCGCACTGGTCAGACTCGGCGACAAAGATGCGACGTACTGGGATTTCCTGGTGAATGGCGCAACAGCGGCACTAGACAGCGCCCCCCCTTTCCCGCGAGAGAGCGACCCTCAAGGTAGGCTTCTGGACGACCATTTCTCGCCGGCCTTCTTGCAGTGGGCTAAAGGCCAGGGGCTTTCACTGAGCGATGCGAGCCAGAAGGCAATGTATGAGCTTCCAGGTAAATTGGTTTTCCTGGGCGAGACGGGAGACCCGAGAGGGCTGCCTATTCTTCGACGAGCCATGTCGTCATCCGATTACGTGATCCAGATTATGGCCGCAAAAGGGCTAGCCAAGCTGCAAGATAGAGCCTCCGTTCCTCTGATAATCGCGGCTTGCGAGAAATCAGCATGGGCGGCCCCGGCCATCGCTGAGGCTTTAGTTTACGTTGACGATCCTCAAGCGCAAATTGCAGCCGAAAAGTATCTGCCCAAGAAACTGTTGGAATCATTGCGAGAAACGAAGAATTTGCCGGGAAACGATGCGTTTTTCCATTGATTGGTAGTACCAATCCTCGCTGTTAGCATAGGCTTCACATGAGACACCCTTGCGTCGTTGCCGCAGGCTTAATCCTGCAGCTGTGGGCCAACGCGGCCGTCGCGTCGCGGTCAACTACCAGTGTGCAGTGGAACTCCGCCGCTCTGCAAGGCATCCGCGACGCCAAGCTCGGCGCGCCCGTGGTGGCGAGGGCGCTGGCCATCGTCCACACCTGCATGTACGACGCCTGGGCGGCCTACGATGAGCGCGCGGTCGGCACCCAACTAGGCGGTGCGTTGCGCCGCCCTGCTTCCGAGCGCACGCTAGCCAACAAAGAGCGAGCCATCAGCTTCGCCGCCTACCGCGCGCTGGTGGACGTGCTGCCCGTCGACACCGCCTCGGTTTACATTCTGCTGATGAAGCAACTCGGTTACGACCCCGGCGACAACTCCACCGACATCGAGACACCCACAGGCATCGGCAACGTCGCCTGCGCCGCCGTGCTTGAATACCGCCATCACGACAAGTCCAATCAGTTAGGCGATCTCGCACAAGGCCCGTACTCCGATTGGACCGACTATCGTCCAGTGAATTCGCCCGGCACGGTCCCCGCGCGTCTTCCATTTGCAAAACCTCTGAATCCCGAACGCTGGCAGCCGCTCACCTACACGGATTCTAGCGGCGGTCTGGTCGTTCAAATGTTCGCGGGTGCGCAATGGTGTTACGTCACACCCTTCGCCATGACCAAAGGCGACGAGTTCCGCTCAGTCGTAGAGCCTGGCCCATTCAAATACGGATCTCCCGAATATCAGGAGCAAGCGGAGGAATTGGTCGCGATCAGCGCCGGGTTGACCGACGAACAAAAAATGATCTCCGAATACTGGTCCGATGGTCCCAACTCCGAGCAGTCACCCGGACATTGGGCGCTCTTCGCGCAGTTCGTCTCCCAGCGAGACCATCACAGCCTCGACGACGACGTGAAGATGTTCTTTGCCCTGAGTAACGCAATCTTCGACGCCGGTATCGCCGCCTGGGATGCGAAACGAGAGTACGACTCGGTTCGCCCGATTACCGCAATTCCATTCCTGTTTCGCGGCAAGATGATCCGCTCCTGGGGCGGTCGCGGCAAGGGAACGGTCGAAATGGACGGCTCGCAGTGGATTCCGTACCAGCCGGCAACTTTCCCCACACCGCCGTTCCCAGACTACGTCTCAGGTCACAGCACCTACAGCGCAGCCGCCGCCAGGATTCTTGAACTCTGGACAGGAAGCGACCGCTTCGGCGATACGGTTATTCTTGCAGCAGGCAGCTCGAAGATCGAACCGGGAATTACGCCCGCCCATCCTGTTGCCTTGCACTGGGAAACCTTCACTGACGCGGCAGACGAAGCCGGAATGTCGCGCCGCTACGGCGGCATCCACTTCCGCGCCGCCGACCTCGCCGGCCGATTGCTCGGTCGCATGGTAGCGTCCGCGGCTTGGTCGAAGGCCGAGAACTACTTCAACGCCAACGACTCAAACTCGAGTGTCAACGTCCGATAACAGGTATTATGTAAACTGGCTGGCGGCTGCCGCAGGAGTAGTTCGGCACTTCAAATCACCCAACCACCCGATCGCCCAATGACTCAATCCCCTACATCTTGTACTTCCCCAGATCTTCGTCGTTCAGCCCGTCCAGATACTTGCGCAACTCCTCGGCGGTCACGCGATCCGACATGTTCGCCGCCTGCTTCGAATTCTTCAGCACCACATCATCCACAAATATCGGACAATCCATCCGCAACGCCAGCGCCAGTGCATCCGACGGCCGCGAGTCGATGCTGACCACCTCGCCCCCGCGCTCCAGCCAGATCACCGCGTAAAACGTATCCTCGCGCAGTTCCGTTACCACCACCTTATGCACCTGCGTCTCCAGCCCAGTCAACACGTTCTTGATCAAATCATGGGTCATCGGCCGCGGCGTGTTCACCTTCTCCATCTCCAGCGCAATCGCATTCGCCTCATAAACCCCCACCCAGATCGGCAGCACACTCTCCCCCGCAACATCCTTAAGAATCACAATCGGCGTATTCGTCACCGGATCCATTAAAAGGCCACGGATGGTCATCTCTACTTCCATATGAGACTCCTTGATGAAACTCCTTCAACGGCGCTCCCTGTACCGCCGCGCTTCGCTTTTTATACCACCATTTCTCCCAGAAGACTGTTCGGAAAGCTTATCGTCGTCATTACCGGGACGTAGCTTCCCACCTTGGGAGCGGCTAGCGCCGGTGCGGTGAAGTTCAGCGTTTTGTTCTGCGAGGTGCGGCCGATCCATTGCGACCGGGCTTCGTTTCGACCTTCAACCATTACCTCAGATACTGTTCCTATATATTTCTTGTAGCGGGCGATCTGGATTTCTCTTTGCCTTGCCATTAGCACTTCCAGGCGGCGCGCCTTCTCCTGATCCGGAATCGCATCTTCAAGCGCAAGCGATGGGGTGTTCGGGCGCGGAGAGTACTTAAAGGAAAACACCGCATCGTATCCAACCTCGTCCAATAACGACAAAGTCTCCGCGAAGTCTTCTTCCGTCTCTCCCGGAAAGCCCACGATCACATCACTGGTGATGCTGATCTCCCGCTTCGCCGCCTTCATCCAGGCAATGCGCTCGAGATACTGCTCGCGGGTGTAAAGGCGCTGCATGGCGCCCAGCACGTGGTTCGATCCGCTCTGCACCGGCAGGTGTACGTGGTCGCACAACGTGGGTACGGAGTCGATGGCCTCGACAATGTCCCGCCCAAAATCCCGTGGGTGCGAAGTCGTAAATCGCACTCGCCGAATCCCCGGCACTTCGCCCACTGCGGCCAGCAACTCCGCGAACGTTTTCTTCCCACCCGGCTTCCCTGCCGGATCTTTATACGAATTCACGTTCTGGCCCAACAGTTGGATCTCCGTATAGCCCAGATCGGCCATCTGGCGCGCTTCGGCGAGCACCGAGTCCGAAGTCCGGCTGCGCTCTTTACCTCGCGTAAAAGGCACCACGCAGTAGGAGCAAAACTTGTCGCAGCCTTCGATGATGGTGATGTATCCGCGATGCGGATTGGTGCGGGCGGTAAATTCGGTCTCGAAGCACTCGTCGGTCTCGCGATCGTCGAGCCCGGTGACGCGAATCGGGCTTCGGGCTTTGGGCTTCGGGGGGCCGGACTTCCCTGTTTCCATCGGGGCGTTTTCCAGTTGGGCGTTTTCTAACTGCACCAGCATTTGCGGAAGGTTGCGATAGCTGGCCGATCCGCAGACAAGGGAGACATGCGGCGCGCGCTCGAAAATCTTTTCGCCTTCCTGCTGCGCCACGCAGCCCAGCACGCCAAACTTCTTGCCCTGCTTCTGGTATTTCTTGTAGTCGTTGAGGCGATTAAAAACCTTCTGCTCCGCCTTATCCCGGATGGAGCACGTGTTGTAGAGCACCAGCCCGGCCTCTTCCACCGTCTCCACCTGCCGGTACCCCTCGTTCAGCAGCGTGCCAATGACCTTTTCCGAGTCATGCGCATTCATCTGACAGCCGAAGGTTTCGAGGTAGAAGGTCTTGTGTGGATCCCCAGACATATGGGCCTAGTATAACCCGTGGGGCAAAGAGGCTCTTGTCTGTGATGAATGAACTTAGCCGCGCTAGGGGCAGATGGCGCAGCCGAGGTCGAGATTCTTGCTGTGGCAGCAGCGGGGGACGCCTTTGCGGAGGCAGACGCTTAGGCAGGAACCGAGGCTGCAATCCGCCACTACTTGCATTCATACTTCTTATCCAGCGGCACCAGCTTCACGCTGACCTTGTCTTTGTCCACGGTGAAGATGAGGTAGTGGAAAAAGCCGCCCTTATTCCCTTTCAGCGGCGCTCCTGCGCCACCGGATACGAGGTAGAAGGGCTTTTTACCGGGATCGGTCCGCTCCGGCGGAGCGCAGAATCTCTCGTCACCTTTGCCCTCATCGTTGTAGTACATGTGCTGGTGCCCGGCCACCACGAACGAGAGATTGGGATAATCTTCGAACATCTTTTTTAGTTTGGTGACGTTGTCTTCGCAGAGTTGATCCTTTCCGTTGTAGCCCTTGATTGGGCGGTGCATAAACAAAAATATGTGTGCCTTCTTGGCCTCTTTGGCGTCTTTTAGTTCCTCCTCTAAAAGGTCCATCTGGTGTTTGCTGATATAGCCCGGGGGCTTGTCGTCTCCGGAGAACAGACTGCAGTTACACTTATCGCCGGAGGGCGTTGCTTCGTCGGTGTCCAAAGCGATAAATCGTGAGTTCCCGTAGTCAAACCAACCATAGGGCTCGTCCTGGCCGGTGTCGTTAAGGTAGTACTTCAACATTTTGTCGCTGGGGCAATTGTCGTGCTTGTTCATCTCGTGATTGCCCGGAGCGTTATAAACGGCCGCGCCTCCGGTGGCGGCGACGGCGAGAAAGGCTTGATACTCCTGGGTGATTGGCCCGGAAGTATCTTTGCCGGAGATTATGTCGCCGCTCCATAACACGAATGCGGGCGCTTCTTTCGCGATGTCCTGGAATATCTGCTTGACGGTGTCGGTTGGGGTGATCGACGGATCTTTCGGGCGGTTGTCTCCCGCAACGATGAATACAAAGTGATCGGGGTTCGCTGGAGCGGAGGGAGCGGGAGTGCCTTTCAGCGGATTGAGAGGCGGCATCTTGTCTTTGGCTGGGGCGGAGGTTGCGGCCAGAAGCAGCGCGAGAAAAAATCCTGCGGCACAACGTTTCATAGGGGCCTCCTTCGGAAGATTAGCTTCCTTAAACGCCGCAATGTAGCAGGCCGCAGGCTCCTGTCAAGGATAAAAAGATTCCTGTTACGAAATCAGAACCTAGTAGAGCTCCCATTCGGTATTTAGCTCCGTTGGAAAGCCCGGAGTCGCCCATTCCCGGATAGGCCGTTTCTTTCCGTGCTTAAAAAGACGACTGGCCCACAGCCACTTGTCGCCAGTCTTCTTGAAATAAATGGTCTGCACGTAGGAGCCGTTTGATGCGCTTATGAATACATTGAAAAATTGCTTCGGTTTGTCGGGATTCAGTTTCAGCTGTAGTATTGGGCGCGACTTGCCAATTTCATCGGGGAAAATGGTCCCATAGTCAATCTGCGGAAGCCGGCCTAGTGGTCCGTCAGTTGACACAAAAACATGATTCAACGGGTAGTGCCCCACGAAGCGAGGGAAAGCATCAGAGAGGACATCTCCGTTGTTAAGACTCTCTACGGGGCGTCAGGGAGCGTGTATTCGAAGTCGTAAGAATGTTTTCCGTCGGCGATATTGATTTTCATCTTTCCGGTGAGGCCGGCCAGTTGACCGGTCGCGGAATCGGGGACGACCGTGACACTAAGTTCTGGAACGCCGCGGTTGAGAGTGCCGGTGTGCTGCAGGGCGAAGCTGCCGCTGCGGACTCCGCCGGGAGTGCGCAGGGTTCCAGTGACGCGCTCGATCGCGACGTAACCAGCCGAGCCTTTGATCTCGGTCATAGCAGTTAGCATCTGGCCCTTGCTGGTGGCTTCGAGATCTCCGTGGAATTGTTTATCGATGGACATTCTTCCGACGGTGGGGTCGCCGACTTTGTCGTCTGTCTGAGGGGCGAGTTTGACGTCGAATGGTCCGGTGGCGTGAATCGGCATGGATGTTCCCTTCTGAACGGAAGCGGTTTGCGCGTAGGCGGAGGAAACCAGACCAAAAGAAATTGCCGCGCAAACGACTGCTGTGACGGCGATCACGGTGGTGAGGCTCTTTGCGGCGCAGCGTATCTGCTTCATGCCAGCATTGTCGTCTGCGGCCGGGCAATGCGTCAATCGGAGCGCCGGGTGTCGGCGGTTTCTCCTTTTTCCAGATAATCGGTCAGCCATCCCAGCACGCGCTTCCAACCTTCCGAGTAGCTGGCTCCAACGACAGGATTGGCGGCGAAGCCTTCATGGCGGAGTTTTAACAGTGTGCCCGTGCCCGCGCGCTGCGGACCGCTCGGGTGCAGGTTGTGCACACTTTGCGACTCAAGCTCCCAACGAATGATCGTCCTGAGCGGGCCGGCGTAACTAGCGATCCAGGTATGGACGAGCAGGCGAGGCGGATCGACTTCCAGATATTCACCGTCAATGCGAAAAGGCCTGCCGTCGGCGCTTACGCCTACGCTCGACCACTTGCCGCCAACACGGAGATCGGCTTTCCATTCCTTAATGCGGTAGAGATCTTCGTGGCCCCACCAGCGCGGCATTTGGGCTGGGTCGGTAAGGGCTTCGAAGACGCGAGCCGGCGGCGCAGCAATGAAAATCTCACCAAAGACCATGTTCTGATCGGAAGTGATTGCGACGGTTGCCATTCGTGCTCCTTGCGAGGGTGAAAGCGTTGGTCAAAAATCAAAAGCAAGATCAAAGGCGAAAACAAAATCAAAAGCAAAGGCGACGGACAAGAGTGTCCGTTCCACATGTTTATGTCTCTACGAATTTCTTGAGGTTTTCGAGAACACCCGGCCATCCGCCGCTGTAGTCCTTGCGGGCAACATTTTCCCGGGCGAGGCCGCTGTGAGTAACTTTGACGCGAGTTCCGGCCGCGTCGGAAGTGAGCTCCCAACGGACGACGGTGCGGCGCGATTTGTCGTCGTGCCAGTTTGCGATCCAGGTGTAGACGAGAAGGTGCGGAGGATCGAATTCGAGAATCTCGCCGTGACACTCGAACTCGGTGACGCCATTGACGACGATTGTTCCCTTCTCGGTGGCGTAGCGATAGCTGCCGCCGGAACGGGCGTCCATTTGCCAGAGCTTCACCGGGCAACTGTCATCGGTGAACCAGCGCAGAAGTTCGCGGTCGTCGGTGAGCGCCTTGAATACTCTGGCCGGAGGAGCGCTTATGTGGATCTCGGTGACGATAGCGTCGTTGTTGGCGATGATTACGGATTCAGGTTTCGTCATGGTGGTTTCTGCTTTCGGTCTGCGGTCGGTTGGGAAATCCCCACTTCTCGCAAAGGACGCGAGAAATGGGGCACCCGCCCGATTATTTTTGGGCCAGTTCGCTGCGGTGGAGGTCGAAGAATTCTTTCATCTGCTTGTCATGGTCGGTGAAGGTCCAATCTTCGGTGTGATGGTCGGCGTCGACGATGGTGACTACGACGCGCTGCATGTGGCCGGCGTCCGGGGTCGCGAGATTGGTGGCGTCGAAGTAGTCGAACGTAAAGGTTTTGCCGTCCGGGGAAACGGTGGCTGCCATGCGCGGCTGGTTGCCGACGCTGCAGTAGTGAGTGAGGACAATGCGGTTGGGTCCGTCAAGGGTGAACATGGAAACCATGTTGGAGGGACCGTGGCCCACAATTTCGCTCATCAGGGCAGAACCAGCGGCGGTGTCGCGAAAGGAGACCTGTACGGGCTTGCCGTCGGCGGTCTTGCCTTGCCAGGAACCGGCAAGGGATTTGAGTTGATCGAATGATTTTTGAGTGGCGGTTTGCGCCAGAGCGGCGGTTGCAGCGAAAAGCAACAAGACTGAGAGTGCGATGCGAAGTGATTTCATGTTAGAGGTCTCCTTTTGAAGTCTTCCTATTTAGTTTTGCAGCATGGGTTTCTTTGGCGTGTTCGGCCTCGACAAAGGTTTTCAGACTTGTGAGGTTCATTCTCCAGAAGTTGCGGTATTGATCGAGCCACGAGTCGACGGCGCGCAGAGGTTCGGGATTGAGCTGGTAAACGCGGTTGCGGCCTTCGCGGTGCTCCC
Organism: Acidobacteriaceae bacterium; assembly: GCA_003168355.1. Taxonomy (GTDB): domain Bacteria; phylum Acidobacteriota; class Terriglobia; order Terriglobales; family Acidobacteriaceae; genus Sulfotelmatobacter. Next base: position 19,260 of record PMSQ01000134.1, on the reverse strand, counting down.
GCACCAGGTGGGCGCGGCGGAGCAGGCGCAGGTGCTTGGAGATGGCGGGTCGGGAAACCGAAAATGCTCCGGCAATTTCCCCGGCAGGCAGGCTGCCGCGGCGCAGAAGATCGAGAACGGCGCGGCGGGTGGGATCGGCCAGCGCCTGGAAGGTGGCCTCGGAGGAATATGTAACCGAACGGTTCCGCATAATGCGTAACCCTACAGTTACGCGACGAAACTTGTCAAGAGAAAAGTTTAGCGCGGAAGTATTCTTACATTGCAGTATAATGTAAGCATGAATCGTCAGATCACAACGGTAAGCACAAAAGGGCAGTTTGTAATCCCTTCCGACATGCGTTCTGCACTTGGGATCAAGCCGGGAACGCGGATTGCCGTGACCCAGGACGGTGCGAAAATAACCCTGCAGCCGGTTACGAACGAACTTGTCGATAAAACTCGCGGTATGTTGAAGGGAAAGTCTTATCTTGCGGAAAAGCTCAGGCGCAAGTGGCGGCGAGAAGATCGATGGTAACGTACGTACTTGATTCCAGCGCGGTCTTGCGCTATCTGCACAATCAGGCCGGATCGGACCGAGTGGCGGAGATCATCAAAGGGCATCTTGCCGGCGATTGCGAGGCTGTAACGCCGGCCGCTCATTGGGGCGAGATTGCCGGGATCACCTGCAAGCTTTACGGAAGACGCGAGATGGAGCAGGTGCTTTCGCGATTGGGCGCCTTCGGGTTGAAGGTGGTCTCTGCGGATGGAGATAGTGCGGTGCGCGCGGCATTGATCAAGGTAGAGACGGGTATCCCTTACGTGGACTCGTTTGGGGTGGAACTTGCCGGCAGGGGGTTGAACCGTGTGCTGGTGACTGCGGATTTTGATTTCAAGGCTGCGCACAAAGATGTGACGATTGAGTTTTTGCCGGCGAAGTGATCAGCCAATCTGAGGGGTACATGGGGTCCTTCGCTTCGCTCAGGATGACACAGCCGAATCACCGCTTCCTGCCGTTCAAGACCAGGTCAAGAAAAGCTTGATGCACCCGGGTGTCCTCCGAGAGTTCGGGATGGAAGGTTGCGGCCATGGCTCTTCCCTGCCGGACTGCGACCGGAGCATTATCTTTGCCTTCGGTGGCGATTACTTCGACGGCTGCGCCGACGTGCTCGATTTTCGGGGCGCGGATGAAAACCATTTCCAGCGGTGAGCCGGGCTTGTCGTGGAGAGAGCTTTGCAGGAGCCGGCCTTCGCGGATGGAGCTGTCGAGCTGGCGTCCGTAGGCGTTGCGGCGGATGCGGATGTCGATTGCGCCGAGGCCGGCCTGCTCGGGATTTTCAACTTCAGTGGCCAACAGGATTGCGCCGGCGCAGGTGCCAAAGGTTGGATTCAGGCGCACAAACTGCTTTAATTTTTCGAAACCTTCTTCTCCCAGCAATTTCAGGAATGTGCCGGACTCGCCTCCGGGGATCACGAGGCCGTCGATTTGGTCGAGCTGCCCGGGCTTTTTAACGAGCACAACTTCGACGCCCAGCTCTTCGAGCCGACGGCGGTGGGCGTCGAAATCGCCCTGCAGGGCCAGGACTCCTATTTTCATGGCGGTCGTTCGTCGTTCGCTGTTGGCCGGTCGTCTTTGGCCCGGTCCAGTGTGCGCTTCCCTTCCCCTTTTGATTTTAATCGATGCGACGGCAAGGGGTTTAGGACGAAGAGCGCGAGAAATGCGGCGCCCGGCACTTGACAGCGGATGGACTGTATATTACCATTAGGTTATTAAACTGAAAGGTTATGGAATGGCGGCTGCCAATCATCTCGACGCTACGTTCGCGGCGCTGGCCGATCCCACGCGCAGAGCCATTCTGGCTCGACTGGCCAAGGGCGAGACTTCGGTGATGGACCTGGCGGAGCCGTTCGCGATGAGCCAGCCAGCGATTTCCAAGCACCTTAAAGTGCTGGAACGCGCGGGATTGATTTCGCGCGGGCGGGATGCACAACGCCGTCCGCGGCGACTGGAGGCGCGGCCGCTTCGCAATGCCACCGAGTGGCTCGAGATGTACCGCCAGTTCTGGGAGGCGCAGTTCCATCGTCTGGACGCACTTTTACAGGATATGCAAACTGAGGGAATTGGGAAGCGAGCCAAACGCGCGAGTAATGCGTCGCAAAAAGCGCGCCGCATCGCGCGGCTCGCCCAGATTCCTCACCGCGCAAAAAACGCTTGTTCGGAATGACAATTGCACTGAGTTATTACCGATAAAGGAGATCAGCAATGAAAAACAGCGGAACATTCAAAATTACGGCACATGGCGACCGCGAGATTGTGATAACGCGAATCTTCGATGCGCCGCGACAAATGGTATTCGACGCATACACCAAGCCGGAATTGATCAAAAGGTGGCTGCTGGGACCCGATGGTTGGTCCATGCCCGTATGTGAGATCGACTTGAGGGCCGGGGGCAAGTATCGCTATGTGTGGAGAAGCGACAGCGACGGGCGTGAAATGGGGATGGGCGGCGTCTATCGGGAAGTAGTGGCTCCTGAGCGCATTGTTGTCACTGAGGTGTTCGACGAGGCGTGGTATCCGGGTGAGGCGGTGGATACGATTGCGCTGGTCGAGCAGGAAGGCAAGACCACGCTTACGCAGACGATTCTGTATAACTCGCGCGAGACGCGAGATGCTGTGCTTAAGTCGCCGATGCAGACCGGCCTGGCGGCGAGCTACGACAGACTGGAGAGATTCTTGCCATTGCAGGGGCGCGAAGCGTTAAGCGCGTAGTAAGAAACACTATAAGGAGAGAACGTTTATGCAGAAAATCACGCCATTCTTGTGGTTCGACGGTAATGCAGAAGAGGCAATGAACTTTTACACATCGATTTTTAAGAACTCAAAGATTGGAAAGATCCGGCGATATGGAGACGCCGGACCCGGGCCCAAGGGATCGGTAATGACCGCGACCTTTCAGCTCGAAGGACAGGAGTTCATGGCGCTGAATGGTGGTCCACACTATAAGTTCACGCCAGCGATTTCGTTTTTTGTGAATTGCGAGACGCAGGAAGAAGTAGACGAATTGTGGAAAAAGCTCTCCGCAGGCGGAGAAACCGTGCAGTGTGGCTGGCTGAAAGATAAATTTGGGGTGTCATGGCAGATCATTCCGAAGACGCTGGGAGAATTGCTGGGCGACAAAGATCCGCAGAAGTCACAAAGGGTAATGAAGGCGATGATGAAGATGATCAAGATTGATGTGGCAGAATTGAAGCGGGCTTACGAGGGAAAAGAGTAGTCAAGCGTGGCTCGAGGAAGAGGACCGCCAGGGTAGACAGCGCAGTCAGCGTCCATGGGAGCAAGCTTGACTTGAGTACCAGGGGCGCGCCGAAGCGAACAAGAGCCAGCCACATGAAGGTGAGAGAAAGTCCTGCGAACAGCGGGAGAAGCCGGGTGCGAAAAGGAATGGAAGATTGGCAGAGCGCTTCTACCGTCAGGGCAAAAGGAACCGCGGCCACGAGATCGACAAAGTAATGCTCGCCCGTGCCCATGGTGGCCAAGAGGGTCCCGAGCAGATACAGGAGAGATGCGACGCGGGCCCAGCGCGGAAAAGGGCGGCAACTCCACCAGAGAAGAAGCACCCAGGTCATGTGCAGCGACGGGATGGCGTTGCGCGGGAAATCGGGGTTGACGGAAATGCGCTGGAGGAGTAGCTGAAGCTGCGGAGGGGCACCGTTGGGAAATGCGCCGGGAAAGGCATAGACCGGGCCGGTCGCGGGAACGAAGTTGTAGAAGAGCCATCCGAGAAGGCCGGTGCCGAAGAAGAGGCGGAGCAGATTCCAATTCGGCTTGGTCGCATGGGGATCGATGTAGCCGAGGTAGACGAGGGCCATCGCCAGCGGAAGAGTTTGGTAGGTGAGATAGCCGAGGATACGAATTGGCGCGGAGGCGTGGAAGAGGCGTCCCAGGGCGAAGCTGGGCTGGAATCCGAAGCTGCCATCGAAGACGTAGAGGTAGAGATCGAAAGTTTTGGGATACAGCCGGCCCGTAAGGTTGAGTGCGTGCTGGACAGCGAAGATGAAAATCACGAGTCCGAGCGCCGGGCCGAGGAGAACGAACAGCCGTTTGCGTTCAGTGCCGGTGGATTTCGCGGCGCGGATGCCAAGCACGAGAAAGCTGCCCAGGCCGAGCATGGCGGCCTTGAAGCCGGACATGTCAGGAGGGTAGCCGATTACCCAAAGCCGCAAGCCTCCGAGGACCACGGCGATGGCGACGGCGAGCAGCAATTGCTTCCAGCCGGGTTTGGAGTGGACATGAAACAGGAAGGCTGAGGCGGCGGCGAAACCTAGATAAGGAAGGTCGAGATTGATGTAGAGGGCGGAGGTGACGACCGCGGCGAGAACGGCGAGTGAAAGGAAGAACGGGATGGGAGATCGGCTGGGGCTCATGGCAGTGGCCGCGTGTTCTTCGGTCTGGCGTACTTCGGTCGGACATTGGCCAAGACGAGTCGGGTTTCGGCCTGGAGGAAGAGCTTATCAGGGTAAGGCGTCTCTCGAGGTGTCCCTCGGGAGTAGAGGTGCGGTTCGGCAGATATTACTCGGAGCGCTGTTGATGCCGGCGCAACTGGATATCGATCCCAACCATCGGCCCGTAAACATTAATGCCATAGTTTATAAGGCCCCAGGGATTGGGCTGGTTCGGATCATACTTGTGTTCGGATAAATTCGCGTTTGATATATGCATCCAATTCAGACCGGCCGAAATTGCATAGCGAGAATTGAAGTTATAGCGCACTCCACTGCCCAGGTTGAGAGTAAACGTGAAGTCCTGTCCTTGCGCGTACGGCACCCCCAGGGGGCCCTTCGCGTTGATATCCCCAAGGCCGGCGCGCCAATCGAAGTAGGGGGTAGCCCTCCAGTTACGCGGGACAAAATTGCGCCGCATGCCCATCATGTAAGTGAAATAGCGGGTCTCAGCTCCCCGCGGAATCGCGACCACCGCTCCGCTGAACTCAAGATCCCAATTGCCGCGCAGAATCAAGGGACCCTTGACCTTGTCGAGCTGCCATCGCAGAGAACCAATGATGGGCACCAGCGTGTATTTAAGAGGGTAGAGCTCATACTGATCGCTGAGCATAAAGTCGAAAGGAAAAGGGATATTGATGGGGAGCCATCCTATATCCTGGGAAAATTCGAGCTTGTTTCTATAAAAGATGTCTCGGTTGAAGTCGGGCGGTTTGGAAGCACGTACTTTTTCATTCGACAGTTGGATATTTGAATCGTCACCAAGCCGGTTTCCCAGCATTGAAGCAGACTCCCCTCCGCCGCTGGGGATCGCCTCCGTGCGGCAAGCCACGGCACCGCCGTGCGGAGGACACGCATTGGAGCCAGCGCCATCGCCATTGCTATCCGGTGTGCCGCCACCGATGTTGTCGTGGCTGAATTCCACCGAATCGCAGTTGCCCGTATCCTGATTGTAGTCGGCGTTTATCGAATCGAAGGCAAGGTTCGCCGGGTTGCAGGCGCATTGCTGGGCGCTTGCAAGAGGAGCGAGAAGTGCGAGGCTAGCAAAGAGCAGCGCTGAGAAGAGGATGATTTCGCGTAGTTCTCGATTCATGAGCATAGCGCAAAGTAGGCCTTTCCCTCACAAATGGCGGCATACGCGCTTTTCTTTTTTCAGTGCATCTGAGACGGAACCCACCGTCAGCCAGACAGATTGGTGGGGATTTTGTCATAGGCACACTGAAGTGTCAACGGACCACTTCAGGGTCGAAGGCTGGGCCAGACCCCGTATATACTTTCTCCGTGTCCCTCACCAAACAGTTGCTCCTTAACGAAGTCGGCCACTCCGCGTGGGCCAATCAGTGCCTGCTCGAGGGCTGCGCTGCTCTCACGGCTGAGGAATTGGAGCGCGACATTCGAATCTCGCACGCCAGCATTCTCGGCACGCTCAGCCATATCTACGATGGCGAGAGAGTCTGGCTCCAATGTCTGAGCACGACTGCAGACCTGGGAACCTGGCGGCTGCCCCAGGGTCCGGCTCCGCAATACTCGCTTGACGTCCTAAGGCAGAACTGGCCCGAAATCTGGGATGGCTTCCGTCGCACGCTTGAAGAACTGTCGGAGACCAGCTTAGAGGTTGAACTCACCTTACAGCTTCCTGGCGGAGTTGAGCGGCGCTTCCCTCGCTGGAAAATTCTGCGGCATGTGCTTGAACATTCCACGTTGCATCGAGGCCAGGTAGTCGGAATGATTCGCATGCTCGGCCACCAGCCGCCCGCCAACAGCCCTATGGATTACTATCTTGCGGGTGAACCCGCTGTCAGCGCTTGAATTGCCAACGCCGAACGAGTCCTCCTCCCGGGTGGTGGAAAGTGGGATATCGCATAGCCTGCCCTGAGCCTGCCGAAGGGTCTCGCTGGGTTTGCGAGACATGGGAGTGAAGTGCATCCGAGGCCTGGGCCACCCGCCAGCCCCGCACCCACTCGGCGCTACGCCGCGGCCGCTTTCTTATTTTTGTCCCTATCCTTGTCCTTCCATTGGAGGGCAATGTTTGGAGTCGTGGTCAAAATAATCTCGATGCCTTCCAGTTCGAGCGTTTCCACCGTCACCGAACCTCGCAGTTTGTTGGCCTGAATCAATGATGCTACAACGGTGGTGATTACTCTCTGGTCGGCGTGATCGCGCAGAATCTCGCTCAGTTTTTCCTCCTTCACTGCCGGACCGGTTTTCAACTTCACGGTAACTTTCGGCGGGAGGCTCAATTCGATATCTAAACTGGCGACGCCGTAGCCTGCCGATTGCAGAAGCTGCAGTAACAGATTCATCTGGCCCAAGAGTTCCTGGGTTTTTTCCATTCCTACATTGGCGATCGTTTCCGTGGCCTCCTTCAGCGTGCTTACGGGATTCTTGAGTTTGCTCATCGCATCGAATGGCATGTTTCCACCTCTCTGGACGTGAAATCTGGACGTGAGATTCGGGGACCCGCGGTGCTGGGGTGCCCCAGGTCTCGCTGCTTTTTGCCAGACGTTCTTGCGAGACATGGGAGCAGGATCGAGACCCAGGCACCCGGCCGCCTAAGAGTTAGGCCCTGGGCTTAATCATGTGGCCCATTGGCTTGATCGGGCGGTCTAATACAACGATGCGTTTCGATTTAAGATCTACCTTGTACGGTTTGCGCCTGTCGTGCTCGGCAGGCGGCACCGCCAGGGTTTGCAACTTAGAGGTATCGTGCCCGAGCTTAGCTGCAATCTGCATGGCATCTTTGCCGGCATCACCCTCGGGCTTGCGAACGGCACCGGGAAAACGGACCCTTTCGTGGGTGTGAATAATCCTCCCGTCGGAAGGATCGTACACCACACAAACTTCGAAAACTTCTGGCGTAAGCGCTTTTCCTTTGTAGATCGCTTCCATACAACCCTCCATTAAAAAAACCACACGCGATAGGTGGCGCACATTTGCGTCGTGTTATTGAGGTCACCGTACTGCGTGGCGAAAGTTATTGAATCGACGTTATTGTCGAAAATTGTTGGACCCGGCATAATAAACAACCCGACCTGGGTTTGACTCAGGTCGACCAGGCTGTCGACTCCTGTGTTGGGATCCCGCGTTGTGTAATTCAAGAATCCTGCCGATCCGTAGCCGGAGTCGACTGTGAAGAACTCATTTAACTCGCCATCTGCCGCGACAGTTGACGGGGAAAAGAAGGACTGGGAGGACCACGAACCAGTTCCCCCGTTCGTACCCCATCCCCACACCCAGAAAAGCCACAAACCTGTTGGATTCACTTTTCACCTCCATCGGGATTTCGATCGAAGCTCACTAGACTTCGCTGCCTGATCAACAATCCCGGTTTACAACAACATAGTGTTCGTCTTAGGGAGACCGTTACAAATAAATTTCTCGATACTTCGCTGGGCCGTCAAATCAGTGGAGTACCAGGATGTTGAGGATTACTACGCCTTCGGTGAATACATTCGGCGCAATCCTGTGAAGTGAGGATTGGTTTAATTCGGTGCGGACGGGAGCTGAGTTGGATGACTTACCTCAGCGGCTAAAGCCGGTCTGCGTGGGTGCTTGAATCGCAGCGCTGAAAGCGCTGCGCCACCCAAGGGCTTAATCTGCAGGCATTTGAGGAATCCCACCCTTCGAAAAACGCGAAGGGGTAGGCCACCCGCGGGCAGGCTCAGTCGCGGCGTTGCACAAGTGAGCCAGTCCCCCACCAGCCCTCTCGTCCAATCGTTTACTTCGCGCCGAACGCCGCTTCGGCAATCACAGGCGCCAAATCATCCAGTGCCTCGGCGATCTCTTCCGTTACACGAACCGGCATACTATCGAAGTGGCACACAGTCCCCAACATTTTTCCTTCCGAGCCAAACAGTGGAATGCCGTAGTAGCACTGAACACTGTGTCGCTTCGGATGCTCCTCGACCCGCTGGTCGAGCAAGGCTTGCTCAACGCTGAAGCGCTCGCGGGAGCGATGGATATACATGCAATAGGATTCCGTAATCGGCTGATCGGAGCAGTTGGTGATCTTCGAATTGTCTTTGTCGATCAAACAGATGTTGCGAAGCATTTCACCATCGAAGGCGAAAATGGCCGTGTAGCGGTACGGCACTCTATCGTTGAGCCACCGCATGGCAGCCCCGAGGCCGTCTGCCTTGAGGGTTGTCTTAAATTTCTCCGAGATACTGCTCATGATGGGTAGTTGAAGGTTTCATTCTAAATGATGGGGCGGGGGTGCCCCAGTCCTCGATGTTCACGTGTCACAGACATTCCGGGCCTGCTTTCTTACTCTCGGGTGATGGCTGAAGGTTTGCATCGTTACTATGGCGGGCGAGATTTGCATTTTCTGACGTTTAGCTGCTACCAAAGGCAGCCGCTTTTCAGCGGTCCTGCTCGTTGTGACTTATTCCTGCAAATCCTTGACCGAGTGCGCCGCCGTTACCGCCTTGTTGTTTTGGGATATGTCGTCATGCCGGAACACGTTCATTTATTGGTAAGCGAACCGCAGCGGGCGACGTTGTCAATAGCTATTCAGGCGTTGAAGCTCGGTGTAGTCCGCAGTTTAGACGGTACCAGCGCCAATCCCATGTCTCGCAAAAACAGCGAGACATGGGGCACCCCCTGTGTAAGTGGTCCTAAGAAGTCGAATCGATTCTGGCAAGCGCGGTTTTATGACTTCAACGTGTGGACGGAGAAGAAACGAATTGAAAAGCTGCGCTACATTCACCGCAATCCGGTCGCGAGAGGGTTGGTGGCTACGCCCGAACAGTGGCGCTGGAGCAGTTTTCGTTGGTACTTATGTGGAGAGGTAGGTCCGGTGCGGATCAATGACACGGACATCCTGGTAATGAGAATCCGACCGCCGGCGGCTTGATCGGATCGTTTTTACCTGTTACTCATTGGCCGCTGGGGGGCGATAAATAGGGTGCCCCATGTCTCGCTGTTTTTGCGAGACATGGGAATTCGGACTGAAACCTGGGCTACCCGCCGGTACTGTCTGTCCCATGTTCCCGACCCTTGTTACCTACCGACTTGACATTCTTTCCGATTAATACGAAACTTCCCTGTTCACCTAATCGCTTGGTGAGAAAGGGATACAGTCTTAATCTCACGGCACACTTCGCCATCGATCTTCTATAGGTGACCGCTGCCCAGCGTTAAGAGGAGTCCCAATGAGTTTGTACGGCACTCTACCACCCTCCCTCCGAGCAAGAGTCTCTGCACCCGTGCTCGCCCTCTCGGGAACAGTGCTAATGGTCGGAGTAGGCTTGACGATTCTTTGGCGTTACCGCCTCCTCGCCGCGTTCTTTGCCAGCTTCGGATTTCAAGTCACTGCATTCGTTCTTGCCTTGCTAGCTATCATTTTCGGGTGTATTCAATTTTGGGATTCGCGACGACACAGTGAAAAAATGGAGCTTATTGCCAGATCAATGTCCACGCGCTACCTGGGAATATTTCCCAAGGAGATGGATGAAATCATCGACCTGATTGATCTTGCTGACAAAGAATTAATCATAATCTCAGATTTCGTCGATTATGGAGCCTACTCAAGGCCGGAGACGTACCAGCGGCTATTCGATGCTGTGATGAGAGCCCGAGATAGAGGGGTGTCTGTGCAGTGGCTTGTTTACAGCGAAGGGCCCGCGCAGCAAACCTTAGTAAACCAGTTCAAGGACGACTTCGCTCGCATATCCAACGATCCAAAATTTATTAACTACTTTAATTATTGGCGCGGAATAGATAAGCCCCATGATCATGCCACATTTCTACAAACACTTTATGGCAAAGAAAATGTTTTTGCGGGTGATTTATTAGACAAGGGCGTTGAGATTCGGACATTATCGGAGAAAATCTGGCTTTTCTTTTTTATGCAGGACAAGCAAGACGCCGTGTTTCTCTTTGAGGACATCGGCGCCAATGACCAAGGATTAGCATTTCGAACTCGTGACGCAAAACTAGTCGAAACCTTCTGTGGAATTTTCGTTCGCTCTTGGGTTAAAGCACCGGCGAGGGATCGGACACATCGGGCCCTGCAGGCGTCCCAAATAGCTCCTTCTCAGGCGAGTCGTCCTCTCGATCGCAGGACTTGAAGAACGGAGTCTTAAACCGAAAGCCCGTTGTCGTGGCTTACATTCAGCTTGCGTCACCACCCTCTAGTCTGCAGCATATGTGCCTCATCCAAACCAGCCACAGCCAGCCCCTTCATCGCTCCAACTAAGTCTTCACTGACCTCAAGTAACACCTTAGGGTCATTGAAGTGCGTGGCGGCTTTCACGATGGCTCTGGCGCGCTTTTCCGCTTCCGCCGGGTCGGCGAAGGTGGTGGAATCCTGCATGAAGATGCCACTGCCGACGAAGACGGCTTCAGCGCCGAGTTGCATAACGAGCGAGGCGTCGGCGGGCGTGGCGATGCCTCCGGCGGAGAAATTGGGGACGGGGAGCTTGCCGGTTTTGGCGACCAGCTTTATGAGCTCGTAGGGCGCGCCGTGTTCTTTGGCTTTGGCGTAGAGTTCTTCTTCGCCGAGGACGGTGAGGATTTTCATCTCCTGGACGATCTGGCGGATGTGCTTGACGGCGTGGACTACGTCTCCAGTGCCGGCCTCGCCTTTGGTGCGGATCATGGCGGCGCCTTCGGCGATGCGGCGCAGGGCTTCGCCGAGATTGCGCGCGCCGCAGACGAAGGGGACGTTGAAAGCGTGCTTATCGACGTGGTGGGCTTCGTCGGCGGGCGTGAGCACTTCGGATTCGTCGATGTAATCGACGCCGAGTTCCTGCAAGATTTGCGCTTCGGCGAAGTGTCCAATGCGGCACTTGGCCATCACTGGAATCGACACCGTGGCCATGATTTCGCGAATCTTTTTGGGCGAGGCCATGCGCGCAACGCCGCCTTCGGCGCGGATCTGCGCCGGGACGCGCTCGAGGGCCATGACGGCGACGGCTCCGGCTTTTTCGGCGATGGAGGCCTGCTCGGCGTTGGTGACGTCCATAATGACGCCGCCTTTGAGCATTTCGGCGAGGCCGGTCTTGAGGCGGAGACTGGTGGAGCTACCGTTGTTTTGCGACATGGGTGGACTCTTTTCTGAGAACAAGCTAACAGCTATCAGCCGTCAGCTTTCAGCTATCAGCGAACCTGGGTTTATTTTACAGCGCGGTTGCGATTCGCGGTACCCCCAGGCTGCCAGCCACCGGTTGCCAGTTGTTCAGTAAAACCTTAAACACAGAGGGCACGGGGGAGCACGGGGTTAAATCTGATTCGATTGGCGTTCCGCGTATCTTTCGGCTATCGGCGGATTCGTTCTGGAATGAGTGGCTAATGGGGGCGAGATTGCCAAAGCTCCAGGGTCTTCTCCTCTGTTTCAGCGGGGAGCGGATCGCGAAAGTCATAATTGTTCAGGGAAGCGAAAGACATCAGGTAGTCGAGCGCGGTGTCGCGAAGCGGTCGTGTTTCCCATCCGGCCTGGAAGGCTTTTTGGCTGCTGATTTGGGCGAATCCGAGCCTGTCGGGTTCGGGATGCCAGAAGGGAAAGTTGAGAAACCAATTGGAAACGCCGGGCTGCGGAGCGATGCCTTGCTGGTGCAGGAAAGTTTCCGGAATCCAGATTAATTCGGCGTCGGAGTGCGTGGCGGATTTGCAGGTGTTGAGGAATTCGCGGAAGAGAATCGGCCGGCCGGTAAGGTTGAATGTCCCGTGGAGCGACCGGTCGATGGCCAAGACGAGAAAGTCGGCTACGTCTTTGACATCCACGATCTCGACGTAATTGGTGCCGTCGCCGGGAGCGATGTGAGGTTGTCCGTTGCGCAAACGGCGAAGCCAGATGAGCAGGTCGGGTGTGTCATCACGGCTGCCTTTGATGGGGCCGGGGCGGACGATGGTGAGCTTGTCACCGAGGATGGCACGGAGGCGGCGTTCGCTCTCGGCTTTGCCACGGCTGTATTCGCTGGCATCTCCGGTCCACGAAGCTAACGTTGCGTCTTCGGTTGTGTTGGGGCGGGCGAGCTCCTTCTCGTCGTAGGCGGAAATCGAAGACACGTACAGATAATGCTGAGTGCGGTCTTTCAGCAATTCCGCAGAGGACGCGATCATGGTGGGATCGTGAGGCCAGACGTCGATTACAGCGTCCCAGTGGCGCTGTCCCAGGGCGGAAAGATTTTGGTCGGTGAGATTGGCGCTGCGAAAACCTCTTAGCTTTTCCACGTTAGGGAAAAGCTCCGGGTTGGTAACGCCGCGGTTGAAGAGGGTGACGGTGTGTCCATCGGCCAGCGCGGATTCGACGAAGGCTGGTCCGAGGAAATCTGTGCCGCCGAGCACAAGAATGCTTTTTGGCCGCGTGCCGGCAAGGAGGACGGGCCGGGCAGCAAGGGCGAGGGCGGAAGCGTAAAGGGAGTCCTTGAGAAAATCTCGACGATGCATAAGTCATCTCCCAAGCGGGATGCTTCGATATGGACTCCGGGAGTTTGGTTCGCAGGCTGGAGCGGGCTTCGGCTATCAGCCGCTGGCTAACTCGGGATTATTTTACAGCGAGGTTGGAGGTTCGTGGTAGGGCGGTCCGCTGTCGGCTTTCCGCTTATCGGCGGTCGGCTGGCAGCAGAAAATCGCCGGGCTTTGCCCGGCGGACAGCCGAGGGCGGCTGTCCCCACATGAGCTGAGGGATGAAGGCTATTTTTTCACGTACTTCTTGAACATCTTTTCGGGATCGATGGCGATGAAGATGCCGCGGCTGCGGGCCAGGACTATGTTGTCTTCGTTGAAGATTTCGGCGGCGTTGACGTGGGTGCGTCCGCGGACTTGGACTTCGTGGCCCTCGACGCGTAGCGGTTTGTGCAAGGGGACCGGCTTGAGATACTCGACCGTCATCTCGCGGGTGAGGGCGACGACGTGGTGCAGCTTATTTACTTTGCCCATGGCGTCGTCGAGGATGGAGGCGATGATGCCGCCGTGGGTGTGGCCAGGGGGTCCGGTGTAGCGCTTGCCGAGGCGGAAGCGGCAGACGAAGGTTTGGCGGGCTTCGTCGAGGATGAACTTGAGGCGCATGCCGTCGGGATTGTTCATGCCGCAGACGAAGCAGTAGTTCTTCTGCATCTTCATGTAGCGGGTGTCGTGGCCTTGGGGCTTGGGTGGCATGGGAGTGATTTTAACCTGCGGGAGATTTTGGGTGGGAGGAAGTTTGCCATTTGGCGCAGTGGTAGAAACGCCTTGCGAGGTTGTCGGTGGCGTAGTCGTGCAAGGGATCTTTCGACTCCGGTTGTGCTTCGCGTTGCGAAGCGCAACCTGCGCTCAAGATGACAGAGTTGGGGTGGTACGGATAAATCCTGCTTCTAACTCGGGCTGGAATCCTGTATACATATCGGTTTTGGGAAACTTTGATTGGAGCACTTTGTGAAATTGAATCGAGAGACTGCCGAAAGTTTTCTGCTGAGTACCTCGGGGGCTAAAGCCCGCTTTAATGGAGCTCTAACCGCAGCGCTGAAGCGCTGCGCGACCCCAAATCGGTCGTTCTTCGCAAGCCCTTCGATGGACTGCGCCACCCAAAGGCATTCCGTCATAACAGTCTGTCTGAGCTTTGTACTTGCTCTTCTTCTGCTGGGCCCTGCTGCATTCGCGCAGAGTCAGGATAAGGATGCGGACAAGACGGCACAGCCTGCGCCTGCGGCTGGGAAAGATCAGAAGAAGGATCAAAAGGATCAGAAGAAAAAAGACCAGAAGAAGGAGGAGCCCAAGGAAGAGAAAAAGGGTGGGATGACGGCGGACACTTTTTCCGGGTTGAAGTTTCGGTCGATTGGGCCAGCGGTGGCTTCGGGGCGCGTGATCGCGGTCGCGGTGAATCCTAAGAACAAGTTCGAGTATTACGTGGGCGTGGCTTCGGGTGGAGTGTGGAAGACGGTGAATGATGGGACGACGTGGACTCCGGTGTTTGATAAGGAGGGATCGTATTCCATCGGATGGGTGACGCTCGATCCGAACGATCCGGCGGTGGTGTGGGTGGGGGCGGGCGAGAGCAATAGCCAGCGAAGCGTGGCTTATGGGGATGGGATCTATCGATCGGATGATGGCGGGAAGAATTGGCAGAACTTGGGATTGAAGAAGTCGGAGCATATTGGGCGGGTGGTGNNAGATCGCGGGCTTTACAAGAGCATCGACGGCGGAAAGAATTGGAAGGCCGTGTTGACGATCAGCGAAAACACTGGCGTGGTGGATGTGGCGATTGATCCGTCGAATCCGGACATTGTTTATGCGGCGGCTTACCAGAGACGTCGGCATGTGTTCACTTTGATCGATGGAGGGCCAGAGAGCGCGATTTATAAATCTACTGACGCTGGGGCCAGCTGGAACAAGCTGAAGTCCGGGCTGCCTGCGGTTGATTTGGGACGAATCGGGCTGGCGGTTTCTCCGGCGGATCCGAACGTGGTGTATGCGACGGTTGAGGCGGCGGATGGCAAGGGCGGCGTTTTCCGGTCGAATGACAGGGGTGCGACGTGGGAGCGGCAGAATGAGTTCGATGTGGGGGCGATGTATTACTCGCGAGTGATCGCCGACCCGAAGAATGTGGATCGCATTTTTGTGATGAATGTGAATCTGCGGGAATCGCTGGATGGCGGTAAGACGCTGCACAAGGTGGAGGAGAACAATCACCACGGAGACAATCACGCGCTGTGGATCGATCCAGAGAACACGAAGCATTGGCTGCTGGGGTCGGATGGCGGGATGTATGAAACCTACGACGATGCCAAGAATTGGCAATTCAAGGCGAATCTGCCGACGGTGCAGTTCTACGACGTGGCCGTGGACAACGCGCTTCCCTTCTACAACGTGTGCGGCGGGACGCAGGATAATTTTTCGTGGTGCGGGCCGGAGCGGACGCGCAACATCAACGGGACTATGAATTCCGATTGGTTCGTGACTACGGGCGGAGATGGATTTCGCTCGCAGGTGGATCCGGTGGACGCGAACACGATTTATTCGGAGTCGCAGTACGGCGTGCTGGTACGTTATGACAAGACGACGGGACAGGAACTGGTGCTGCAGCCGCAGGAGGGTAAGGGCGAGCCACCGCTGCGGTGGAATTGGGACTCGCCGGTAATCATCAGTCCGCACGCGCACACGCGGCTTTATTTTGCGGCCAATAGACTGTTTCGCAGCGATGACCGGGGCGACACGTGGAAGGCGATCAGCGGCGACCTGACGCGGCAGATTGACCGCAACAAACTGCCGGTGATGGGGAGGGTGTGGGAGCCGGACGCGGTGGCGAAGAATGCGTCGACGTCGTTCTACGGAAATATTGTGGCGCTGGCGGAGTCGCCGAAAAAAGAAGGACTGATTTATGTGGGCACCGACGATGGGCTCATCCAGGTTACGGGCGATGGCGGGCAGAGTTGGACGAAGTACGAAAAGTTTGCCGGGGTACCGGATACGACGTATGTGAGCCGGCTGGCGGCTTCGCAGCACGATGCGAACACGGTTTACGCCGCGTTTGACAATCACAAGAACGAAGACTTCAGGCCTTATCTGTTGCGATCGACGGACGCGGGCAAGACCTGGACTTCGGTTGCGGGGAATCTGCCGGAGAATGGTCCGGTGTTGGCTTTTGCGGAAGATACGGTGAATGCCAACCTGTTGTTTGCGGGGACCGAGTTTGGCGCGTTCTTCACGATCGATGGCGGACAGCACTGGGTGCAGCTTAAGGGCGGGCTGCCTACGATTGCGGTGCGCGATATGGTGATGCAGGCGCGAGAGGGCGACCTGGTGATGGCGACTTTCGGACGCGGCTTTTATGTGCTGGACGATGTTACTGCGCTGCGGCAGATCAAGGCGGAATCTTTGGAGCAGGCTGCGTCGTTGTTTCCGGTGAAGGATTCGCTGCTGTATATCGAGCGGCATCCGCTGGGTGGCCTGAAGAAAGGGTTTCAGGGAGAGTCGTTTTTCACGGCGGACAATCCGCCGTTTGGGGCGGTGTTCACGGCTTACTTGAAAGAGAAGCAGAAGACGAAAAAGGAAAAACGTCAGGAAGCCGAAAAAGATGCGGGGAAGAAGAGCCAGACTTTGCCGTATCCGACGAATGACGAGTTGCGGGCCGAAGCGGAAGAGGCAAAACCCGAGGTGTACTTTGTGGTCTATGACGAATCGGGTGCGCCGATCCGGCGGGTGGAAGGCAGCATCGAGGCGGGGTTTCAGCGGGCGGCGTGGGATTTGAGGTATCCGGTGGTGGCGCTACGCGAGCATGAAGACGATGAAGAGGATTTTCCGCCGGCCTCCGCGCAGGGAACGCTGGTGCTGCCGGGGTCGTACTCGGTGCGATGTTTTCAGAAAGTGGATGGGGTGGTGACGGAACTCGCTGCGGCGCAGAATTTCAAAGTAGTGACAGATGGGCAGGGTTCGATGATTGCGGGGGATCTGGCGGCGCGGGAGGAGTTTCATGGCAAGGTGGCGCGGCTTTACCGGGCGGTCTCGGGGGCGCTGCACACGGCGCATGAGGTGGATGAACGGCTGAAAGCGATTCGCGAAGCTCTGCGGGATACGCCGGCGGCGGAAAAGCAACTCAGCGCGGCGGCGGATGCGATCGAGCAGAGGAATCGTGGAATTCTGCGCGCTGTGCGGGGAGATACGGAAATGCAGAAGCGAAACGAACCGGTGCCGTCATCGATTCATGATCGGGTGCAAGCCATCATGGAAGGCGAACGCTTTGCTCTGGCCAGGCCGACGCAGAGTCATATTGACGATTACACGGTTGCTGCTGCTGAGTTCTCAGAGGAATTGGGGAAGCTTCGTGCGCTGGTTGAGGTTGATTTGGTTAAGTTAGAGAAAGATATGGAGGCTGCGGGGGCACCATGGACTCCGGGGAGGGTGCCGGAGTGGAGCGAAAAGTAGAGTTGGCATGGATTTGCACGAATGAAACCGAGGACGGAATAAAGACTGCGAGGACTCTCCTTGCGAGCTTGTGCGGTGCTGCCAGCAGAAACCGAGATCCCTCGCGTTGCTCGGGATGACGAAGTGATGAGAGCAGCGACGCGGACAGGTGGCACTTAGCCGAATGAAGCGGATTCTTCTGTCGTGGAGCAGCGGCAAGGACAGCGCGTGGAGCTTGCATGTGCTGCGGCTGCGCGGTGAGTACGAGGTTGTGGGGCTGCTGACAACTTTTAACGAAGTGGCGGATCGGGTAGCCATGCATGCGGTGCGACGCGAGCTGGTCGAGTGGCAGGCTGCGGCCGCGGGACTGCCGCTTTGGGCAGTTCCCTTACCTTGGCCGTGCTCGAATGAAGAGTACGAATCGCTCATGGCGCAGACTTGCGCCAAGGCGGTTGCCGAAGGGATTGAAGGAGTGGCGTTTGGGGACCTGTTTCTGGAGGATGTGCGGGCTTACCGCGAGAAGCAGATGAAGGACACGGGGCTGGAGCCGATTTTTCCGGTGTGGGGGCTGCCGACGCGGGCTTTGGCGCGGGAGATGATTGCGGCTGGCACGCGAGCGAAGTTGACTTGCGTCGACACGGAGAAGCTCGACCGGTGCTTCGTGGGGCGCGATTTTGATGAGGCGTTGCTTTCGGCTCTGCCGGAGCAGGTGGACGCCTGCGGCGAACGAGGGGAATTTCATTCGTTTGTATATGCGGGGCCGATGCTTAGTGCGGTGCTGCCGGTTTCGGTGGGCGAGACGGTGGTTCGAGATCAGTTTGTTTTTGCGGATATAGTTTTGACGGGTGGGAGGGGATCGGGGAAAAAAGCAAAATCTTTAACACAGAGGGCCCTTCGGCTTCGCTCAGGGCAGGCTGCGAGAGACACAGGGTAATGCGACGAGATGGTTTTTTGGGAAAACTTGATTGCGTTATCCTCGGGCGGCTGTGTTACACTCCCGCCGACTGTTGCTAACGCTGTGGGCTGGGCAACTGCGGTGGGAAAATCCTTTTTTGTCCGGGAGGACTAAGGAATGGGCCTCGCTTTAATGGCTCTGATCTGGCTGATCACTTTAGCCAGCACTTATTTTTTTGTCGCCAAGACCTGGTGGCTGCCGGTTGGGGCGGCCGAAGCCGCGGGGTTTATTGATCATCAATTGGCACTCACTTTTGTATTGATGGGAATTGTTTTTCTGGCGGCACAACTCTCGCTGGGCTACATCGTTTGGAAATACCGCGAGCAGCCATCCTCGCCACCGGTGGATTATTCGCACGGCAATATAAAACTTGAAATCATCTGGACGGTACTGACTACGATTCTGTTCGTGGGTTTGAATCTGATGGGGAGCAGCGTTTGGGCGAGCCAGCGCTTTGAGCAGGCGGGGCCGGGCGCGGTGCAGGTTGAGGTTACGGGCATGCAGTTTGCCTGGTACTTCCGCTATCCGGGGGCGGACGGAAAATACGGAGCTACCAGTCCAAAACTGATGGATCCCTCGGCCGGGGGCGAGGCGGCGGTGGGCCTCAACACTTCCGATCCGGCGTCCAAAGATGACGTGGTCACGGGCACGATGTATTTGCCGGTGGATCGCGAGGTCGACGTGAGCCTGCGCGCGGTGGATGTGATTCACAGCTTCTTTGTGCCGTCGCTGCGCTTCAAGCAGGATGCAGTGCCTGGACTGAACATCCACATGCACTTCAAGCCGACGACGATCGGCGAGTATGAGATCGTGTGCGCCGAACTCTGCGGCTTAGGCCATTACAAGATGCACGGCATGGTACACGTGGTCAGCCAGGAAGATTTCGACAAGTGGCTGGCGGCACGGGAGGCGGAGAAACAATAAATGGCAACCTCGGCAACCGCTCACGCGCATGCGGCCCCTCAGGGGTTCATTCGAAAATATATTTTCAGCCTCGATCACAAAGT